>SCRL01000059.1 GCA_004298065.1 Gammaproteobacteria bacterium | reverse complement strand
ACGGTCGCGGTCGGCGACACCCTCTGCATCATCGAGGCCATGAAGATGATGAACCAGATCGAGTCTGACAAGGCCGGCACGGTCAAGGCCATCCTCAAGGAAAACGGCCAGCCGGTGGAATTCGGCGAGCCGATGTTCGTCATCGAATGAGCCGTTTCACATGAGCCCGCTCCGGCCCCTGCGCGGCCGCGGGATAGGCGCGTCAGCAGCCGATCCCCGACCCGTGCCCAAGATCGAGAAAATCGTCATCGCCAACCGCGGCGAGATCGCGCTGCGCGTGCAGCGCGCCTGCCGCACGCTCGGCATCAAAACCGTGGCCGTGCACTCCGAGGCCGACCGCGACGCCAAGTACGTGCGTCTCGCGGACGAGTCCGTGTGCATCGGCCCGGCCAAGGCCGCGGATTCGTACCTCAACATCCCGGCCATCATTTCCGCCGCCGAGGTCACCGACGCCCAGGCGATTCATCCGGGCTACGGCTTCCTCTCGGAAAACGCCGACTTCGCCGAGCGCGTCGAGCAGTCGGGCTTCGTCTTCATCGGCCCGCGTCCCGAGACCATCCGGCTCATGGGCGACAAGATCTCGGCGATCAAGGCCATGAAGCGCGCCGGCGTGCCGTGCGTGCCGGGCTCGGACGGGCCGCTTGGCAACGACGAGAAGGAAATCCTGCGGCTCGCCGACAAGATCGGCTACCCGGTGCTGATCAAGGCCGCGGCCGGCGGCGGCGGCAAGGGCATGCGCGTGGTGCACACCGAGGCGGCGCTGCTGAATGCCGTCTCGCTCACCCGTGGCGAGGCCCAGGCGGCGTTCGGCAGCGACGTGGTGTATCTCGAGAAATACCTGGCCAACCCGCGCCACGTCGAGTTCCAGGTGCTCGCGGACGAGCACGGCAACGCCATTCACCTCGGCGAGCGCGACTGCTCGATGCAACGCCGCCACCAGAAAGTAATCGAGGAATGCCCGGCCCCGGGCATCCCCGAACGCCTGCGTCACAAAATCGGCGAACGCTGCGCCGATGCCTGCGAGCGCATCGGCTACCGCGGCGCCGGCACCTTCGAGTTCCTGTACCAGGATGGCGAGTTCTACTTCATCGAGATGAACACGCGCGTGCAGGTCGAGCACCCGGTGACCGAGCTCGTCACCGGCGTGGACATCGTGCGCGAGCAGATCCGCATCGCCTCGGGTGCGCGGCTGTCACTGCGCCAGAAAGACATCGAGTGGCGCGGCCACGCGATCGAGTGCCGCATCAACGCCGAGGACCCGAAGAACTTCATCCCCTCGCCCGGGCGCATCACCGGCTGGCACCCGCCGGGCGGCCCCGGCATCCGCGTGGACTCGCACGTCTACACCAATTACTTCGTGCCGCCGTACTACGACTCGATGATCGCCAAGCTCATCGCCTACGGCGAGACGCGCGAGGTGGCGCTGGCGCGCATGCGCGTGGCGCTGTCGGAGATGGTCGTGGACGGCATCAAGACCAACATCCCGCTGCACCGCGACCTCATGAACGACGATGCGTTCGTGCGCGGCGGCGTCAACATCCACTACCTCCAGAAAAAACTCGGGCTCTGACCCGGCCGGCCATGTCCTGGCTCCAGGTCCGGTTCCCCGCCGAGCGCGAACAGGCGCAGCGCCTCGGTGACGCGCTCGAAGAATGCGGCGCGATGTCGGTGAGCATCGAGCATGTCGACAGCGGCAACGTCTGGGTCGAGACCGACTGGGGCGAAACACCGGTGTGGCAGCGCAGCCGCGTGACCGCGCTGTTTCCCGAACACACCGACGTCAATCAGTTGCTCGGCCAACTTCGACAGTTCGGCGTCGAGCCGCCGGTGCCCACGACCCACCTGCTCGCCGACGAAGACTGGGTGTCGTCGTGGAAGGAAAACTACCACCCGCTCCAAATCAGCGAGCGGTTGTGGATCTGCCCGAGCTGGCTCGCGCCGCCCGATCCCAAGGCGGTCAACGTCATCCTCGATCCCGGCATGGCGTTCGGCACCGGCGACCACCCGACCACGGCGCTGTGCCTCGAATGGCTTGCGGAGCAGAATCTCACTAATAAGGATGTCATCGACTACGGCTGCGGCTCGGGGATACTGTCCATCGCCGCGCTCAAGCTCGGCGCGCGCTCGGCGCTCGGCGTGGACATCGATCCGCAGGCGCTCGACGTGAGCCAGCGCAATATGGAGCTGAACGGTGTGAGCGAGCGCTTCACCGCATTGCTCCCCGGCGCCTTGCCCGCGAACGCGAGCGCCGATATCGTCATCGCCAACATTCTCGCCCGGCCGCTGGTCGAGCTCGCACCACACATCATGGCGTGCGTGCGCCCGGGCGGAGGGCTCGCGCTCTCGGGTTTACTGCGTGAGCAGGAGGAGATGGTGCGGCCACACTACGAGACGCACTTCGCGCTTGAGCGCCGCCAGCGCGGCGACTGGATACTCCTGGCCGGCCAAAAACGCCATTGAAATCAGCGATGTATACCCGCTGCCCCCATTGCCAGACCGTGTTCCACGTCAGCCCCGCACAGCTCGAGGCGCGTGGCGGCATGGTGCGCTGCGGTATCTGCGCCAACGCCTTTCAGGCTGACCAGAACCTGTTCGAGACGTTGCCGAGCGACGACGACGTCGCGACGAGTGCACGCATCGCCACGACCGAGGAAATCACCCGGACTGAACCTATCGAACCGCCGACTGGCGCCAGCAACGAGACAGCGGCCGACGATCTGCCGCTGATGAACGAGTTTCCGCTCACGCGTCGGCACCGTCGCATGCCGACGGCGTTGTGGTGGTTCGGCAGTTTGCTACTGCTCGCGTTGCTGACAGCGCAGGTGGCGTATTTTTACGCGCCGCAACTCGCGCGCGACGCGCGCCTTAAACCCTGGCTCACGCTCTACTGCGAAAAACTCGGGTGCGACATCAGGCCGCCGCGCGGCGCGCCGCCCATCGACCTCGCGCAGACCGCGGTGGCACCGCACCCGCGCTACGAGAACGCGCTGCGACTCAGCGCGGTGCTCGTTAACCGCGCCGACACCGTGCAGCCGTATCCGCTGATGGAAGTCGCGCTCACCGACAGCGAGGGCAAACTGCTCGCGCGGCGCCAGTTCATGCCCGCGCAATACCTGGAAACGCCGGCCACGAGCCGCGGACTCACACCGAACGTCGCAGTGCGCGCGCAGATCGACGTCACGAACGTCGACGGTCGCGCCGTCGGCTACGAGATACGCCTCGTCGCTGCATCAGAATAAAAAATATCGGTGTCAAGACGCGCGTTTCGTCAGTTGACGCGCATCACGCGTTTCTTATTTACCATCGCCGCCATCGCGCACGGAACGATTTTTAAGACACTGCTTTAAGTTGTATTCCGGCGCGCTTTTTGCCCGTTTCCCCTCGTCCGTTTCCCTCTTCCCAGCCCTTGCCCTTTGTGGTTAGATGCGCCCCCGCTGGGTAGAGACACAAAATAAAACCGATGATGAGAATCGGGCCATATTCACTCAGGAATAATCTGTTCCTCGCGCCCATGGCCGGCGTCACCGATCGGCCGTTCCGCGTGCTGTGCCGGCGTCTCGGCGCGGGCATGGCCGTGTCCGAGATGGTCGCGTCCAATTCGCTGCTGTACGGCAGCGCCAAGACGCGCCGGCGCGCCGACCACGAAGGTGAATCCGAGCCGCGCTCGGTGCAGATCGTCGGTTCCGATCCCTTAATGATGGCCGAGGCCGCGCGCGTCAACGTGGCGCACGGTGCGCAGATCATCGACATCAACATGGGCTGCCCGGCGAAGAAGATTTGTCACGTCTACGCCGGCAGCGCGCTGCTGCAAAACGAAAAACTGGTCGCCGACATCCTGAACGCGGTGGTAACGAGCGTGAACGTGCCGGTAACGCTCAAGATTCGCACTGGCTGGAATCGCGAGAACCGCAACGGCGTCGCTATCGCGCGTCTTGCCGAGGACTGCGGCATCCAGGCGCTCGCGGTGCACGGGCGCACGCGCGCCGACCTGTACACCGGCGAGGCCGAGTACGACACCATCCGTGCCATCAAGGCGGCGGTGAAAATTCCGGTGATCGCCAACGGCGACATCACCAGCCCGGAAAAGGCCAAATACGTGCTTAACCACACCGGCGCTGACGGCGTCATGATCGGCCGCGCCGCCCAGGGAAATCCGTGGATTTTCAGGGAGATAGCGCATTACCGGGCCACCGGCGCGAAGCTCGCCGCTCCTTCAGTCATCGAGGTACGCGACACCCTGCTCGAACACCTCGAGAACCTGTACGCGTTCTACGGCGAGCACACCGGCGTGCGCGTCGCGCGCAAGCACATCTCCTGGTACAGCAAGGGCCTCGTGGGCGGGGCCGCGTTCCGCCACGGCGTCAACCGCGTCGAAACCGTGGCCGAGCAGCTCGCGCTCACGCGCGATTTCTTCGATCGGCAGATCGACCTGCGGGAGGCCGCATGACCCGCGACCGCAAAGGGCCGATCGCCGCCTGCGTCCGGAGTTCGATGGAGAAGTATTTCCACGACCTCAACGGCGAGAAGGTCTCGGGCGTGTACGAGATGGTGCTGCACGAGATGGAAAAGCCGCTGCTCGAAATCGTGATGAAGCACGCCAAGAGCAACCAGTGCAAGGCGGCCGACATCCTCGGCATCAACCGCAATACCCTGCGCAAGAAACTCAAACTGCACAAGCTCGACAAGTAAGTTAAGGCGCCGCGTGCGCCGCGGGGGCGGAAGTGTTTAAAATACCCGCTCCGAAAATCCTGGTTTCCCTCGCCCCCGCATGACTGCCATCCAGCGCGCGCTCATCAGCGTTTCCGACAAGAACGGCCTCGTGGACTTCGCCCGCGGGCTCGGCGCCTTCGGCGTCGAGATTCTCTCCACCGGCGGCACCGCGAAACTGCTGGCACAAAACGGCATCAAGGTCACCGAGGTCTCGGACTACACCGGCTTCCCGGAGATGCTCGACGGACGTGTGAAGACGCTGCACCCGAAGGTGCACGGCGGCATCCTCGGCCGGCGCGACCTCAAGGGCCATGTCGAGGGGATGCAAAGCCACGGCATCCCGCCGATCGATCTCGTCGTGGTGAATCTTTATCCGTTCGAGCAGACGGTGGCAAAACCGAATTGCCCGCTCGACGAGGCGATCGAGAACATCGACATCGGCGGCCCGACGCTGCTGCGCGCCGCGGCCAAGAACCACGGCGCGGTCACGGTCGTGGTGGACAGCGCCGACTACGGCGCCGTGCTCGACGAAATGAAAGCGAACAACGGCGCCACCACCGGGGCCACGCGCTTCCGGCTCGCGGTCAAGGCGTTCGAACACACCGCGCGCTACGACGGCGCCATCGCCAACTGGCTTGGCGCCATCAATGCCGGCGGCGGGCGCGATGCGTTCCCGCACACCTTTAATATGCAGGTCGCGCGCGCCTACGCGCTGCGCTACGGCGAGAACCCGCATCAGCAGGCGGCGTTCTACGTCGAGCACGCCCCGGCCGAGGCCTGTGTCGCCACCGCGCGCGTGCTCCAGGGCAAGGAACTCTCCTACAACAACATCGCCGACGCCGACGCCGCGCTCGAATGCGTGAAGTGCTTCGACGAGGCCGCGTGCGTCATCGTCAAGCATGCCAATCCCTGCGGCGTGGCCGTGGCCGACGGCATTCTGGACGCCTACAAGCACGCCTACATCACCGACCCGACCTCGGCCTTCGGCGGCATCATCGCCTTCAACCGCGCGCTCGACGCCGCTACCGCCAAGGCCATCCTTGAGCGCCAGTTCGTCGAGGTGATCATCGCGCCCGAGGTGGCCGCGGACGCCAAACCGATCCTCGCGGGCAAGCCCAATGTGCGCGTGCTCGCCACCGGCGCCTGGAACAAGGCCCGGCCGGCGGGCCTCGACTTCAAGCGCGTCACCGGCGGCCTGCTGGTGCAGGACATGGACCGCGGCATGGTGACGGAGAAAGACCTGAAGGTGGTCACCAAACGCGCGCCGTCGGCGCAGGAAATGAGAGACCTGCTGTTCGCGTGGAAGGTGGTGAAGTACGTCAAATCCAACGCCATCGTCTACTGCAAGGACGGCCGCACGATTGGTGTAGGCGCCGGCCAGATGAGCCGCGTCTACAGCGCGCGCATCGCCTCGATCAAGGCCACCGACGCCGGCCTGGAAGTGCGCGGCAGCGTCATGGCCTCGGATGCGTTCTTTCCGTTCCGCGACGGCCTCGACCAGGCGGCCGAAGTCGGCGTCACCGCGGTGATCCAGCCGGGCGGCTCGATGCGCGACCAGGAAGTCATCGACGCCGCGAACCAGCATGGCATCGCCATGGTGTTCACCGGCATGCGCCACTTCCGACACTAAGAAAAGACATTTACCACAGAGGGCACAGAGCGCACGGAGGATTTTGAATTTGGTTTTAACTCTGTGTACTCCGTGATCTCTGTGGTTCAATCTCTTAATATGAAAATCCTCATCATCGGCGGCGGCGGGCGCGAGCACGCGCTGGCGTGGAAGGCCGCGCAGTCGCCGAAAGTCGAAAAAGTTTTCGTCGCCCCCGGCAACGCCGGCACCGCGCGCGAGAAAAAATGCGAGAACATTGCAGTCCAGGCCGAGGATGTCGACGGCCTGCTCAAGTTCGCGCAGCAAAATAAAATCGAGCTCACCATCGTCGGCCCCGAGGCGCCGTTGGTGCTGGGCGTCGTGGACCGCTTCCGCGCCGCCGGCCTGCGCTGCTTCGGGCCCACGAAGGCCGCTGCGCAGCTCGAAGGCTCGAAGGCCTTCACCAAGGATTTCCTCGCGCGCCACCAGATTCCGACCGCGGCCTACGGCAATTTCACCGACGTCGGCCAAGCCGAGGCGTTCATCAAAAAGATGGGCGCGCCGATCGTGGTCAAGGCCGACGGCCTGGCCGCCGGCAAGGGCGTGATCATCGCCCAGACCGTGGACGAGGCCATCGCCGCCGTGCGCGACATGCTCGCGGGCAACGCCTTCGGCGAGGCCGGGCATCGCGTGGTGGTGGAAGAGTTTCTCGAAGGCGAGGAGGCGAGTTTCATCGTCATGGTGGACGGCGAACATATTCTTCCGCTTGCCACCTCGCAGGACCACAAGCGCGTCGGCGACGGCGACACCGGCCCCAACACCGGTGGCATGGGCGCCTACTCGCCCGCGCCGGTGGTCACGCCCGCGCTGCACGCGCGCGTGATGCGCGAGGTGATCGAGCCCACGGTGCGCGGCATGAAGGCCGAGGGCCATCCCTACACCGGCTTTCTCTACGCCGGCCTCATGATCGGGCGCGACGGCGTGCCCAAGGTGCTCGAATACAACTGCCGCTTCGGCGACCCCGAGACCCAGCCGGTGATGCTGCGGCTGCAATCGGACCTGGTCGAACTGGTCGAGGCCGCGCTCGACGGCCGGCTGAACAAGACTGAAGCCAAGTGGGACAGCCGCCCAGCGCTCGGCGTGGTCATGGCCGCCGGCGGCTATCCCGGCGCCTATAAAAAAGGTGATGCGATTTCGGGCCTGCCGGCGACCGACGCATCCGACGCGAAGGTGTTCCACGCCGGCACCGCGCTGAAGGACGGCCACGTCGTCACCAGCGGCGGGCGGGTGTTGTGCGTCACCGCCCTTGGCGCTACCGTAGGCGCGGCGCAGAAACGCGCCTATGAAGTGGCCCGACAGATCACCTGGACCGGCGCCCAGTACCGCACCGACATCGGCTACCGCGCCATCGCGCGCGAGCAACGAGGAAACTAACAACATGAAGCCCTTCGTCGCCATTCTCATGGGGTCGGACTCCGACCTCGACACCATGCAGAGCTGCATCGACACGCTCGACAAGCTCGGCGTGGCGCGCGAGGTCAACGTGCTGTCGGCGCACCGCACGCCCGAGGCGACGCACGCCTACGTGAAGGACGCCGACGGCCGCGGCGCCGCCGTGTTCATCGCCGCCGCCGGCATGGCCGCGCACCTCGCCGGCACCGTGGCGGCACTGACGGTGAAGCCGGTCGTCGGCGTGCCCATGGGCGGCGGCGCGCTCAACGGCCAGGACGCGCTGCTCTCGACCGTGATGATGCCGGGCGGCATTCCGGTGGCCACCGTGGCCATCGGCAAGGCCGGCGCCAAGAACGCGGCGTTGCTGGCAGCGCAGATGATCGCGCTGTCGGACAAGGACCTGGCCGCGCGCCTGATCGCCGAGCGCAAAGCCAACGCCGCCGACGTGCTCACTAAGAACGAGGCCGTGCGCAAGAAGTACGGGAAGTAGATGCACCCGGGCGAGCTGCAGCAGGCGGCCCAGATCATCCGCCGCGGCGGTCTCGTCGCCTACCCCACGGAATACTGCTTCGGCCTCGGCTGCGACCCGCTGCACCGCGCCGCCGTGCTGCGGCTGCTGCGCTTGAAGCGCCGGCCGGTGGACAAGGGCCTGATCCTGATCGCCGCCGATACAGAACAACTCGCGCGCTACGTGACTGAGATTCCCGAACACGTACGCGCCAGCTGGCCGGGGCCACATACCTGGCTGGTCGAACCGCGTGAAAGCGTTCCCGGCTGGATCACCGGCCAGCACCCGCGCCTCGCGGTGCGCGTCACCGCACATCCGGTCGCGGCGGCGTTGTGCAAGGCCGCCGGCATGGCGCTCGTCTCGACCAGCGCCAACCGCGGCGGCGGCGTGCCGGCGCGCACCGACCGCGAGGTCGAGCGCCTGTTCGGCAGGGAACTGGATTTCGTGATCCACGACGTCGTCGGCGACGCCCCGGCGCCGACGCCGATCCGCGACGCCGTCACCGGCGAACTGGTAAGGCCCGGCTGAACATGAACAAGCCCGATATCAACGCCGTCAAAACCTACCTGCTCGATCTGCAGGACCGCATCTGCGCGGCTATCGAGCAGGAAGATGGCAAGGAAAAATTCCGCGAGGATGCCTGGAACCGGCCCGAAGGCGGCGGGGGACGCACGCGTGTGCTGGCCGACGGCACGGTGTTCGAGCAGGCCGGCGTGAACTTCTCGCACGTGTTCGGCAGCGGCCTGCCGGCCTCGGCCACGGCGCACCGCCCGGAACTCGCCGGCCGCAGCTTCCAGGCGCTCGGCGTGTCGCTCGTCATCCACCCGCGCAATCCGTACGTGCCGACCTCGCACGCGAACGTGCGCTTCTTCATCGCTGAAAAGGCTGGCGTGGAGCCGGTGTGGTGGTTCGGTGGTGGCTTCGACCTCACCCCCTATTACGGCTTCGAGGAAGACTGCGTGCACTGGCACCAAACCGCCAGGGTCGCGTGCGATCCCTTTGGGCCCGATTACTACCCACGCTTCAAAAAGTGGTGCGACGAATATTTCTTCCTCAAGCACCGCAACGAACCGCGCGGGATCGGCGGGCTGTTTTTCGACGACCTGAACGAGAAGAACTTCGACCACTGCTTCGGCTTCTTCAAGAGCGTCGGCGACCACTACATTCCCGCGTATCTGCCCATCGTGCAGAAGCGTAAGAACACGCCCTACTGCGAGCGCGAGCGCGACTTCCAGCTCTACCGCCGTGGGCGCTATGTCGAATTCAACCTGGTGTACGACCGCGGCACGCTCTTCGGCCTGCAATCCGGCGGGCGCACCGAGTCCATCCTCATGTCCCTGCCGCCGCTGGTGAAGTGGCGCTACGACTGGAAACCGGCCCCGGGCACGCCGGAGGCCAAACTGTACGAGGTCTTTCTCAAACCGCGCGACTGGCTCGCTCAGGAGACGCCATGACCGACGAGGTCCGGCTCCCTAATCGCCACGCCACCCTGCGCGTGGTGCCGCTGCCCAAGGACACCAACGCCGCCGGCGATATCTTCGGCGGCTGGATCATGTCGCAGGCGGACATCGCCGGCTCCATCGCCGCCAGCCGGCGCGCGCAGGGACGCACGGTGACGGTCGCGGTCAACGCCTTCTCGTTCAAGGCGCCGGTGTTCGTGAACGACGTCGTGAGCTTCTACGCCGAGGTGACGAAGGTCGGCACGACCTCGATCACGGTGAATGTCGAGGTCTATGTCGAGCGCGGCCTGCGCTGGCCTAAACCGGGCGAGGTGGTAAAGGTGACGGAGGCGGTATTGACGTACGTGGCCGTGGACGAGAATCGCAACAAGCGGCCGGTACCAGATTGAACATACTTACTTTGGAGATGTTATCTGAACATTTTTTGGAGCTTTAAAGCGGTCCACCAACCCTGAGTTAACTACGGTTATCCAATCCTGGATACATAATGGTAAATGTCCGTATTGTTGTGCATCCGTAAAAATCGTGATCTTCCCCATTGAATAAATGGCTGCATGCACTTTTAGCTTATACGTTTGAATACAAACAATGGCCATTTCCTTACCGCCCATATGTGGGGCATTTCCGGAAATAGAAAGCGCATCGCCAACTAGGCCAATAGGCGCGCGAGCCGAAATGTTCTTTTTAAGATGCCCATACTCGCCGCCTAGAAGACGTTTAGTTTCCGCTTCAATTAAAGGCTCGCTTAAAAGCTCATTAGTAAAATACGTACCAGCATATTTTTCGATCTGTTGACGCCCATATTGAGACCTCGGATCGGATGCATATGCTGCATTAATCGGTAACAACACCGACAGAATGATAAGAATCAGGTGAACCATGCGTGCTCCTCCTTGTTTTAAACTGATTTGAATAAAGATTTCTCACATTCCTAGAAAGGCTCTTTCGATTATTGTTACGCTCTCTTCCTTATCCCACTCGTACTCTCCGTAAAGTCCATATCTGACCGTCCCATCAGGACCAATAATAAAACTCGTCGGAAACACAAACACCTTCCACGCCTTCAGCGCCGCGCCGTCGCGGTCCATCAGGATCGGGAAATCCACTTTCACCTTGGTCGCGAGAAAATCCCGCACTTCGTTTTCCGACTCGGCCATGTTGACGGCGAGAATCGCGAACGGCTTACCGGCCATCTTTTCTTTCAGCCGCTGCATCGAGGGCATTTCCTTCACGCACGGCGGGCACCATGAGGCCCAGAAGTTCACCAGCACGACTTGGCCCTTGTAGTCGGCCAGGTCATGAACTCTGCCGTCCAGATCGGTCAACTTGAGCGGTGGTGGGACAGGGTTGCCCTTATATGAGCGCAGTTTGCGCTCGGCAACTGCTCCCTGCGTTGCTCTACCTCCGCCATCCCTGGCGTCGTCGGTCGGAGTTGCCGCCTTGGTGACCGGTGTTTTTGGAGAGCGCGCGGCGAGCGCCTGCGCGAGTTTCACGTCGCTCAGCGTCTGAACAGAATCACGCAGCATTCCGGCCAGGCGATTGGCAACGTCCTCCTCGACGCTGGTGGCGTCCGGGCGGAAATAAAACCGGTCGCGCACGTCGGTGAGCACGCGCGTGAAAACTTTCGAGCCGCCTTTCTCCAGTTCTTTCCGCGTCGCCTCCAGGCGCCAGCGCCACGGCGATTGCTCCGGCTGGAGGATGTACACCGGCAGGCGAGACTGCGCCGCGACCGGATGGTACTCCGCCTCCTTGCCCGGTTCCGGCGGGCCGAGGAACAGGTTCGGGTGCAGCAGCAGAACACCACCGAGATTTCCGTCCTTCGGATGCTTCGCCTGCCACGCCCGCGCGCCACGCAGCGCGAGGATGCCGCCGCGCGCCGAGGCAAGCAGGGTCACGCGCTTGCCGCCGCGCCTGGCGTATTCGATGAGCTGGACGATGTCGTCGTCCGGCACCTGGTCGAGGCTGCTCTCCACCGGCGGCAGGAAACGCGCTTCGAGCGGATCGGCCTGCCACACCTCGACTCCGAGCGCCGCGAGGCGCGCGGCCACCTGCGCCTCGCCCGCGTGCTTGCCGAAACCGGCGGGCAGCCAAAGCACGAGATCGTTCCCCTTCGCCGCGTGCACCTCGACCGGCACTTGCGTGCCGTCCTTCAGGCGCAGCTCGCGGCTCTCGGCGTTTGCCAAGCCGGCGCACAGGACAAACGCCACGAAACCGAAGACGGATGCAAGCAAAGAACGATAGACAGGCAAGCGGCGGGACACTACGCTCATGGGCATGATTCGTATTATGGCTGGCGGCACGGCGGGTAAGACGCTCGCATTACTGTTTTTCTTCCTGTTTGGAGCGTCTCCAGCCTTGGCCGCGGCGCCGGTGCTGCTCACGCTCGAATCCGCCGACCCGGGCAAGCCGCGCGTGAGCGCGACCATCAAGGCCGAGGGCGGCCTGACGACATCACCCACCCAAGGTCAGCCGCGCGAGAAGTGGTCGCTCAAGCCGGGCGAGGCACTGGCCTCCGACACGCGCCCGGCCGACCGGCTCGTCGAGCTGTATCAGGCCAGCGGCAATCAGGCGACATTGCTGTGCGCGGTGCAGGTGCGCTATTTCCAGAACAAAGATGGCGAATGGCAACCGCACTACGTCATGGTGGACGAGCCGCTGGTGACGCGCGTGGGCGAAAAATGGCTGCCGGTGACGGCGCTGCGCGGCAACGCCGCGCTGGTGGTCATTACCAACGCCACCCTGCCCAACGCCGAGGGCTTCTATCTCGCGATCGAGTTCGGCCTGTCCATCGGCACCACGCCGATCGACTACTGGCAGGTCAAATAACTAGCTACTTCTTCTTCACCGCCTCGAGAAACGGCGCGACCAGATCCATCGGCAGCGGGAACACGATGGTGTTGCTCTTCTCGCCGGCTATGCCGCTCAAGGTCTGCAGGTAGCGCAGCTGCAGCGCGGCCGGTTGCTGGCCGATCAGCGCCGCCGCCTGCACCAGCTTTTCGGCGGCCTGCAGCTCACCCTCGGCGTGGATGATCTT
>SCRL01000058.1 GCA_004298065.1 Gammaproteobacteria bacterium | reverse complement strand
GAGGCCACTTTGGGCGAGGGTGCATCCCGGCCACAGAAAATTACCGTCAGCGTAGGGCTTGCGTGCCTGTCGGGCATGGGCAGTCCCGTTGTGGACGACGCGGGGGCCTGGCTGCTTCGGCAGGCGGATGCTGCGCTGTATCAGGCAAAACAGGAAGGTAGAAACAGGGTCGTTCTGTCGGGAGCGGGAAATAATTCTGGAAACTAAACTAATCTTTCATTTTATTGAAAATTTATATTAACAGTATCTTATTGATATTTAATATATTTATATAAAAGTTATTAAATTAAACGGTTATTTTCTTGATTTTAAAGCAACTGCGTATATAGTTTCCTACATGGCAGGGACGCCAACAGGGATTGTCTAAAAACAATCCTGCCGCAAGGAAGCCGGCAGGAAAGCTACTCAAGGAATGGATGCCGAGAAGGAACACCCAGCAACACCCCAATTTTTAAAACCCCAACTGGCGGCCGCAAGGCCGCCATTTTTTTTGAGATTGTTGGGCGGGGAGGGGTATCAGCGATCGAGGTGCTTGATCTTATCCGGCTTGTTTTCCCACTCCGCGGCATCCGGCAGCGAATCCTTCTTTTCCGTGATGACAGGCCATTTCTTGGCCAGCTCGGCGTTCAGCTGGACAAACTGCTTCTGGTCATCCGGCAGATCGTCCTCGGCGTAGATGGCGTTGATCGGGCATTCCGGCACGCAGAGCGTGCAGTCGATGCATTCATCCGGATCGATCACCAGAAAATTCGGGCCTTCGTGGAAGCAGTCCACGGGGCAGACTTCGACGCAGTCGGTGTATTTGCACTTGATGCAGTTCTCGGTGACGACGTAGGCCATCTCTGGTTCTCCTGAAGAAAATCTGTGTGCAATTCGGAAATGATACTTGTTCGGGCGGTTCCAGTGGAATAGGCGGGCGCGCTTATCGCCTGAGTGCGCAATTCATGAAAACATTAAGGTCTTGACGTCACCATGCCTTGACTCGCATCAAGCCTCTTTAACCGAAGAGCCTGTCTTTAGTGGCGCAACTCGGCCGGCAGATGCTGTTGGATCGTGGCCAGCACGGTCTCGTGGATTCGGGGATTACCGGCCAGAATATGGCCGTCCTGCAGGAAATTTTGCTCCCCAGTCAGACCGCTCGTGATCCCGCCCGCCTCCTGCACCAGCAGCGCGCCGGCGGCCATGTCCCACGGTTTAAGTCCGAATTCCCAGAACACATCGAAACGCCCGCAGGCGACATAGGCGAGGTCGAGCGAAGCCGACCCGGCGCGGCGCACGTCGCTCCCGCGAAGCAGCAGGGCGCGCAAGGTGTTTATCCAGGTTTCGAGGTGATCGTGCGAGCGAAATGGAAAGCCGGTGGCGAGCAACGATGCATCGAGCTCGCTGGTGCGGCTTACGCGGATGCGTCGGTCGTTGAGCTGGGCGCCACCGCCGCGCGAGGCTGTAAACAGCTCATTTTTGTAGGGATCGAAGACGACTGCCTGTTCGAGGCGTCCTTTGTGCTGCAGGCCGATCGACACGCCAAACTGGGGGTAGCCATGGAGAAAGTTGGTCGTGCCGTCGAGGGGATCGATGATCCAGAGATAATCGTCGCCGGGCTGCTGGCCGGTTTCTTCGGCGAGGATGCCGTGACTGGGGTAGGCCGTGCGCAGGATATGGATAATCTCGGCCTCCGCCATGCGATCGACCTCGCTCACGAAGTCGCTGCGACCCTTGGTTTCGATCGTGAGCGTATCGATGCGCCCAAGATGGCGCATAATAATGTTGCCGGCGCGGCGCGCGGCGCGCACCGCCGTATTGAGCATCGGATGCATGACGGTCCCGGATTTTGGAAGAGCGGCCGAATGGCGCGAAAACGGCAGGCATTGTATCGGCGCAACGACACGGTTCATAGTATTTCATGACCTCTAATCCCCCGGACACCGGGAGCCCCGCCATCCGGGTCTTGGCCAATATCCGTATCGTGCTGAGCCGGCCGACGCACCCCGGCAACATCGGCGCCGCCGCACGGGCTATGAAAACCATGGGACTCACGCGCCTGGCGCTGGTCGCGCCCAAGCGGTTTCCGGCGCCGGAAGCGGCGGCACTGGCCGCGGACGCCGGCGATGTCCTCGACCGGGCGACGGTCTTGTCATCCCTGGCGGAGGCCGTGCAGGATTGCCGGCTGGTTGTCGGCTGCAGCGCGCGGCCGCGTCGCATCGGCTGGCCGACCATGACGCCGGCGGAAGGCGCGCGCCGACTGGCCGAAGCGGCGGCAACGGGAACCGTGGCCCTGGTTTTCGGCCAGGAGCGCACCGGCCTGACCAATGACGAACTGGATCGGTGCCATGCCGTGATTACCATTCCGGCGAACCCCGAGTATCCCTCGCTCAACCTTGCCAGCGCGGTACAGGTGCTGGCGTACGAGCTGAGGCAGACGGCGCTCGCGGGCGCATCGGAGACGGGGGAGGGAGAAGCGGCCGGGTCGCCCGTGACCCAGGACCAGCTCGACCTTTTATACCGGCACCTTGAGGAGGTGCTGGTCGAAATCCGCTTTCTCGACCCGAATAATCCCCGGCTGCTCATGCGGCGCCTGAAGCGGCTCTTCAACCGGGCCGGTCTCGACCAGAACGAACTCAATATCCTCCGTGGCATCCTTACGGAAGTGGAGCGCAGTCTCCGTAAATCCTGATATCATGCCTGGGACAAACTCTCCCTCATAAAAACAAGCACTTTCCGAATCATGTTCAGGGCCATTCGCGAATATCTCGACAGCGTTTACCAGCGCGACCCGGCTGCGCGCTCGGCCTGGGAGGTAATCACGCTCTATCCCGGCGTGCATGCTCTCTTATGGTATCGGCTGGCCAACCGTCTCTGGCGCTGGCGGCTCAAGTGGATCGCGCGGCTCGTTTCACAGCTCGCCCGCTGGCTCACCGGCATCGAGATTCATCCGGGGGCACGCATCGGAAAGCGTTTTTTCATCGATCACGGCATGGGCGTGGTAATCGGTGAAACCGCTGAGATCGGAGATGATGTCACGCTCTACCACGGCGTGACTCTGGGCGGGACCGCATGGCAGAAGGAAAAGCGTCACCCGACCCTTGGCAACAACGTTGTCGTCGGGGCCGGCGCCAAGATTCTCGGTCCCATACACGTCGGCGACAGCGCCCGGGTGGGCTCAAACTCCGTTGTCGTGAAGGACGTGCCGGCAGGGGTGACAGTGGTTGGTATACCGGGTCGTGCACTCCAGCCCAAGATAACCGATGCCAAATCCCAACTGCGCGAGGCCATGGCCCGACGCATCGGATTCGATGCCTATGGTGAAACGCGGCAGGCCACCGATCCGGTGGCGCATGCCATCGATTGCATGTTGGACCATATGCATCATGTCGATAACAAACTGAAGATTCTTTCCGAAGCGCTTGAGAAGTCAGGCATAAAGGTGAATCTCGAAGTACCCCAGCTCGACGTCGCCAACCTGGAGGACGAAGTACCTCCGAAAGGCAGTCGTGACCTGCCCAAAGGGAATAGTTGACTAAAAGAATAAGGTAAGTAGACTTTATAGGACTTAAACTTGTATGGGATTAGGTCCATGAAGCTTACGACCAAAGGCCGTTACGCTGTTACTGCAATGCTCGACTTGGCGCTGCGTTACGACAAGGGCGCCGTCACCCTGGCGGACATCGCCCGTCGGCAAGGCATCTCGCTCTCCTATCTGGAACAGCTCTTCGCCAAACTGCGCCGCAGCGGGTTGGTGGACAGCGTTCGTGGACCGGGCGGCGGCTACAACCTCGCCCTGCACCCATCGAAGATTTCCGTGGCCGAAATCGTGGTGGCCATCAACGAGAACATCGACGCCACGCGCTGCGCAGGCGAGAAGAACTGCCATGGCGACGACACCTGTCTTACGCACCAGCTCTGGGAAGACTTGAGCAAGCAGATCTACGGATTCCTGAATGGCATCTCGCTTGCCGATCTCGTGGCGCGCCCGCACGTGCAGGAAGTGGCCTCGCGCCAGGAAGGGCGGGCACAAGCTGTGATGCGCTGATCTAAAAGTTTTTCGACGTGCCGGCCTATCTCGACCATAACGCCACCGCCCCGCTGGAGGCGACGGTGCTCGAAGCGATGTTGCCGTACCTGCGCGAGCACTTCGGCAATCCCTCGAGCGTCCATCGCCACGGCCGGCGCGCCCGCGCCGCGATCGACGGCGCACGTGAGCAGGTGGCGGCGCTGGTCAACGCGCATCCAAGCCAGGTTGTGTTCACGAGTGGCGGCACCGAGGCGAACAATCTCGCCATCAAGGGTGTCGCAGCGAGCCACCGTCCGGGACGCATCCTGATCGGCGTTACCGAACATCCTTCGGTTGTCGAGTCGGCGGAGTCGCTTATCGAGAATGGATGGCAGGTCGAACGTCTTCCTGTCGATCGCGAGGGCATGTTGCAACGGGACGCGCTTATCACGCAGGCGCGTAAGGGTGCAGCGCTCATGTCCGTCATGTACGCCAATAATGAAACCGGCGCGGTGCAGGATGTTGCCGCTGTCGCAGAGATCGCCAGAGCAAACGGCGCGCTCCTGCACACGGATGCGGTACAGGCCGCTGGCAAATTGCCGCTGGATTTCGGCGCTTGCGGTGCCCACCTATTAAGTATGTCGGCCCACAAGATCGGCGGCCCCAAGGGCGTGGGTGCGCTGATCGCGGACAAGGCCGTGGAGTTAAACCCGCTGTTGCACGGCGGCGGCCAGGAAAAAGAGCGACGCTCGGGCACGGAAAACGTCGCCGGCATCGTCGGCTTCGGCGCCGCCGCGGCGCTGGTACAGGAGCGGTTGGCGGCCTATTCGCTTCGGGTCGCGCGCCTGCGCGAACAGCTCGAAAACGGCCTGCGGGCGCTGGAAGGCATTGAGATTTTTTCGCAGCAGGCGCGGCGCGTGCCGAACACCAGCTGTTTCGGCGTGCACGGCATGGATGGCGAGACGCTGGTGCTCAATCTCGACCGGCAGGGCTTTGCGGTTTCAAGCGGTTCGGCCTGCGCCAGCGGCAGCACCGACCCGAGCCCGGTGCTGCTGGCGATGGGCGTGGATCGGGAGCTGGCACGTGGCGGGTTGCGCGTGAGCCTCGGCTGGAGCAACACCGAGGCTGACGTGGAAGCGTTCCTGGCTGCGTTTGCCAAGGTGCTGGCCGGGCGGCAAGCGCGCGTGGCGGCAAATGCCTGAGCGCGGACGAATTACTGAAGAGGCTGTCTAAACCGATACGGGAAATGAATCATGACAATCAACCTGACTGAAAAAGCGGCCGAGCGCGTCAAAAGTTTTCTCGCCAAGCGCGGGAAAGGGGAAGGTCTGCGCATCGGCGTGAAGAGCGTCGGCTGCTCCGGCAAGGCCTACACCGTTGAGTACGCCGACGCGATTAACCCGGAAGACCGGGTGTTCGAAAGCCACGGTGTGAAAGTGATCGTGGCGGCTGACAACGTGGCGTACCTCGACGGCACGGAAGTGGACTTCACGAAGGAAGGCCTGAGCGAGGGCTTCCGTTTCAACAATCCGAACGTGAAGGCCACCTGCGGCTGCGGCGAAAGCTTCAGCACCTAGCCCGGTCACGGGCTCTATCCCTTTTGAGGAATACCGTACCGTTGCAGTCCGGATTAATCTTGGACTAGAATAGTACTAATTCAAACGGGGTTATCGGCATGCTGCGGATGAGCAAATTGACGGACTACGGAACGGTCATCCTGACCTATCTGGCGAGCCAGCCGGGGCGGCTGCACGCGGCGAGCGAGATCGCCGAGCAGATCCGTGTCGCGCCGCCGACCGTAAGCAAGGTGCTGAAAACGCTGGTGCGCGGCGGTCTTGTGGCCTCGCATCGCGGCACCAAGGGCGGATACGCCCTGGCGCGTCCCGCGGAGCGCATCACGGTGGCGCAGGTGCTCGCGGTGCTCGAAGGACCGATCGGTCTCACCGAGTGTTCGAGCAATCCCGGCCAGTGCGTGCAGGAAACCTCGTGCTCGGTGCGTGGTAACTGGCAACGCATCAACCTCGCCATCCGCCGCGCGCTCGAGGACGTCACGCTCGCCGAGATGGTGCAGCCGATGAAGCCGCAGACGGTGCGCGTGGCGCCGCCCAAGCCGCTGCGCCGCGCATCGGCAACGACCTGAGCCGTATCAACCGGAGTCAACCATGGCATCCTCCAAACAGAACATCGAAGCCCTGATCAAGCGCGACTACCAGGCCGGTTTCGTCACCGACGTGGAGCAGGAGTCGTTGCCGCCGGGACTGAACGAGGACGTCGTTCGCGCGCTCTCGGCCAAGAAGAACGAGCCCGCGTTCATGCTCGCGTGGCGCCTCCAGGCCTATCGCCATTGGCTCACGATGACCGAGCCCAAGTGGGCGCACGTGCGCTATGCGCCGGTGGATTATCAGGCGATCAGCTATTACTCCGCGCCGAAGTCGAAAAAAGACGCGCCCAAGAGCCTCGACGAGGTCGATCCGAAGCTGCTCGAAACCTACGAGAAGCTTGGCATCCCGCTCAAGGAACGCGAGCTGCTCGCGGGCGTGGCGGTGGACGCGGTGTTCGATTCCGTGTCGGTCGCGACCACCTTCAAGGACAAGCTCGCGGCGATGGGCATCATCTTCTGCTCGTTCTCCGAGGCGGTGCACAACCACCCCGAGCTGGTGCAGAAATACCTCGGCACCGTGGTGCCGTATACCGATAACTTCTTTGCCACGCTCAACTCGGCGGTGTTCTCCGACGGCTCGTTCGTGTACGTGCCGAAGGGCGTGCGCTGCCCGATGGAGCTTTCGACCTATTTCCGCATCAACGCCTCCAAGACCGGCCAGTTCGAGCGCACGCTCATCATCGCCGACGAAGGCGCCACCGTGAGTTACCTCGAAGGCTGCACTGCGCCGATGCGCGACGAGAACCAGCTGCACGCCGCGGTGGTCGAGCTCGTGGCGCTCAAGGGCGCGACCATCAAGTACTCGACGGTGCAGAACTGGTACCCGGGCGACGTCGAAGGGCGCGGCGGCATCTACAACTTTGTCACCAAGCGCGGCGCTTGCCGTGGCGATAGCGCGAAGATTTCCTGGACCCAGGTCGAGACCGGTTCGGCCATCACCTGGAAGTATCCGAGCGTGTTGCTCGAAGGCGACAACAGCGTCGGCGAGTTCTACTCGGTGGCGCTGGCCAATAACCGCCAGCAGGCCGATACCGGCACCAAGATGATCCACATCGGCAAGAACACGCGCTCGACTATCGTTTCCAAGGGCATCTCCGCGGGCCGCGGTCAGAACGCCTACCGCGGACTGGTGAAGGTGCTCAAGGGCGCCGAGAACGCGCGCAACTACACGCAGTGTGATTCGCTGCTCATGGGCGACAAGTGCGGCGCGCACACCTTCCCGTACATCGAGGTCAAGAACCCGACCGCCAAGGTCGAGCACGAGGCCACGACCTCGCGCATCGGCGACGACCAGCTGTTTTATCTGCAGCAGCGCGGGCTGTCGGCCGAGGACGCGGTGTCCATGATCGTGAACGGCTTCTGCAAGGAAGTGTTCAAGGAGCTGCCGATGGAGTTCGCGGTCGAGGCGCAGAAGCTTCTGGGCGTGAGCCTCGAAGGCGCGGTCGGTTAACCGGTTTTTTGCAAAGGGGTAGAACCATGTTGTCCATCAAGAATCTGCAGGCGAGTGTCGAGGGCAAGCCGATCCTCAAGGGCATCGACCTCGAGGTGAAGGCGGGTGAGGTACACGCCATCATGGGCCCGAACGGCTCGGGCAAGAGCACGCTCGCCAACGTTCTCGCCGGCCGCGACGGCTACGAAGTCACCGGCGGCAGCGTCACGTACCAGGGCAAGGACCTGCTCGCGCTCAAGCCCGAGGAGCGGGCGCGCGAGGGCGTGTTCCTCGCGTTCCAGTACCCGGTCGAGGTGCCGGGCGTGTCCAACATTTATCTGCTCAAGGCCGCGCTCAACGCCATCCGCAAGCACCGCGGCCTGAGCGAGCTCGACGCCATGGATTTCCTCACCCTTGTGCGCGAGCGCCTCAAGCTCGTGGAGATGAAGGAAGAATTCCTGTACCGCGCAGTAAACGAGGGTTTCTCGGGCGGCGAGAAGAAGCGCAATGAAATCCTGCAGATGGCGATCCTCGAGCCGGCGCTCGCGCTGCTCGACGAAACCGACTCCGGCCTCGACATCGACGCGCTCAAAATCGTGGCCAACGGCGTCAACGCGCTACGCAGCCCCGAGCGCGCCATGATCGTGGTGACGCATTACCAGCGCCTGCTCAATTACATCGTGCCCGACCGCGTGCACGTGCTGGCGCACGGCAAAATCGTCAAGTCCGGCGACAAATCGCTCGCGCTCGAACTCGAGAAGCAGGGTTACGCCTGGGTGACCGAGGACGCGCCGCGCGCGTCGGCCTGAGGTGTGACATGACTGCACCCGTCAGCGACAGCCGGCCGCTCTACCTCGACGCGATCAACGCGCAACGCGCTGCGCTGCCGGGCCAAACCGTTCCCGCAATTCGCACGCTGCGTGAGGAAGGGCAAGCACGCTTCGCCGAGCTCGGCTTCCCTACGGCGCGCCTCGAAGACTGGAAATACACCAATGTCAGCGCGATCGCGGGCCAGTTGTTCAAGCCCGTTAACGGCGCGTTAGCAACTGTCAGCAGCGAGCAACTCCACTCCCATCTGTTCGCGGACCTGCCGGCG
Source organism: Gammaproteobacteria bacterium (assembly GCA_004298065.1). Classification (GTDB taxonomy): domain Bacteria; phylum Pseudomonadota; class Gammaproteobacteria; order Acidiferrobacterales; family Sulfurifustaceae; genus SCRL01. The sequence continues at coordinate 106,490 of SCRL01000058.1, read as the reverse complement.
CACCGGCTGGTATTCGTGAACGGCCGTCATGCTCCGGCGTTGTCGTCCGTGGGTAAGCTGCCCGCCGGTGTCATCGTCGGCAGCCTGGCCGAAATTCTTGCCACGCGCCCGAACATTGTCGAGCCGCATCTTGGGAAGATCGCGCCGACCGGCACGAACGGTTTCACTGCGCTGAACGCGGCGCTGTTCGCCGACGGCGCCTGCGTGCATCTCGCGCGCGGTGCGGTCGCGGAACAGCCGATCTATATCGTTTATGTCTCCACCGGCGACACGGATAGCGTCATGACGACGCCACGTAACCTGGTCGTGCTGGAAGAGAGCGCGCAGGCGACGGTCATTGAACAGTATCTTGCACTTGACGACGCGCGTTATCTCACGAACGTTGTCACCGAGGCGGCGCTCGGTGCCAACAGCCGGCTCGAGCAGTACCGTTTGCAACAGGAAAGCACCAAGAGCTACCACATTGGCACCTGGTATGTGCGCCAGGCACGCGACAGCCGCTTCATCTCGCATACCGTGGATTTGGGCGGGTTGCTCGCGCGCAACGACTTGCACGACATACTCGGCGCTGAAGGCGCGGAATGCGAATTCAATGGCCTCTACGTGGTCGACGGCCGCAGCCACGTGGACAACCACACCTGTGTGGACCACGCCAAGCCACGCGGCACCAGCCGCGAGTACTACAAGGGCGTGCTTGACGGCATGGCGCGCGCCGTGTTCAACGGCCGCGTGGTGGTACATCCGGACGCGCAACAGACCGATGCCCAGCAGATGAACAACAATCTGCTGCTGTCGCGCAACGCCGAGGTGGACACCAAGCCACAACTCGAAATCTACGCCGATGACGTCAAATGCAGCCACGGCGCGACTGTCGGCCAGCTCGACACCGATGCACTTTTCTACCTGCGCTCGCGCGCGGTGGACGAGCAGACGGCACGCGATTTGCTTACCTATGCCTTTGCCAACGACGTGCTGTCGCGCATGAAGCTCGCCGCCATCCGGTTGCCGCTCGAGCAGCGGCTGACGACGCGCTTGCTTCGCGGGCGTTCGCTCAACGAGCTGGAGCTGATATGAACCCGGTGAGCGAGCCGCGCCTGCATGTCGTGAAGCCCGCCGTGGGTGCGCTGGACGTGGCGCGTGTGCGCACGGAGTTCCCGATCCTGCACCAGCAGGTGCGCGGCAAGCCGCTGGTTTATCTCGACAACGCCGCCACGACCCAGAAGCCGCGCGCAGTGATCGAGGCGCTCGATCATTACTATCGCTTTGACAACGCCAATATCCATCGCGGGGTGCACACCCTGAGCGTACGCGCGACCGTGGCCTATGAGCGTACGCGCGAGACGATTCGCGACTTTATCAACGCCCGCAGCACGAAAGAGGTTGTATTCGTGCGCGGCGCGACCGAGGCCATCAACCTCGTGGCCCAGACCTGGGGCCGGGCCAACGTCAAGGCAGGTGACGAAATTCTGATTTCGGAGATGGAGCACCACTCGAACATCGTGCCGTGGCAGATGCTGTGCGAACAGGTCGGCGCGAAGCTCAAGGTCATTCCCATCAACGATGCCGGCGAATTGCTGCTGGAACAGCTCGACAGCCTGCTCACGGAGCGCACCAAGCTCGTCGGCGTCACACACTGTTCCAATGCTCTTGGCACCGTCAATCCGGTTCGGAAAATCATCGAGAAGGCGCACGCCGCCGGCGCCGTGGTGCTGGTGGACGGTGCGCAGGCGGTGGCGCACCTGCCGGTGGACGTGCAGGCACTCGATTGCGATTTTTACGTGTTCTCCGGCCACAAGCTTTACGGACCGACGGGCGTCGGCGCGTTGTACGGGAAAGAGGCGCTGCTCGATGCCATGCCGCCGTGGCACGGCGGCGGTGAGATGATCAAGTACGTCACGTTCGAGAAAACGATTTACAACGACCTGCCGGCCAAGTTCGAGGCCGGTACGCCGCATATCGCCGGCGGCATCGGCCTCGGCGCCGCCATCGATTACGTCCGCGGCATCGGCCTCGGTGCGATCGCGGCGCATGAACACGATCTGTTGTCCTATGCGACGCAACGCACCGCCGAGATTCCGGAGATGCGTATCATCGGCACCGCGCGCGAGAAGTCGGGAATCCTGTCGTTCGAGCTCGGGCGCATCCACCCGCACGACATCGGCACCATCCTCGACCACCAGGGCGTGGCCATCCGCACCGGTCACCATTGCGCCATGCCGGTGATGCAGCGCTACTGCGTGCCGGCGACGGCGCGCGTTTCGTTCGCGATGTACAACACGCGCGAGGAAGTGGATGCGTTCATGAACGCGGTGCGCAAGGTCATCGAGGTGTTCCGCTGATGGACGAGCTGCGCGATCTTTACCAGGAGGTCATCTTCGACCACAATCGCCAGCCACGAAACTTCCACAAGCTGCCGGCGGCGAACCGGCGTGCCGACGGCTTCAACCCATTGTGCGGCGACCAGTTGACGGTTTATATGAAGGTCAATGACGCCGGCGTGATCGAGGAGGTGAGTTTCGAGGGGCGCGGCTGCGCGATCTCGACCGCCTCGGCCTCGATCATGACCGAGACACTCAGGGGAAAGACCGGGCAGGAGGCACAGAGATTGTTCGACGGCTTTCACCGGCTGGTGACGGGCGACGGTGGATCGAACGGTTCCGAGCTCGGCAAGCTCGCCGTGCTCGGCGGCGTGCGCGACTATCCCTCGCGCGTAAAGTGCGCCACGCTTGCCTGGCATACGGTGCAGGCGGCGCTCAGGAACGAATCGTCGCGCGTGACGACGGAGTGAACAGCATGCAGAATCCGGCAACCCATAGCACTGTTGCGACCGCTCCGGTCGCCGGGTTGCGCGAGCGCGTGGTGGCGGCGCTGCGCAAGATTTACGACCCGGAGATCCCGGTGAACATCTACGATCTGGGGCTGGTGTATGCGCTCGAGATCGACGAATCGCAGGGGGGCGTGCGCGTCCTGATGACGCTCACGGCGCCCGGTTGTCCGGTGGCGCAAACCTTTCCGGGGACGGTGCAGGACACGGTGCGCGCCGTCGAAGGCGTGAAGCAGGCGGAGGTCGAGCTGGTGTGGGAGCCGCCGTGGGGGCCCGACCGCATGTCCGAGGCAGCGAAGCTCGAACTCGGGATGCTCTGAGCGATGAGCGACTGGGTGAACGTGGCGCCGGCCACCGAGCTGCCGCCGGGCAGCTCGCGCGTGGTGAACATCGACAATGCGCAAATCGCCGTGTTCAACCTCGAGGGCCAGTACTATGCCATCGAGGACGTGTGCACGCACGACGGTGGCGAACTTGCAAGCGGGACCTGCGAGGGCGATGCCATCGTCTGCCCGCGCCACGGTGCGCGGTTTTCGATCAAGACCGGGGCGGTGCTGGCGCCGCCGGCCTACGAGCCGGTCGCGACCTTCCCCGTGCGCGTCGAAAACGGCATGGTTCAGGTGCGGGACGACCGCTGGGACTGACTTGCTGTACCGCCGCCGCGACCGCCGGTAGCCGAATTCCCGCGTGGCAATTGTTTGAGTTAGGCCGAAAAGCTAAACTACTTTGTGCTTGCAGGCGCGAAAGTCGTTGATTTTCGCGCATTTGTGTTTATTCCAGTAACGGGAAAAGCCGTGTCTGCCGAGAAGACCAATCTGCTGAACCTGGATCACGCCGGCCTCGAGGCGTTTGTCGCTGAGATCGGCGAGAAGCCGTTTCGCGCGAAACAGTTGCTCCAGTGGATTCACCAGCATGGCGTCGACGATTTCGACGCCATGACCAATTTGAGCAAGGAGCTGCGCGCCAAACTCAAGGAGCGCGCCGAGATTCGCGCGCCGAAGATCGTCATGGACCAGCTCGCGCACGACGGCACGCGCAAGTGGCGTCTCGAAATCGACGGCGGCAGCGCTATCGAGACCGTGTTCATCCCTGAGACCGATCGCGGCACGTTGTGCATTTCGTCGCAGGCGGGCTGTACGCTCAACTGCGCCTTCTGTTCCACCGGCCACCAGGGATTCAACCGCAACCTTACGACTGGCGAGATCGTCAGTCAGATCTGGCTCGCGAGCAAATTGCTCGGGCACGGACCCGGCGGCACGCGCCGCATCACCAACGTGGTGCTGATGGGCATGGGCGAGCCGCTGCTCAACTTCGACAACGTCGTGGCGGCTATCCGGATTATGCTCGACGATCTCGCTTACGGACTGTCGCGCCGGCGTGTGACGCTCTCGACCGCCGGCGTCGTGCCGATGATCGACCGGCTGCGCGCGGAGTGCCCGGTGAGTCTCGCGGTGTCGCTGCACGCACCGAACGACAAGTTGCGTGATGAATTGGTGCCGCTCAACAAGAAATACCCCATTGCCGAACTGCTCGACGCCTGCCGCCGCTATTGCGCCGATGCGCCGCGCATCAAGGTGACGTTCGAGTACGTGATGCTCGAAGGGGTGAACGACAGCGTCGCGCATGCGCGCGAGCTGGTGCGGCTGCTATCCGATGTCCCGTCCAAGGTTAACCTGATCCCGTTCAACCCGTTCCCGGCGACGCGTTTCAAGCGCTCGTCGCAAGAGGCCATCGACCGCTTCCGCGATGTGCTCATCGCCGAAAGTCTGACCACGATCACACGCAAGACGCGCGGCGACGACATCGACGCCGCCTGCGGTCAGCTTGCCGGGCGTGTGCTCGACCGCACGCGCCGCAGCCGCCGGCCCGCTTCCACGGTAAACGCGGAATGAGCGAGCATCGCAACATGCGATGGTGTCGGACCGGTCTGCTTGCGCTTACAGTCCTGTTGATCGCCGGTTGCGCCTCGACGACAGAACGGAACCAGGACAGGGAACGGTTGCAGAAGTTGGTCGACACAAATATCCAGCTCGCCGCCGGCTATCTGCAACAGGGGCAGATGGACGCGGCGAAAGAAAAGCTCGACAAGGCGCTGGAGTTGTCGCCGGATGATCCGCAGGCGAACAACGTCATGGCGCTGTTGCAATGGCGGTTGCGGAATTATGACACGGCGGAAAGGCATTTCCGGCGCGCCCTCGACTCAAGGACTGGCGGCATCAATCCTGACGTGCAACACAACTACGGCGCGTTCCTGTGCGATCGCAACCGGGTGGACGAGGCGATGACGTGGTTCGAGCGCGCCATCGCCAATCCGCAGTATCCGACGCCCGAGCTCGCGAACCTGAATGCCGGTCTGTGCCTGCTGAAAAAACCGGACCGTGCCGCGGCGGAGCGTTACCTTCGGCAGGCGCTGCAGCGCAATCCGGCGCTCGCACCGGCGCTGTTGCAGATGGCGCGGTTGAGCTACGAATCGGGTAACGTAATGTCCGCGCGCGGGTTTATGGAGCGTTACACCAAGGCAGGACCGGAAACCGCCGAGAGCCTGTGGCTTGGAATACGTGTCGAGCGCGCCCTCGGAAATCGCAATGCCGAGGGTAACTATGCGTTGCGCCTCAAGGGCAGGTTTCCAGACGCGCCCGAAACCCAGGAATACCTGCGCAACAGCGGCAAGAGAAAACCATGACGCACGCCACGGAACAGACCGTCGCAACGGAATCCGCTCCAGCACCTGAGCCCACGGTGGGTGAGGTGTTGCGCCAGGCGCGTGCCGATCTCTGTCTGTCGGTGGAGACGGTGGCGCAGAAGCTGCGTCTCGCACCCAAGCAGATTCTGGCGATCGAGGGCGAGGACTACGAACGCCTGCCGGGCCCGACCTACGTTCGCGGCTACCTGCGCAGCTACGCCCAGTTGGTCGGGCTTTCACCCGAGGCCGTCATCGGGCTTTACAACCGTCATCCTTCGGCGGCCAAGCCTGTGGATATCGCCAAGCACGTGCCGACACCGCAGATGAGTGTCGACCATCATGTGATCAAGATCACGACGCTGGTGGTGGCGGGCCTGATTCTGGGGCTGGCCGCGATCTGGTGGCAGGGCCGCGATGACAGCCCTATCAAGTTGCGCAAGCCGCCGGCGAGCGCCAAGGTCGAGGAAGGAATGCCCGCGGCCGAGGCCGTGCTGCCGCGCGAGGAGATGGAACCCGCCCCGGCGAAATCGCCGGCACCAGCCGCGACTCCGCCCGCTAGCCTCGTTCGCGTCGAACGTCCCATGGACAGCGAACCCGCGCGTTTCCCGTTAACGTCGGTTACAGCGCCTGCACCGGCTGCGATGCCCGCCGGCCCGCGCCCGCTCGTGCTTCACTTCGAGAAAGAATCCTGGGCCGACGTGCGCGACGGCGAACAGAACCGCTTGCTCTATACCGTCGTTTCCGCCGGCAAGGTTATTCGCCTCGGCGGCACGCCGCCGTTCAATGTCTACCTCGGCAACGCCAGTGGCGTGCGCGTCGAATTCAAGGGCCAGCCGGTGGACGTGAGTCGCCACCAGCGCGGACCGGTGGCGCGCTTTACACTCGGCAATGGCACGGAGGCAACGCCATGAAGTGCGGCGAGACACCCGTGACGCGGCGCCAAAGCCGCCGGCTGATGGTCGGCGACGTGCCCATCGGCGACGGCGCACCGGTCAGCGTCCAGAGCATGACCAACACCGAAACCACGGACGTCACCGCGACCGTGGCGCAGATCGGTCGGCTGGTGGATGCCGGCGCCGATATCGTGCGCGTGTCGGTGCCGTCGATGGACGCCGCCGAGGCCTTCGGGCAGATCCGGAAGCAGGCGCGCGTGCCGCTCGTGGCCGACATCCATTTCGACTACAAGATCGCGCTGCGCGTGGCCGAGCTCGGCGTCGACTGCCTGCGCATCAACCCCGGCAACATCGGGCGCGAGGAGCGCGTGCGCGCGGTGGTGTCCGCGGCGCGCGATCGCGGCATTCCCATTCGCATCGGCGTCAACGCCGGCTCGCTCGAAAAAGATTTGCAGCAGAAATACGGCGAGCCCACGCCCGACGCCCTCGTGGAGTCGGCCCTGCGCCACATCGAGATTCTCGCCAAGCTCGATTTCAAAAACTTCAAAGTGAGCGTGAAGGCCTCGGACGTATTCATGGCGGTCGAGGCTTACCGCAAGCTCGCCAAGCTCATCGAGCAGCCGCTGCATCTCGGCATCACCGAGGCCGGCGGTTTCCGTTCCGGCGCGGTCAAGTCCGCCATCGGCATCGGCATGTTGCTCGCCGAAGGCATCGGCGACACCATCCGCGTGTCGCTCGCCGCCGATCCGGTGGAGGAGGTGCGCGTCGGTTGGGACATCCTCAAGGCGCTGCGCCTGCGCCACAAGGGCATCAATCTGATCGCCTGCCCGACCTGCTCGCGCCAGGAATTCGACGTCATCGGCACGGTGAACGCGCTGGAACAGCGTCTCGAGGACATCAAGGAACCGCTCGACGTGGCGGTCATCGGTTGCTGCGTCAACGGACCGGGCGAGGCCAAGGCGGCGCATCTCGGCATCACCGGCGGTGTGCGCAGCCTGCTGTACATTGGCGGCGAAGCTGTGCGCAAGCTTTCCAACGACCGGCTCGTGGACGAACTCGAGCAGGTAATCCGCGAGGAAATCCACAAGCGCAGTGGCCAGGATACTGCGATTCCCGCCAAGGTCATTCCCATCAAGCAGACGGGCTGAGGATTCTCTTGAGCAAGTCTATTCAGGCCGTCCGCGGGATGAACGACCTGCTTCCGGACGTCGTTGCGCGCTGGCAGCGCATCGAGGCGGCGGCGCGTACCGCACTTGCGGCTTACGGCTACCGCGAGATCCGCCTTCCGCTGGTGGAAAAGACCGAGTTGTTCGCGCGCTCGATCGGCAGCCTCACCGACATCGTCGAGAAGGAGATGTACACCTTCGAGGATCGCAATGGCGAGTCGCTGACGCTGCGTCCCGAGGGCACCGCCGGCTGCGTGCGCGCCGGCATCGAGAACGGACTGCTGCACAACCAGGTGCAGCGCCTGTGGTACACCGGCCCGATGTTTCGTCACGAGCGCCCGCAGAAGGGGCGCTATCGCCAGTTTCACCAGATTGGCGTCGAGGCCTTCGGCATCGACACGCCCGATGTTGATGCCGAGCTGATCCTGCTGTGCGCGCGCCTGTGGCGCGAGCTCGGATTGAATGGACTTACACTGGAAATCAATACACTCGGCACGCCCGAGGCGCGCGCCGTCTACCGTACCGAGCTGGTGCGTTATCTCGAATCGCGCCAGGCTGAACTCGATGAGGACAGCCAGCGGCGGCTGCACAAGAATCCCCTGCGCGTGCTCGACAGCAAGAACCCGGCGATGCAGGGTGTGATTGCAGGCGCTCCGGCGTTAATGGATTACCTGGACGATACTTCGCGCCAGCATTTCGACGCGTTGCGTGGCTATCTCGATGCCGCCGGTATTCCATATAAGGTGAACCCGCGGCTCGTGCGCGGTCTCGATTACTATACGCGCGCGGTGTTTGAATGGACCACCGACCGCCTCGGTGCGCAGTCGGCAGTGTGTGCCGGCGGGCGTTACGACGGGCTGGTAGGGTTGCTCGGCGGCCAGCCAACGCCAGCGGTGGGCTTCGCTGTCGGACTCGAGCGACTGGCGGAATTGCTCGCCCTCGATGCCGGCAATACGACGGATACGCAGGCGGCGCAGGCCTACCTGGCGGTGCTGGACGAGTCGGTGCGTCCGCAGGCGTTGCGGCTCGCCGAAACCTTGCGTGACCAGGGTCTGCGCGTGGAATTTAATTGCGGCAGCGGCGGCCTCAAGGCGCAACTCAAGCGCGCCGACCGCAGCGGCGCGCGGTTTGCGCTGTTGCTTGGGCCGGACGAGGCAGCGCGCGCGAGCGTGAGCGTGAAGGATTTGCGTCATGGCGCGGAGCAGGCGACCGTGTCCCAAGCCGCGCTTGGCGACTATCTGAAGCAGCGTCTGGCATAACGAACGACAGGCACAAGAACGGGAGGAGGCGTGGCCGATTATTCGGATCAGGAACAGGCGGAGAAACTTGCCGCGTGGTGGAAACAATATGGCACGTCGGTCATCGCCGGTGTCGCCATCGGTCTGGCGCTGCTCTTCGGCTACCGTTACTGGATACAACAGCAAGAGAGCAACCGTGTCGAGGCCTCGGCGCTGTACGAGCAGATGCTTGCGGCGCGCAAGTCGAAGTCCGAAGAGGCCGGCGCGACCGCCAGGAAGCTGATGGATAACTATGCCGGAACGCCCTATGCCGGCCTCGCGGCGCTGCAATTGGCGCGTATTCAATACGAGGCCGGCGACCGCGCAGCGGCACGGACGACGCTCGAGTGGGCGTTGGCGCATGCCGGCGATGCAACGGCGCACGCGGCGCGCCTGCGGCTGGCGCGACTGCGCCTTGAAGCGGGTGAACTCGACGCGGTCCAGGCGCTGATCGACGTCAAGCGTATGGACGGGTTCGAGGCTGAATACCAGGAGCTGCGTGGCGATTTGCTGCGCGCGCGCAGCCAGCCGGCCGAGGCGCGCGCGGCCTATCGCGAGGCCATTCGACGCACGCCGCCGGATTCCGGTTACCTGCGCGTACTGACCATGAAACTTGACGATCTTGGACCGGAGGATTCCCGATGAGACACGCCGCGCCCGCAGTGCTTCTGGCCCTGATGCTTGCCGCCTGCGGCGGCGGCAAGACGGTGCGCGAACCGCCGGCGCCGCTGCCGGATTTCACGCCGCAGCTGCGCGTGAATGAGGTATGGTCCACAGGGGTTGGCAGCGGCGCGGGCAAGCTGCCGTTACGCCTGACGCCGTTCTTCGACGGCGCGGCGCTCTATGCCGCGGATGCGCGCGGGCGCGTCAGCGCCGTCGCGGCCGATAACGGCCGCCGGCTGTGGGAAACCAGCGTGAGCCAATCCATCAGCGGCGCCACCGGTGTGGGCGACGGGATCGTGGTGGTCGGCGGTCCCAAGGGCCAGGTCGTTGCGCTTAATAAAGAGGACGGCAAGCAGGCCTGGGCCGCGACCGTTTCGAGCGCGGTGACTGCGCCGCCGGCGGTGCACGGCGGCGTCGTGATCGTGCAGACGGCGGACGGCAAACTCACCGCGCTCGGCGTCGCCGACGGCAAGCGCCTGTGGGTTTATGAGCGTGGTGAACCGGCGCTAAGTCTGCTCGGCACGGCCGCGCCCCTGATCGCCGATGAGTATGTGCTCAGCGGCTTCGCCAGCGGCAAGATCGTGGCGCTCAACTTGCGCGATGGACGGCTGCTGTGGGAGTTCACCGTCAGCCAGCCGCGCGGGCGCAACGAGGTGGAGCGCCTGGTGGACGTGGATGCGCCGCTGCTGATCGTGCGCGATATGCTCTACGCCGCGAGTTACCAGGGCAAGATCGTCGCGGTGGACATGCGCACCGGCCGCCTGCAGTGGACCCGCGACGTTTCGACCTTCACCGGCCTCGATGCGGGACGCGGCTACGTATATCTGACCGATGAGAAGGGCGGCGTGCTCGCCTTCGATCAGGCGACGGGCGCGAGCGTCTGGAAACAGGACAAGCTGCGCGGACGCAATCTCAGCGCGCCAGTGTATTTCAACGGCCATGTGGTGGTGGGTGATTATCAGGGCTACCTCCACTGGCTGTCGGCGGATGACGGGCGCTTTGTATCGCGCGCCCGCGTCGGCAGCGACGCGGTCGCCGCGCGCCCGATGGCCGGTCCCGCGGCGGTGTATGTGCTCAATCAGGGAGGCACGCTTGCCGCCCTGCAGCCGCGCAGTCCCTAGCATTTTTTATCCGCCACAGCCGGCCGCCATGTCGCCGCGTGCCGCCAGGGAATACATATGAAGCCGGTTGTGGCCATCGTCGGTCGTCCCAACGTCGGCAAGTCGACGCTGTTCAATCGCCTGACACGCAGCCGCTCGGCGCTGGTGGCGGACATCCCCGGTTTGACGCGCGATCGCCAGTACGGCGACGGTCGCCTCGGTGCGCGACCCTATCTCGTTGTTGACACCGGCGGGCTGGTCGAGAGCCTGCATGCGCCCGGCGCCGGTCGAGCCGCCGCGGCATTGAGCGACCAGATCATGTCGCAGACGCGCCAGGCGCTCGCCGAAGCGGACGCGGTCATCTTGCTGGTGGACGCGCGCGCCGGCGTTCATCCGGTTGACAGCCTGTTGGCCACAGACCTACGGCGCCTCGGCAAACCCGTCGTGCTCGCGGTGAACAAGGCCGAGGGCGTGGAGCCGGAGGTGGCGGCCGCCGAATTTCACGGGCTCGGACTCGGACCGCCGCAGACGATCTCTGCGTCGCACGGCGATGGCGTGGAGCCGATGATCGAGCGCGTGCTCGATCTGCTGCCGGAAGCGGAGTTGCCGGAGGAAGTACAGCAGGCCGATGTGCCGCGCATCGCCGTCATCGGCCGCCCGAACGCCGGCAAGTCCACGCTGGTGAACGCGCTGCTCGGCGAACCGCGGGTGCTCGTCGGCAGCGAACCGGGAACGACGCGCGACAGCATTTGCGTGCCGCTCGAACGTGACGGGCGACCCTATGTTCTCATCGACACCGCCGGGGTGCGCCGGCGCGGACGCATCGAAGATGCGATCGAGCACTATTCCGTGGCCAAGACGCTCCAGGCTATCGACGAGGCCAATGTCGTCATCCTGGTGCTGGACGCCGATGCCGGCGTCGCCGAGCAGGACGCGGCCATCGCGGGTTACGCGCTGGAGCAGGGTCGCGCCATGGTGATCGCGGCCAACAAATGGGAACTGCTCGATCCTGGCCGGCGCGACTGGTTCCGGCGCGAGCTGGAGCGCAAGCTGCCGTTCCTGGCATTTGCCAAGGTGCACACGATCTCCGCGCTGGAGGGTAAGGGGGTGGGGGAGCTGTTCCGGTCGGTCGACACGGCCTTCGCCTCCGCCACCCAGACGCTGTCGACGCCCAAACTGACCCGCGCGTTGCAGGCGGCGGTGCAGGCGAACCCGCCGCCGCTGATCCGCGGGCGCCGCCCCCGTCCGAAATATGCCCACCAGGGTGGACGTAACCCGCCGCGCGTGATCGTTCACGGCAATCAGGTCGGTGCCTTGTCGGCTTCCTACCGGCGCTATCTGTCGGGCGTGTTTCGCGATGCCTTCCGGTTAGTCGGGACCCCTGTCGTCATCGAATGCCGGCAGGAAAGCAATCCGTATAAAGAACCGGGCAGGAGGAAAAAGACGTCTCGGGCACGGTTCAAACGAAAGAAGTAATATTAATATTCTTCTATAACTACATGAATAGAAATATATAAGAATCCTCCAGCCTCACATGACCGCGTTCCACAAAGACGCCCTGCCGCATGGTTACGAGCTTCAGGAATACGCCATCGAAGCCGTACTCGGTCATGGCGGTTTTGGCATCACCTATCGTGCCCATGACCGGCACCTCCAGACAGAAGTCGCGATCAAGGAATATTTTCCCGGCGAGCTTTCGGAGCGCCAGGACATTGCCGCCGTGGCGCCGAAGCCGACCCCGAAGGCCCAGCGCGACTACCACACGGGCCTCAAAAACTTTGTCAAGGAAGCCCGGGCGTTGGCGCACTTCAAGCACCCCAATATCGTGCGAGTGCTGCGCTACCTTGAGACCAACGGCACGGCCTACATGGTCATGGAGTACGAGCGCGGCCAAAGTCTGGCCGATCACCTGCGCCTACATGGGCCCAAGCTGGACGAGTCGGCCCTGCACCGTATCTTCCTGCCGATCCTGAACGGGGTACGCGCGGTCCACGAGGCCGACATGCTGCACCTCGATATCAAGCCGGAGAACATCTATCTGCGCGAAGACGGTACGCCGATGTTGATCGACTTCGGCTCCACACGCCAGGCGATTAGCCACACTATGCCGGACAAGTTCCTGGTGACGCACGGTTATGCCCCGATCGAACAGTATCCGGACAAGGGCAAGCAGGGACCGTGGACCGACATCTACGCGCTCGGCGCTTCCATGTACCGCTGTGTTACCGGCAAGCGCCCGGTCAATGCCCTCGAGCGTTATCAGGCCATACTGACCTACCGCGTGGACCCGCTCGCGCCCGTCGTGGCTGCCGGCAAGGACCATTACTCGCCGCAAGTGCTGGACTGCATTGACTGGGCGTTGCAGGTCTACCCGCGCGATCGCCCCCAGTCCGTGCGCGAGTTTCAGGACCGCCTGCTGCGCAAAACCAGCGGCTCCACGCGCACTACCGCCACATCCACCACCCGAACCGCGACCGTCACTGCGACGACACGAACCACGACCACCACAAACACCAGATCGACACCACGCACCGCCACAGTGCGCCGGGCGCCGAGCCAGCAGCGTTGGCTGTTCCCGCTGGCATTTCTGCTGGTCGCCGCCATCGGCGGTTATATGTGGTACAGCGGCAAGTTTGCGCCGGCCGGATCGCCGGCGAAATCGCCGTCGACAATAACGTCCGCCGCGCCGATAGCAACGAGCGAAGCGCCGGCAACGACAGAGATCACCGCGACAAAACCGGCAACCGCACCCGACACCGTGTCACCCGCCGGGCCGGGGCAACCGGTGTTGATGCAAACGCTGGAAGGGCACGCCAACGGCACGTTCGCCGTGGCGTTCTCCGCCAATGGCGCGCGTATCGCCACCGGTGGCGGCGACGGCACGGTCCGCGTCTGGGACAGCGCTCGCGGGACGCTGCTCAAAACGCTGGAAGGGCATACGCGCGCCGTAAATGCGGTGGCGTTTTCGCACGACGGTCGCTGGCTGGCCTCGGCGAGCCTCGATGGCAGCGTGCGCCTGTGGGATGCGCGCGCACTCGCGCCACAGTCGGAGTGGCGCAACCTTGGCGGGCCGTTGTACGCGCTCGCGTTCTCGCCTGACAACAAACGATTGGCGACCGCCGGCCGCGCGCGCCGCATCAGCGTTTTGAATATCGACACCAAACAACCGGCGCTGACTCTGACAGGTCACAGCGACGAGATTTACGCGCTGGCCTTTTCGCCCGACGGCCGATGGATCGCTTCCGCGGGCGCCGACCGCACCGTACGACTCTGGAATTCAACACGCGCCGGCGATGCCGCGAGTCTTTCAGTCCATCGCGCCGAAGTCCGCGCACTCGCGTTCTCGCCCGACGGCCGCTGGCTTGCCACCGGCACGATGGATAATGTCATTCGCTTGGTTGAGACCGGCAGTGGCACGCAAGTTCGCACGCTGACGCCGGCGCGCGCGTCGGTGCTGGCGTTGTCCTATATGCCGGACGGAAAGCGGTTGGTGGTTGGCACGTCCGATCGTCGCGTGCTGGTGGTGGACACCGAATCCGGCGAGTTGCTGCGTTCTTTCGACGGCGGCGCCGAAGCGGTTACCTCTGTGGCTGTATCCGCCGATGGTCGCCTCATCGCGGTTGGCAATCGCGACAGCCGCACGCGGATTTGGCAACTTCGCTAAGGGTTCAAGCAGGTGTAGGATTCTTCGGTCCGGCGGCTGTAGTGCTTGGCGTGGATTTTTGCCCGCACTTCATCCATTAGCCGGGGTTTCTGGGCAACGCCGTGTTTGTCGGTAGAGAACGCCGCCATAACAACCTCCCTGTCATGTAAATCAGGCGGTTATGGTGGCCTACGCCGAGTTATACGGCACGGGTTCCAGATTATGCGGCACTTTCGCTGCCCAATTTAAGTTAGAGAACACTATGAAAGTTCTATTCTTCATCGACCAAATAACCGAAGACGTGCGAGAAGGCGAAGCTGTCGAGTACGAAGGAAAGATTTGGCTTCTCGCGCCACTCCCAGGGCAGATTGAAAAAGTAACTTCAGGCCCAGTCCGGCTAATTCGATTGGACTCACTTCCGAAGTTCTTTGAGAACACTCCGGGCCATTACATTCTGAACACGCCAATACCCACACATATTCTGTTTGGCCGTGATGGGCCGAAAACCATAATTGAATATGAGACCCAAATCCTTTCGGATATAGCCGCCTGTAATAAGAATCCAAAACCATGTCATTAGCCGCCGCGTTCTCTAACATGGCGGTCAACCGGACCTGCCGCAATCGGCGGCGTTGGTTTCTCCGGCGTCCGCGCGGTGCGGCAGGCCGGTTACCTTCACGTTAGGCCTCACAATCTGCAATGCCAAAGCGCCAGCGGCCCAAATCACAATTCAGAGAGGTGTCGGCACACACGCGTCTTCGCCGGCGCTGGCGGAAATGGCTTCCGGAAATAAAGCGCGACCTCCAAGATCTATTGGGACGCCAAGAAATATTCTGGGAGCTTCAAGATATTGCGAAGGAGAACGCCGCAATTCTCAGCCCCGGATCGTTCTTCGACTGGATGTGCAGAAGTCACATGATCGCTATGTCTGTTGGGGTCAGAACCCATGTCGACTTCGACAAACGCAGCCACTCATTAGCGCGGATGCTTTATGAAATGCTAGAGCGTCCGAGAGTCATTACTCGTGAATGGCACGTTCGCATGTACCGGAACGCCCCCATCGGTGAAGAGCTCGGACATATGTCTTTCAACTCGTCCGTTGGAAGAGGAAAGTCCTTCCTGCCCCAGGGCGTCATTCGCGCCGACCTACGGCGCATTGAAGATGCTAGCGAACGGATTCGGCGTTTCGTTAACAAGCGAATAGCACACCGCGCCAATCGCGGAGCAATTCGAAGGGCCCCGCGGCTCAACGAACTGGACAGCGCCCTACGCACGCTGGATGAAGTTTTCTGCAAGTACAACCTGCTCTTAACAGCCGAAGGCTCTAGTTCGGTCCGCGCTACCCGTCAATACGATTGGCGGGAGGTTCTTTGGAGTGCATGGATTCCGAAAGGTGGAGAGGTCAGCAATGAGGCCCAACCTTTCGTTCGAGAGGACGCTACGCCGGCAAGCCGGCTTCGCGCCCCTCAACTCAAACGTTGGCCGATAGGGAATTAACGAGAAACTTGTGAATCCAAAAGTCGTTGTCAGGTGCGAGACAGACGCTGATGTTGGCGCGATCAGGGATGTGACCGTTTCAGCATTCAAGACCCTGGAGATCAGCAATCACACAGAACAGTTCATCATCGCGGCGCTACGCGCCGCCAAGTCACTAACGGTATCGCTGGTCGCAGAGGTTAACGGCCGGGTGGTAGGACATATCGCCTTTTCGCCCGTGACCATTTCAGATGGCACCAGGAATTGGTACGGCCTTGGCCCTCTCTCGGTGTTGCCGGAGTACCAGCGGCAGGGCCTTGGCAAGGCCTTGATGGAAGAAGGTTTGTCACGGTTGAAAGGTTTGAATGCTCAAGGATGCTGTCTTGTGGGGCATCCGGATTACTACAGGAAATTCGGGTTCAAGAACACGCCAGGACTCGTGCATGAGGGAGTGCCACAGGAGGTCTTCCTCGTGTTGTCTTTTGACGGACATATTCCACAGGGTACCGTCACGTTCCATGAAGCATTCAAAGCGGATGGTCATCAAGAGGGTATGGGCGACGCCTGATAACGCGCCTGACCCTTACGTTAATTTCCATTTCCTTCCATAGCACGTGCAGGCTCGCTATTTGACGATGCCTCGGCTAATGCCGCACGTGAGAGGAACAGCGCCGGGTCCACGCGCGCGTTGTTGAGGCTCACGGTCCAGTGCAGGTGCGGGCCGGTGCTGTGCGTCTTGACGTTATGCCGTCGTAGCTAGTCGGTTGACATACCATTCTAGGTATATCCATAATATGGTATGTGGCGCATCGAGGAGCACCGCCAAGTGGACAAACAGGTCACAACGGTCCCGAAGGATATCCTCAAGCGCTATGAAAAATGGAAGGACATTGCGGCAATATCCGGACCGCCCGGGCTTCGATTGATCAGAGGCTTTCGCGATGAAGCTCTTTCAGGGAAATGGCGGGGTTACCGGTCCTCGCGGCTTGGGCTTCAGTGGCGCGTCATCTATCGCGTGGTTGCCGACAAGCTGCTCTTTCAGGTCGCGTCGATCACCGCGCACGATTATCGGAGGCCGTAAATGAAAGAATATCGTCCCGCCAAGAAGCGCATCGCCGTTTCAGTCGGCGAGTCCGTGCGTATCCTTCGCGAGCTTCAGGAGTTGAGCCAGAGCCAACTGGCGCGTCTCACCGGCATTCCCCAAGCCACCATCTCGGCTATTGAGAACGATCGGGTCCGTCTGGGGGTTGAGCGGGCGAAAGTGATAGCCCGAGCACTTAAATGCCATCCCGGAGTATTGGTATTCCCGGGTTGGCAGTTGCCCCACAAAGAGGCTGCGTAACAAGGGTTGTCGGGGATTTTCGTGGATACTTGTTTCGCATTTCGGTTAATTTCCGTTTCCTTCCATAGCGTGGCTAGGCTCACCGCTTGACGCTGTCTCAGCCAGTGCCGCACGCGTGAGGAAGAGAGCGGGGTCCACGCGCGCGTTGTTGAGGCTCACGGTCCAGTGCAGGTGAGGACCGGTGACGCGGCCAGTTGAGCCGATTTCGCCGATCTTTTTGCCGCGTTCGACACGCTGGCCTTTCTTCACGCTGATGCGGCTCAGGTGGTTATACATCGTCACCAGTCCCTGTCCGTGGTCGATGAATACCGTCTTGCCGTTGAAGAAATAGTTGCCGGTTTCGATCACAATCCCGGGCGCCGGCGCGACGATTGGCGTGCCGGTGGCGGCGGCGATGTCGAGGCCGCTGTGCGGCTGGCGCGGCTGGTTGTTGAAAAAGCGCCGCAGGCCGAAGGGGCTGCTCAGGCGTCCGCGCGCGGGCAGGTCGAAGGCCAATGGCGGGTCCGGTATTTCGCTCCAGGCATGGAACGCTTGCCGGATGATCTTGCCCTCGCGCTCGATGCGCTTAAGTTCTTTAGGTCCCGGCTCCACCATGCGCTTGTCTTTAAGTGTGATGTACTGCGCGGCGTACTCCTTGGGCAGCACGGTGAATGCCACGGCGGTTGCCCCGTCGGGCTGCACACGGTGCTCGCCAGGCGCAAGATCCAGCGGCAGGCCGACGACGGCATGCCAGTGGCCGTTTTCGCGCACGACCATGGTGCGTTCGCCGTTGAAATTCACGCGCGGTGCGGTCTCGCTGTTAGTTTCGAGCGGCACGATAGCGATGCCGCCCGGCACCGGATTCGCCTGTGGCAGGTTTCCGGCGAACGTGCTTCCAGCCGCAGCAAACCAGAGCAGCGCCAGCCAGACGCTAGTTTTCATGGGTTTTTTCCACCAGACAGTCAAGCGAGCCGTGTGCGAGTTGGGCGCGCACGCGTCCACCCTGTTTTACAGCGCGGGCATCACGTAATACCGCGCTGGTATCGGCACTGCGAACGATGGCGTAGCCGCGATCGAGCGTAGCCAGCGGGCTCAGGGCGTTCAGTGTCAGCGCCAGATGCTGCAGCCGCTCGCGTGCGATCTCGAACGTCCGGCGCGCAGCGGTGTTAAGGCGTTGCTGAAGGTGTTGATGTTGGAGCAACTGCGCCTGCAGGCGCGGAGCGGGCGAGAGGCGGTGTAGGCGGGTCGATAGCTCGACCAAGCTCTCATGCAGCGTCCGGTAACGCGCCGTGTGCGCGAGGCGCAGCCGCAGCATCAGGCCGTGCAGTCGCTGGCGCAGCAGCTCGATACGGTTTTGCGGGTGCACCAACCGCGCGCTGAGCCAATCCAGGTGCTGCGCGGTTTGTTGTAACCGCGTTTGCATTTGCCGGGCAGCGCGCAAGGCGAGCTGGCGAAAGGCCGCGTCCCATTCGCGCCAGTCGGGGCTCAGCAATTCGGCGGCGGCGGTGGGTGTCGGCGCACGCGCATCGGCGACGAAGTCGGCGATGGTGATGTCGGTTTCGTGGCCGATGGCGGAAACAATCGGAAGCGGGCAGGCGTAAATCGCGCGCGCGACGACTTCTTCGTTGAATGCCCACAGGTCTTCGAGCGAGCCGCCGCCGCGCGCGACGATCAACGCGTCGCAATCGTGGCGCTTGCCGGCGAGCTGGATGGCAGCGGCGATTTTCTCCGCCGCACCGGCGCCTTGCACCGGGACGGGGTAGAGCAGCACGGCGATGGCCGGAAAGCGGCGCTTGAGCGTGGTGACGATGTCGTGCAGCACCGCGCCCGATGCCGAAGTGACCAGGCCGATGTGTCGTGGAAGACGGGGCAGGGGTCGCTTGTGCGCGGCATCGAACAGGCCTTCCTGCGCCAGACGCTGCTTGAGCTGTTCGAACGCACGCCGCAGCGCGCCTTCGCCGGCTTCTTCGAGATATTCGACGATCAGCTGGAATTCGCCGCGACCTTCGTACAGGCTCACACGGACGCGCGCGAGCACGTGCATGCCGTCGCGCGGCTGAACGCCCGCCATCCGCTGGGCGCCGCGGAACAGGGCGCAGCGAATGACCGCCTGGCTGTCCTTGAGGCTGAAATAAACATGGCCGGAGGCTGGGAACGCCGGTTTGGAGATTTCGCCCTCGATCCAGAGGGACGGGAAGCTGCCTTCGAGCAGCAGCTTGGCCTCGCGGTTGAGGCGGGAAACCGTATAGATGTCGCGCGGCGGCGGCGCGGCAGGGGTGAAGTCGAAACCCGGTTGCGTCATGGGTGAAACATAGCCCGTGCAGCGCAAATAAAAAAGCCGGGCTAAGCCCGGCTTTTTTATTTACTAACTGGCAACGCTTTCGGCTTTAGAACACCGGCTTGACGTTGGCGTTGTCCTTGGCCTGCTGCTGCGCGAGTTGCGCCTGCTTGAGCGCCTTCTTCGCGAGCTTCATGGCCTTGTCGCGGTCGCCGGCCTTCATGGCTTCCTCGGATTCCTTCAGGAATTTCTCGGTGTCGCGCCAGGTGTAACCCGCCTGGTCGGCGAGCTTGATCTCGGCCTTGGCCTTCGCGACGAGGTCGGTGTATTCCTTGTCGGCCGCGGCTTTTTGTTCACCGCCGGCACAGGCGGCGAGGGCGAACGCGACAGCGGTCATCAACAGTGTCTTTTTCATTGGGTCTCCTCCGGGATGGTCTTTTGTATCTGCTAGGTTATGACGGAATAATCGGGGAAACTAATCCACATCGCCGAGGGCGTCAACCCGTTTTATAAGCGATTCCTGATGTTACGCCCGAAACGTGCACCCGTTTACCGTTTACGGGCAGTTCCGTATAATACGGTATGCGGATTCTCCAGGAAGCACTGACCTTCGATGACGTACTGCTGGTACCTGGGCATTCGACCGTCCTCCCCAAGGACGTTGAGCTGAAAACCTCCCTGACCCGCGGTATTACCCTTAATATTCCCCTGATTTCGGCCGCCATGGACACGGTGACCGAGTCGCGCATGGCCATTGCCATGGCCCAGGAAGGCGGGCTCGGCATCATCCACAAGAACCTCGCTGCCGGTCGCCAGGCCGAGGAGGTCCGCCGGGTCAAGAAATTCGAAAGCGGCATCATCAGTAACCCCATCACGACCTCGCCGGAAACGACCATCCGCGAGGTGCTGGCGCTGACGCGTGCGCACCATATCTCGGGCGTGCCGGTGACCCAGGGCGACGAGCTCGTGGGCATCGTCACCAGCCGCGACCTGCGTTTCGAGTCGCGCTACGACGAGCCGGTGTCGCGCATCATGACGCCGAAGGAGAAGCTCGTGACCGTCAAGGAGGGCGCGGCGCGTGACGAGATCCAGAAGCTCCTGCACCAGCATCGTATCGAGAAGATTCTCGTCGTCGACGACAAGTTCGGCCTGAAGGGCCTGATCACCGTCAAGGACATCCAGAAATCCACCGAATTCCCGCGCTCGAACAAGGACGCCAAAGGGCGGCTGCGCGTCGGCGCCGCCGTCGGCGTCGGCAAGGGCACCGAGGAGCGCGTCGAGCAGCTGGTTGCGGCCGGCGTGGACGTGATCGTGGTGGACACCGCCCACGGCCACTCGCAGGGCGTGATCGACCGCGTGAAGTGGATCAAGAAGCATCATCCCGACATGCAGGTGATCGGTGGCAACATCGCCACCGGCGAGGCGGCGCTGGCGCTCAAGGGCGCGGGCGCCGACGCGGTCAAGGTCGGTATCGGCCCGGGCTCGATCTGCACCACGCGCATGGTCGCGGGCGTCGGCATGCCGCAGCTCACCGCCGTCGGCAACGTCGCCGAGGCGCTCAAGGGAACCGATATCGGCATCATCGCCGACGGCGGCATCCGCTATTCGGGCGACATCGTCAAGGCGCTTGCCGCCGGCGCGCACGCGGTGATGGTCGGCTCGCTGCTCGCCGGCACCGACGAAGCGCCGGGCCAGGTCGAGGTGTATCAAGGGCGTTCCTACAAGTCATACCGCGGTATGGGCTCGCTGGGCGCCATGGGCGAGGGTTCGAGCGACCGCTATTTCCAGGAAGGCACGCAGGCCGAGAAGCTCGTGCCCGAGGGCATCGAAGGGCGCGTGCCGTACAAGGGCCCATCGGTGAACGTGATTCACCAGCTCATGGGCGGTTTGCGCTCGGGCATGGGTTATACCGGCAGCGCCTCCGTGGAGGTGCTGCGTACCACCGCCAAGTTCGTGCGCATCACCAACGCCGGTATCCGCGAGTCGCACGTGCACGACGTGATGGTGGTCAAGGAAGCACCGAATTACCAGCGGGAATAACTGCTTGAACCACAGAGGACACGGAGAACACAGAGTAAAAATTGATATTACTCGGACAATCTCTGTGCGCTCTGTGATCTCCGTGGTGAATTTCCTTATATGACCGACCCGCATTCGCAGAAAATCCTGATCCTCGATTTCGGCGCGCAGTACGTGCAGCTCATCGCCCGGCGCGTGCGCGAGGCCGGCGTTTACTGCGAAATCTACCCCTACGACATTTCCGACGCGGAGCTGAAGGCATTTGCACCGCGCGGCGTCATCCTGTCCGGCGGTCCCGAATCGGTGACATTCGCCGAAACGCCGCGCGCGCCGCAGGCGGTATTCGAGCTCGGCGTCCCGGTGCTCGGCATCTGCTACGGCCAGCAGACCATGGCGGCCCAGCTCGGCGGCACGGTCGAAGCCGGTACCAAGCGCGAGTTCGGCTACGCGCGCGTGCGTATGCACGGCCACTCGAAACTGTTCCGCGACCTGCGCGACGAGACGGACGACAAGGGTGCGGAATGGTTGCACGTATGGATGAGCCACGGCGATAAAGTCACGAAGCTGCCGTCGGGTTTCAAGATCATCGCCGAGACGCCGGCGGCCCCGTTCGCCGGCATCGCCGACGAGGCGCGCGGTTTCTACGGTGTTCAGTTCCATCCCGAAGTCACGCACACCACCCAGGGACGCGAGATCCTGCAACGTTTCGTACACGATATCTGCGGCTGCAAGCCGCTCTGGACACCGGGCAACATTATCCAGAGCATGGTCGAGTCGGTGCAGAAGCAGGTCGGCCGGGACGAAGTCGTGCTGGGTCTTTCCGGTGGCGTCGATTCGTCCGTGGTCGCGGCGTTGTTGCACCGCGCCATCGGCAAGCAGCTCACCTGCATCTTCGTGGACAACGGCCTGTTGCGCCTGAACGAGGGCGACCAGGTGATGGAGACTTTCGCACGCCACATGGGC
Organism: Gammaproteobacteria bacterium; assembly: GCA_004298065.1. Lineage (GTDB taxonomy): Bacteria > Pseudomonadota > Gammaproteobacteria > Acidiferrobacterales > Sulfurifustaceae > SCRL01. The sequence continues at coordinate 84,184 of SCRL01000058.1, read as the reverse complement.
GTGAAAGTCATCCGTGTGGATGCCGAGGAGCGGTTTCTTTCCAAGCTCAAGGGCGTCGCCGATCCCGAACAGAAGCGCAAGATCATCGGCTACACCTTCATCGAGATATTCGAGGAGGAGGCGGCGAAGATCAGCGGCGCGAAGTGGCTGGCGCAGGGAACGATCTACCCGGACGTCATCGAGTCGGCGGCGGCCAAGACCAGGAAAGCGCACGTCATCAAGTCGCACCACAACGTCGGCGGCCTGCCGGAGCGCATGCACCTCAAGCTGCTCGAACCGCTGCGCGAGCTGTTCAAGGACGAGGTGCGTGCCATCGGCGTCGAGCTCGGCCTGCCGCACCAGATGATCTACCGCCACCCGTTCCCGGGGCCGGGCCTCGGCGTGCGCATCCTCGGCGAGGTGAAGAAGGAGTATGCCGACCTGCTGCGCCGCGCGGACGCGATCTATCTTGAAGAACTCTACCGCCACGAGCTGTACGACAAGATCAGCCAGGCGTTCGCGGTGTTCCTGCCGGTGAAATCGGTGGCGGTGCTGGGCGATGCCCGCGCCTACGACTACGTCGTGGCGCTGCGCGCGGTCGAGACCGTGGACTTCATGACCGCCAACTGGGCGCGTATCCCGTACGAGGTGCTGGCGACCATCTCGAACCGCATCATCAACGAGGTGCGCGGCATCTCGCGCGTGGTGTACGACATCTCCGGCAAGCCGCCGGCGACGATCGAATGGGAATAGAGGACGAAGACGCAGGCGCACCGTCCATGGCGCGCGTCCCTCGCCTCGATCCACTCGGCGACGAACGCTTCATGCGGCGCGCGCTGGAGCTGGCGCGCCATGCCGAGGAAGCGGGCGAGGTGCCGGTCGGCGCCGTCGTGGTGCAGGAGGGAGAGGTAATCGGCGAGGGCTGGAACCAGCCGATCGTCTCGAACGACCCCACCGCCCATGCCGAGATCGTGGCGCTGCGCGCCGCCGCCGCGAACGTCAGAAACTACCGTCTTTCCGGCTCGACGCTCTACGTCACTCTCGAACCCTGTGTCATGTGCGCCGGCGCCATCGTGCACGCGCGCGTGGCGCGCGTCGTCTTCGGCGCACCCGATCCCAAGAACGGCGCCGGGGGTTCGGTGTTCAACCTTATGCAGTCGGCGCCGCCGCTCAACCATCGCGCGGAGGTGGAGGGCGGACTGCTGGGCGAGGAGTGCGGGCGGGTGCTGAAGGAGTTTTTCCAGTCGCGGCGCGACTGATCACAACGCCGGGGCCTTGAGCTTCAGCGCCTCGGTCGAACGCAGCGCCCTTTCTTCCTCGTCGTATTTCACCAGGACGTCGTAATACGTCCGCACCCGGTTCACGAACATCACCGGCTCCTGGCCGCGCGCCAAACCGTATTTCGTTTTCGCCGCCCAGGCCGGATCGGCGAGCAGCGGCAGGCGGCGCGAAACGTCGTTCCAGCGGTCGGGATCGCCACCCTGTTTCTGAGTGATGATGCGTGCGTCTTCGAGGTGGTACAGCCCGATGTTATAGGCCGCAAGCCCGAACCACAGACGGTCTGTGCCGGTTATTCGCTCGGGCAAGCGGTCGAGCAGATGGCGCAGATAGCGTGCGCCGCCGTCGATGCTCTGCGCCGGATCGAGCAGGTCGGCAATCTCCATCTGCTTCGCGGTTTCTTCCGTCAGCATCATCAGGCCACGCACGCCCGTGGGCGATTGCGCCTTCGGGTCCCAGAACGACTCCTGGTAGCCGATGGCCGCGAGCAGGCGCCAGTCGAGGCCTTGTTTCTGACTGGCCTCCTCGAAGAACCTCTGGAAGAGCGGCAAGCGGTTCTGCAACCGCACCTGGTAGACCGTGAGGTTGACGAAATTCGACCGGCTCGCGGCACCGTAATAGCGTTCCAGCAGGTTGCCGAGATCGCCGCGCTTGCGCATGTCCTCGAGGAAATTCACGGCGGCGTCGTACAGACTGTTATCGTCGCCGGGCGGGAACGCCCATGCCAGCGGTTCCGGTTTCTGCAGATCGAAGGCCACCTGCAGCTCGGGGAAGAACTGGCGGTTGAGCGAGACGATGTTGGAATCGGCGACGGTGATTTCGAGCAGGCCTTCCCACACAAGCTGCAACAACGCTTCGGTTTCAAGCTCCCCGGTTTCGGTCCATTCGAGCGACGTATGCTCGCGCTTGAGTTCCTCGAGACGGTCGACGTACGTCGTGCCGGCGTGGACCTCGATCTGCCGTCCGACGAGGTCCTTGACGCTGGCAGGCCGTGGCGAGCCCAGGCGGTAGACCACCTGCTGGCGGATATGCTGGTAGGGCGGGGTGAACTTCACCTGCCAGCGCCGGCTCTCGGTGATCGTGATGCCGGCGGCGGCCATGTCGGCTTCACCGTTCGCGAGGCGCGGAATGACGTCGGCAAACTTCGCCGCCGAGACCATGCGCAGCTTCACGCCGAGGTAGTCGGCGAAGGCCTTGGCGAGATCGTATTCGAATCCCGCCGGGCCTTCCGGACTTTCATAATAGGTCGTCGGGCTGATGCGCGTGAGCACCACCAGTTCGCCTGCCGATTTGACGGCGCGTAATTTGCTCTGCGAGAACCAACAGGACGACAGCAACAGGGGGAGGAGCAGGACGAGCAGCACCCGGAGTACCGGGTAACGCGCATCGGCGGAGGTCCGGTGACGCATGGCCTAAGCGTAGCCTCGCTCCCCGCGGCTGTCACGGGCGGATTGACGTCCTGCGCCCGCGGCCCGTTGTTTCACGCGGCGGACTCGCGTAAGCTTTTGCGCCCGCGGGAGAGGTACCGAAGCGGTCATAACGGCGCTGACTCGAAATCAGATGGGGGCGCAAGCCCCACGGGGGTTCGAATCCCTCCCTCTCCGCCATTTTCTTTCCCGTTTTTGCTGTTCCGATCGCACCCGCTTGGCTAGAATGGCCAAGACCACCGGGCCCGAACGATGAGCGACCTCGACGTTCTCAAAACCCTCGTCCCCATCAATTCGCTAGCGCCCAACAACTACCGCGAGCTGGTTTCCCAGGCCCGGGTCGAGCAGTTTCCGGCTGGCAAAATCCTGTTCCAGTGCGGTGACAACGATAGCGACACGTATTACCTGCTCGCCGGAGAGGTCATGCTTGTCGGCGATAACGGCGAGGAGCGCGAGGTTGCCGCCGGTACCGACAAGGCGCGCTATGCGCTGGCGCAACTCAAGCCGCGCCAATTTACCGGCATGGCCAAGACCGACGTCACGGTTGCGCGCATGGAGAGCGCGGTGCTGGACCGGTTGCTCACCGTGGACCAGGCGACCGGTTACGAGGTCACGGAATTCGACGGCGGTCAGGATACCGAATGGATGTGGCGTATGTTGACCAACAAGGCGTTCAACATCCTGCCGCCGGAAAACATCAACACGATGTTTTCGCGCCTGCAACCGATGGACGCGAAGGCCGGGCAGGTCATCATTCGCCAGGGAGATTCGGGGGATTACTACTACATCATCAAGTCCGGCTGTGCGACGGTCACGCGCAAATCGGACGCCGGCAAGGTCGGACTGCTGAGCGAACTCGGCGAGGGCGAGGCCTTCGGTGAAGAGGCGCTGCTTTCAGGGGCTCCGCGCAATGCCACCGTCATCATGAAGACGGATGGCGTGCTCATGCGTCTGGCAAAGCAGGACTTCGACGAGTTATTGAAGGCGCCGGTGGTCAAGTGGGTTGGCCACGATGAGGCCCGGGCCATGGTGAAGGCGGGCGCGGGGTTGATCGACGTGCGCCTCGAAGACGAGCATCGCGCAGGCGCAATCAAAGGCAGCGTCAATATCCCGCTTTATTTGTTGCGGCTCAAGGCGGCGAACCTCGATCCCAAGCAGCGTTATATCGTCTATTGCCAGACCGGCAGCCGCAGCTGCGTGGCGGCGTTCCTGCTCAGTCAGCGCGGGTTCGATGTTAGCGTACTGAAGGGCGGCCTCGACGCGATGCCGCGCGCAGCTTGATTGCGTGGATATGGCGGAGAGGGAGGCCACTTTAAGAGCGGGAGGGATTCACTCGCTACATCCTTGTAGCTCGCCCTACGGGCGACCTTCGGTCGTGCAAATCGGCTGTCCTGCCGATTTGTCGAACCCTCTTCTCGGGTTCGAACCATTCACTGACGACTCATGAAAAAAGGCCGCCTTTATGAGGCGGCCTTTTTTCATGAGTGGCGGAGAGGGAGGGATTCGAACCCTCGGTACGGTTTTGCCGTACACACACTTTCCAGGCGTGCTCCTTAAACCGCTCGGACACCTCTCCGGACTATTTGCGCGCCTCCCTGGCGCACGCAAGGCGGCGAAGGGTAAACCAGACGCACCTCCACCGCAATGCGGGGCGCAAGGTGTCCGGTAAAGATGTTGTCGTTACAGCACCATGTTAAACTTCCCCGGCTGTTAACTATGGCGGTGAGGGCCGGTCCCCTCGGTGACGGAGGTCTGTGAACCCGGTCAGGTCCGGAAGGAAGCAGCCGCAGCAGGTTATCCGGGTACCGGGGTCAGGCTGGCTCGAGCCGCCACCCTCAGCCGAGCGCAACGTTAATTAATTATTAGATGATGAATCGCCGCCCGTGAGCTACCAGGTCCTCGCACGCAAGTGGCGCCCGCGCACGTTCGCCGAGCTCGTGGGCCAGGAGCACGTGGTGCGTCCGCTGGTGAATGCCCTCGACAACGGGCGCCTGCACCATGCCTTCCTGTTCACCGGCACGCGCGGTGTCGGCAAGACCACCATCGCGCGCATTCTCGCCAAGTCGCTCAACTGCGAGACCGGCGTTACCTCGAAACCCTGCGGTACATGCTCCGCCTGCGTCGAGGTGGACGAGGGGCGGTTTGTCGACCTGATCGAGGTGGACGCGGCCTCGCGCACCAAGGTCGACGACACGCGCGAGCTGCTCGACAACGTCCCGTACGCACCGACCCGTGGGCGCTACAAGGTGTACCTCATTGACGAAGTGCACATGCTCTCGGGCCATTCTTTCAACGCGCTGCTGAAGACGCTCGAAGAGCCGCCGCCGCACGTCAAATTCCTGCTTGCGACCACCGATCCGCAGAAGCTGCCGGTCACGGTGTTGTCGCGCTGCTTGCAGTTCAATCTCAAGCGCCTGGAGCCGGCGCAGATCGAGGCCCAGCTGCGCAAGATTCTCGACGCCGAAAAGACCGCCTACGATGCACCATCGCTCGCGCTGCTCGCGCGCGCCGCCGACGGCAGCCTGCGCGATGGCCTGTCGCTGCTCGATCAGGCCATCGCCTACGGCAGCGGCAAGGTGGCCGAGGCCGAGGTCCGCGCCATGCTCGGCACTATCGACCAGGATGCCGTGGACCGGGTGTTGCGCGCGCTGGCGGATAACGATGCCCGTACGCTGCTCGCTGTCGTGGCCGACGTCGCCGCGCACGGCACCGGCACGCAGGGGCTGCTCGATGAATTGCTCGGCGCGCTGCATCGCATCGCACTGGCGCAGGTGGATCCGGCGTTGGCCGGAGAGGGTCAGGATCTGAGTGCGCACGTCACGCGCCTCACGCCGGAAGACGTACAGCTTTATTACCAGATCGGCCTCATGGGTCGGCGCGATCTGGCGTATGCGCCGGATCCCCGCATCGGCGTGGAAATGACGCTGCTGCGCATGCTCGCGTTCCGTCCCGCAGCCTCGGCAGGCGACGACGGCAGGGATGCCGGAGGTAGAGCAACGCAGGGAGCAGTTGCCGAAGCGTCGGCCGCCCCGGCCGCCGCTCCACGGATAAAGACAGCCGCCGCGGCGCCGATGGCGCCTGCTGCCGCGCCGGCAGCACCAGTGGCCAAGCCGCAACCGGCGAGTCCCGTTTCCGCGGCCGCTCCGATCAAGCCGCGTCCGGCACCGACCGCGGAACGCTGGAGCGAGGTCGTGACCGCGCTCGGTCTCGGTGGGTTGTTGCGCGAGCTCGCGAGTCATACCGTGCTCGAATCCGAATCCGACGGAGCGCTGAACCTGGTGCTGCACGAATCCTGCGCCAAGCTGCACAGCAAGGAGCGCGAGGCCGAGTTCAAGCGCGCGCTCGAGCAGTATTATGGTCGCGCGCTCAAGCTGAATATGCGCGTCGGGCAACCCGCCGCTGAAACACCGGCGCAGGAAAAGACGCGTGAGCGCAATGAGCGCCAGGAGGCGGCCGAGCGTGCCATCCAGACCGACCCAACCGTTGGTGCGCTGATGGAAAAATTCAATGCCCGGGTCGTCCCGGGCACGGTACGACCAAAGACGTGACGATGAGGCGGCAATGAAAGGCGGACTTGGCAATATTCTGAAACAGGCGCAGGCGATGCAGGAGAACCTCAAGCGCGCGCAGGAGGAGTTGGCGGCGCTCGAGGTCACCGGCTCGGCCGGTGGCAGCATGGTGCGCGTCACCATGACCGGGCGGCACGACGTGAAGCGCGTCGAGATCGACGCCACGCTGCTCAAGGACGACAAAGAAGTATTGGAAGACCTGGTGGCTGCGGCCATGAACGATGCCGTGCGCAAGGTCGAGCAGGCGGCGCAGGAGAAGATGTCGAGCATTACCGGCGGCATGAGCCTGCCGGGCATGCCATTTCCGTTCTGACCGATGGCCGACGCCAGGAACGTCCTCGACGCGCTGAAGGAGGCGCTGCGCCGGCTGCCGGGCGTGGGCCCGAAGAGCGCCCAGCGCATGGCGTTCCATCTTTTGTCGCGAGACCGCGAGGGCGCACGCGCCATTGCCCGCGCGCTGACTCAGGCCGCCGATCGCATCGTTCACTGCAAGCGTTGTAACAATCTCGGCGAAGAAGAGTTGTGCGCCATCTGCGCCTCGCCACGCCGCGATCGTTCGTTGCTGTGCATCGTCGAAACACCTTCCGACCTGGCTTCGCTGGAACAGTCCGGCGCTTACCAGGGTCTGTATTTCGTCCTCATGGGCCGGCTATCGCCGCTCGACGGCATCGGCCCGGAAGAAATCCATATCCCACGGCTCGAAAATCTGCTCGACGAAGGCGGCGTGAAAGAGGTCGTGCTCGCGACCAATCCCACCGCCGAGGGCGAGGCGACGGCGCACTACATCGGCGAATTGGTGCGTGCCCGCGGCATCAAGGCCACGCGCATCGCCTACGGCGTTCCGGTCGGCGGCGAGCTCGAATACACCGACCGCAGCACCCTGGCGCGCGCCCTGTCCGGGCGACGCGAGGCCTGAAAGCCCCGTTTGACCCGGATTCTCGCACCCCAGCGTTAACAATCATGCACAAGGCGCGGAGCGACGAAGACTTGATGCTGGGGTATCGCGACGGCGATGCGGGCGCCTTCGAAACGCTGTACAGCCGCCACAAGGGCGCGCTTTACCGCTACATCCTGCGCCAATGCCGCTCGGCGGCGGTGGCCGAAGAGCTGTTTCAGGACGTGTGGCTGAATATCATCCGTGCCCGCGAACGCTACGAGGTCAAGGCCAAGTTCGCGACCTACCTGTTCCATCTCGCGCACAATCGCCTCATCGACTATTACCGTCGCGAGGGCCGCGGCCTGCCCGTTTCCTATACCGACAGCGAGACGATGGAGGAGATACCTGACGGGCACTTGCCGTCGGTGGAACACCAGATTGATCTACGCCGCCAGGCGGCGCGGTTGAAGGTGCTGATCGGCGAGCTGCCCGAGGCGCAGCGTGAGGCGTTTTTGCTGCGCGAAGAGACGGGGTTATCGGTGGACGAAATCGCGGAAGTCACCGGCGTGAATGCTGAAACCGCCAAAAGCCGCCTGCGTTATGCCGTGGCGAAGCTGCGGCACGGGTTGGCGACGGAAGAGAACTAGGACATGGCACAGCGAGCGGACGACAAACGGCTGGACGAATACCTGCGCGGGGATTCGCCGCTGACGCGCGCCTATCGCGAGACGGGACGCGAGGAACCGTCGGCGTCGCTCGATGCGCGTCTCCTTGCCGAGGCGCGTGGCGGAAATACGGCGCCGCGCGGCGGCAAGCCGCGCTGGCTGATGCCGCTGTCGCTCGCGGCGACGGTGGTGCTCAGCGTCGGTATCGTGCTGTTCATGACGCGTCAGGGCGCGACGCCGCTGCCGCCTGAAGCCGCGCCCGTGGTCGAGACGCCCGCACCGTCGGCCAAGCCCACGCCGGTTCCCAAGATCGCACCCAAGGAGACGCCGCGCTTCGAGGCGCGCGACGTAACGGTTCAACCCAAGCAAAAGACGCCGGAACAGTGGCTGGCCGATATCGAGGAGTTGCGCAAACTGGGTCTGCACGCCGAGGCCGATGAAAAGATGGCCGAGTTCCGCAAACGCTACCCGGACTATCCGCTCAAACGCTAGAGCCCGCGCGCCTCGCGCAGGATCATCGTCGTCGTTTCGTCCTTGCGCCGGCGCTCAAGCTTTACCGGCGCGTGGTTTCTGGCCGGCGCGAGCCAGAAGGTCAAGTCGTCCGGCCGGCATGCCTCGTCCGGCAGTTTCTCGCGCTGACAGCGCGTCTCCTGTTCCAGCTGTTTTGGCGTGATCCGTCGGATCACGATGGTTTCGAACACGCCGAGCGGCGTCGAAACAGACTCGCGGCCGCGGTATACCAGCGCATAGGTGTCGACATCCTTCCCGTCGGTGACAGCGATCATTCGTTCGCCGGGCGCGGTCAGCGGCTTGAGCATGAGCGCATAGATCAGACTGCCTTGGTCCTGAACGCCGGGTGACAGCGATTTCTGTTGTTGCTGGCCGAATACCAGCAACATCCGCGTGCGGTCGAACGTGACGCCATGCTCGTAGGCACGCTTGTCGCCGGTTCGCGTTTCCGTGAAGCGTTGCGGCAGAACATCCCCGTCTTTGACGACGAACACGCCGTGCTCGCGCCACTCCGTGCGGTAGACGAGGGCGGTTAGTCCGGTGGCGCGCATCCACAGGGTATGCGCATAGCGGCCATCGGTGTTGCGTTCAAGTGTGCGCGTAACCACACCGATCTCATGGCCGTTTCGGCTCAGGGAATAATCCAGCGTAAGTCGGGCAGGGAACGGGTCGGCGCCGAACGCAGCCGTGGACAGGATCAGGCCCAATATCGCATACGTGATACCGCGCATAACAGGGTTCATGTGGCAGTCGCCCGGCGAAACAGGCGCAGGCGCTGCGTATCGCCACCCCTGCGCCCGCCTTCCCAGACCATTCTCCATATCGCGGGGTCTATCTGTTTGGGTTCGGCAATGTTTTCCTGGATCAGCAGCAGATCGCATTGCGTCGCCAATGGATGTCCCTGTCGCAGGGTGCGGACACCGGCATAGTATTCGAGCATCGCGCGTTGCGGCTCTCCAAGTCCTTCGTTGGCGATGCAGGAAGCGGCCGGCATGGCGGTTTTCAGCGAATTCATCACGGCCCGATAGCTCTTCTGGTCGTCAATCGTACCGAGCAGCAATGTCATGGACAGCCCCAGGAATAGGGTGACCACGAGCGTCCATCCCGCCAGCACGCGTTCGCGCATGCGTCTGATGGCATAGATCAGGCTGATGCCGCTGATGCTATACAGGGCGGCAATCGCCCCTTCGATTGAAACAAGCCGTGGCATGGGCGTGGCGGTCGGGTCGGTGCCAGCAAACCCGGGGGTGAGCCAGGTTCCGGATGACCACCACGTTCCCCAGACGAACAGCAACGCGAGGAGCATGGCTGCGACAGACAATCCGAACAGGGCTACAGTCAATTTCCGCGGCACGACGGGAAGCGCCGAGGCGGCGCATAACGCCAACGGCAGCATGACCGGCAGTGCGTAGACCTGGCGCGCATCGGATGCAGATACCAATGCCGCAATGATTACCGCCAGTAGCACGACCGGCAACAGGTTTGCCGGCTGCTGCAGGCTCTGGCGCCCGGCAATCCACATGCCCCAGAGCGCCAGCAGCCATGTCGGCCAGGTGAACCATGGCAGTGTGCGCAGGTAAAACAATGTCTCCTGTTTCGGGCCTAGGCCGCTTGTCCCGAGAAAGCGGCCGAAGTTGTTATCCCAAAGCCACGCGCTGAAAAGCTCCGGCGAGCGCAGGTAAAGCGCTATCGGCCACAAAAGTAACCAGGGCAGCGCAGCGAGCCCTGCAGCAAACAATGACATCAGGTAATTGCGCGAGCGCCAGGTTGGATGCAGCAGAGGCAGCAACAACGCAGTGATCCCGAGCAGGCCGGGGCCGAGCAGTCCTTTGGACAGAAAGGCAATGCCAATACCGGTCCCGAGGCACAATCCACCGACAGTGTGATTGCGTATGCCAAGCGCGAAACCATAGAGACCGAGCGCAAGACCAGCGAGCAGAGCGGTGTCCGTAATCAGTAAATGCGCCCACGGCGCCAGACCAAGGGAGGCAAGCAGCGCCAGCACAGCTGCACGTCCCTGCCCATAGAGTTCGCGCGCCGCGAGTCCGGTGAAAAGCAGCGTAAGGGCGATGTAAAACCCGCTCGCCAGACGCGCACTGTCGTGCAGCGGCAACATGCCGGAAAATATTTTTGCGAACAGTGCCGCCGTGAGATAGAGCAGTGGCGGCTTTTCCATGAATGGCTCGCCGGCGAGTGTCGGCACCACGAGATCGCCGGTCTGCAGGATGTGGTACACGAGCCCGAAGCTGTAGGCCTCGTCCGGCTTCCACGGGTCGTGGCCGACCAGGCCGGGAAGTATCCATGCCGCGGCCAGCAGGATTACGAGCCAGGTTGGAATCGATTCGGAAAAGGTGGCCGTGCGCGTCGTCACGGCCGGCAGTCTAGCGTGCCACGCCGGCAGGGCAAAGCCGTGTCACTCGCCGAACAGGGCGTTCAGCTTGGCGGCGCAGATGAAGTCGTTGTTCGACAGGCCTTTCACCGAGTGGGTGCTGTAACGCACGAGACAGCGGTTGTAGCTGACTTCGATGTCGGGATGATGATCCTCGCGGTGTGCGATCCAGGCGAGCGCATTCACGAACGCCATGGTTTCGTAATAGTTCTTGAAGCGGTAGGTGCGGTTGATCCCGTTCCCGGTGTCGTTGAGCGTCCAGTTCGGAATTTGCGCCAGCAGTGCGGCGACGGCGGTGCGGTCCAGCGCCGGCGTTCCGGTCGGGATCGGCTGGCATGTCTGCTGCTTCAGATCCGTCATGACGACCTCCGGCGCGCTAGGGAAACTTATAGAACGCTTCGTCCAGATACTTCACCAGATCGTTCAGCTGGTCGCGTTGCAGTTTCGTTCCGAGTTGCTGGTTGCACAGCTTCACGCGGCCAATAAGCCCTTCGACGGTTTTAACGGTGCGGTTCGGCCGGGTGTACACACGACTGTCGTGACAGGCGGTGCATTGGCGATCGTGCAGCACCTGGCCGCGTCCTGCATCGCCGGGCAACATTGCGGCGGGTGCCGTGGCCGGCAGGATGACGAGAAACAGCAATGCCGCGCGGCGCATGGCTCAGAAAAACCGCGCCAGGTGGGCGATGCGCGCCGCCGCCGGCGGGTGCGAGTCGTAGAACGCCGAGTGCAACGGGTCCGGCGTCAGCGTGCGCGCGTTGTCGCGGTAGAGCCGCACCAGCGCGCTGACGAGGTCGCGCGCATCGGTCTGTTCGGCGGCGAAGCGGTCCGCCTCGTACTCGTGCGTGCGCGAGCGCCACGCGAGCAGCGGGTGCAGGAAGTAGGTGAACACCGGCCCCGCGAGAACAAAGAGGATGAGTGCAGCATGTTCGGAAGGCTTGCTTACGCCGAGGCCTTCGTAGAACCAGCCCTTCTGGATGAGCCAGCCGAGTAACGCGAAGCCCGCGAGGCTCAGCAGCAGCATCAACACCAGCCGCTGGTTGATATGCCCGCGCTTGAAGTGACCGAGCTCGTGCGCCAGTACGGCGATGATCTCTTTCTCGCGCAGGCTTTCAAGCAAACTGTCGAAGAACACGATGCGCTTGTTACGGCCAAAACCGGTGAAGTAGGCGTTACCGTGCGCCGTGCGCTTCGAACTGTCGACGACGAAGATGCCGCGGCTGCGGAAACCGGTGCGCCGCAGCAGCGCCTGGATGCGCGTACGGAAGCGTCCCGGTTTAAGCGGCTTGAACTTGTTGAACAACGGCGCGATCAGGGTCGGGTAGGCCCACACGAGGAACAGGCTTAGGCCGCTCCAGAACAGCCAGGCATAGACCCACCAGCTTTCGCCGGCTTGCTGCATGACCCACAGCAGCACATACGCTACCGGGGCGCCAAAGAGCATCAACAGCAGAAGCCTCTTCATCTGATCGACAATGAACAGCCGGGGGGTTAGGCGGTTGAAACCAAAATGCCGCTCGATAACGAACGCCCGCCACGCCTCGAACGGCAGCTCGATCAGGCTGTTGATCAGAAACACGCTCAGCAGGAAAGCGGTGCCGATGACGATTGCATCCCAGTCGCTCATGCGCCAGGCGTAGTCGAGCACATCGAGTCCGCCGCCCAGCGTCCAGAGAAGCAGTACTGCCGTGCTGGCGATATGGTCCATGCGGCCGAAGCGCGCATACGCGACGGTGTAGTCAGCGGCCTTCTGATGCTCCTTAAGTGACAGCCGGCGACGGAACGCGGCCGGCACGGCGTGTCGGTGATTTTGCACGAACAGGATCTGGCGACGATCCAGCCACAGCTGTGTCAGCAGCACCAGCACGAGCAGCAGAAGAAACAACACAGTGAATGTCGGCATCGGTCGGTGATATCATCGCGGTGAGTTCGTCAAGAATACACCGGGAGACCGTGCATGCCGCAAGTACCCAACGGGAACCAGGGAGGAGGCCCTCTCATCTGGATTGACCTGGAAATGACAGGGTTAAATTCGGATACCGACCGCGTTATCGAAGTCGCGACCATCGTCACCGACAGCCAACTCAATATCCTCGCCGAGGGCCCGGTGCTCGCGGTGCATCAGTCGGACGTGATTTTGAACGGCATGGATGACTGGAACACACGCACGCACACGGCCACGGGGCTGGTCGAGCGCGTGAAGCTTTCAAGCCTGACGGAAGTGGACGTCGAGCGCATGACGCTCGATTTTCTGCGCCAGTACGTGCCCAAGAACAAGTCGCCGATGTGCGGCAACAGCATCTGCCAGGACCGGCGCTTTCTCGCGCGCTGCATGCCCGAGCTGGAGGCGTGGTTTCATTACCGTAATCTCGATGTAAGCTCTATTAAAGAGTTGGTCTATCGCTGGAAGCCGGAAATCGTGAATGGCTACGTGAAGAAGAACACCCACAAGGCGATTGACGATGTCCGCGAGTCGATTGAAGAGCTCAAGTATTACCGTGAGCACTTCATCAAGCTATAGGTGTCGCGAAAGCGCCCATGTCACGTGCTCGCGCACGAGCGCGGATGGATGATCCTTGCGCACGCTGAGCGCCGTGATGATTTCAGGACTTGTCGGCGCATTCCCCAATCCTACGGCAATGTTGCGTAGCCAGCCTTCGTAGCCCGCGCGTCGGATAGCGGAACCTTCGGTCCGTTTCAGAAATTCCTCCTCGCTCCAGCCGAACAGCCCAACAAGTTGCAGCGCGTCGAGATTGTGTCGCGGCGTGAAATCGGGCTCCGCAGTGAATCGGGCGAAGCGGTTCCACGGACAGACCAGCTGGCAATCGTCACAGCCGAAAATGCGGTTGCCCATGAGCGGTCGCAGCTCGACGGGAATTGAGCCTTTCAGTTCGATCGTGAGATAGGAGATGCAACGGCGCGCATCGAGTTGGTAGGGCGCAACAATGGCCTGGGTCGGGCAGACGTCGAGACAGGCATGGCAGGTACCGCAATGGTCGGCGGCCGGCGTGTCCACCGGCAGCGGCAGGTCGGTATACAACTCGCCGAGGAAAAACCATGAGCCGGTCTCGCGGTTGAGCAAGTTAGTGTGCTTGCCGATCCAGCCCAAGCCCGCCTTTTGCGCCAGCGGCTTCTCCAGCACCGGTGCGCTGTCGGTGAACACCCGATAATTGAAACCGCCGATAACGCTTTCAATGCGTCCAGCGAGCTTTTGCAGCCGCGAGCGCAGCACCTTGTGGTAATCCCGACCCAGGGCGTAGCGCGCGACATAGCCGGTATCGGCCCGCTGCAATACCGAATCGGCCGGTTCCGCCTGTGCCGGGAAATAATCCAGCCGCACGCTGATGACGCGCACCGTGCCGGTCACAAGCTCGGCCGGGCGGCTGCGGCGTGTGCCGTGCGCCGCCATGTAGTCCATCTCGCCGTGCCAGCCGCGTCCCAGCCAGTCGAGAAGCCGCGTCTCGGCCTTGCTTAAATCGGTGTCGGCGATGCCGACCTGCTGGAAGCCAAGTTCCTGCCCCCAACGCTTGATGTCGTGCGACAGCGTCGTGAGATCGACGTCATGTCGCTCAGCGGTCGTATCGTTTCGCGCCAGGGCCATTCGACTATCATATACCTTGTGCAGAAACCGCCGGCCCCGAGCCTTCCCGATGCGCTGTACCGCGCTGCCCAGGTGCGCGAACTCGACCGCCACGCGATCGAGACGCACGGCATTCCCGGCGCCACGCTCATGCAAAGCGCAGGCGAAGCGGCTTATGGACTGTTGCGTGTTCGCTGGCCACGGGCGCGGAAGATCGCCGTCGTCTGCGGTCCCGGCAACAACGGCGGTGACGGATATGTCGTTGCGCATCTGGCGCAGTCCGATGGACGCGCCCCGGTGCTGTTGCAATTGGGGGACATGCCTGCGACGGGCGACGCAGCGACGATGCGCCAGGCCTGCGAAGCTGCCGGCCTCAAGTCCATGCTATTCGATGCAATGCAGCTCAGCGGTTGCGATGTTATCGTGGACGCCTTGCTCGGCACTGGCCTCGAACGCGAGGTAAGCGGTTCGTGGCGCGCTGCCATCGAGGCGGTAAATAACGCCGGTGTGCCGGTCCTGGCAGTGGACATTCCCTCTGGTCTTAATGCCGACACCGGTCGCGTCATGGGCGCAGCGGTGCGCGCACAGGCGACGATGAGTTTTATCGGCCTCAAGACCGGGCTCTTCACTGGAGATGGACCCAGCTATACCGGCGATATTTTTTTCGACGATCTCAGCGTACCGGCGACAATCTATAAAGATGTCGTACCGGTAGCGCGCCGTATCACGCCTGGCAATCTCCACGGCCTGCTCGCTCCCCGCGCCCGCAGCGCGCACAAGGGCAGCTTTGGTCATGTGCTCGTGGTCGGTGGCGATCGCGGCATGCCGGGCGCGGTGCATTTGGCGGGTGAGGCGGCGTTACGCGCTGGCGCCGGTCTGGTCACGCTCGCGACCCATACAGCCCATTCGGCGACGGTCAATGCCGCGCGCCCGGAGCTGATCGCCTTTGGCGTAACCGGCCCGGCGGATCTCGCGCCACTGCTGGCGCGCGCCCGTGTCATCGCCGTCGGTCCCGGACTACAACGCAATGGCTGGGGCGGAAAGCTTTTTACCGCTGCGCTCGATGCGCGCCGGCCGCTGGTGGTGGATGCCGACGGGCTCTATTGGCTTTCGCAGGAGCCGATGCGTCGTGAGGAGTGGGTGTTGACGCCGCATCCCGGTGAGGCGGCGAGCCTGCTCGGCACCAGCTCCGACGCCATTCAGTCCGATCGCTTCGCCGCCGCGCGCGCGATTGCGGACAAGTTCGGCGGTGTGTGCGTGCTCAAGGGCGCGGGCACGATTGTTTGCTCCGCCGGCGATGAAACTTTCGATCTGTGCGACGCCGGCAACCCCGGCATGGCCAGCGCCGGCATGGGCGACGTGCTGACCGGCGTCATCGCCGCGCTGCTGGCCCAGTGCTTGGCGCCGCGCGACGCCGCGCGTCTCGGTGTGTGGCTGCACGCCCGCGCCGGCGATGAAGCGGCGGAGCAGGGAGGTGAAATCGGTCTCGCCGCCTCGGACCTGTTTGCACCGCTGCGCGGACTCATCAACCGGCTGGCGCAAGACGACTCCAGGGATGGAGGAGGTAGAGCAACGCCTGGAGCAGTTGCCGAATGAAACAGATATCGCTACATGTTGCCACCGAGGCGGACATGGAGGCATTCGGCGGCCGGTTCGTCTCGGCGCTTGGAAACCTCAAGCTCGTTACGCTCAACGGCCCGCTCGGCGCGGGAAAGACGACGTTCGTGCGCGGCCTGCTGCGCGCGCTCGGGCACGCCGGCGCGGTGAAGAGTCCGACATTTACGCTCGTAGAGCCGTACGAAATGAACGGCCGTCGCTTCTACCATTTCGATCTGTATCGCCTGAAGGATCCCGAGGAGCTTGAGTTTCTCGGCATCCGCGACTATCTGGCCGGGCCGGACCTGTGCGTCGTTGAGTGGGCCGAACGCGCCAAAGGGCTTTTGCCCGCGCCGGACGTGGCCGTTATGATTGCACCGGCCAACAATGGACGCAGCGTGACGGTGACGGCGCATACTCCTCGGGGCGAGGCATGGCTCAGCGGTTTCTGACATCGACTATTGCCGTTTTGCTGTGGCTGTTGTGGTTACCACCAGCACAAGCGGACTCCGTCACGGTACAAAACCTGCGCATGTGGCGCGCGCCGGATCACACCCGTCTCGTATTCGACTTGAGCGGTCCGCTCGAACACCGCCTGTTCACGCTCGCCGATCCGCACCGGCTGGTCATCGACATGGAGCGCGCCAAACTCGCCGGCGCACTCGCGGAAACGGAGGCCGACAACCCGCTCATCGGCGCGGTGCGCACCGGCAAGCCGGAGGGTGACGTCCTGCGCATCGTCATCGACCTCAAGGCCGAGGTGAAACCGCGCAGCTTCGTGCTCAAGCCCGCCGGCCAGTACGGACACCGTCTGGTGGTGGACTTATATGATGCGCGCCAGACGCCAGAAGATGACGCCGCCAAACCCGCCACTGAACCCGCACGGCCGGTATCAAAACCCGAAGCACCCGCCGGCCCGCGCATGATGGTCATCGCCATCGATGCCGGCCACGGTGGCGAAGACCCGGGCGCGCTCGGGCGGCGTTACCGCACGCGTGAGAAGGACGTGACACTTGCGGTCGCGCGCGAGCTGGCGCGACTCATCGATCAAACCCCGAACATGAAGGCGCTGCTCATCCGCGACGGCGATTATTATGTCGGCCTGCGCAGTCGCTTCCAGAAGGCGCGAAAGAATCGCGCAGACGTGTTCATCTCGATCCATGCCGATGCCGTGCCTGCCAAGCAGGCGCGCGGTTCGTCGGTGTACGCGCTTTCAGAGCGCGGCGCGAGCAACGCCATGGCACGCCATCTTGCCGACCGCGAGAACGCCGCCGACCTCATCGGCGGCGTCAGCCTGAACGACAAGGACAGCGTGCTCGCGCGTGTGCTGCTCGATATGTCGCACTCGAAGACCATCGAGCACAGCCTGCTGCTCGGCGAGGACATCCTTGGCGAGATAAAACGCGTCGGCCACGTGCACCAGCGGCGCGTCCAACAGGCCGGCTTCGCCGTGCTCAAGTCGCCGGACATCCCGTCGGTGCTGGTGGAAACGGCGTTCATCTCCAATCCGGACGAGGAGCGCAAGCTGCGCACGCCGGCGTTCCAGCGCAGCCTTGCCCAGGGCATCCTCGCTGGCGTCAAACGCTTCGTCGCGCGTCAGGCGCCGTCCGCGCCGCCACCCAGGCCCGCCACGGTCGAAGCCCGGGTGCGCCCGCAGGAGCACGTCGTGCAGCAGGGCGAGACGCTTGCGTCCATCGCGCGCCAGTACAACTTGCACATCGAGGCTTTGCGCTTCCTCAACAGCCTCTCGGAGACCGAACCGCCGGTGGGAATGCGCCTGCGCCTGCCGCCGGAGAAGGGTGGCTGACGGTTTTCGACTTTCCGCCCGCACGGGCGCGTTGGTACGATATGGCTTATCAAGAAAAAATATTCGGAGGAGTGCTCGTGAAACAGCGTGTATACCTTGGCGTTCTCTCGGCCGTGCTGGCCGTCGGTCTGGTTGCCTGCGAGAAAAAACCTTCCACGCCTGCGCCCGCCGGCGGCGAGATGGTGGTGAAGATCGGCTCGGTGGCGCCGCTCACCGGCCCGCAGGCGCACCTGGGCCGCGACAACGACAACGGCGCGCGCTTGGCGCTCGAAGAGGTCAACGCCAAGGGTCTCATGATCGGCGGCAAGAAAGTCCGCTTCGAACTCGTGAGCGAGGACGACCAGGCCGATCCCAAGACCGCGACCATCGTGGCGCAGAAGCTGGTGGACGCGCAGGTGAAGGGCGTGGTCGGCCATCTCAACTCCGGTACTTCCATCCCGGCCTCGAAGATTTACCACGACGCCGGCATCCCGCAAATTTCGCCGTCGGCGACCGCCATCAAGTACACCGAACAGGGCTTCAAAAGCTCGTTCCGCACCATGACCAACGACCGCCAGCAGGGCAAGGTGCTGGGCGAGTACGCAGTGAAGAAGCTGGGCGGCAAACGCATCGCCATCATCGATGACCGTACCGCTTACGGTCAGGGCCTCGCGGACGAGGTCGAGAAAGCGGTGAAGGCGTCGGGTGGTTCCGTCGTGGCGCGCGAATACACCAACGACCGCGCGACCGATTTCACGGCGATTCTTACCTCGATCAAGGGCAAGAATCCGGACGTGATTTTCTACGGCGGCATGGACCCGCAGGGCGCGCCGATGGTGAAACAGATGCATGGGCTTGGGCTCAAGGCCAAGTACCTCGGCGGCGACGGCGTGCAGACTACTGAGTTCCTCAAGCTCGCGGGTAAGGATGCCGAGAGCGTGACCGCGTCCTCGCCGGGCCTGCCGCTCGACAGCATGCCGGGTGGCAAGAGCTTCCGCGACAAGTTCGTCGCCAAGTACGGTCCGATCCAGACTTATGCGCCTTATGCCTACGACGCAACCCGCGCGATGGTCGAGGCGATGCAGATGGCCGATTCGGCCGAGCCGTCGAAATACCTCGCGGCCATTCCCAAGGTGCGCTTCACCGGCGTCACCGGCGAAATCGGCTTCGACGAGAAGGGTGACGTCCTCGGCGGCGCCATCACGCTTTATCGCGTGAAAGGCGGCAAGTGGGAGGTGGTGGAGACGGTGATGGGTGATGACGCTAAATCGACCAAGAAATAAATCGACTTAGATCAAAATAGCTTTGTTGGAGATACCTGTGGATCCAATTACCGCTGTCGGCGCTGGACTCGCAGTTATAGGCTCAAAAGACATCTTGGTGAAGATTTTGGGGCCAACAGCTGACTACGTTGGAGGAGAGCTTAAGAACCTCGTGCAAAAATGCAACGTCAACCTCGATAATATTTTTATACGGGCACAAGCGAAGCTAGGACCGAGGCTTGATGAGCCAGGTACTGTAAGTCCAAGAGTCCTCAAGCACATTCTTGATGAAGGTCGCTTCTGTGAAGATTCAATAGTCGCTGACTACTATGGTGGTGTTCTAGCTTCCTCGAAGTCCGAGATAGACCGAGATGACAGAGGTGTAGCTGTTCTCGCGACTATCAAGTCTCTTTCAGTCTACCAACTTCGCCTTCACTATCTTTTCTACTCGATTGTCTACGGCATTTATAATGGCAAAGGAAAGAGCCTGGGGACCGACAGAAATGAGATGAGCGTGTACATACCATTGTCAGTGTACATGCAAGCCATGGATTTTGGTCCGCACGAAGAACCTGGAGCAATCCTTATTCATTCTGTAGAAGGACTAGTGCGTTCTGGTCTTGTCGAGTCCCGCTACAGCTATGGCAGCAAGGAACATCTAGCTAAGACATTCTCAGATGCAACAGAGCCAGGGCTGATCATGACCCCAAGCGTTTATGGTGCAGAGGTGTTCCTATGGGGACAAGGTATCAAGGGTGCAACTGGCCATGAAGTCGTTAACTCCTCCCTGAAGCTTCCGCCTCCTATACTTTCCGTCCAAAATGGGGCCTTGCCAGTAAATAACTGATAATCGAGCAATTGACGATAGACCATCGTCTTAGATGTCTGAATCCACCAGCTTCGTTTACAACGAGCTAGCGTCGCACAACCAGACGTTAGTCAATCAGAAACAGAGAACAGTATGAGCAATTTGCCTAAATGCCCGAAATGTGGCTCGGAATATGCCTACGAAGATAGAAATATGCTCGTTTGTCCCGAATGTGCGCATGAATGGTCGAAAGATGCTCCGGTTGAGAGCACCGAGCAAGAGCTTATCGTGCGCGACGCACACGGTAACGTGCTGCATGATGGCGATGTGGTCACGGTCATCAAAGACCTGAAGATAAAAGGTTCGTCATCGGTAGTTAAGGTTGGAACCAAAGTCAAAAATATCCGCCTCGTCGAAGGCGACCATAATATTGACTGCAAAATTGACGGCATCGGCCCGATGCAGTTGAAGTCGGAATTTGTGAAGAAGGCATAAATCAGCGCTGCGTTATGGCCACAAGCTACCCGGAACAAGATAGCGCCCAGAAACTACTGCAAAACAAGCGGGACGATATCCTACAGGTTGCAGCCGCGCACGGCGCGAGCAACGTGCGGGTTTTTGGTTCTGTCGCACGGGGCGAAGCCGATGAGCGGAGCGACATCGATCTTTTGGTCGATATGGAAGAGAGCCGTACACTTCTCGATATGGGTGGCTTGTTGATGGATTTACGGGTGTTGCTGCATCGCGAGGTAAATATAGCCACCGAAAATGGCCTGAAACCGCGTATGCGCGAGCGGGTGCTGCGTGAGGCTAGGCCCTTATGATGAGGGATACGTAAAAGGTCTCGGAAGGGGTTAAACTTTTAAGTATGGTTACACACCACCCAAAACTAGACAGTATCCTGCAGGAGCTTTCTGCCGCTTTGCGCGGTCGTTATGGTGACCGCTACGTGCGCCTGTGGCTATACGGTTCAGAGGCGAGGGGCGAGGCCCACGCCGAATCAGATGTGGATGTTCTGCTAGTCCTCCGCGAGGTAAATCACCCCACGCGCGAGATCGACCACATTGCCGATATCCTCGCAGATTTCAACCTGCGCTACGGTGTACTGCTTTCGATTTTGCCGGTGGCGGAGAACACGTTGAAGACCGCCGAAGGTCCATTCTGGCGCAACGTCCGCCGTGAAGGGATCGCTGCGTGACGATTCGCGCTGCGCTTCTCAAAAAAGCTAAACGCTATCTTGTCTCGGCTCGGTTGCTGCTCGATGCGGGCGATTACGACTCGGCAGTGTCGCGGATTTATTACGCCGCTTTCTTCTGTGCGGAAACGCTGCTCGACAAAGCCGGGCTTTCCTTTTCAAGCCACAAAGGCGTTATTTCGGCCTATGGGCAGGAATTTGCCCAGAAGGGACTTCTGGACCCGCGTTTTCACCGATTGTTGATAAAAGCATTTGGGAAACGCCAGCAAGCAGATTACCTTGCCGAGACCGGCTTGGGACAAGATGAAGTAGCCGAACTGCTCGCAGAAACCGAATCGTTTATTCAGGCAGCCGAATCCTGGCTTGATCGCAAGTCGTAGTTCCTGCCGCTCAGAAACCTTATGCGATAAGGTATCCTAGCCGCGCCCTGAATCGCCCGGAGAACGGCGTTTGGACATATTCACCCAACAGATCATCAACGGCCTGGTGCTCGGCAGCATCTACGCGCTCGTCGCGCTGGGTTACACGATGGTCTACGGCATCCTTGAGCTCATCAACTTCGCCCACGGCGAGGTGACGATGTTTGGTGCCATGATCGCGCTCGCGGTGATGGGCGCGCTGTTGGGGACGGACCTGCCGGGCATCCTGATTGTGCTTATGGGGTTGGCTGTGGCGATTCCCGGGTGCATGGCGCTCGGCTTCGCCATCGAGCGCGTGGCCTACCGGCCGTTGCGCCGGGCGCCGCGGCTGGCGGCGCTGATCACCGCCATCGGCGTGTCCATCGTGCTCCAGAACGTCGCCATGCTCATCTGGGGCAAGCAGTACATCAGCTTTCCGCCGCTGTTACCGGTGGTGCGTTACGAAATTCTTGGCGCGACCATCACCAACCTGCAGATACTTATTATTGTGCTGTCGTGCCTGCTTATGGCCGGGCTTCTGTGGCTGGTCACACGCACGAAGCTCGGCGCCGCCATGCGCGCTACGGCGCAGGCGCCGGACGTGGCCGGGCTCATGGGCATCAACGCCAACACCATCATTTCGATCACGTTCATCCTCGGTGCCGCGCTCGCGGCCGTGGCCGGCGTGATGGTGGCCGCCTATTACGGTTTGGCGCATTACCACATGGGCTTCCTCCTCGGCCTCAAGGCGTTCACCGCCGCGGTGCTGGGCGGCATCGGCAATATCGCCGGCGCCATGCTCGGTGGCTTGCTGCTCGGCATCATTGAAAGCCTCGGCGCCGGTTACATCGGTGATCTCAGCTTCGGCTTCCTCGGCAGTCACTATCAGGACGTGTTCGCGTTCTTCGTGCTGATCCTGGTGCTGGTATTCCAGCCCTCTGGACTGCTCGGCGAGCGCGTGGCGGAGCGCGCCTGATGTTCGCGCGCTGGGAAGAAATCAAGAAAGATCGCCGCGCAGCGTGGGTGGCCTATATCCTGCTTGCCATGCTGCTCGCGGCGGCGCCGTTTCTTATCGGCGCGGGTTTGGGGCGGGGGTGGGTACGCATCCTCGATTTCACGCTGCTCTACGTCATGCTGGCGCTCGGTCTTAACATCGTCGTCGGCTACGCCGGGCTGCTCGATCTCGGTTACATCGCGTTCTACGCCGTCGGCGCCTATCTCTACGCGCTGCTCGCCTCGCCGCACTTCGGGTTGCACCTGCCGTTCTGGGCGTTGCTGCCGCTGGGCGCGCTGGTGGCGGGCGTTTTCGGCGTGCTGCTTGGCGCGCCGACATTGCGGCTGCGTGGCGATTATCTCGCCATTGTCACGCTCGGCTTCGGCGAGATCATCCGTATCTTCCTCAACAACCTGAACGCGCCGGTGAACATCACCAACGGGCCGCAGGGCGTGAACTTCATCGACCCGATCAGCCTTGGCGGCTTCTCCTTCAGCCAGACGCACACCCTGCTCGGGTTCAGTTTCCCGGGCATCTATACCTATTACTACCTGTTCCTGCTGCTCACGCTCGGCATCATCTTCGTCTCGCTGCGGCTGCAGGATTCGCGCATCGGCCGTGCCTGGGTCGCGATCCGCGAGGACGAGGTCGCGGCCGAGGCGATGGGCATCCACACGCGCAACGTGAAGCTGCTCGCGTTCGCCATGGGCGCCTCGTTCGGCGGTATCAGCGGCGGCCTGTTCGCCGGGTTTCAGGGCTTCATCAGTCCAGAATCGTTCAACCTGTTCGAGTCCATCATCGTGCTGTGCATGGTCGTGCTCGGCGGCATGGGTAACATCGCGGGCGTGATCCTGGGTGCGGTGCTGCTCACGACCTTCCCCGAGGCGCTGCGCTACCTAGGCGACCTGCAGCGGCTACTGTTCAACGACGTGCTGGTCGATCCCGCCGACCTGCGCATGCTGGTTTTCGGGTTGGCATTGGTCCTCATCATGATCTTCCGTCCCGCGGGACTGATCCCATCCGAACGCCGCCGGCGCGAGTTCGGCTCCGAGGCCACGGTGCTCAAGCAGGAGCAGGCGTCGCTCTATGATAGCCAGCGCTGAAGCCATGACAGCTACCACGGCGCTGCTGCGCGTCGAAGGCGTGTCGAAACGTTTCGGCGGCCTCGCGGCGCTGGACGACGTCTCGCTCGAAATCCGCGCGGGCGAGATCTACGGCCTCATCGGACCCAACGGCGCCGGAAAGACCACGCTGTTCAATGTCATCACCGGTCTGTATGCGCCCGAGGCCGGCCGCGTCCTGCTCGGCGCTGACAATCTCGCCGGCCGCAAACCGAACGAGGTGGTCGCGCGCGGCATCGCGCGCACGTTCCAGAACATCCGCCTGTTCGCCAACATGTCGGCGCTTGAAAACGTCATGGCCGGTCGGCACGTGCGTACGCACGCCGGCGTCGTCGGCGCCATCCTGCGCGACGGTGCAACGCGCGCGGAGGAGGCAGGCATCCGGGCGCGCGCCCGCGAGCTGCTCGATTACGTCGGCATCGGTGCTCATGGCGACGTGCTGGCCAAGCATCTGTCTTATGGCGACCAGCGCCGTCTCGAAATCGCGCGCGCGCTCGCAACCGACCCGAAGTTGCTGGCGCTCGACGAGCCGGCCGCCGGCATGAACCCGAGCGAGACCGGCACGCTTCAGGAATTGCTCACGGCCATTCGCCGCGACGGCGTGACGCTGCTGCTCATCGAGCACGACGTAGCGCTGGTCATGGGCGTGTGCAATCGCGTCGGCGTGCTCGACTATGGAAAGAAAATCGCCGAGGGGTTGCCGGCCGAGGTGCGGAGCAATCCGAAGGTGATTGAGGCCTACCTCGGCGGTGCGTTGGCATGAGCATGCTCGAAGCGCGCGGACTTGAGGTGTCCTACGGCCAGATCAAGGCCGTGAAGGGCATTGACCTCAACGTGAACCCGGGTGAGCTGGTGTGCCTCATCGGCGCCAACGGCGCCGGCAAGACCACGACGCTCAAGTCGCTCGCCGGCATGCTCGCGCCGAGCGCCGGCGACATCCATTTCGAAGGCAAATCGATTTCGGGTCGGGCCTCGCACGATCTCGTACGCCGTGGTATTGCACTGGTCCCCGAGGGTCGCGGCATCTTCGGCCGCCTCACCGTGGAAGAAAACCTGCGCCTCGGCGCTTATGCGCGCAAGGACACCACTGGCATCCGTCAGGACATGGATCGCGCCTATGACTTGTTCCCGCGTCTGGCCGAGCGCCGGCGTCAATCCGCCGGTACGCTCTCCGGCGGCGAGCAGCAGATGCTGGCCATCGGCCGCGCGTTGTTGAGTCGGCCGCGGCTGCTGCTGCTCGACGAGCCCAGCATGGGGCTCGCGCCGATCCTGGTGCAGAAAATCTTTGAGATCATCCGCAGGATTTCCGCCGAGGGCGTGACGCTGCTGCTGGTGGAACAGAACGCCAAGCTTGCGCTCGAAGTCAGCCACCGCGGCTATGTGCTCGAAAGCGGGCGCGTGACACTAGCCGATGAGGCCAGGGCGCTGCTCGCCAATCCGCGTGTCAGGCAGGCTTACTTAGGCGGGTAATTTTTAGAATTGCAGAGACTGCGTTGCCGGCGTAACTGAAGCCGGCGCTAACCGGCGCACGATTTCCGCCTCCAGGCACTTCATCTGCTCCGCGTCCGTCAGCGGCTGACCCTGTCGGGTATTGACGAAGAACACGTCCTCCGCGCGCTCGCCGTAGGTCGAGACCTTGGCCGCTACGAGGTTCGCGTGGCAGTGCGCGAGCGCCAGCGACACCTGGTAGAGCAGGCCGGGACGGTCCTGCGCCACGACTTCCATAATCGTCTGGTTGCCCTTGGCCGAGGGCGTGAAGTGCACGCGCGTCTCGATCGGGAAATGCTTGAGCGCGCGCATCAACGGCGCGCCGCGCAGGTCGCGGCCGGGTTTTGGATCGAGCAGCTGCGCGCGCATGGATTCCTGCAGGTGCACGAGCGCGCGCGGATCGGACACCGGTTGGCCGGCGTGGTCCAGGACCACAAAGGTATCGAGCGCGAAACCGTTGCGCAGGGTGTGGATGCGCGCATCCACGATGGACAGGTTCAGCCGGTCGAAGCCGGCGGTGAGAATGGAAAACAGGTCCTCGCGGTCGGGGGCGTAGACCAGGAACTCGCTGCCGCCGAGCTCGGGCGACCAGCGCGTGGCGACGAGCGGCAGCTCGGCGGCCGCGGCGCCGGCAATGGAACTTGCGTGCCACGCAAGGCTCTCGGCATCGTAGGGCAGGAAATAGTCGGCATCGAGATCGGCCCAGAACCGCTCGATGCGTTCAGGCGGCAGGCCGCTGTCGTGCAGATGCGTCAACGCATCGCGCTTGAGGTCGGCGATGTGCGCCTCGACATCGAGCGGCTGGGCGATGCCGCGGCGCAGCAGGCGCGTCGTGGCGCTATGAAGCTGCGACAGCAGCCTGCCTTTCCAGGCATTCCACACCGCCGGGCTCGTGCCGCGCATGTCGGCCACGGTCAGGAGGTACAGGTTGTCGAGATGCTCCTGGTCGCCGACGAGGCGCGCAAAGCGCAACACCACGTCCGGGTCGAAGATGTCGTCGCGCTGCGCGGTCTGCGACATGACCAGGTGATGGCGCACGAGCCACTGGATGAAGCGCGTGTCGTAGTCGCTCAGCAAGTGATGACGGCAGAAATCGCCAACTTCGCGTTCGCCCAGCACCGAGTGGTCGCCGCCGCGGCCCTTGGCGATGTCGTGGAACAGGGCGCCCAGGTACAGCCGCTCGGGCTTGACCAGGTGCTGTATCAGATCGCTCAGGAACGGAAATTCGTGGCGGAACTCCGGCACCGCGAAGCGGCGCACGTTGCGCAGCACGAACAGCGTGTGTTGGTCCACGGTGTAGACGTGGAACAGGTCGTGCTGCATCTGGCCGACAATACGCCCGAACGCCGGCAGGTAGGCGCCGAGCACGCCGTAGGCGTTCATGCGCCGCAATTCGTGGGTGATGCCGCGCGGTTGGCGCAGGATCTCCATGAACAGGCTGCGGCAGGCGAGATCGCGTCGGAATTTGGCGTTGATGCGCGGTAAGCTCGCGTGCACCAGCCGGATGGTGTCGGCGCGCACGCCCTTGAGCCTTCGGTGCTGCTGCATGACCAGGAACAGTTCGAGCAGCGCGAAGGGGGAGCGTTCGAACACCTTCGGATGTGTGGCTTCGAGAAAGCCGTGACGCGCCTGGAAGCGCCGATTGAGCGGCTGGGGTTTGGCGCGTGGTGTCGCAACGAAGGTTTCCTGGAAGTGTTGCAGCAGGATTTCGTTGAGAAGCTGAAGCTCCTTGATCGTACGATAGTACTGCTTCATGAACAGCTCGACCGCGAGGATGCCGCGGCGGTCGCGGAAACCGAACTGGCTGGCGAGCGCGCGCTGGTGGTCGAACAACAGCCGGTCTTCGCGTCGCCCGGCGAGGTAGTGCAGCCCGGCGCGCACCTTCCACAGGTAGTTGCGTCCGCGCACGAGCGCGCGGTACTCGCCCTCGCGCAGGAAACCGCGTTTGACCAGATCGTGTAGCGAGGCGGTGTCGAAGTGCCGTTGCGTCACCCACGCGACCGTCTGGATATCGCGCAGGCCGCCGGGGCCGTCCTTGACGTTTGGTTCGAGGTTGTAAGCGGTGTCGTTGAAATGGCGGTGGCGCGCGATCTGTTCCTGCCACTTGGCGCCGAAGAATTTCTTGCTCGGCCACAGACGGTTGGCGTGGATCTGCTCGCGCATGCGCGCATGCAATGCGCGGTCGCCGCAGAGCAAGCGCGATTCCATCAGGTTGGTGGCGACGGTAATGTCCTTTTTCGATTCCTCCGCGCACTGCCTGAGCGTGCGCACGGAGTGGCCGACTTCGAGCCCCATGTCCCAGAGGAAGCGCAGCAGATGTTCCGCAAAATCGCGCAGGTCGTCGGCGCTGCCACGCTCGGTCAACAGCATAAGGTCGATGTCGGAGTGCGGATGCAGCTCTCCGCGCCCGTAGCCGCCGACGGCGACGAGCGTCACCGGTACGCGTGGCGGGAATTTTTTCAGGTGCCGTTTCCAGACACGCACCAGTAGCGCATCGACGAGCGCGGCGTGCGCGTGCACCAGGCGCGCGGCGTCGCCGTCGTTCTGAAAACGCAGGCGCAAAGCTTCACGCGACTCGCGCAGGGTGGCGCGGAACAGCGGCAAGAGATCGGCAGCCTGCGCCAGCGACCGGTCGAACGCACGCGCATCGAACGGCTTGGCAGCGGCTTCGTGCATGGCTTACGGGCTATCGCCCGGGAGCTGGGTCAGAATTTCGTAGCCATTGTCGGTGACGAGTACCGTGTGCTCCCACTGCGCCGAGAGCGAGTGATCACGCGTCACCACAGTCCAGTTATCCGGCAGCAGCTTCACCTCGCGCCGGCCGGCGTTGATCATGGGTTCGACCGTGAAGATCATGCCGGGCTCGAGCTCCATGCCGGTACCGGGTTTGCCGTAGTGCAGCACCTGTGGGTCCTCGTGGAACTCGCGGCCGATGCCGTGGCCGCAGTACTCGTGCACCACGGAGAAACCGTGTGCCTCGGCGTGCGTTTGAATAGCATGACCGATGTCGCCGAGGCGTGCGCCCGGACGCACCTGGGCGATACCGCGTAGCATGCATTCGTGCGTCACCTGCACCAGACGCTTCGCCTGGATCGACGACTCGCCGACGAAGAACATTTTGCTCGTGTCGCCGTGCCAGCCATCCTTGATGACGGTGATGTCGATGTTGACGATGTCGCCTTTCTTGAGCTGCTTCTCGCCCGGGATGCCGTGGCACACCTGGTGGTTGACCGAGGTGCAGATGGAGCGGGGGAAGCCCTTGTAGTTGAGCGGCGCCGGAACGGCCTTCTGTACGTTGACGATATAGTCGTGGCACAGGCGGTCGAGCTCGCCGGTGGTGATCCCGGGGCGCACATGCGACTCGATCATCCTGAGCACCTCGGCCGAGAGGCGGCCGGCGATACGCATCTTTTCGATTTCGGCGGGGTTTTTTCGGGTGACGGCCATGTGGCGGGTTCGGGAATCGTGTTTCGGAGGCCTATTCTCGGGGATTGGAGCGGTTTTAAAAAGGCCTTGCGCGTACCGAACTCCTTGAAAGATTGCCGGAATTTAGCCGCTGTGGTATAAAACGCGCGCCCCGGACGTCCCGGGGTAATTTTTATTAACTCTCACGCGTGGTCGACACGTGCTCCCGGGTGCCTGCGGTTTCCGCGGGTTGGGGCATGGGGCCCGCGGCGGAAACAACCCGAGGAGACAACATGAGCAATATCAGCATGCGTCAGATGCTGGAGGCCGGCGTGCATTTCGGCCACCAGACCCGCTTCTGGCACCCCAAGATGCGTCCGTTCATTTTCGGCGAGCGCAACAAGATCCACATCATTAATCTCGAAAAGACGCTGCCGCTGTTCAACGAGGCGATGGCGTTCCTGCAGAAGCTCGCGGCCAACGGCGGCACGGTGCTGTTCGTCGGCACCAAGCGCCAGGCGCAGGACATCGTCGCGGAAGAGGCGCAGCGCGCCGGTGTGCCGTACGTGAGCCAGCGTTGGCTCGGCGGCATGCTGACCAACTACCGCACCGTGCGCCGCTCGATCGAGCGCCTGAAGAGCATCGAAAGCATGCTGGCTGACGCCAGCACTGCCGACAAGCTCGGCAAGAAGGAAATTCTTGAGCTCGACCGCGAACGCGTGAAACTCGAAGGCAGTCTCGGCGGCATCAAGGACATGCCCGGCATCCCGGACGCGCTGTTCGTGATCGACGTCGGCAACGAGTACATCGCGGTCGCGGAAGCGAACAAGCTGAATATCCCGGTGGTCGGCGTCGTGGACTCGAACTGCAAGCCCGACGGCGTGGACTACGTGATCCCCGGCAACGACGACGCCATCCGCGCCATCCGGCTGTACGCCGGCGCCGCGGCGGACGCGATCATCGCCGGCCAGGCCAAGCGTCAGGAGATGCTCGTGGGCAGCGAGGACGAGTTTGTCGAGGTCGAGGCGGAGGAGCCGGCCAAGATCAAGGTCGTCTCCAAGAAGAAGGCCGGCGCCGAGGGTGCGACCGAGACCGTCAGTGAGGCGAAGCCCGCGCCCAAGAAGCCCGCGCGCGCCACGCCGAAGGCCAAGCCGGCCAAGAAGCCGGCCGCCGACGAGACGGCTGGCGAGTAACCAGAAGGGGGCGCCGCCCCCTTCGCTTTGAGCACCGCCCGTTCGCCGTGTACCGGCGGACGGCGCAATCCGATTTTATTATGAGGATGTCATGAGCATTTCCGCACAACAGGTCAAAGAGCTGCGCGAACGCACCGGGCTCGGCATGATGGAGTGCAAAGCCGCGCTCCAGGAAACCAGTGGCGACATGGAGGCCGCGGCCGATCTGCTTCGCAAGAAGGCCGGCGCCAAGATCGAGAAGAAGGCCGGGCGCACCGCTGCCGACGGCGCCATCGGCCTGCACCTCTCGGCCGACCGCAAGCTCGCGGCCATGGTCGAGGTCAACTCCGAAACCGATTTCGTCGCCAAAGGCGACGAGTTCATGGGTTTTGCCCAGGATGTCGCGGCGCGCGTCACCGCCTCCAATCCCGCGGACGTGAACGCGCTCGGCGCGCTCGCGCTCAAAGACGGCGCGGCGGTGACGGTCGCCCAGTCGCTCGAAGGGCTCGTGATGAAGCTCGGCGAGAAAATGGCGGTGCGCCGCTTCACGCGCTACGCTTCGGACAAGGGCCACATCGCCGGCTACGTGCACGGCCGCAAGATCGGCGTGCTGGTCGAGCTTGAGGGCGGCGACGAGGCGCTGGCAAAAGACATCGCCATGCACGTGGCCGCTTCGCGACCCGAGTGCGTATCAAAGGACCAGGTGCCGGCGGATGCGATTGCGAAAGAAAAAGCAATTTTCGCCGAACAGGCACAGACCTCCGGCAAGCCGGCCAATATCATCGAGAAGATGGTCGAAGGACGCGTGAACAAGTACCTGAACGAGATCACGCTGCTCGGTCAGCCGTTCGTGAAGGACCCGGACACCACGGTCGAGAAGCTGCTCAAGTCGAAGGGTGCCAAGGTCGTGCGCTTCGCGCGCTTCGAGGTGGGCGAGGGCATCGAGAAGAAGACTACCGACTTCGCCGCCGAAGTCATGGCGCAGGTCAAAGGGGCCTGAACAAAATGGGCGCCGCCTACCGCCGTGTGCTGCTCAAGCTCTCCGGCGAGGCGCTCATGGGGAGCGATGCCTACGGCATTAACCCCGAGACGCTTGCGCGTCTCGCCGCCGAGATCAAGTCGGTGGTCGAGGCCGGCGTACAGGTCGGCGTCGTCATCGGCGGCGGCAATATCTTTCGCGGCGTGGCCGGCTCGGCCCAGGGCATGGAGCGCGCCTCGGCCGACTACATGGGCATGCTCGCGACCGTGATCAACGCGCTCGCGTTGCAGAATGCGTTCGAGCGCGAGGGCGTGGTGACGCGCGTGCAGTCGGCGATCCGCATGGACCAGGTGGTCGAGCCGTACGTGCGCCGGCGCGCGATCCGGCACCTCGAACGCGGGCGCGTGGTGATCTTCGCCGCCGGCACCGGCAACCCGTTTTTCACCACCGATACCGCGGCGACGTTGCGCGGCATCGAAATCGGCGCCGACATCGTATTCAAGGCGACCAAGGTCGACGGCGTGTATGACCGCGACCCGGTGCGCCACCCGGAGGCGAAACGCTACGACGTCATCACCTACGGCGAGGTGTTGGCCAAGCGCCTGGGTGTGATGGACGCAACGGCGATCGCGCTGTGCCGCGAACAGAACATGCCGCTGCGCGTGTTCTCGATCAACAAGCCCGGCAGCCTCAAGCGCGCGGCGCTGGGTGAAAACGAAGGCACCTTGGTAAAAGCGGGAGACTGACCATGACCCAATCCGTGGACCAGATCAAAAAAGACGCCGAAGGGCGCATGACCAAGTCGCTCGAGACGCTGAAGAGCGAGATGAGCAAGCTGCGCACCGGGCGGGCGCACGCGGGCCTGCTCGAACACGTGAAGGTGGACTACTACGGCGCCAAAACGCCGCTCAACCAGCTGGCGAATATTTCCGTCAGCGACGCACGCACCCTGACCGTGCAGCCGTACGACAAGGGCAGCATGCAGGCGGTGGAGAAGGCCATCCGCGATGCCGGCCTCGGCCTCAACCCGGCCGCCACCGGCACCGTCATCCGCGTGCCGCTGCCGGCGCTTACCGAGGAGCGGCGCAAGGAGCTCGGCAAGCACGTGCGCGGCGAGGGCGAGAACGCCAAGGTCGCGGTGCGTAACGTTCGCCGCGACGCCAACCAGCATCTCAAAGACTTGCTCAAGAAAAAGCTCATCACCGAAGACGACGACAAGCGCGCGCAGGAAGCAATTCAGAAAGCGACGGACAAGTTCATTGCCGATATCGACAAGTTGGTCGCGACCAAGGAACAGGAGATCATGCAGATCTGAGGCCCCATGGCCACGGAGGCACGGCAACCATGACGCAGCCAGGCAATATCAGCAACGAACAGCGACTTCCCGGACAGGGCGGCCTGCCGCAACACGTCGCCGTCATCATGGACGGCAACGGCCGGTGGGCGAACCGCCGCGGCCTGCCGCGCATCGCCGGCCATCGTAAGGGTGTTGAGCGGGTGCGCGAGCTGGTGCGGACCTGTGGCGAGTTGCGCATTCCGTATCTCACGCTGTTTGCGTTCTCGAGCGAGAACTGGCGCCGGCCAGAGCAGGAGGTGCGGCTGCTGCTGGATCTGTTCCTGACCGCGCTCGAACGCGAGATAAAGAAGCTGCACGAGGGCAATGTGCGCTTCCGCGTCATCGGCGACATCGAACGCTTCGGGCGCAAAATCGCCACGCGCATCCGCCAGGCGGAACTGCTGACGAAAAACAACACGGCCTTGACCCTCACCATCGCCGCCAACTACGGCGGTCGCTGGGACATCGCTAACGCCGCTGCCACGCTGGCGCGGCGTGTCGCCGCCGGTGAGCTCAAACCGGAAGACATCACGGCCGAAAGTCTCGAAGCCAATCTGAGCCTGGCCGGTGTCCCGGAGCCCGATCTGTTCATTCGCACCGGTGGCGAGCAGCGCATCAGCAACTTCCTCCTGTGGCAGCTTGCCTACACGGAGCTCTACTTCACGCCGACGCTCTGGCCCGACTTCGACCGCGACCAGTTCGAACAGGCGCTGGCTTCCTTTGCCGGGCGCCAGCGTCGCTTCGGCATGACCGGCGAGCAGGTCGAAGCCGCGAAGCATGCTTAGCCGCCGTATCCTCACGGCGCTGATACTTATCCCGCCGCTGCTCGCGGCGTTGTTTTACCTCCCGACGTTCTGGCTTGCGCTGTTATTTGGCGCATTCATTGTCGTGGGCGCGCTGGAATGGAGTGCGCTCACGGGTGTCCAGTCTGCCGCCGGTCGCTGGTTGTATGTCGTATCGCTTACGCTTTTCGGCGCCGCCGCAGTGCATGCCCTCGCACGCGACCCGAACGCCGTGGTACCGCTGTTGGGAACAGCTGTACTCTGGTGGTTGTGGGTTGCGGTCGAGCTGTGGCGCCATCCAGCGCCCGAGGCTGGCTGGCTCGCGACGCGCACCGGCCGACGGGTGAGTGGGTTTTGCACGCTGGTTCCGGCCTGGGTCGGGCTGCTGTATCTGCACGCCGCCGATCCGCGCAGCCCCGCACTTTTGCTGTTCCTCCTGGTGCTCGTGTGGACCGCGGATAGCGCGGCGTATTTCTTCGGCTGGGCCTTCGGACGACACAAGCTTGCGCCGCTCATCAGCCCCGGCAAAACCGTAGAAGGCGCGCTCGGCGCCCTGGGCACGGCGACACTGCTGGCCACTGTTTGTGGGACAATGATCTGGCGACTGGAGGGCGCAAGGCTAATGTTGTGGCTCGTGGTTGCGCTGGCCGCCGTTGTGTTTTCCATCGTCGGCGACCTGGCTGAGAGCAAGCTCAAGCGCACCGCCGGCGTGAAGGACAGCGGGCGCCTGCTGCCAGGCCATGGCGGCGTGCTCGACCGCATTGACGCACTCACCGCCGCGGCGCCGGTGTTCGCCGCCGGTTGGGTGTTTCTGTTGAATTCCGGGGTGTCATGACCGCCATCCAAACCACCGATACCCGCCCGCGCGGCGTCACGCTGCTCGGTTCCACCGGGTCCATCGGCACGAACACGCTCGACGTGTTGGCGCGCCACCCGGACCGGTTCCGCGTGGTGGCGCTCACGGCCAATACCCAGGTGGAACGGCTGCTCGAACAGTGCCGCCGTTTCCGGCCCGAGTTCGCCGCGATGCAGGACACCGCCGCCGCGGCCGAGCTCGAAGACCGGTTGCGGCGCGAACGCCTGTCGGTGTCAGTGCTGAGCGGCATCGAAGGACTCAATACCGTGGCGGCACTGCCGTCGGTGCACACCGTGATGGCTGCCATCGTCGGCGCCGCGGGGCTCTTGCCCGCGCTCACGGCCACGCGCGCCGGCAAGCGCGTGCTGATCGCAAACAAAGAACCGCTGGTGATGTCCGGCCATCTATTCATCGAGGCCGCGCGCCAAAGTGGCGCGGAACTGTTGCCGGTGGACAGCGAGCACAATGCCATCTTCCAGTGCATGCCGACGGACTTCCGCGCCGGTGACACGCGTCCCGAAGTTCAGCGCATCTTTCTCACCGGCTCGGGCGGCCCGTTCCGCGACTGGCCGGCACCGGACCTCGCGCAGGCGACACCGGAGCAGGCCTGCGCCCATCCGAAATGGGTCATGGGCCGCAAGATCTCCGTGGACTCGGCCACGCTCATGAACAAGGGACTCGAACTGATCGAGGCGTGCCAGCTGTTCGGCGTCACGCCGGAGCAGGTCGAGATCGTGATTCATCCACAGAGCGTGATTCACTCGC
This sequence comes from Gammaproteobacteria bacterium, assembly GCA_004298065.1. Taxonomy (GTDB): domain Bacteria; phylum Pseudomonadota; class Gammaproteobacteria; order Acidiferrobacterales; family Sulfurifustaceae; genus SCRL01. The sequence continues at coordinate 49,967 of SCRL01000058.1, read as the reverse complement.
TGGTCGAGTATCGCGACGGCTCGGTGCTGGCGCAGCTCGGCAACCCCGACATGCGCACACCGATTGCGCACGCGCTTGCCTGGCCGGAGCGTATAGATTCCGGCGTACGCCGCCTCGACCTGTTCGAGTTGGCGCAATTCAATTTCGAACGCCCCGACCCCGAGCGCTTTCCGTGCCTGCGACTCGCCTACGAGGCCGCGCGCGCAGGCGGCACCGCGCCGACGGTGCTCAATGCCGCCAACGAGGTCGCGGTGCAGGCATTTCTCGACCGCAAGATCGGTTTCATCGACATCCCGCGCGTCATCGAGCAAACGCGTTCACAGCTGCCGGTGGGGCAGGACGTGCAGCTCGAAGCGATCCTCGCGGCTGACGACGCCGCGCGGCGCGTTGCCGAACTCCGGGTGGCGGAGTTTGATCGCCGATCGCGACAGGAGGCCGGATGACCGATTTCCTTTATTACATCGCTGCCTTCATCGTCGCCCTCGGTGTCCTGATCGTGGTGCATGAGTTCGGCCACTACTGGGTGGCGCGGCGCGTCGGCGTGAAGGTGTTGCGGTTCTCCGTCGGCTTCGGCAAACCGCTTTGGACCCGCCGTGTCGGCGCCGATCAGATGGAGCTCGTGGTGGCGGCGCTGCCGCTCGGCGGCTACGTCAAGATGCTCGACGAAGCCGAGGGCGAGGTGAAGCCGGAGGATTTGCCGCGCGCGTTCAACCGCCAGCCGGTGTGGAAACGCATTCTGGTCGTGCTCGCGGGGCCTTTCGCCAATTTCCTGTTTGCGATCCTGGCTTACTGGGCTGTGAATCTCGTCGGCGTGGACGGCCTCAAGCCGGTAGTGGGACGCGTGCTCGAGAATTCGGTGGCCGAGCGCGCCGGTTTCCGTGAGGGCGATTTTATTGCGAGTATCGACGGCAGGGCGGTGCAGAGCTGGGACCAGCGTCGGCTGTACCTCTTCCGGCGCGCGCTCGATCGCGATGTGGTGACGTTCGAGGTGCGCGATCGAGATGGCCGGTCGCAAACGCGTATGCTCGATCTGCGCGATTTTCCGGCGGCGTCGGTCGATGCCGGCCTGGTAGAACGCGGGATCGGATTGTTCCCGGCATTGCCACCGCCGTTACCGGTCATCGGCGCGCTCGAGGCCGGTCCGGCGCAGCAGGCCGGCCTCCAGGTTGGCGACCGCTTCATCGAGATTCAGGGGCTGCCGGTGCGCACATGGGAGGATGTCGCCGGCACGATCAGCCGTCACCCCGGGGAGCCCATCGCGGTGACGATCGAGCGCAATGGCGCCCGTCAGCGCGTAACGCTCACGCCCGACGCGATCGAGCAGGGCGGACAAAGAATCGGGCGCATCCATATCCGCCCGCGGTTCGCCGAACTGCCGCCGGATATGACGGTGCGCGTTCGCTATGGGGTGCTGGAAGGACTGCTGGAGGGCGCAGAGAACACCTGGTCGACGTCGGTGCTGACGCTGGAGATGCTTTACCGCATGCTCAAGCTGGAAGTTTCGGCAGAAAACATCAGCGGTCCGATCACCATCGCGCAGTATGCCGGCCACTCGGCCAAGACCGGGCTGACGCCGTTCGTGCTGTTCCTGGCCTTCATTAGTATCAGCCTCGGCGTGCTCAACCTGCTGCCGATTCCCGTACTCGATGGCGGACACCTTATGTATTACAGTATCGAGGCCGTAAAGGGCAGTCCGGTGTCGGAGCGTGCGCTGGCTTGGGGCCAGCAAATCGGGGTGGCGCTCCTGGTCGCATTGATGGTATTGGCGTTCTACAACGACCTGACCCGGATTTTCCGATAACAACGATTGACGACAAAAACAGAACGAATGAAGCGAATCCTGGCGGTCCTGTTCCTGGCGGTATCGTGTGTCCTTCCGGCGAATGCGGCGGAATCCTTTGTGATCCGCGATATCCGCGTGGAAGGCCTGCAACGCATTTCCGCCGGCACGGTGTTCAACTATCTCCCGGTCAAGGTCGGCGACTCCGTCACCGAGCGCGACACCCAGGAGGCGCTGCGGGCATTGTTCAAGACCGGCTTCTTCCGCGACGTACGCCTGGAGCGCCAGGGCGACATGCTGATCGTCAGCGTCGTCGAGCGTCCGTCCATCGCCGATATCCGCATCACGGGCACCGATGAGTTCTCCGAGGAGGACCTCAAGAAGGCGCTCAAGGAGATCGGCCTTGCCGAGGGTCGTGTGTTCAATCGCTCGCTGATGGACCGTGTCGAGCAGGAGATGCGTCAGCAGTATTTCGCGCGCGGTTTTTACGCCGTCACGGTCAAGCCGACGGTGACGCCGCTTGAGCGCAACCGCGTCGGCATCCGGTTCGACGTCACCGAGGGCAAGCCGGCGCGCATCCGCGAGATCAACCTCATCGGCAACCAGTCGTACGCCGACAAGAAGCTGCTCGATCTGTTCGCCCTCGGGCCGGCGCCGTGGTACGCGTTCTTCACCACCGCCGACCAGTATTCCCGGCAAAAGCTATCCGCCGACCTCGAGGCGCTGCGCAATTTCTATCAAGACCAGGGATACCTCGAGTTCAATATCGACTCGACCCAGGTATCCATCATGCCCGACAAGGAAAACATCTACATCACGATCAATATTACCGAGGGAAAGAAATATTCCTTCACCGGTTTCAAGCTGGCCGGGACGTTCGTGGTGCCGGAAAAGGAACTCGAGAAACTGGTGGCCATCAAGTCGGGCAGCACGTTCTCGCGCAAGGCGCTCACCGAATCCACGAAGGCGATCACCGACCGCTTGGCCAACGACGGTTACGCGTTTGCGAACGTCAATGCCGCACCTGACATCGATAAGGGAAAGTCGGAAGTCTTCTTCACCTTCTTCGTCGATCCGGGTCGCCGCGTGTATGTCCGGCGTGTAAGCTTCGCCGGCAACATCGCCACGCGCGACGAAGTGCTGCGCCGCGAGATGCGCCAGCTGGAAGGCGGCTGGTACGCCGCGGACAAGATCCAGCGCTCGCGCGTGCGCCTGCAACGGCTCGGGTTTTTCGACGACGTGAACGTGGAAACCCCGGCGGTGCCGGACAGCCCGGACCAGGTGGACGTCAACGTCGCGGTCAAGGAACGGCACACCGGCAACCTGCTCGTCGGTGTCGGCTACTCCGATGCCGACGGCGTGCTGCTCAACGCGAGCATCACCCAGTCGAACCTGTTCGGCACGGGCAGGGAGCTGAGCTTCAGCGTCGATAATTCAGCATCGACCACCAATTTCAACGTGCGCTACCTCAATCCGTACCACACACCGGACGGCATCAGCCGCGGCTTTAATCTCTTCAACAGCAAGGTGGATGCCTCGCGCGCCAACACCGCCGCGTATGACGTGCAGACCACCGGTGGCGGCGTGTTCTACGGCATTCCCCTGACCGAGCTCACGTCGATCAACGTGGGCATGGATGTCGAACAGATTACGATCAAGACCGGTTCCGACACCGCCCAGGTGGCGCAGGATTTCGTCAGCCGTTATGGCAACACGAACAACCTGCTCGTCGGCAACGTCGGCTGGGCGAGCGACAGCCTGGACAGTACGCTGCTACCCACGAGCGGTGTCATCCAGCGCGTGAACGGTGAACTGGGTGTGCCGGGCAGCGATCTGGAATACTACAAGATCAATTATCTGCTCGGCCGTTACTGGCCCCTGGGCACGCGCAGCTCGTTACGCCTGAGGGGCGAGCTCGGCTACGGCGATGGGTTTGGCAGCACCAATGAGTTGCCATTCTTCAAGAACTACTTTGCCGGCGGCAGCAACACGATACGCGGCTTCAAGTCGCGCTCGCTCGGTCCGCGCGATGCGCGTTACCCTGACGATCCCATCGGCGGTAACAAGCGCGCGCTGGCAAATGCCGAGCTGTTCTTCCCCGTCCCGGGGTCATCGCGCGACAACAAGGCAATGCGTATGAGCTGGTTCGTCGACTCCGGCATGGTGTGGGGCGAGGGCCAGAAGATCGAGTTTTCGGAGTTGCGCTATTCGACAGGTTTGTCGTTTAATTGGTACTCGCCGGTAGGTCCGCTGAGTTTCAGCTACGGCATACCGCTGCGCAAGAAAACCGAAGACAAGACGGAAGGATTCCAGTTCACGCTGGGCGTGCCGTTCCGCTAAGCATCAGGAGCAAGCCTTTGTTCGATCGGAAACACCTGATTCGCCTGACCCATGCGCTCATCGTGCCGCTGCTCCTTGCCGGCGCGTCCACGGCGGGCGCGGCTGAGCTCAAGATCGGTTACGTCAATGCGGTGAAGGTCATCGAGGAGGCTCCCCAGGGCGAGTCCGCGCTGAAGAAACTCGAGGCCGAATTCAGCCCACGTGACAAAAAAATCGTCGAGATGCAGAACCGCATCAAGCAACTCGAGCAGGACCTTGAGAAGAACGCGCTGGTGCTCAAGGAGCCGGACCGGCGCGCGCGTGAGCATGAAGCGGTCTCGCTTAAACGCGACGTGCGCCGATTGAGCCAGGAGTTTCGCGAGGACTACAACCTGCGGCGCAACGAGGAGCTGGCTGCGCTGCAAAAGATCGTGTTCAAGGCCATTGTCGAGATCGCCAAGCAGGAGAACTTCGACCTGATCCTGCACGAAGGCGTCATCTACGCCGGCAACAAGGTGGACATCACCGACAAGGTTCTGAAGAAGCTCGGGAAGAAATAACCTCCCATGGCCGTCACCCTGGCCGAGCTTGCCCGACGCGTACACGGCACCGTCCGTGGACAACAGGCCACCGCGATCGAGCGCGTTGCGCCGCTGGCCGGCGCGGGACCGCAAGACATCGCCTTCCTGGCCGATCGTAAATACCAGAAGCTTCTTGCCGAGACCAGGGCGGGCGCGGTAATCCTGCGCGAGTCCGACATCGGCGACTATGCGGGAAACGCAATCGTGGTCGTCAATCCGCATCTCGCCTTCGCCCAGATCGCCGCCATCCTCCATCCGACACCGGCCTCCGTGGCGAGCATACACGCCAGCGCCCTGGTCGTATCGGGCGCGCAGGTCTCACCGACAGCCTCGGTTGGGCCGCTCGCCGTGATCGATGAAGGCGCGATGCTTGGCGAGCGCGTACAGGTGGGCACCGGCTGCTACGTCGGTCGCGGCGCGGTCCTCGGCGCGGGCACGCGGCTCGTGGCGAACGTTTACATCGCCGATGGCTGTGTCGTCGGTCGCAACTGCCTGTTGCATCCGGGCGCGGTCGTCGGCGCCGACGGCTTCGGTTTTGCCAAAGACGGCGAGCGCTGGCACAAGGTGCCCCAACTCGGCCGCGCGGTGCTCGGCGATGCGGTCGAGGTCGGCGCCAATACCACCATCGATCGCGGCGCGCTTGCCGACACGGTGATCGGCAGCGGCGTTAAGCTCGACAATCTCATTCATGTCGCGCACAACGTTCGTATCGGCGACAATACCGCCATCGCCGCGCAGGTCGGGATCGCGGGCAGCACGACGATAGGACAGCGCTGCACCGTCGGCGGTCAGGCCGGCATCGTGGACCATCTGACGATCGTCGATGACGTGCACATCACCGCAGGCACGCTGGTGACAAGCTCGATTGACAAGCCCGGCGTGTACTCCGCGAGCCTCAAGGCACAGCCGGTCGAGGCCTGGCGGCGAAACGCCGCGCGGTTGCACCACCTCGACGAGCTGGCGCGGCGCGTGCAGGCGCTCGAGGCGGCGCTCGAAAAGAAGACCAAGGAGAAGCAAGCTTGAATACGCTCGACATACACGAGGTGTTGCGGCACTTGCCGCATCGCTACCCCTTTCTGCTGGTTGATCGGGTGCTCGACTTCGTTCCCGAGCAGTCGCTCACCGCGATCAAGAACGTGACCATCAACGAACCGTTTTTCCAGGGGCATTTCCCGCATCGCCCGGTAATGCCGGGCGTGCTGATCCTGGAGGCGCTGGCGCAGGCGAGCGCGATCCTGTCGTTCAAGACGCTTGGCTCGCTGCCCGACGAAAAGTCGGTGTATTACTTCGTCGGCATCGACAAGGCGCGCTTCAAGCGCCCGGTCGAGCCCGGCGACCAGCTGCGCCTCGAAGCCAAGCTCATGCGCCGCATGCGCGGGATGTGGCTGTTCGAGGGTACCGCCTACGTGGGCGAGGAGGTCGCCGCCAGCGCCGAGCTGATGTGTACCTACCGGGAAATTGTTGCGTGATTCACCCGCAAGCGATCGTCGATCCCTCTGCCCGGATCGGCACCAATGTCACGATCGGTGCTTTTTCGGTCATCGGCCCGGACGTCGAGGTCGAAGAGGGCACCTGGATTGGCCCGCACGTGGTCATCAACGGTCCCACGCGCATCGGACGCAATAACCGTATCTATCAGTTTTCCTCGCTCGGCGACGCGCCGCAGCATCTCGGCTATAAGGGCGAACCGACACGGCTGGAGATCGGCGATCGCAACATCATCCGCGAGTACTGCACCTTCAACCGCGGTACTGTCGCCGGTGGCGGGGTGACGCGTCTGGGCAATGACAATTTCATCATGGCCTATTGCCACCTGGCGCACGATTGCCATGTTGGCAATAACACCGTTTTTGCCAATTGCGCCAGCCTCGCCGGCCATGTCACGGTTGGCGACTACGCGGTGCTCGGCGGCTTCACCGTGGCACACCAGTTCTGCCGCATCGGGGCTTATTGCATGACGGCGCTCGGCGCGATCACGTTCATGGACATCCCCCCGTATGTCATGGCGTCCGGCAACCCGGCAGAGCCGCACGGCCTCAACCTGCGCGGGCTCAAACGCCGTGGCTTTTCGAATGATGCGATCGAAGCGATTCGGAAAGCCTACAAGACGCTCTACAAATCCAAGCTCAAGCTGTCCGAGGCGACCGAACGCCTCGAGAAAGCGGGCAAACGCCACCCCGAGGTGCATCACTTTGTCGAATTCATCAAAGCCTCGGAGCGTGGCATCATCCGCTAAGGCGGCCCGCGGCGCCAAACCGATACGCATCGGCATCGTCGTCGGCGAGGTTTCCGGCGATCTGCTCGCCGCCGGATTGATGCGCGAACTCAAGCGGCGCCTGCCGCGCGTCACGTTCGAAGGCATCGCCGGACCGCGCATGCAGGCCGAAGGCTGCGTCAGCCTCTATCCGATGGAATCGCTGTCGCACATCGGCTTTGAGGTGCTGAAACACTATCCCGCGCTCTCGGCCATGCGCCGCAGGCTCGCCGAGCATTTCCTGCGGTCGCCGCCCGATCTGTACATCGGCGTAGACACGCCTGACTTCAACCTGTGGATCGAGGAACGGCTCAAAGCACGCGGCATTCCGACGGTGCATTACGTGGGCCCCACGGTCTGGGCTTGGCGCCGCTGGCGCATCCGGCGCATCCATCGTGCTGTCGACCGCATGCTGACCCTGTTCCCGTTCGAGGCCAGGTATTACCGGGACCATCATGTCCCGGTGACGTATGTCGGTCATCCCCTGGCGGACAAACTCGAACCACCGAAAGACATCTCCACCATCCGTGAGCGCTTGCGCCTGCCAGTGCGATTCCGTATCGTCGCCCTGTTGCCCGGGAGCCGTATCGGCGAGCTGCGACGGCATGCCGATCTTTTCGTCCAGGCGGCGCAGTGGCTCTCGGCGCGCCACCCGAACATTCGTTTCGTGGTGCCGTTCGCCAGCCCTGAAACCCGTGTTCTGTTCGAGCAGGCGCTCCGGCGCCACGCGGTCGATGAACAGATATTCCGTCTCCTGGATCATGCCTCGCGCGACGCCATGGCGGTGGCCGATGCGGTATTGCTCGCCTCGGGCACCGCGACGCTGGAAGCGGCGCTGCTCGGCAAACCCATGGTCGTGACCTACCGGGTTTCCTGGTTTTCCTATTTCCTGATCCGGTTGTTCGCGCACGTGCGGCTTTATGCGTTGCCGAACCATCTAGCCGGTCGGGCGCTAGTCCCGGAGTTCATGCAGGCGGACGCCGTGCCCGAGAAGCTCGGGCGGGCGGTGGAGCGCTATCTGGAGCACCCCCGGGAAGCCGATGCCGTCACGCGGGCCCTGAATCGCATTCGACGCAGCCTCCGGCGCAATGCGGATGTCCGCGCCGCCGAGGCGGTGCTGGGCCTGTTGCGCACCCGTCGCGGGCGGAGTCGGCCCCGCTCATGAAGGCGGCAGACAGCCGGCTTGTGGCCGGAGTGGACGAGGCGGGTCGCGGGCCGTTGGCCGGACCGGTCGTGGCTGCTGCCGTGATCCTGGACGAAGCAAATCCGATTGCCGGGCTGGCAGACTCCAAGGCGTTGTCACCGGCCAGGCGGGAGGAGTTGGCGGTGCTGATCCGGGAGCGGGCCCTGGCCTGGGCGGTGGCCGAGGCGCAGGTGGAGGAGATCGACCGCCTCAATATCCTTCAGGCAACGTTACTGGCGATGCAGCGGGCAGTGGCGGGGCTGTGCGTTGCCCCCGACATGGTCCTGGTCGATGGCAACCAGCTACCGTCCCTCGCGTGCGAAGCGAGGGCGATCGTGAAGGGTGATGTTACGGTACCGGCCATTTCGGCCGCCTCGATACTGGCCAAGGTGGCTCGGGACAGAACGATGGACGAGCTTGAGGACGAGTGTCCCGGGTATGGTTTCTCTCAACACAAGGGCTATCCAACCCGAGATCATGTGGCCGCGCTGGAGCGTTTGGGTGTTTCCAGACATCACCGCCGGAGCTTTTCTCCAGTACGAAACCTGATCAAATGATTTCTTTTTAATAACAATATGATAAATACTGAAACTAAAGTCATTTATTGTAAAAAATATAGCGCTGGAATCGCTTCACCTGCTCTCCGATTGGAGTAAGAATTCGCCCGTGAGTACAAGCTTCGTCCATCTCCGGGTCCACTCCGAGTTCTCACTGTCAGACAGCGTCATCCGGGTTCCGGACCTGGTGTCGTCGGCCAAGACCGCTGCCATGCCGGCGGTCGCGCTGACGGACCTGGCAAACCTCTTTGGAATAGTAAAATTTTACCGGGATGCGATATCGAGCGGCGTAAAGCCGATCATCGGTGCCGATCTCTACGTCGAAAATCCTTCCGACAGCCACAAGCCCTTCAAGCTGTTATTGCTATGCCAGAACCAGGAAGGTTATCGCCTCCTGTGCCAGCTTCTTACGCGCGCCTATGTGGAGGGGCAACATTCCGGCCGCCCTTGCCTCAGCAGATCGTGGCTGGTCGGCTCAATGGAGGGGTTGATCGCGTTATCCGGCGCCCAGGATGGCGACATCGGCCAGGTCCTGCTGGCAGGAAACATCGCCCAAGCGGAACAACTGGCGCACGAATACGCATCCCTGTTTCCGGGCCGGTTTTACGTTGAGTTGCAGCGCACCGGTCAGCCCTATCAGGAAGACTACGTGCACGCTGCCGTGGATCTGGCAACCCGCGTCGGATTGCCGGTGGTGGCGACCAACAACGTCGTATTTCTGAAGCCGGACGAATTCGACGCCCACGAAGTGCGGGTCTGCATCCAGGAAGGGCGCATCCTGACCGACCCGCGCCGGCCAAGGCGGTACACGGCTGAACAATATCTCCGCAGCCCGGCGGAGATGACCGAGCTGTTTGCGGACATTCCGGAGGCGTTGGCCAACACCGTCGAGATCGCCCGCCGCTGCAATTTCCGGTTGAACCTGGGCAAACCGTACCTGCCGGACTTTTTATTGCCGGCCGGGGTGACGGCCGAGGAAGCGTTGCGGCGGCAGGCGCAGGAAGGCCTCAAGGCCCGCCTGAGCCGGGTCCCGCCCGCGGCCAGCCCCGAGGCGTATGCCGAGCGCCTGGAGCTTGAGCTCGGGGTCATCATCAAAATGGGCTTCCCCGGCTACTTCCTGATCGTGGCCGACTTCATCCAGTGGGCCAAGAACAACGGTGTGCCGGTCGGACCGGGGCGCGGCTCGGGGGCGGGCTCGCTCGTGGCCTGGTGCCTTGGCATCACCGAGCTCGACCCGATCCGTTACGACCTGCTGTTCGAGCGCTTCCTCAACCCCGAGCGCGTGTCGCTGCCGGACTTCGACGTGGACTTCTGCATCGAGGGCCGCGACCGCGTGATCGAGTACGTCACGCAGCGCTACGGGCGCGAGAAAGTCTCCCAGATCATTACTCACGGCACCATGGCGGCCAAGGCGGTGGTGCGCGACGTCGGGCGCGTGCTCGAACAGCCCTACGGCTATGTGGACAAGATCGCCAAGCTCGTACCGCACGAGCTCGACATGACACTGGACAAGGCGCTCGAACAGGAACCGCTGCTCAAGGAACGCTACGACAAGGAAGATGACGTGCGCGCGCTGCTCGACATGGCGCGCGCGCTCGAGGGCCTGGCGCGCAGCGCCGGCAAGCACGCCGCCGGCGTGGTTATCGCCCCCACGGCGCTTACCGATTTCATGCCGCTCTACTGCGAACAGGGCGCAACCCAGACGGTCACGCAGCTCGACATGGGCGATGTCGAGTCCATCGGCCTGGTGAAGTTCGACTTCCTGGGCTTACGCAACCTCACGATCATCGACAAGGCGCTCAAGATCATCAACGCCGGACGCGCCACGAACAACGAGCCGCCGGTAGCGATTGATGCGATCCCGCTCGACGACCCCAAGACCTTCGCGCTCATCAAGTCGGCGCGCACCACGGCGCTGTTCCAGCTCGAGTCGCGCGGCATGAAGGACCTGATCCTGCGCCTGCAACCGGACTCGTTCGAGGACATCGTCGCGCTCGTGGCGCTGTTCCGCCCCGGGCCGTTGCAGTCCGGCATGGTGGACGACTTCATCAACCGCAAGCACAAGCGCACGCCGATCCGCTATCTGCACCCGAGCCTGGAGCAGATTCTCAAGCCGACCTACGGCGTGATCCTGTACCAGGAGCAGGTGATGCAGATCGCGCAGGTGCTCTCCGGCTACACGCTCGGCGGCGCCGACCTGCTGCGGCGCGCGATGGGCAAGAAAAAGCCCGAGGAGATGGCCAAGCAGCGCGACGTGTTCGTGAAAGGCGCCGAGCAGCGCGGCGTGAAGCCGCAGCTCGCGGCCGACATCTTCGATCTCATCGAGAAGTTCGCCGGCTACGGCTTCAATCGCTCGCACTCGGCGGCCTACGCGCTCATCGCCTACCAGACCGCGTGGCTCAAGGCGCATTACCCGGCGGCGTTCATGGCCGCGGTGCTGTCCTCGGACATGGACAAGACCGAGAAGGTCGTGACCATGCTCGCGGAATGCCGCGACATGAAGCTCAAAATCCTGCCACCCGACATCAATCGTTGCGACTATAACTTCGCGCCAATGGACGAGAACACGATCCTTTACGGGCTCGGTGCGATCAAGGGACTGGGCGAGGCCGCGACCGATGTGCTGCTCGCGGCCCGGCGCGACGGCGGACCGTACGCCGACCTGTTCGATTTCTGCCGCCGCCTCGATACGCGCAAGGTCAACCGACGCTCAAGCGAATCGCTCATCAAGGCCGGCGCGCTTGACGCCTTGGGACCGCACCGCGCCGCCTTGATGGCATCGCTCGGCGCGGCCATGAGCGCGGCGGACCGCCACAGTCACGACAGCCAGGCGGGACAGAGCGATTTGTTCGGCGGCGCGACACCGGATGCGGCCGTGGTGCCGGCGCTCGTCGAGGTCGCGGAATGGAGCGAGGATCAACGCCTGGAGGGTGAGAAGGAAACACTCGGGCTCTATCTCACCGGCCACCCGATCGCGCGACATGAAAAGGAGCTACGCGAAATCATCGATTGCACCATTACCGAGCTGCGTCCGACCCGGGACCGCACGCTCGTGGTGGCTGGCCTGGTCGTGGGTCTGCGCACCATGCAGACGCGCCGTGGCGACCGCATGGCGTTCGTGACGCTCGACGACCGCACCGGCCGCCTGGAATTGGCCGTGTTTGCCGAATTTTATACGCGTTATCGCGAGCTGCTGGTCAAGGACAGCCTGCTGGTGGTGGAAGGACAGGTGAGCGTGGACGAGTACACCGGCGGTTTCAAAATGTCGGCTGAGAAGATTTATAATATCGACCAGGCCCGGGGCGCGTTCAGCGCGCGGCTGGTAATCGACGTGGACGCCGGTCAGGCCGGCAATGGCTTCGCCGACGAACTGCGCGAGATCCTGGCGCCGGTGGCGCGCGGCAGTTGTCCGGTGTATCTGCGCTACCATGGCGCCGGCGCCGAGGCCGAAATCGCATTGGGTGATGCGTGGAAGATCAACCCGAACGGCGCGGTGATCGAGCGCCTTGCACGCCTCGCGGGCGAACGCAACGTGCATCTCGATTACCGTTAAGGCCGATAACGAACGGGAACAGGCAGGAGGAGCGCGCTTATGAACCAGAATTATCTCGACTTCGAGCAGTCCATCGCCGATCTCGAGGCGAAGATCGAGGCGCTGCGCCAGACCGGCAAGGGCGGCGACCTCAACATCACCGAGGAAGTCGGCCGGCTGCAGGCCAAGAGCAAGCGGCTGACGGAGTCGATCTTCACTTCGCTCACGCCGTGGCAAATCTCGCAGCTCGCGCGCCATCCGCTGCGGCCGTACACGCTCGACTACGTTCCGCGCGTGTTCAGCGATTTCCAAGAACTGCACGGCGACCGCGCGTTCGCCGACGACCACGCCATCGTCGGTGGCATTGCGCGCCTGGAAGACCGGCCGGTGATGCTCATCGGCCACCAGAAGGGCCGCGACACACGCGAGAAAGTGCGGCGCAACTTCGGCATGCCGCGCCCCGAAGGTTATCGCAAGGCGCTGCGCCTGATGCGTCTGGCCGAACGTTTCCGTCTCCCCATCATCACCTTCATCGACACCCCGGGGGCCTATCCCGGCGTCGGCGCCGAGGAGCGTGGCCAGAGCGAGGCGATCGCGCGCAATCTCTATGTCATGGCGCGACTAAAGACACCGATCATCTCCGTCGTTATCGGCGAGGGCGGTTCCGGTGGCGCGCTTGCCATCGGTGTTGGCGACCGGCTGCTGATGCTGCAATACGCGACCTACTCGGTGATCTCGCCCGAAGGCTGCGCCTCGATCCTGTGGCGCAGCGCCGACAAGGCCTCGGACGCGGCCGAAGCCATGGGCATCACCGCCGACTCGCTCAGCCGTCTCGGGCTCGTCGATGAGATCGTGCCCGAGCCGCTCGGCGGCGCGCACCGCGATATCGATGTCGTGGCCCGCACCCTGAAGGGCGCGCTGCTTGCCAACCTCGACCGCCTCGCGGCGATTCCGCTCGACAGCCTGCTGACGCGCCGCTACCAGCGGCTCATGCAATACGGCGAGTTCGAGGAGCATTGATATTGATACCGCTTTCACTCCTGAAACGCTCGGGCGCATTCTCGCCGACGAGCTGAAGCTTTCTTCCAATGCCCGCCTCGTGGTCGCCTACAGCGGCGGCCTCGATTCTCACGTCCTGCTGCACGCGCTGGCGCAACGCCGGGTTGCTGCGGGTTTCTCACTGCGTGCGGCGCATATCCATCATGGCCTGCAACCGGCCGCGGACGCCTGGGCGCGGCATTGCGAGGAGATTTGCGTCGGCCTCGGCGTGTCCTGTGTCGTCGAGCGTATCCGGGTGGACGGCGTGGCCGAGGAGGGCATGGAAGCCGCCGCGCGTCGCGCGCGTTATGCCTGCCTCGCGAAACTTCTCGAACCGGGCGAAGCGCTGCTTACGGCACATCATCAGGACGATCAGGCCGAGACGGTGCTGTTACAGCTGCTGCGCGGGACCGGCGTGCACGGCCTGGCCGGCATGCCGGCGCTCACGCCATTTGCTGCGGGATTTCATGCGCGCCCGTTGCTGACCTTCCCGCGGATCGAGCTCGAGCGTTACGCCCGGACACAAAACCTGTCCTGGATCGAGGACCCGAGCAATCGCACGCTGGAAATCAGCCGCAACCTGCTCCGCCATGGAGTCATGCCCGTGCTGCGGGAACGCTGGCCGACCGCCGGCCGGCAACTGGCGCAAGCGGCGCGGCACGCCGCCGAGGCGGCGTCGCTGTTGGATGAGCTGGCGCAGGCCGATCTGGCGGCCTGCGCCGAGGACGACAAATTGACGGTGTCGGCGCTCAAACGCCTGCCATCGCCGCGCCAGCGCAATGTGTTGCGCTACTGGATCCGGGCGCGGGGTTTTCGCGTGCCGTCCACAAAGCAGATTGAACTGCTGCAGGCACAACTGGCCGGCGAACCGCGCACGCGCCACGCCGCCATCCGCTGGCGCGGCGCCGAACTGCGTCGTTATCGCGATTCGCTCGTGCTTCGGGCCATCACACCCCCGGCAACCGGGACCGGTGCAGTGCCGTGGGACGGCACACGGCCATTGCCGCTGCCGTCCATCGGACGGCGATTGCGCCTGTCACCGGTGCAGGGGCGGGGGTTGGCGCGTGCGCGCGTCAACGGCGCGATCTACAGCGTGCGTTTTCGTCAGGGCGGGGAAACCTGCCGGTTGCCGGGACGGACGCATCATCACAAGCTCAAGAAGCTGTTGCAGGAAGCGGGCGTGCCGCCGTGGGAACGTGCGCAGCTGCCGTTGCTGTTCGTGAACGGCGAAATTGCCGCGATCGGCGATCGCTGGGTGTGCGAGCCGTTTGCCGCCAAACCGGACGAGCCGGGATGGGTCGTGGTGCTGGAACAAATCACGCCGGAAGGCAAGTTGTAGCCGAGAAATTTTCCGGTTGTGCAAACCGGGGTCATCTGGTAGCTTGTAATTCCGTTCCAATACACCGTTTTGCCGGGCCGCGACGGCCCAGAAAGCAGGCAAAAATCCGCCGGGAGCGGATTTTCGTGCAAACCCCGAAGGGGGCGAGCCTCAGGGATGAGGCGAGCAAAAACGGCTGTAAACCAGAGGGACACCAAGCGCCGCGCCGGATGTTGCATCCCGGGGCGGAGGCGTAACCAACGTCTGGGAACGGGCCAGCATGACCAAATACGTTTTTGTCACCGGCGGTGTCGTTTCGTCCCTCGGCAAGGGCATCGCGTCCGCCTCCCTTGCTGCCATCCTCGAGGCCCGCGGCCTCAAGGTAACGCTCCTCAAGCTCGACCCCTACATCAACGTCGATCCGGGCACGATGAGCCCGTTCCAGCACGGCGAGGTATTCGTCACCGAGGACGGCGCCGAAACCGACCTCGACCTCGGCCACTACGAGCGCTTCGTGCGTACCACGCTCGGCAAGCGCAACAACTTCACCACCGGCAGGGTCTACGAGAACGTCATCCGCAAGGAACGCCGCGGCGATTATCTCGGCGCCACGGTGCAGGTGATCCCGCACATCACCGACGAGATCAAAAGCCGCATCCAGGAGGGCGCCGCCGGCGCCGACGTGGCGCTGGTCGAGATCGGCGGCACCGTCGGCGACATCGAGTCGCAGCCGTTCCTCGAGGCCATTCGCCAGATGGGCGTCGAGCTCGGATCGAGCAACGTGCTGTACCTGCACCTGACGCTGGTGCCGTACATCGGCACCGCCGGCGAGCTCAAGAGCAAACCCACGCAGCACTCGGTGAAAGAATTGCTGTCGCTCGGCATCCAGCCGGACATCCTGCTGTGCCGCACCGACCGCATGCTGCCCGAGGATATGCGCCGCAAGATCGCGCTGTTCACCAACGTGCCGGTACGCGCGGTGATCTCGGCGCCGGACGTGGACAATATCTACAAGATCCCGCGCGTGCTGCACGAGCAGGGCCTGGACGAGATCGTGAGCGAGCGCCTGCACTTCAACACCCGGCGTGCCGACCTGTCCGAGTGGGACAAGGTCATCTACGCCCAGGAGCACCCGACCGGCGAGGTGGATATCGCACTCGTGGGCAAATACGTGCACCTGACCGAGTCCTACAAGTCGCTGTCCGAGGCGCTTAAGCATGCCGGCATCCACACGCGCACGCGCGTCAACATCCGCTACATCGACTCGGAGCAGGTCGAGCAGCAGGGCACGGCGCTGCTCGAGGGCGCGGACGCGATTCTCGTTCCCGGCGGTTTCGGCGAGCGCGGCATCGAGGGCAAGATCAAGACCGCGCAGTACGCGCGCGAGCACGGCATCCCCTATCTCGGTATCTGCCTCGGCATGCAGATCGCGGTGGTCGAGTTCGCGCGCCACGTCGCCGGGCTCAAGGGCGCGCATTCGACCGAATTCAGCCCCAAGACGCCGCACCCGGTCATCGCCATGATCAATGAGTGGACCACGGCCGAGGGCACGACGGAAAAACGCGCCGCCGGCGGCGATCTCGGCGGCACCATGCGCCTCGGCGGCCAGGAATGCCGTCTGGTTTCCGGCACGCGGGCGCGCGAGGTCTACGACCGTGAAACGGTGGTCGAGCGTCATCGACATCGCTACGAGTTCAACAATAACTACCGCCAGTCCCTGCAGGACAAGGGCTTGGCCATTGCCGGCACGTCGATGGACGAAAAACTCGTGGAAATCGTCGAGTTGCCGAGCCATCCCTGGTTTATCGGCGTGCAGTTCCATCCCGAATTCACCTCGCGCCCGCGCGACGGGCACCCGTTGTTCACGAGCTACATTCTCGCGGCGCGCGCCCGGCGCGAAGGCTCCTTGGAAAAGGCCCAGGCGGTGGGTCAGTGAAGCTCTGCGGGTACGATGTCGGCCTCGACCGGCCGTTCTTTCTCATCGCCGGGCCGTGCGTGATCGAGTCCGAGCAACTCGCATTCGATTCCGCCGGCCGGCTCAAGGAAATCACCCAGGCACTCGGCATCCCGTTCATTTATAAGTCCTCGTTTGACAAGGCCAATCGCAGTTCGGTGGCCTCGTTCCGCGGCCTCGGCATGGAGAAGGGCCTCGAAATCCTGGCGAAAGTAAAGAAGCAGATCGGCGTGCCGGTGCTGACCGACGTGCACGACATCCCCGAGATCGAGCCGGTGGCCAAGGTGGTGGACGTGTTGCAGACGCCGGCATTCCTGTGCCGCCAGACCGACTTCATCCAGGCGGCGGTTGCCGCCGGCAGGCCGGTGAACATCAAGAAGGGACAGTTCCTGGCGCCGCACGACATGAAGAACGTGGTCGCCAAGGCCGTCGCCGCCGGCGGCCAGGATCGCATCATGGTGTGCGAGCGCGGCGCGTCGTTCGGCTACAACAACCTCGTCTCCGATATGCGCGCGCTCGCGATCATGCGCGAGACCGGCTGCCCGGTGGTGTTCGACGCCACCCACTCGGTGCAGCTGCCGGGCGGGCAGGGAACGAAGAGCGGTGGCCAGCGCGAGTTCGTGCCGGTGCTGGCGCGCGCGGCCATCGCCACCGGCGTCTCGGGGCTGTTCATGGAGACCCATCCGAACCCGGACCAGGCCTTGTCCGATGGCCCAAACGCCTGGCCGCTCGGACACATGCAGGACCTGCTCGAGACGCTCATGGAACTCGACGCCGCGGTCAAGCGTCGCGGCTTCGCTGAGTCGGCGCTTATTCCGAATTGAGCGTTCGCGCCAGAAATCCGCTACAATCGCCGCCGCTCCGCGGCGCCGTCACCGGTCCCGCGGCGGTATTCGTCGTCGTATCCCGTATCCATCCGCAAAGAAGAACGAGACATGTCCGCTATTGCTGATATCCGCGCGCGCGAAGTCCTGGACTCGCGCGGCAATCCCACCGTCGAAGCCGATGTGGTCCTGAAGTCCGGCGCCCAAGGGCGCGCTGCCGTTCCTTCCGGCGCCTCTACCGGCAGCCGCGAGGCGCTCGAACTGCGCGACGGCGACCCGAAACGCTACGACGGCAAGGGCGTGCGCAAGGCCGTGGCGCACGTCAACGGCGAGATCCGCCAGGCGCTGCTCGACAAGGACGCGCGCGATCAGGCCGGTCTCGACCGCGCCATGATCGCGCTCGACGGCACGCCGACCAAGAGCCGGCTCGGCGCGAATGCGATCCTCGCGGTTTCGCTCGCGACCGCCCGCGCCGCCGCGGCCGCCGGCCACCAGCCGCTGTACCGCTACCTGAACGGACTGGCCGGCAACGTGCCGATGCAACTGCCGGTGCCGATGATGAACATCGTCAACGGCGGGGCGCACGCCGACAACAACATCGACTTCCAGGAGTTCATGATCCTGCCGGTCGGCGCCGCGTCGTTCGCCGAGGCGCTGCGCGCCGGCGCCGAGGTGTTTCATGCGCTTAAGAAAGTGCTGCATGGCATGAAACTCAGCACCACCGTGGGCGATGAAGGCGGATTTGCACCTAACCTGAAGTCGAACGAGGAAGCATTGCAGGTGATCCTGCAGGGAATCGAAAAGGCCGGCTATCGACCGGGCTCCGATGTTGCGCTCGGCATCGACGCCGCCAGCTCCGAGTTCAACAAGAACGGCAAGTACGAGCTTGAATCAGAAAAGACAAGCCTCACGGCGGAGCAGTTCATCGACAAGCTCGCCGGTTGGACCTCGAAATATCCGATCGTCACCATCGAGGATGGCTGCGGCGAGAACGACTGGGCCGGTTGGGAGCTGATGACCCGCAAGCTCGGCAAGAAAATACAACTCGTCGGCGACGACCTGTTCGTGACCAATGCCGCTATTCTCGGGCAGGGTATCGAAAAGGGTATCGCCAACTCCATCCTTATCAAGGTCAACCAGATCGGCACGCTCACCGAAACTCTGGAGGCCATCGCGCTGGCGCGCAAATCCGGCTACACCGCCGTGATTTCGCATCGTTCGGGCGAGACCGAGGACAGCTTCATCGCCGACCTCGCGGTGGGCACCGGCACCGGCCAGATCAAAACCGGCTCGCTGTCGCGCTCCGACCGCGTGGCGAAGTACAACCAGCTGCTGCGCATCGAAGAGGAGCTGGGCGCGCAAGCAGTCTATCCCGGCCGCCGGGCGTTCCCCATGCTGGGCGCATGAGGCGCGAGCGCATCCTCGTCTACTTCCTCGTGGGACTGCTGGTAGTCCTGCAGTACCCCTTGTGGTTCGGGAGCGGCGGGGTACTGGCGCTGTGGCGCCTGAATCGCGAGATCGCGGCACAAAAAGCTGACAATTTCGGGCTGCACGAACGCAACGCCGCGCTCGAGGCCGAGGTCGGCGACCTCAAGCGCGGTTACGATGCGATCGAGGAACGCGCCCGCACCGAGCTCGGGATGGTGAAGAAGAACGAGACTTTCTACCAGATCATCGACGTCCTGCCCCGCGCCCAGGGTACAAAATAAAAAATCATTTCACAGGATTACGCAGGATTAACAAGATTAAAACCAAAAAGCTTTACGACTTAATCCTGAAAAATCCTGTTAATCCTGTGAAACCTTTTATTTGTTTTGTTGTTCGATGAGGTAAATCAGCAGCACGAACAGAAAGAAAAAGAACTCCACCACGGTAATCAGGTAGAGCAGCCACACGATCCGGCGCGCCGAGGGCTTCATCGGCACCCATACGCGGCGGATGTACCAGCGCCAGCCCGGCAGCCATGACCAGCGCTTCCGGCGCAGGAAATAGGCGCGCAGCGCCACCCCCCAGGCATGCAGACTCTTGTCCGCCTCGGCCGCGCGCGCGGTGCGTTCCTCGGCCGACAAACCCTCGTAATCGTCGGTAATCGTCAACCGACTGCCGTCCGCCGCCGGCTCGATGGCGAAAATCGTGCGCCTTTTGAGGCCGCTGGCGTAGTTTACGGTGAACCCCGGACCGGGTCCCGGCATGATTTCCAGGTCCACCGATATTTTCTGTTGATTGCTCTGGTTCTCGAACTCGGCGTGATAGCTCGACGGCCCGGTCTGGCGCCAAGCGGAAAAATAGAGATAGGGATTGACGCGGAACAGCACCTCGACGTCGCGGCAGTGCCGCGCCAGATCTTCGACGTTCTGTGGAAGCGGAATAGTGACCCACGCGGCGTCGCGTGAATCGACCGGCGGCGTGTTCGCGCTCATGCGGGATAGGGAACGATCAGGGCCGGCACGTGCAACGCGCGCAGCAACTTTTCCGTGACCATGTAGGAGCGCAGGCCGCTCTTGCCCTTGGGACGCGGCGCCCCCAGCACGACGAGGTCCACGCGGCCGCGTGCGATACGCTCGCGGAGGCATTGCTCCGGCTTGCCGAACACGACTTCAGGACGGTAGCGGATGCGGTGCTTGGCGGCCTGCCGTTGCAGGCTGGCGATGTGCCGGCGCACTTCGTTTTCGAGCTCGCCTTCGACGTAGCGTCCGTAGGTGTCGCGCGTGCTGGCGTTATTCAGCCAGTCGTCACCCATCATGCCCTTCCAGAAATCCGGCACCACGATCAGGTGGTGCAGGGTAGCCTTCGGTCCGCACAGGGCGAAGGCCGCACGCTCGGCGGCGCGCGCCCCGGGCGTGCCGTGGCTGGCGAGAAGAATGTGTTTCGGTTTAAGCATGTTGTTAATGTGTCCCAGCGCTCCAAAAACCAATGGCCGCTCGCGCGGCCATTGGCATACCTCGGAAACAACGTTGGTCAGATGTAGATGTAGACCAGCAGCGCAATCCCCATCGACAGGATCAGCGCCACGAAGTCCTCATAACGGTCGCTCTTGAAGATCGAGAGCGCCGTGCCACGGTCGAATTTCTCTTTCATTGTCGCTCCTCCGGTTAGACGATTTCGCTGACGAACAGCATCACGACGATCAGCGAGCCGACCGCCTTGAGGGTACCGACCACCGAACCGATCACCAGCGGCTGGCCGCCGGCCTGCTTGATCGAGGCCATGGTGATCTGCATGCCGAGACCGGTAAGACCGAAGGTGAACATCCAGGCAATGATGTCGCGGAACATCGCGATCTTCTTGGCCGTGTGGTACACCGCCTCGTGCTGCTTCTTCAGGATGTCACTGGCTTCCTTCGACAGCACCTTGGAGTTGACGATGCCGCGGACCAGGGTGTCGTGGTCCGGCGACATGACCTTCTTCTCCTGGATCAGGCGCGCCAGCGCCGCCTTCTGGTCCTCGCGCTGCAGCTTGTCGGCCTCGGCCTTGAGCTTCTCGGCGTCGGCATCCTTCAGGCGCTTGTCAGTGACCTTGCCATCCTTGTCGGTCTTGACCATGGCCTTTTCGGAATTGTCGAAGTACTTGCCCTGGTAGTGCTGCGCCGGGGCGAAGACGCCAGTGGAGCCGAGCAGGAACATCAGGATGAAGCCGAGCACGAACACCGGGAACTTGGCGAACATCACCTGACCCAGGTTCACGCGCTCACCGGTCTGTTCGCGCTTCACGAACCACACCGCCAGCCACAGCACGATGATCGGCAGGAACAGGATGCGGGTGATGTTGAAGATCTCCGCCACCTTCAGCGTCTCGATGCCGGTCGGCTGGAACGCGAGCGCCGCGCCCGCCACCTGCGCCGAGTTGAGAATGCCGGTGCCGGCCCAGGCGCCGAACTGGGTGTAGTTCATGCCCATGGCCTTGCCGACGATCGGGAACAGGAACATGCACATCACGCCCCAGAGCAGGATGGTGCCGATGGTGTAGGCGATTTCCGTGGACTTGGCGTTAACCACCGGCGCCGCGGCCACCGAGGCCGACACGCCGCACACGCCGAGACCGGCAGACAGCACACCGCCCATCGAGTTCGGGATGTTGCGCCGCGCGCCCATCCACAGGGTAATACCCACCGAGCCCAGCACGAAGAAGCCGATGAGCACGACGGACAGGCCCGCCAGGTTACGGAGCTCTTCCCAGGAGTAGAGCACGCCCAGGAGCACCACACCGGTCTTGAGGCCGAGACGCGACATGCGCACGCCGTTCTCAGCCCAGTGCGGCACCTTGAACACGTTCACCACGATAATGCCGGCGACGATGCCCATGACCACGTAGTTCAGGTTCATCACCGAGGCGAAGTTGAAGCCCAACGCCGGTTGCGCCGCCTTGCCCCAGGCCGACATCTGCGGGTCGAGCACCCACTTGACGATGAAGGCGACGATCAGGATGAAGGCAAGGCCGCCGATCGTGGACAGGTAGTAGTCGAAATTACCCTGCTTGGGCGTCGAGAAGGCCTGCACCAGCCCTGCGAGAATCGCGATGATGCCGCAGGTGTAGCCGAGGATAACCATCTCCCCGGCAAGTTTCGACGTATGCAGATACTTGATGACGGGTTCCATGATGCCGGCTTGGACCATGTAGGCGTAAGCCACCATGATGATGCCCAAGATCAGCGTCCATGGAGTTTTCTTTGTATAAATCATAGAACGCACTCCTCCTGGTTGGTTTGGTGTTTTCAATGGGCCTCGAGGGCCGCTTTCTTTATTAGAATTTACTTATATAGTTATTCTAAACGTGACCCATTCAAGCATAAGGCCCGGGAGCGAGACAAGCCGGAAAATCCGGCGAAGAGAGACAAAATATGTGCCGTAATCGGCAGTGTCAGCGCACAAGTTATGTGCCGCGACGTTCCGTAGCCGACTCGTCGATGGCAGGCAAGGGATAGGGCAGAGGAAGCATTTTAAGCGGCGGGCCCTTGTGTTCGTTTCCAAGTCGCACCGTGCCCGTCGCGATGCTGCTCAGCTGAATCACGACGAGCAGATCGTAACCGCCCGCGGGTGCCGATGCGGCCGACACGACGGTGCCCGCTGTCTGGCCGGGCAGGTCGGGCGCGTAGAGCGGCGCGCCCGGCGCTGCATCCGCATCGACGTGCGCGCGCACCATGCGCTGCTTGAGTCCGCCGCGATAATGCAACCGCGCTACGATTTCCTGGCCGGGATAGCAGCCTTTCTTGAAATCCACGCCGCCCAGCAATTCGAGGTTGAACATCTGCGGCACGAACGCCTCACTGGTCTCGGGATAAATCTGCGGCAGACCGGCACCGATATCGAGCCAGATCCAGCGATCCGATGCGACCGGCCGGGCGTTCAGGCGCAGGCGCTGCCACAGTTCAGCAGCTGAGTTCATTGGCGCAATGACCATAAATCGCATCGGCATTGCGGAAACGCACAGCACGGTTATGTCGTTGCGCGTGACGCTGTTGTTTATCTCGTTCGGCAATTCGCCGAAGGTTTCGCGCAGCAGCACCTCGGCCCGCGGCCCGGCAATGCCGAACGAGACCAGGGCGTTATCCGCATCTTCGAGCATCACCTTGGCGCGCAGCACGAACATCCGCAGGCGCTTGAGCGTGGTTTCTTGCAATGCGCCGGGCAATTGCAGGTAGTAGTCCTCGCCGCGGCGCAAAACACGGAACAGCGCGAACGCGCGTCCCTTGGGGTTACACCAGGCGGCGATCTGGCCGTGCGCCTCGTCCACGCGGCGTAAGTCATTGCTGAGCTGGCCGTTAAGGAATGTCAGCGCATCGGTGCCATGAATGCGGATCAGGGACAACGTCGAGAGCTCTGCCAGCACCGTGTCACCGACGGCGGCCTTGCGCTCGGCCGCTGCATCGCCGAAATGCCGGATTTGACCGCTTTCAACCACGGCCCCCTGCGTCTGCAGGAATGTCAGCCACGTCTGATTCATAGGTTATGGACCTCTTTGTATCGCATCTTAACCAATGCCGCCGCATGGAAAAACGTGGTGGACGCCGAGGCCCGCCGGCTGAAAAAGTCCATGGAGGGACTTTTTCAGAACATCCTTTTACTATATCGGCATGGCGCAAAACGGCTCCCGCCCGGTCTTCCTGAACCTATTCCAAATCCGCCTGCCGATTGGGGGTATTGTCTCCATCCTGCACCGCGTCACCGGCGTGCTGCTGGTGCTCTCGATCCCGTTCATGCTGTACCTGCTGCAACAATCGCTAGCCGATGCCGCCACGTTCGCTGCGCTTGCCACATCGTTGCGCACACCGGGCGCGAAACTGCTGATATGGCTGGCGGTCGCCGTGTTAGCGCAGCATTTCTTTTCCGGCCTGCGCCACCTGCTGCTCGATCTCGATATCGGCACCGGCAAGGCCGCGGCGCGGCGCTTGGCGTGGTTCACCTTCGCGGCGACGGGGCTCGTGATCGTAATCGCAGGAGCGAGCTTGTGAGAGCTGCCGGTAGCGTCCATGCCGGTTTAGGCGAGTGGCTGGTGCAGCGCGCCACGTCGGTTTATCTCGCCGGTTTTCTGGTCTATCTCGTGTTTCGCTTCGCGTTCGACCCGCTGGCCGACCATGCCGCCTGGCGCGCCTGGTTCGCTCAGGGTCCGGTGCGAATCACCTGGGGGTTATTTTTCCTGAGCCTGCTGGCGCATGCCTGGGTAGGTATGCGCAGCGTATATATGGACTATCTGCATTCCGCCGGCGTGCGCGTGGCGGCCACGTTCCTGACCGCTTTCGGGCTGCTGGCGCTCGCCCTGTGGGCAGCCAATATTCTGCTCAACACCGCGTCATGAATCACATCGCGCGCCGTCGTTTCGACTGTCTCGTGATCGGCGCCGGCGGCGCCGGGCTGCGCGCGGCGCTGCAACTGGCCGCGGCCGAGGCGCATGTCGCGGTGGTATCGAAAGTGTTCCCGACGCGCTCGCACACGGTGGCGGCACAGGGCGGCATCAACGCCGCGCTCGGCAACGTGCAGCCGGACAACTGGCACTGGCACATGTACGACACGGTGAAGGGCGGCGATTACCTCGCCGACCAGGACGCGGTCGAATACATGTGTCGCGCCGCGGCGAAGCTTGTGATCGAGCTCGAACACTACGGCGTGCCATTCACGCGCCTGCCGAACGGACGCATCTACCAGCGACCGTTCGGCGGTCAGAGCCAGAACTTCGGCGGCGCCCAGGCGGCGCGCACTTGCGCCGCCGCCGACCGCACCGGCCACGCGATGCTGCACGCGCTCTACCAGCAGAACCTCAAGGCGCGCACACATTTCTTCGACGAGTTCTTCGTCATCGATCTGCTGACCGACGCCGAGGGTTATTGCCTCGGCGCGCTCGTGCTCGAGATCGAAACCGGCGAGCCGCTGGTGATCGAGGCGCGCACCACGCTCATCGCCACCGGCGGCGCCGGCCAGCTTTATCGCACCACCACCAACGCGCTCATCAACACCGGCGATGGCATGGCGATGGCGCTGCGCGCCGGGCTGCCGTTGCAGGACATGGAGTTCATGCAGTTCCACCCGACCGGCATCGCCGGCCTCGGCGTGCTGATCTCCGAGGGCGCGCGCGGTGAGGGCGGTTACCTCGTGAACAGCCGTGGCGAGCGCTTTATGGAGCGCTACGCGCCACACGCGAAAGACCTCGCCTCGCGCGACGTCGTGAGCCGCGCGATTTACACCGAGATAAAAGAGGGGCGCGGCTGCGGCCCGAAACAGGATCACATGTTGCTCAAGCTCGATCACCTCGGCGCCGACACGATCACGAAGCGCCTGCCCGGTATCCGCGAGCTGGCGCGCCGCTTCGCGCACGTGGACCCGATCGAACAGCCGATCCCCGTGCTGCCGACGGCGCACTACACCATGGGCGGCATTCCAACCAACCGCTTCGGCCAAGTGGCGGTGCCGGTGCACACCGGCCCGGAAGAACCGGTACCGGGACTGTATGCCGTGGGCGAATGTGCCTGCGTGTCGATCCACGGCGCCAATCGTCTCGGCGGCAATTCGCTGCTCGACATCATCGTGTTCGGGCGCGCGGCGGGAAATCACATGTTCGAATACCTTTCCGAGAATCGCTTCTACCGTCCGATGCCCGAGACTGCCATCGAGCGTGCCATGACGCGCCTCGCGCGCTGGGACAAAAAAGGCGAAGGCGAGTCCGTGGATTGCCTGCGCGATGCGCTGCGCAAGACCATGGAGGATTACTGCGGCGTGTTCCGCACGCGCGAGGTGTTGGAGGAGGGCGTGCGTCAGGTCGAGGCGTTGGTGCGACGACTCGCGGACGCGCGCCTCAAGGATCACAGCAAGATATTCAACACCGCGCGCATCGAAGCGCTCGAGCTCGAAAACCTCATGGACGTGGCGCTCGCCACGGTGCATTCGGCGGTCGCGCGCGAGGAGTCGCGTGGTGCGCATTCGCGCCTGGATTACCCCAAGCGCGACGACGTAAAGTGGCTGCGACACAGCCTGTATTTCCGCGAGGGGCGCAAACTCGACTACAAGCCGGTGCGCATGAAGCCGATGTCGGTTGAATCGTTCCCGCCCGTGGAACGCGTATATTAGGTGTCGCCATGCCGATCCGCTTTTCCATCTACCGCTACAACCCGGAAACCGGCGAAAAGCCGCGCATGCGGGACTACGAGCTGTCCGACGATTGCGGCGCGGTGATGCTGCTCGATGCGTTGTTGCTGCTGAAAGAGCAGGACGACAGCCTCGGTTTCCGCCGCTCCTGCCGCGAGGGGGTGTGCGGCTCGGACGCCATGAACATCAACGGCCGCAATGGCCTCGCCTGCATCCTGCCGCTTAAAGACCTGCGCCAACCGATCGAGATTCGCCCGTTGCCGGGAATGCCGGTGATCCGCGACATGATCGTGGACATGACACCGTTTTTCGCCCAGTACAAGGCGGTGCAGCCCTGGCTCGTCAACCACGACCCGGAACCCGAGATCGAGCGTCTGCAGTCGCCCGAAGAGCGCGACCGGCTGGACGGGCTGTACGAGTGCATCCTGTGCGCCTGCTGCACCACGGCCTGCCCCTCGTTCTGGTGGAACCCGGACAAGTTTCTGGGGCCGGCGGCGCTATTGCAGGCGGGGCGCTTCCTGGCCGACTCCCGCGACCAGGCCACGGGCGAGCGGCTCGACAGCCTCGAAGACCCGTACCGGCTGTTCCGCTGTCATACCATCATGAACTGCACCGACGTCTGCCCCAAGGACCTGAACCCGGCCAAGGCCATCGGCCATATCAGGCAGATGCTGGCCAAACGGGTACTCTAGCCGTGGCTGCAGCGGAAGCCCGGCACATGGAAAAGTTGCGCTGGCGCTGCCGGCGGGGCCTGCTTGAACTGGACCTGATGCTTGGCGGTTTTTTGCGTGAGCGGTATGTCGGCTTATCGTCGACCGAGCAACAGGCCTTCGAAAAATTGCTGGCACTGCCGGACACGACGCTCGCGGCATGCCTGCAAGGCCAGGAAAATCCTCCGCAGGAGCTTGAGGACATTGTTAGAAAAATTCGACAGTAGGCTGATAATAAATATAAAAGTTTCTCGTGCTCTGATAACCATCTTGGCCGCAATTCATCTCGGCGGCATGGTGCTGGTTCTTCTGGTTCCGTTGTCATTCCTGCTCACGATAGGGCTCTTGGTCGTACTCACGGCCAGCTTGGCGAACTCCCTGGGGGTCCACGGCTGGCGCCGGACGAGCAGGGCGATCACGGCGTTCGAACTCGATCACGAGGGGCTATGCAGCGTGCAATTGGGACAGAAACCGGACTGGCAGGAATGCGATATCCGGCGCGCCGTGATCCAGCCCGGGATCGTCCTGTTGTGGCTGCGCATCAAGGGCCGGCGCTGGCCGTCTGGACTGGTGTTGGCGGCCGATGCCGTCGAGCCCGAGGCCTTCAGGCGGCTACGGGCGCGGCTGCTACTTGAAACCCGGGCGGCGTGAGCACGGTGTCGCACGGCGACCGGGTGGCGTCCTTCTCGGGGTAGTCGCGGGTGTAGTGCAGACCGCGGGACTCGTGGCGCGCCGTGGCCGAACGGATGATGAGTTCCGCCACCAGCACCAGGTTGCGCAGTTCGATCAGGTCGTTGGTGACCTTGAAGTTGCGGTAATACTCGCGGATTTCCTCGCGCAGCAGGTCCACGCGGTGCTGCGCGCGCTCCAGGCGCTTGGTCGTGCGCACGATGCCGACATAGTCCCACATGCCGCGGCGCAGCTCGTCCCAATTGTGCGACACCACGATGTTCTCGTCGGCATCGGTCACGCGGGTCTCGTCCCAGGCGGGCAGGGCGCCGTTCGCCGGCGGCGCCTCCGGCTGGCGCCGAAGCATGTCCTGCGCCGCTGCCTCGCCGAATATCAGGCATTCGAGCAGCGAGTTGCTGGCGAGACGGTTGGCGCCATGCAAGCCGGTGAAGGCGCATTCGCCCACGGCATAAAGCCCCTCGAGGTCGGTATGGGCGCTGTGATCCGTCACCACGCCGCCGCAGGTGTAGTGCGCCGCCGGCACCACCGGGATCGGTTCCTTGGTGATGTCGTAACCCAGTTCGCGGCAGCGCCGGTAGATGGTCGGGAAATGCTCCTGAATGAACGCCGCCGGCTTGTGACTGATGTCGAGGTGCACGTAATCGAGGCCGCGGCGCTTCATTTCGTAGTCGATGGCGCGGGCCACGATGTCGCGCGAGGCAAGTTCGCCGCGGGGATCGTGCTCGTGCATGAACGGCTGGCCGTTCGGCAGCAGCAGTTTTCCACCCTCGCCGCGCACCGCCTCGGTGATCAGAAAACTTTTTGCACGCGGGTGCCACAGGCAAGTGGGGTGGAACTGCACGAACTCCATGTTGGCCACGCGGCAGCCGGCGCGCCAGGCCATGGCGATGCCGTCACCGGTGGAGGTGTCCGGGTTGCTCGTGTACAGGTACACCTTCGAAGCGCCGCCGGTGGCGAGCACCACGAAGCGCGCGCCCAGCGTGCGCACGTGCCCGGCGGTCCGGTCGAGCGCGTAGAGCCCGAGACAACGGTTGGCGCCCGCGCGCCCGAGCTTGGCGCCGGTGATGAGGTCGATGGCGATGTGGTTTTCGAGCACGCGGATGTTGCGATGCCCGCGCACCCGGGCCTCGAGCGTGGTTTGCACCGCGCGGCCGGTGGCATCGGCGGCGTGCACCACGCGCCGGTGGCTGTGGCCGCCCTCGCGCGTCAGGTGCAGATCGTCGTTGCCGTGATTCTGTCCGTGGGTGAACGGCACGCCCTGGGTCACGAGCCAGTCGATGGCCGCCGGACCGTGGCGCACGACCAGCTCGACGGTATCGCGGTGGCACAGGCCGGCGCCGGCATCGAGCGTATCGACGACGTGGGACTCGAACGAATCCTCCTGGCGGTCGCGTACGGTGGCGATCCCGCCCTGGGCGTAGAGGCTGGAACCCTCGGTCAGCACCGCCTTGGCGACGATCGCCACCTTCATATGGTCGGCCAGGCGCAGGGCGGTGGAAAGACCGGCGAGGCCGCCGCCGACAATCAGCGCATCGAACGACTCCATGGATGGAGGAGCTAGGGCAACGTCGGGAACGGTTGCCGACGACTCGGTGTTGGCCATACGGGGATGACGAAGGGCGCGGGAATTCTTGATGTTTAAGCTATGCTATCACAAGCTTCCAGTCGGCCGGCGGCCGTAGCGGTGCCCGCAGCCGTCGTCTTCTCGAACCTGCCCTTAATAAGCGATCCAGATCATGAAACTTTGGCGGCCAAGTCCGGTCTTTATCCACCGAATGCCGCGCACGCGAGACATTCCATGATCGAGCAAGCCATGGACGAGCGCGGCGTGGACCGCAAGCTGGTCGCCCGGGCCCAGAAGGGCGACAAGGCCGCCTTCGACCTGCTGGTGCGCAAATACCAGCACAAGGTCACCAAGCTCGTCGGCCGCTACGTGCGCGACCGGAGCGAGGCCGAGGATGTGACGCAGGAGGCGTTTCTGCGCGCCTACCGCGCGCTCGGTGGATTTCGGGGTGAGAGCGCGTTTTATACCTGGCTATATCGCATCGCGGTGAACACAGCCAAGAACCATCTCGAATCGCTCGGACGCCGGCCGCCGAGCCTGGACCTGGAAACCGAAGGGCTCGAGACGCTCAACGGCAGCGAAGGTCTGCGCGAACAGGCGACGCCGGAACGCCAACTGCTCACGGACGAGATCGCGGCCACGGTGCACCGCGTGCTCGAGGCGTTGCCGACCGACCTGCGCACCGCGATCACGCTGCGCGAGATCGAGGGGCTGTCGTACGAGGAGATCGCAGAGATCATGGACTGTCCGATCGGCACCGTGCGCTCGCGCATTTTTCGCGCGCGCGAGGCGATCGACAAAGAACTGAAACCGTTGCTGGAAACCCAGTCGTGAGGTTGTTGTCATGAACGAAAAACTGTCCGCCCTGATGGATAACGAGCTCGACGAGCTCGAAATCCGCCGCTTGCTGGCATCGCTCGGCGAGGACGCCGCCGCACGCGCCACCTGGGGACGCTACCACGCGATCCGCGCGGTACTGCGGCGCGAGGCGTTGCCGGCGCGCGGACGGGACATCGCCCGGCACGTGCGCGAACGCCTTACGGGACAGCCCGGACCGGGTCGCGACTGGTCGCCGCTGACGCGGCGCGCCGGCCAACTCGCGCTCGCGGCGTCGGTCGCAGGCATCGCGATCCTCGGCGCGCGCCTGTGGCTCGGCAACACGAACGCGCCGGCGCCGCAGACGGCACAAAACGATGCCATACCCGCTACCGAATACCTGCGCGCCAGCACCACGCGTTGGGACACAAAGGAGCGCGAAGTCGAAAACACCCTCAATGCCTATTTGGTCGAACACAACGAGTTCGCACCGGGCGCAGGCGTGAGCGGCATGCTGCCGTACGTGCGAGTCGTGGGGTATGACGCCGGAAACGGAGAAAACAAAACGGTGTCTGCGATAACCGCCAACGACAATCAACGATGAATCCGTTGCGCTTCCGCCGCTTTCTTTTTCCCGCCGTTCTCGTCCTCTGCGTCCCGCTCACTCACGCAGCGGGCGACGACTCCAGGGATGGAGGAGGTAGAGCCGCGTCGGGAACAGCGGCCGGCGGCGCGCACGACTGGCTCATGAAGATGAACGAGGCGCCGCGCCGGTTCGATTTCGAGGGTATCTTCGTTTACCAGCATGGGACACAGCTCGAGACCATGCGCGTCTTGCACAAGGCGGAGAAGGGCATGGTGCGCGAGCGACTGGTGTCGCTCAACGGCGTGGCGCGTGAGATCGTGCGCAACGAACGCGAGGTGCTGTGCTACCTGCCCGACCAGAATTCCGTCGTGGTCGAGCACCGCAAGGTCGACGCCCGCAGTTTCCCCACGATCCTGCCCGAGCGGTTGTCGGAGCTGGGCGAGCACTATGTCATCCAGCTCGGCAAGACCGAGCGCATCGCCGGACGCGTGGCGCAACAACTCACCATTCGCCCGCGCGACGCCTATCGCTACGGCTACCGGCTCTGGGCCGACCACGATACCGGTCTGCTGCTCAAGGCCGACCTGCTCGACAGCAAGGGTCAGCCGCTCGAACAATTCATGTTCACGCATATCGACGTCAAAACGGTGCCGGCCGCGGCGTTGCAGCCGGAGAGTCCCGGCAAAGGCATGGTCTGGTACCGCGAGAGCGGCGCGATGCCGGCGGCACCGGCGCAGAAATGGAGCGCGACGCAGTTACCCAAGGGCTTCCGGTTGTCGCACCAGGTGATGCGCAACGTCCCCATGCGCAACAAAACCGTCGAACATCTCGTCTACTCCGACGGCCTGGCGACAGTGTCGCTGTTCGTCGAGCCGATCGACAAGGACGCGAAGCCCGGCATGCAGGGACCGAGCCGCATGGGCGCGGTGCATGCCTACGGCGCACGTGTGGACGGTCACCAGGTGACGGTGGTCGGGGAAGTGCCGGCCGAAACGGTGTCGCTTATCGCCAAGTCGGTCGCACCGGCGCGCTAAGGTTCAAGCCGCGGGCAAAATCAGGTATTCTTACATTCAGTGGCGCGCCATTCCGGTGCGCGCCCTGAGCCGGCTGTGACACAGACAATTCACCTTTCCCCGGGCGCCACTGGCGCCTTTTTCGTATCGGCCCGCCGTCCGACGTGCCTGCCCGCATGAGCGACTGGAATCTGAGCCGTATCCGGAATTTCTCGATCATCGCGCACATCGACCACGGCAAGTCGACGCTCGCCGACCGCTTTATCCAGGCGTGCGGCGCGCTTGAGGCGCGCGAGATGCAGGCGCAGGTGCTCGACTCGATGGACCTCGAACGCGAGCGCGGCATCACCATCAAGGCCCAGAGCGTGGCGCTCGACTACAAGGCGCGCGACGGCCAGACCTACCGCCTGAACATGATCGATACCCCCGGGCACGTGGATTTCTCCTACGAGGTGTCGCGCTCGCTCACGGCGTGCGAGGGCGCGCTGCTGGTGGTGGACGCTTCGCAGGGCGTGCAAGCCCAGACCGTGGCCAACTGCTACACCGCGGCCGAATTGAACCTCACGATCTTGCCGGTGCTGAACAAGATCGACCTCCCGGCCGCCGACCCCGAGCGTGTCATCGCCGAAATCGAGGACATCGTCGGCATCCCGGCGCACGACGCGATCCGCGCCAGCGCCAAGACCGGCATCGGTATCCAGGACATTCTCGAAAACATCGTGCGCGACGTCCCGCCGCCGAGAGGCGATGCCGAGGCGCCGCTCAAGGCGCTCATCATCGACTCCTGGTTCGACAACTATCTCGGCACGGTGTCGCTGGTGCGGGTGATGGACGGGCGCCTGAAGCCGAAGGACAAGATTCGGCTGATGGCGACCGGGCGCGACTACCTGGTCGAGCAGATCGGCGTGTTTACGCCGAAGAAGCGACCGGTCGAGGAACTCGCCGCGGGCGAGGTCGGCTACGTCGTCGCCGGTATCAAGGACATCCGCAGCGCGCGCGTCGGCGACACCATCACGCTCGTGCACCGGGCGGCGACCGTGCCGCTGCCGGGCTTCAAGGAGATCAAGCCGCGCGTGTTCGCCGGCTTGTATCCGGTCGAGGCGCACGAGTACGAGATGTTCCGCGACGCCCTCGGCAAGCTCCAGCTCAACGACGCCTCGCTGCACTACGAGCCCGAAACCTCGCAAGCGTTGGGCTTCGGTTTCCGCTGCGGTTTCCTCGGCATGCTGCACATGGAGATCATCCAGGAGCGGCTTGAGCGTGAGTACGGTCTGAACCTCATCACCACCGCGCCGACGGTGGTGTACGAGGTCATGACGAACAAGGGCGAGACGCTGCTCGTGGAGAACCCGGCCAAGCTGCCCGATCCGTCGCACACCGCCGAAATCCGCGAGCCGATCATCCGCGCCACCATCCTCGTACCGCAACAGTACGTGGGTGACGTCATCGGCCTGTGCGTGGAGAAGCGCGGCATCCAGAAGAACATGGTGTACCACGGCCGGCAGGCAATCCTGACCTACGAGCTGCCGCTGAGCGAGGTCGTGCTCGACTTCTTCGACCGCCTGAAATCCGTGTCGCGCGGCTATGCCTCGTTCGATTATGATTTTCTCGAATTCCGCGTCGCCGACATGGTCAAGCTCGACGTGCTGGTCAACGGCGACAAGGTGGACGCGTTATCGACGATGGTGCACCGCGACAAAAGCCAGACGCGCGGACGCGAGCTGGCGTCGAAGCTGCGCGAGCTGATTCCGCGCCAGATGTTCGACGTCGCTATCCAGGCGGCCATCGGTTCCAAGATCATTGCGCGCGAGACGGTGAAGGCGCTGCGCAAGAACGTTACCGCCAAGTGCTACGGCGGCGACGTCTCGCGCAAGCGCAAACTGCTCGAGCGCCAGAAAGAGGGAAAGAAACGTATGAAGCAGCTCGGTAACGTGGAAATTCCGCAGGAGGCGTTCCTCGCCGTGCTGCGCGTGGAGGGGAAATGAATATGGCAAGACGAACGAGCGCGCAAAATATCAGGCGCCTGCCAACAAAGCGCAGCAAAACCGCAACTGCGCTTACTCCTATGGCAGGACGAGCGAGCGAAGCGAGCAGGGCTTCCGTTTCGGCGCGCGACCCTCGCCTCGGTCCCATCGGCGAAGTAGGGCTACCGTAAATGGATTTCGCGCTGGCGATGTTGCTCGTGTTGGCCGTGACCGGCGGCCTGATGGCGCTCGACTACGGCATTCTCGATCCGGCGCGCAAGCGGCGCGCCGAGGCGCTGCTCGCCGCCGGCCAGGCCGAGGAGGCGTCGCGCGCCAGCCGGCAGCCGTTGGCGGTCGAGTATGCACGCGCATTCTTTCCGGTGATCCTCGCGGTGTTCCTGATCCGCTCGTTCCTGGTGGAACCGTTCCGTATCCCCTCGGGCTCGATGCTGCCGAGCCTGCACATCGGCGACTTCATTTTGGTAAACAAATTTTCCTACGGCATCCGCCTGCCGGTGGCGAACGTCAAGCTCGTGGCCTTGAGCGGCCCGCGGCGCGGCGAGGTGGCGGTGTTCCGCTTCCCGGTCGATCCGTCGGTCAACTACATCAAGCGCGTGGTTGGCGTGCCTGGAGATCGTGTTGTATATAAGAATAAGCAGCTCACCATCAACGGCGTGCCGATGAAGCAGGAAGACGCAACCGCCTATGGCATGTTCCAGACCGAACACGGGCCGGGCGTGCTCGTGCGTCGGGTCGAGGCGCTCGGTGACGCGCGCCACGATATCCTGCTGACCGATCGCCCGGACCCGAATGTCGAAGAATTCACCGTCCCGCCCGGCCAGTATTTCGTTATGGGCGACAACCGCGACCAGAGCAACGACAGCCGTTACTGGGGCTTCGTACCGGACGAAAACCTGGTTGGGCGCGCGTTCCTGATCTGGTTCAGCTGGAACGGCGCCGGTGACGGCCCGTTCTGGCAGCGGATCGTCTGGAGTCGCATCGGCAACTCGATTCACTGACCGCAACCATCCCATATCGAGGACGACACTATGCGCAGCCGCAACACCCAACGGGGAGCGACGTTCTGGAGCCTGATGTTCTTCCTGGCCTTGCTAGGCTTCGTCATGTTCCTCGGTTTCAAACTGGTCCCGCCGTACGCAGACGACTTCAAGGTGAAGGCGGTGATGGACAGCCTCGCCAAGCAGCCCGACGTCGGCAGCCTGTCCAAGGCCGCCATGGCCGAATCGCTACGCAAGCGCTTCGACATCGATTCGATCACCGGCATCGATCCGGGCAAATACCTGACAATCGAGCAGCGCCCGCGCACCCGCGTCATTCGTTTCGACTATCAGGTTGTGGTGCCGCTGATGTTCAACGTCTCGGCACTGCTGGAGTTCGAACATGCGCGCGAGGTCCGCGGCGTTGAGTAAGGCGCATGCCGGACTTTGCCGGCGGTTGGCGTACGATTTCACCGATCCCGGCCTGCTCGAACGCGCGCTGACGCATCGCAGCAAGAGCGGCAAGAACTACGAACGACTCGAGTTCCTCGGCGACAGTGTTCTCAATTTTATCGTCTCCGCCGAGCTGTACGAGCGCTATCCCGATCTCCCCGAGGGCGATCTGACGCGCCTGCGCGCGGCGCTGGTGCGCCAACAGACGCTGGCCGAGCTCGCGCGCGGTCTTGCGCTCGGCGATTGCATCGAGCTTGGCAGCGGCGAGCTCAAGAGCGGCGGCTACGACCGCGACTCGATCCTGGCCGACACGCTGGAGGCGGTGTTCGGCGCGGTGTACCGTGACGGCGGCCTGGAGCCGGCGCAACGCGTGATTCTCGCGCTCTACGAGAAATCACTCGCCACGCTCGATCCACACACGATTCCCAAGGACCCCAAAACGCAGTTGCAGGAGCATCTTCAGAAACACGGGCTGGCGTTGCCGAGTTACCACATTCTTGAAGTCACGGGCGAACCGCACAACCAGCGATTCGTCGTCGAGTGCCGCGTCGCGGGACTCGACGAGGCGGTGCGCGGCGAAGGCGTGAGCCGCCGGCGCGCGGAGCAGCAGGCCGCCGCGGCGACCTACGAACGGCTCGCGCGGCAGTCATGACCGAATTCCATAGCGGCCTGGTGACGATCGTCGGACGACCGAATGTCGGCAAGTCGACGCTGCTCAATCGTCTGATCGGCGCCAAGGTCAGTATCACCAGTCCGCGCGCGCAAACCACGCGCCACCGTCTGCTCGGCATCAAGACCACCGACGCTGCCCAGTTTGTCTATGTCGACACACCCGGACTGCACACCGCCAAGGGCAACCGTCTTGGGCAGTACATGAATCGCGCTGCACGCGCGAGCCTCGAAGGCGTGGATGCGGTGCTGCTGGTGATCACCGCCACTGGCTGGACCGAAGCCGACGACACCGTACTGCAGCTGGTGGCAGGCCACCCGCTTCCCGTAGTGCTCGTCATCAACATGGTCGATTTGCTGAAGGAACGCACGGCGCTGCTGCCGCTCATCGAGGCGTCGGCAAAGAAATTCGCGTTTGCCGAGATCGTGCCGGTATCGGCACGCAACGGCGACAACGTGGACGCGCTCGAACGCGCGGTCGAGAAATACCTGCCGGCACAGCCGCCGATCTACCCTGAAGACCAGCTCACCGATCGCAGCGAACGGTTTCTTGCCGCCGAATTCGTGCGCGAGCAGGTGTTCCGCCTGTTCGCCCAGGAGGTGCCGTACGCGGTGGCGGTGCAGGTCGAGAAATTCCAGCGCGAGAAGGGCGTGTTGCACGTCGCCGCCGCGATCTGGGTCGAGAAGGAGGGCCAGAAGCCGATCCTCATCGGCAAGGGCGGCGAGCGGATTAAAGAGATCGGCACCCGCGCGCGCCAGGCGATGCAGAAGGCCTTCGGCGGCAAGGTGCACCTGGAGTTGTGGGTCAAGGTGCGTGAACACTGGTCGGACGACGCACGCGCATTGCAAACCCTGGGCTACGAGGGCGACTGATGCGCGTCCAGCAGCAGCCCGGATGGATCCTGCACCAGCATCCGTACAGCGAGACGAGCCTGCTGCTTGAAGTGTTCACGCTTGAACACGGACGCGTGGGTCTGCTCGCCAAGGGCGCGCGTCGCCCGGGCAACCGCGCGCGCGGCTATCTCAAACCGTTCCAACCGTTGGTGCTCGGCTGGTCCGGACGCGGCGAGCTGCCGGTATTGACCGCCGCCGAACCGCAGGAACCGGCACCGGAGTTGTACGGCGAGGCACTCTATTGCGGCTTCTATATCAACGAATTGCTGGTGCGCCTGCTCGCCCGGCACGACCCACACTCGGGTCTGTACGAGGCCTATCGCGCCTGCCTCGCCGAGTTGTACCCCGGCACGATGAATGAAATCGCGCTGCGCCTGTTCGAGAAGCGCCTGTTGGCTGAGATCGGGTTCGGCTTGGTGCTGGATCGCGACATCGGGGATAATTCCCCGGTCGTCGCGGACGCGGTTTACGACTATGTCCTCGACCGCGGACCGGTGCGGATAAACCCGGAACGCTACGCGCGCGGGCAGGGCGTGCGGGTGCAGGGCGCGAGCCTGATCGCACTCACACGCGATGCGCTCGATGATCCCGCGGTGCTGCGCGACGCCAAGGCGCTGATGCGCGCCGCGCTCGCGCGCCATCTGGGTGACAAACCGCTGCGCAGCCGCGAGCTGTTTCGCCGGCCGGTCGCGGTCGGACTGGTAACGGAGGAGCGACGTGATAAAGCTGGGAGTTAATATCGATCACGTGGCGACGCTGCGCCAGGCGCGCGGCACACGCTATCCCGATCCGGTGCAGGCGGCGCTCGACGCCGAACAGGCCGGGGCGGACTCAATCACGCTGCATCTGCGCGAGGACCGGCGCCACATCCAGGAACGCGACGTCGAGATTCTCCGGCAGACACTCGCCACGCGCATGAATCTCGAAATGGCGGTGACCGACGACATGATCGCCTACGCCTGCCGTCTCAAGCCACATGACTGCTGCCTCGTCCCGGAGCGGCGCCAGGAGCTGACCACCGAGGGCGGACTGGACGTGGTCACGCATCTGAAAAAAATCACCGACGCGTGCAAGAAACTCGCTGACGCCGGCGTGCGCGTATCGTTGTTCGTGGACGCCGATCCGGTGCAGATCGCCGCCGCCGCCCAGACCGGCGCGCCGGCGATCGAGGTCCACACCGGCCACTACGCCGATGCCGCGGGCGACCATTGGCGCCAGGAGCTCGCGCGCATCGAACAGGCCGTGATCCAGGGCCGCGATCTGCACTTGCAGGTCAATGCCGGCCACGGGCTCAACTACCACAACGTCCAATCCGTCGCCGCCATTCCGGGACTGGCCGAGCTCAATATCGGCCATGCCATTGTCGCGCGTGCATTGTTCAGCGGCATGCAGGAGGCGGTGCGCGAGATGAAGCGTTTGATGCGCGAAGCTACCGTCACGGCGCGCCGATGATCTACGGCATCGGCACCGACATCGTGCGCGTGGCGCGGATGGAACAGGACATCGCGCGCTACGGCGACAAGTTTGCCGAGCGCATTCTCACGGATACCGAGCTAAGCGAATACCGCCAGAGCAATGCACGCGCCCACTTCCTCGCGCGTCGCTTCGCCGCCAAGGAGGCGGCGGCCAAGGCCATGGGCACCGGCTTTCGCGACGGACTGCATTTGCGCGACATCGGCGTTACGCACGATGCCAACGGCAAACCGCTGCTTGAGTTCACCGGCCGCGCGCAAGCATTCATGCACGAGAAGGGTATTACGACGGTCCATGTCAGCCTTGCCGACGAAGAAGATAACGCCGTGGCGTTCGTGACGCTGGAAACTATCTAACCACGCGCCTGCCGGTCCGGGGTGGGCCGAGGTAGGGCCCTGTGTTGGATTCCCAGGAAATAACGGGGATTCAGGGAGGAGGGAAGTGGAGGGGTATTTCTCGCGGTACCAATCCATCCGCATGCCATTCGTGGTGTCCCCGGTTGACAAAGGTAACATATAGGTTACTATAAAAATGTCGACACGGAAGGTCGTCGAGTATCTGGAAGCGGACGGGACGTCGCCCTTCCGGCGCTGGTTCGATTCTCTGAATGCCGTCGCCGCCGCCAAGGTGTCCGCGGCGCTTTACCGGATGGCGCAGGGCAACCTCTCCAGCGTCAAACCCGTCGGCCAGGGTGTCGCGGAATACCGCATCGATTTCGGGCCGGGCTACCGCGTCTACATCGGCCAGGAGGCGGACGTCGTGGTGATCCTGCTCGGCGGCGGCATCAAGAAAGGTCAACACCGGGATATCCGGCTGGCGCAGGAACGTTGGGCGCGATACAAGATGAGCAAGAGATAAATAGCATGGCACTGACACGCGACTTTCGTGAAACCGTTCTGGCGCGCGCGCAGAAAGACCGCGCCTTCCGCCAGGCGATGTTGACCGAGGCGGTCAACGAACTCCTCACCGGCGACCTCGAAGCCGGCAAGGCCATGCTGCGCGATTACATCAACGCCACGATCACCTTCGACCGGCTGGCGGCGGCGCTGGACAAGCCCAGCAAGAGCCTGCAACGCATGCTCGGCCCGCGCGGCAACCCGACGGCGGAGAATATCTTTGCCCTGATCAAAACACTGCAACGGACCGAACGGGTCCATCTGCGGGTGAATACAGCGAAGAAAGCGGCGTAGCCGCCGGCACTATTTCTGCGCCCGCCGGTCCGGGGCCGATCCTTCAACAAATCAACGCCCCACGCGCCGGGGTGAGCCAGGGTAGGGCTCCGTGTGTTAGATTCCTAAGAAATAACGGGGATTGGGGAGACAGGAGTGGAGGAATATCCCTCGCAGGACCATCGCTTTCCGCGCGCAGCGCGATACTTCGCGTGCGCCCATCCAGTTCTTATATTTCAAGACCTGACCCCGCGTTCCCAATTGATCAGCTCCAACAGTCTGTGTCGCCGTAATTAAGAGGCAGGCATCAAGAATGGCGCCCCGCCGCTACTTCAGATCTTCTATTGATGAGCTTGAGCGACTGTTCGAGTCATCGAAGAGCGATCCCTCGGTGCTCAATGAATTGCGCGAGGAACTAAGTCTTCGCGATCGGCCCCGCTCCAAAGCTCTTGCGAGGAAAGTGGCGGATCAGCTTGCAGCGCTAGGACAACCAAAGCCGACCGAGAGAATGGCGCTCGCAAAGCAATCAACACCAAATGTGAGCGCACCCAACGGCTCTAAAACGAAACCAAGTGCGCCCAGCTACACAGCCAACTCACCCAGGCCCCCGAGTAACGGCGGTATCAGTTCCAATCCCCCGCTTGCTGTACCGATTGAGCAGGAGCTGAGCGCACCGGCAAAGCAGCCCAAACCTGCTGCGCCTGTGGATTTCTCTGACGCGACGCCTCAGTTTGCTCCTGAAGTGGAAACTAAGCCGGGGCCAGACTCGGTCTTGGCCGCGTGGCTTACTTTGGAAGTTCTCACGCCCCAGGCGCTGCCAGATGCCCGCGAATTGGAGACGATAGGGCGGACCCTTGTTCGTCTTGACGAGTATCCGGAGCCATGGAGCGAGCGGAGATTCTGGAAGCGCGGTAAGGAACGCACCGTTCATTGGATGGTGTATCTCGGAGAGTTGGATCTCGCGAAGGCAACGGAGGCAATCCTCAAGACCTACCCGGACGACGCTGTCGATGAACGTGCCAACGTGCGTGGCAATACCACACTCGCTGTTATGGTGGTGGATAGCCAAGGCCGACCGGTCGAGGACAAGACGTTTCTGTCGAGCTTCGCGTGGGGCTATGGCCAGGTGCGTGCCAGTCGACTGAAGGGGCTGGCGGGTTTTTCGGAAGCCGAACGCACAATCAAGGCGGAACTGGAAAGGCGACTGATCCGGCAAGATGAAGAGGGCAAGATATTTCCCCTAACCAATTCGGACATCGTCCAGGCTATAGGCTGGCTCACAAAAGTATTGAACCTACCTGAAGAGGAAGTGCTGCGGCCGGGTGTCGCCATCCGTGTGCCGCAGTGGGGTGCCTACAACGAGGCCCCGGAACCAGAACTCCTCAACAGCTTTTTTATCGATGACCTGGTTAAGGCCCGAACCGCATTTGGGAGTGGCCAGATCGGACAGCCGCTTGCGGCTTATATGGGGATGGCACCATCCAGGGAACGGCAAGATGTGGTGCAGGACAAAGATATTGTCGCTAAGACTCTTGCACCCAACCGAACGCCCCTAACACGTTGGCCGGGCCCCGGTCGCTATCCATTGGTGTTGATGCAGCAGGCCGCTATTAATCATTCGGTGGCGGAACTCGCCAATGGCGGCATGGCGGCCGTGAATGGACCGCCCGGGACCGGTAAAACCACATTGCTGCGCGACATCGTGGCGAAGGTGGTGCTGGATCGGGCCATCGCGATGTCGAAATTCGACAAACCGGTGCAGGCCTTCTCCCACGTCACTAGCATGAAGACGGGGCAGGCCTATACCCACTTATATCAACTCGACGAGAGTTTGATCGGCCATGAGATCGTGGTGGCTTCGTCGAACAACAAGGCGGTTGAGAACATTAGCCGTGAGATTCCCTCCGCCTCGGCGATTGCTGACGACTTAGACCCGCCGGCTCAGTATTTTCAGTCCATTTCAGACGCTGTTGCTGCGGGGAAGGGCTCCATCGAAGACGGTGCAACCTGGGGGTTGACTGCCGCGGTGTTGGGTAACTCTGCCAATCGCTCTGCGTTTATCCAGTCTTTCTATTGGCACAAGAAGCGCGGGATGGCGCGTTACCTCAAGGCGGTCTTGGGCGGTGATCAGCCCGAAGCCGAGGATGATGAGGGGGAAGAAGACGATGAACAAAAAGTTCTCGATGTCGTCACTATCGAGCAGCCACCTCGTAGCGAAATCGAAGCATTGGAGCGTTGGCGCACCGCGCGCCGTAACTTTCTAGCCAAACTCAAGGTTGTCGAGGCCTTGCAGAAGCAGGCACAGGCCGGCTACGAGGCGGTACGCCAGAGGCCAGAAGCCGCCAGGCGAGCAGATGACGCCGCTCGTGCTTTAACAACCGCTGAGCAAGCTCTTGCATCCGCCGCGGAGAAGGAGGAAATCACCAAGCACTTGCATGCCAAGGCAGCCGATGCCGAGCATAAGGCGATGGAGGATCGCGCCGCCATTGATCGTATGCGGCCCGGTTTCTTTGCCAGACTGTTCTGGACCCGTGCTTATCGCGAATGGCGTGACCGTATTGCGGAAGCGTTCGAGGTTCTTAAAAAGGCGCGAACCCAGATGCATACGGCAGCAGAAGCTGAACAGAAGGCCGCTCAGGAGCTACTGGCCGCCAAGAAGAGTGTCAGTAGCTCTGAGTTGGAAAAACAGAAGGCTGACCATGCACTAGCACAAATTGCGGTTACGATAGCAGCGCTTCGCGCGAAAGCCGGGGCCAATTTTGCGGACGAAATGTTCTGGGCTCAGGAAGACAGTAGTTTGCAGCTTCAGTCCCCATGGGTATTTGAGGACTGGCAGAAGGCTCGCGATGCGCTCTTTGTGGAAGCATTTGCACTCCACCGTGCATTTATCGATGCGGCTGCCAAGCCGCTGCGCCACAATCTGCGGGCCGCTTTGGATGTAATGAAGGGTCGGGTGCTCAAAGAGCAACAGGAGCCGGCGCGGCACTCGCTTTGGGCCAGTCTATTCCTGGTGGTGCCGGTAATTTCTACGACTTTCGCCTCGACGGCCCGGCTCTTTGGTCCCCTTGGACGGGAACAGCTTGGCTGGTTACTGATTGACGAAACGGGGCAAGCTGTGCCACAGGCCGCAGTTGGGGCGCTATGGCGGGCGAGACGAGCCGTTGTGATTGGCGACCCGTTACAAATACAACCAGTGGTCACCACGCCCCCTAAACTTATCCGCTCTATATTCTCAGAGTTTGGAGTTAATACCGAAGAGTGGGCGGCCCCGGAGATGTCGGCCCAGACGCTCGCGGACCGGGTAAGTTGGTTTGGAACTGACATCCTGACCGATGACGGCGACATCTGGGTGGGTTCACCGCTGCGTGTTCATCGACGCTGCGAAAACCCGATGTTCAAGATATCCAACCATGTGGCCTACAACGGGCTGATGGTGTACGGAACGCCGCTTGGAGTCTCACCAATCGGCAAGGTTCTCGGCGAGAGTTTGTGGATCGATAACCCAGCAGCCGACGCCATTGGCAAGTGGTCAGAGACCGAGGGTAAATGGGCTACTGACCTGCTACGCAAGCTATTGGACGCGGGCCTCGAAGACCCAGACATCTTTTTTATCACGCCGTTCCGGATTGTTGCCCACAAGTTGCGCGAGATGATCCGAAGTGATCGCTCAATAGTCGACCGGTTACCGGGTAAAGCCTGGGAGTGGACACGAGATCGAGTCGGTACGGTGCATACCTTCCAGGGCAAGGAAGCAGATACCGTAGTAATTGTTCTCGGGGCGCCCGCGGACGGATCTTCTGGTGCGCGGCGTTGGGCAGGGCATCCGCCTAATCTTCTTAATGTGGCCGTGACCCGAGCAAAGCGTCGCGTGTACGTCATTGGAAAACGCGAGGCATGGAAAGATGCCGGTGCGTTCTCGCATCTTGCGCAGATGTTGCCCGTATTGGGGAATGCCTACACCGACGCGGACCGCCTGAGCCTGAATTGCGAAAAGAAATAGGGACGTTCTACTTTTCCAGCTAATCCGGAACCCCGCGATTTCTTAATCCAACGGGACCGGCGGGATTGGGGCGCATGAAGAGTGACCCTCTGGCATTGGCCAGCTTCCCGGGTTTGGGCTCCCGGGCGGTATGGGTGTTTCGCGATTATGGAAAGATGGCTCCCCGGCGTGGACTCGAACCACGGACACTCTGATTAACAGTCAGATGCTCTACCGACTGAGCTACCGGGGAAGGGGCGCGTAGTTTACGGCCCGACTCCGGGAGGGTCAAGGCGAAGCGGCTTCAACTGCAACTTAGCGCGCCGCCGTCGGAGGCTTCGCTGGAGGTACGGGCCCGGCCGGTGTTCGACACGATAATGGCCCGGGCGTAGCTGGCACCGCGCGTATCGCAGAATGTGAACGTGGCGTTGGGCCAGGCAGTGCCGTCGGATTTGTAATACACGTAATCGTAGCTGCTTCCGTACCGCAGGGTGACGCCGCTTTCCAGCGCCTGACGCACCTTGATGATCGTCTCGCCGGAATCCGCCGTCTCGTCGCCGTCGGTGTCAACGAACACGATCCAGCCGCTTTGCCAATTGGACGTGGTGGAACACGCGGCACCGTCGCTGCTCTTACACAAGGTTACCTGGACGACACGTTTGATGGCCTCGCTGCGGGCAAGCTGCAAATCGCCGAACAGCTCGTTGACATAGGCGGTCAAGCGCTGCTCGTACACGATATTTTGCATCGCGGGCGCAGCAGTCGCGGCGAGTACGCCTGCGATGGCAAGCACTGCCATGAGTTGGGTAAGGG
Organism: Gammaproteobacteria bacterium; assembly: GCA_004298065.1. Classification (GTDB taxonomy): domain Bacteria; phylum Pseudomonadota; class Gammaproteobacteria; order Acidiferrobacterales; family Sulfurifustaceae; genus SCRL01. Next base: position 6,263 of record SCRL01000058.1, on the reverse strand, counting down.
ATTGGCCGCGAAGCCGGCATCGCGCGCGATGGGCAGTGCGTAGCGACGCAGGAAATGGAAATGACTCCACCCGACATCCTCCCTGATTGTCAGCCGCACCATGCAGTGCAGCTTGCTTCTTCCTTGTGGCCGGAAATTATGCCAAGTCCGACCCGGCTTGCAAGAGGGCTACTGCCAACCTATCCCGGCGGGCGGTACGCCGGTGTCGGCGAAACGGATGGTGATGTCGAGTTTTCCCTCGAACAGGGCATCGAGCCGTATCATGCCGGGATTGGACACGGTCTTGAAACGCAGCGTGCCCGGATCGATGCTGTCGAGTCGCAGCCGGTCGGGTGGGTAGTCGATGGCGAGCTTCACCTGCATCGGGAAATAGCCGTCGAGAAACCGGCGCATGTACGGTCCGCCGTGCCATTCATACGTGCGCTCGGCGTCGTTTCGTTTGATCGCGAGGTTCTCGCTCAGGATGCACAGTACCGCGTCGTTGCCCACATTCGTCACCTGCACGCTTGCGCCTTCGACCCAGGCGCGCTCGATGTTGTCGGATTGCAGAATCCGGATATTGCGCACACGGCGCGGGTTGAACACCACCTGCAACGCCGACACCTTGTCGAGGTGGTAATGGCACTGCTTGGCCGTCACCCAGCCGGACTTGAGTGAGTCTTCGGAAATAAAAACGTGGGTGCTGTGCAGGTGCGGCGGCTTTTCGGGCGGGCGATCAAGAAAACGCAACTCGCCTTCGTTGATGTCGAAAAGGTCGAATTCATCCGCCGCCGGCGCGGAGGTCCAGACAAACACCGCCGCGAAGAAGAGGGGAAGGGTGCGGCGGTACCACATGGCCGGATCTCTCAGGCGCTGCCGAGCAGCTTTTCCAACCGGTCGAGCGCCTTATCGAGCAATTCGAGCGAGGTCGCGTAGGACAGGCGCATGTGGCCTTCAGCACCGAAAGCCGAACCTGGCACCAGCGCGACTTCGACCTTGTTGAGAACCAGTTCGGCCAATTCGAGGTCGTTCTTCACGCCGAGATTTCTGATGGCGCCGGAGAAATCGGCGAAGGCGTAGAACGTGCCCTGGTTCGGCAGGCAGCGCACGCCGCGGATTTTATTGAGCCGCGCGACCACGTGGTCGTGGCGCTGCTTGAACGCCTTCAGCATCGGCTGCATGCACGCCTGGTCGCCGTTCAGCGCCGCCTCGGCCGCCACCTGGGCGATGGAGGTCGGGTTCGAGGTGCTCTGCGACTGGATGTTGGTCATGGCCTCGATCAGCGGCTTCGGGCCGGCGCAATAGCCGATGCGCCAGCCGGTCATGGCATAAGCCTTGGACACGCCGTTCAGCACGATGGTTCGATCTTTCAGGTCCGGACAGGCATTGACGATGTTCGCAAACGGCTCGCCCGACCACAGGATATGCTCGTACATGTCGTCGGTGGCGATCAGCACGTGCGGGTGCACCCGCAGCACTTCGCCCAGCGCCGCCAGCTCGGCGCGCGAATAGGCCATGCCGGTGGGATTCGACGGACTATTGATCACGAACAGCCGCGTCTTGGGCGTAATCGCGACCTTGAGCTGCGCGGCGGTGATCTTGTAGTTCTGCTCGATGCCGGCGGAGACGATCACCGGTTTGCCGTCGGCGAGCAGCACCATGTCCGGGTATGACACCCAGTAGGGCGCCGGGATGATGACCTCGTCGCCGGCATCCAGCAGCGCCATGGCGAGGTTGTAAAAGCTCTGCTTGCCGCCGACCGACACCAGAATCTCGTCGGGCGTGTAATCGAGATTGTTTTCGCGCTTGAACTTGGCGGCGATGGCCTTGCGCAGCGTGACCGTGCCGGCGACGGCGGTGTACTTGGTGAAACCGTCGCGGATAGCGCGGATCGCCGCTTCCTTAATATGGTCCGGTGTGTCGAAGTCGGGCTCGCCGGCGCCGAGGCCGACGACATCGCGTCCCTGCGCTTTCAGCGCCGCGGCGCGGGCAGTGACGGCAAGGGTGGGCGAGGGCTTGATGCGGCGGACGCGGCTGGATAAATGGATGTCGGACAAGGCTTTTCTCGAAAAGGAATCTAGCAAACTGCGCTAATATACCCGAACCTCCGTTAAAGACGTAGCCATGAGCGAGCCGTTTCACCTCGTCAGCCCCTTCGAGCCCGCCGGCGACCAGCCGGAAGCGATCCGTGCGCTCATGGACGGACTCGGCCGAGGCGAGGCGTACCAGACGCTGCTCGGCGTCACCGGCTCGGGCAAGACCTTCACCGTCGCCAACGTGATCGCGCAGGTGCAGCGCCCGACACTGGTGCTGGCGCCGAACAAAACCCTGGCAGCGCAGCTGTACTCCGAGTTCCGCGATTTCTTCCCGAAGAACGCGGTCGAGTACTTCGTGTCGTACTACGACTACTACCAGCCTGAAGCCTACGTTCCTTCGAGCGATACCTATATAGAGAAAGACGCCTCGATCAACGAGCACATCGAGCAGATGCGCCTGTCGGCCACCAAGGCGCTGCTCGAACGGCCGGACGTAATCATCGTCGCTACCGTGTCCGCCATCTACGGCCTGGGCGACGTGGACGCCTACCACGCCATGATCCTGCACCTGAAGCGCGGCACGCGCATGGACCAACGCGCGATTTTGAAACGCCTGGCGGAAATGCAGTACACGCGCAACGACATGGAGCTGCGCCGCGGCACGTTCCGGGTGCACGGCGACGTGATCGATATTTTCCCGGCCGAATCCGAGCGCCTGGCGGTGCGCGTGGAGCTGTTCGGCGACGACATCGAGGGGCTATCCGAGTTCGACCCGCTCACGGGCGAGGTGGCCGCCAAGCTGGCGCGCACCACGATTTACCCCAAAAGCCACTACGTCACGCCACGTGAGACCATCCTGAACGTACTCGACGCCATCAAGACCGAGCTGCGCGCGCGGCTGGATGTGCTGAAGGGGGCAAACAAGCTGGTCGAGGCCCAGCGCCTGGAGCAGCGCACGCTCTACGATCTCGAAATGCTACGCGAGCTCGGCTACTGCAACGGCATCGAAAACTATTCGCGCTACCTCACCGGCCGCAAGCCCGGCGAGCCGCCGCCGACCCTCATCGACTACCTGCCGGACAACGCGCTCCTGGTGATCGACGAATCGCACGTCACCGTGCCGCAGCTCGGCGGCATGTACCGCGGCGACCGCTCGCGCAAGGAAACGCTCGTCGAGTACGGCTTCCGCCTGCCGTCGGCGCTCGACAATCGCCCGCTGCGTTTCGACGAATTCGAGAAGCTCATGCCGCAGGCCATTTTCGTGTCGGCCACGCCGGGACCGTATGAGCTGGAACATTGCCAGGGCGTGGTCGTGGACCAGGTGGTACGCCCGACCGGCCTTATCGATCCGGACGTCGAGGTCCGACCGGTGACGAGCCAGGTGGACGACTTGCTCTCGGAAATCCGCGCACGCGTGGAGGCGGGCGAGCGCGTACTGGTAACGACGCTTACCAAGCGCATGGCCGAGGACCTGACCGAGTATTTTCACGAGCACGGCGTGAAGGTGCGTTACCTGCATTCGGACATCGAGACTGTCGAGCGCGTGGAGATCATTCGCGACCTGCGCGCCGGGGTGTTCGATGTGGTGGTCGGGATCAACCTGTTGCGCGAGGGGTTGGACCTCCCCGAGGTGTCGCTGGTGGCGATCCTCGACGCCGACAAGGAAGGCTTCCTGCGCTCGACGCGCTCGCTCATCCAGACCATCGGTCGCGCGGCGCGCAATGTCCACGGCAAGGTCATCCTGTACGCCGATACCGTCACCGGTTCCATGCGCGCGGCGCTCGACGAAACCGAGCGTCGCCGGCACAAGCAGACGACCTACAACACGGCGCACGGCATCACGCCGCGGAGCGTGATCAAGGCGGTCAAGGAAATCATCGAGGATGTGCCGGAGGCGAGATACGCGCCAGCCGGGCGCACACCGCGCGAGGCGCTCAAGGCCGCCGAAGAGGCGGCCCAGTACGAGACCATGGCGCCGGATGCGCTCGGCAAGCTGCTGGGGCGGCTGGAGAAGGAGATGTACCAGCACGCGCGCAATCTGGAGTTCGAGAAGGCGGCGCAGCTGCGCGACAAAATCCGCGCCATCGAAACCGGGCGCTTCGGGGTTATAACGAGAAAGACCGGTTAAAAAATGAAGGTCAGCCACAGAGTACACAGAGGTCACAGAGAAAAACCAACCCCTCCTAACCTCTGTGTTCTCTGTGCCCTCTGTGGCCAGAAACTCTTATTTCAGAGACTCTTCGAGCCAGAAATCTTGTTCGGAATCGCCTGGTCGTGCTATCTTGCGCCGCCTTGCAGGCGCGTAGCTCAGTGGTAGAGCACTACCTTGACATGGTAGTGGTCGGTGGTTCGATCCCACTCGCGCCTACCAATTTCAACCCGGGTTCCTCGCGCACTGCATGAAACCCATTTACGCGGCCGCTCGTAGAGGTCGCCACTGAGAAAGGGTCGTCCATGCCCGTAATTACGCTTCCCGACGGCAGCCGCCGTTCGTACGACAAGCCCCTGACCGTCGCCGAGATCGCCGCCGACATTGGCGCCGGCCTCGCGCGCGCCGCGCTCGCCGGCAAGGTCAATGGCAAGCTGGTCGATACCTCCTGCAAGGTCGAGACCGACGCCGAGATCGCCATCGTCACCGACAAGGCCCCCGAGGGCCTGGAGGTGCTGCGCCACTCGACGGCGCACCTGCTGGCGCAGGCGGTAAAAGAACTGTTCCCCGAGGCGCAGGTCACCATCGGGCCGGTGATCGAGGACGGCTTCTACTATGACTTCGCCTTCAAGCGCGGCTTTACCGAGGAAGACCTGGCGGCGATCGAGGAGCGCATGCGCGAGATCGTCAAGCGCGACTATCCGGTGCACCGCTCGGTCATGGCGCGCGACGCGGCGGTGAAGTTCTTCCGCGACATGGGTGAAGAATATAAGGCGCAGATCATCGAGAGCATCCCGCAGGGCGAGGACATCTCGCTCTACCGCCAGGGCGAGTTCGTGGACCTGTGCCGCGGGCCGCACGTGCCCTCGACCGGCAAGCTGCGGGCGTTCAAGCTCATGAAGGTTGCCGGCGCCTACTGGCGCGGCGACTCGCGCAACGAGATGCTGGCACGCATCTACGGCACCGCCTGGCGCACCGACGACGACCTCAAGACCTACCTGCACCGCATCGAAGAGGCCGAGAAGCGCGACCACCGCAAGGTCGGGCGCGCGCTCGACCTGTTCCACGTGCAGGAAGAGGCGCCGGGCATGGTGTTCTGGCACGAGCGCGGCTGGCGCCTGTACCAGACCGTGCAGCGCTACATGAGCGACCTTTGGGCGGCCAATGACTATCGTGAAATCCGCACGCCGCAACTCGTGGACCGTACGTTGTGGGAGAAGTCCGGGCACTGGGACAAATTTCACGCCGACATGTTCATCACCGAATCGGAGAAGCGGCTGTATGCCGTAAAGCCCATGAACTGCCCGTGCCACATCCAGGTGTACAACCAGGGCCTCAAGAGCTACCGCGACCTGCCGCTGCGCCTGGCCGAGTTCGGCTCGTGCCACCGCAACGAACAGTCGGGCGCGCTGCACGGCCTGATGCGGGTGCGCGGCTTCACCCAGGACGACGCCCATATCTTCTGCACCGAGGACCAGATCCAGAGCGAGGTGGCGCGGTTCATCGACCTGCTGCACAAGGTCTACGCCGACTTTGGCTTCAAGGACATCCTCTACAAGCTCTCGACCCGGCCGGCCAACCGCATCGGCGCCGACGAGCTCTGGGACAAGGCTGAGCACGCGCTCGAACAGGCGCTCAACAGCAAAAACCTCCCGTGGGACCTGCAACCGGGCGAGGGGGCGTTCTACGGCCCCAAAATCGAGTTCTCGCTCAAGGACTCCATCGGCCGGCTCTGGCAGTGCGGCACTATCCAGGTGGACTTCTCCATGCCCGGGCGCCTGGGCGCGCATTACATCGCCGAGGACGGCACCAAACAGGTGCCGGTGATGCTGCACCGGGCGGTGTTCGGCTCCATGGAGCGCTTCATCGGCATCCTGATCGAAGAGCACGCCGGCGCATTCCCGGCCTGGCTCGCCCCGGTGCAGGCGACGATCCTGACCATCACCGACCAGCAGGACGAGCATGCGCGCCATGTCGAAGAAACGCTGAAAAAACAGGGGTTCCGGGTCGAATCCGACTTGAGAAACGAGAAAATAGGCTTTAAAATTCGCGAACATACCTTACAGCGCATCCCCTACATGCTGGTGATCGGCAAGCGG
>SCRL01000057.1 GCA_004298065.1 Gammaproteobacteria bacterium | reverse complement strand
CCGCGCCCCTTCGGGCTTGCGGGCAAAGGCTTTCTCGCTTGGGCGCGCCAACGGGGCTGGAACACCACCGAGGTTTAACGAAGGAGGATTCTTGGGCCCCGTATGGCGCGCCGAGTGCTGCGCAGGAAGCGCGAAGGCCAGGGATGGCCGGGAGCGGCCGACGTACGCCTTTGCTTGCCCGCCCTCTTGGGACGGCCGAGTGCAGTGGTGCTGCTGTGCCGGCGTAACGGCGGGGCACGGCCAAATGGGTGTATACGTGCTTTCTCTTGGTGACTTCTCTTTGCACAAGCAAAGAGAAGTCACCTGCCGTGGGTCAGCCACCCACAAGTAGGCGCGCCCGAAGGGCGCACAAAGCCACGGCGTACAAGAGTGTATAAAAAAAGACGCGGCCGGGTTTCCCCGGCCGCGTCCACTGCCGCTTACGACCTTCAGGAGTCTTCTTAGTGTTCGGTATCGAGCAGCTGCGGGAGGATCGCCACCAGCAGCGCGCCCATGCACAGCATGAACAGGAACATGGTGTTCTCCATAATCAGAGAATAGGACGACGCCAGGAATGTGATCAGCGACGGCGTCCCGACCCACAAACCGAGTTTTACGAGCATGACGATCACCTCCGTCTAAATTGGCTGCGGGAAGGCCGCCCGGAACTCCTGACCGCCTGCGGCTTGCCGCCTCCTGCGTTCATCGTCCCTGCTTCCAGCAGCGTTTCCTCTTTACGATCCAGATTATTGGCAAGAGATGCGTGAGTCTCAAGCCGAAACCGACATGAGGGCAGGGAGTAAAGATAGTCGGCGCATTCCGATTTGAGGAAATTGCGGGCGCACAAAAACGACCGACGAACGGCGGCCTACGCGAACCCAGAAAAGAGATGGTGGCTAGGGGCGGGGTCGACAATGCTGCCAGGAGCAGCATTGGACGGCCGCAGGCCGCCCGCAGGGCGCGCGCCAGGGACGGCGCGCGTCAAGCGACGATCTCAGCATGAAAAATTAATCGTCGACGGTTCCCGCTACAGGTATCGCGGCGATCAGAAAAATATGGCCTGAGAAAGAAATGGTGGCTAGGGGCGGGGTCGAACCGCCGACCTCAGCATTATGAGTGCCGCGCTCTAACCGGCTGAGCTACCTAGCCATGAGGGGCGCAAAAGATACCGGAGAGCGCCCCGACTTACAAGAAAACCGCGCCTAAACGCTAGACGTTGAAGCGGAAATGCATGACGTCGCCGTCGTGCACCACGTACTCCTTGCCTTCGAGCCGGAGTTTGCCGGCGTCGCGCGCCCCCGCCTCGCCCTTGAATTTTACGTAGTCGTCGTAGGCGATGACCTCGGCACGGATGAAACCGCGCTCGAAATCGGTATGGATCACGCCCGCCGCCTGGGGCGCATGCGCCCCGCGGCGCACGGTCCAGGCGCGCACTTCCTTCACGCCGGCGGTGAAGAACGTCAAAAGCCCCAGCAGCTCGTAGCCGGCGCGGATGACGCGGTTAAGACCCGGTTCGTCGAGCCCCATGTCGGCGAGGAACGCCTTTTTCTCCTCGTCGTTCATGTCCGCGAGCTCCATCTCGATGGCCGCCGATACCGGCACCACCGGCGCGTGCTCCTGTGCGGCGAGCTGGCGCACGGCGTCGAGATGCGGGTTGTCCTTGAAACCGGTCTCGCTCACGTTGGCGATGTACATGAGCGGCTTGTCGGTGAGCAGGCACAGCGGCTTGAGCAGCTCGTGCTCCTCCGGACTCAACTTAAGGGAACGTATCGGCTGGCCCTGGTCGAGCTGCGCCTTGGCGCGCACCAGCAATTCCTTGAGCCGGATATCGTCCTTGATACCGGCCTTCACGCCCTTTTCGGCGCGCGCAATGCCCTTGTCCACCGATTCGAGGTCGGCGAGCGCGAGCTCGGTGTTGATGGTTTCGATGTCCGCCAGCGGACTGATCCGACCCGAAACGTGGATGACGTTTTCGTCCTCGAAGCAGCGCACTACATGCGCGATGGCGTCCACCTCGCGAATGTGCGCCAGGAACTTGTTGCCCAGACCCTCGCCCTTGGAGGCGCCGGCCACGAGGCCGGCGATATCCACGAACTCGATGGTCGTGGGCACGAGCTTTTCCGGCCCGGCGATGTCGGCCAGTTTCTGCATGCGCGGATCGGGCACCTCGACGATGCCAACGTGCGGGTCGATGGTGCAGAACGGGTAGTTCTCGGCCGGGATGCCGGCCTTGGTGAGCGCATTGAAAAGCGTGGACTTGCCGACGTTCGGCAGGCCGACGATACCGCATTTGAAACCCATGCTTACCTCGGATGCGCGTGCAATGCGTTCATCGCGCGCTGGAATTCGCCCTGCACGATGTCGTTGATGTGGTCCCGGGCGCGCGCGATGGCGTCATCGAGCAGTTCCTGCTCCGCCTTCGGCGCCCGCTTGAGCACATACGACACCACCTGCGCCGCCGAACCCGGATGGCCGATCCCCAGGCGCAGGCGCGCGTAGTCCGGCGTGCCGAGCTTTTCGGTGACGTCGGTGAGCCCGTTGTGTCCGCCGTTGCCGCCGCCGATCTTGAGGCGCACCGCCCCCGGCGGCAGATCGAGCTCGTCATGCACCACGAGCATTTCCGCCGGCGGAATCTTGTAGAAGCGCGCGAGCTTCGACACCGCTTCGCCCGAGTGGTTCATGAAGGTCATGGGCTTGAGCAGCCAGATGTCGCGCCCGGCGATGACGAACCGGCTGACCTCGCCGTTGAAGCGCGACTCGTGCCTGAGCGAAACACCGGTGCCGGACAACAGGGCGTCCAGAAAACGGAACCCGGCGTTGTGCCGGGTTTCCGCATACTCCGGGCCCGGGTTGCCGAGCCCCACGATGAGCGAGATGCCCTGCGCCATGAAGGCGACAGAAGTAAGGCGATCTCCGCCTTACTTCTTCTCGGGCTTCTTCGCCGGCTCGGCCTTTTTCGCCTCGCCTGCGGCCGGGGCAGCGGCTCCCGCCGCCGGCGCCGCGGCGCCCGCGGCCGGCGCGGCTGCAGCCGCCTCGCCTTCCGCCGGCGCGGCTGCGACCGGGGTCTCGATGACCTCTTCGCGCACGATCTTGATCGTCGCCACCGCCAGGTTCTCGCCACCGTGGGCAAGGCTGGTGATGCTGACGCCGTCGGGCAGCTTGATGTCCGACAGGTGCAACGACTGGTTGACGTGCAACTGTGACAGGTCCGCCGTGAGGAACTCCGGCAGGTCCTTGGGCAGACAGGTGATGTCCACTTCGGTCATCAGGTGCGCCACGATGCCGCCGTCCAGCTTCACGCCCGGGGCCACGTCCGCGCCCACGAAGTGCAGCGGGATGCGCATGTGCAACTTCTCGGTGGCGCTGATGCGCTGCAGGTCCACGTGCAGCACCTGCGGCTTCACCGGGTGCATCTGCCAATCGCGCAGAATCGCCTGGTCGGT
>SCRL01000056.1 GCA_004298065.1 Gammaproteobacteria bacterium | reverse complement strand
AGCTTGATGAAGTCCGGCAGCGCGTCCATGTACGAGTGCGAGTAGCGCCGGTCGTAGAAGAACTCCTGCCACTGGCGCACCATGCCCATGTAGCGGTTGTTCAGGTTCACGATCTTGATCGGCAAGTCGTACTGCTTGCAGGTCGAGAGTTCCTGGATGCACATCTGGATCGAAGCCTCGCCGGTGATGCAGCACACCGTCTCCTTCGGGAACGCCATCTTCACACCCATGGCCGCCGGCAGGCCGAAGCCCATGGTGCCGAGACCGCCGGAGTTGATCCAGCGCCGCGGCTTGTCGAAACGGTAGTACTGCGCGGCCCACATCTGGTGCTGGCCCACGTCCGAGGTGATGTAGGCATCGCCCTTCGTGAGTTCCCACAGCGTCTCGATCACGTACTGCGGCTTGATGAGCTTGCTATCACGGTCGTAGTCGAGGCAGTTCATTGCGCGCCACTGCTCGATCTGTTTCCACCAGGCGGCGAGCGCCTCCTTGTCCGGCTTCTTCTTCGCGGCTTTGATAAGCTTGATCATGTCGCGCATCACGCTCTCGGCCTCGCCCACGATCGGCACTTCCACCGGCACGTTCTTCGAGATCGAGGCCGGGTCGATGTCCACGTGAACGATGCGCGCGTGCGGGCAGAACTTGTTCAAGTCGCCGGTCACGCGGTCGTCGAAGCGCGCGCCGATGGCCACGAGCACGTCGCATTCGTGCATCGCCATGTTGGCCTCGTACGTGCCGTGCATGCCGAGCATGCCGACGAATAGATCATCGGTGGCCGGGTAGGCGCCGAGGCCCATGAGCGTTTGCGTGACCGGATAGCCGAGCAGGCGCACGAGGTCGGTCAACGCCGCCGAGGCGTTGCCGAGCACGATGCCGCCGCCGGTATAGATCATCGGGCGCCTGGCGGCGAGCATCAGCTCCACCGCTTTCTTGATCTGGCCCGGATGGCCCTTCACCACCGGGTTGTACGAGCGCATGGGCACTTCCTTCGGGTACGCGTACTCGCATTTGTGCGCGGTCACGTCCTTCGGAATGTCCACCAGCACCGGACCGGGACGGCCGGTGGTGGCGATGTAGAACGCCTTCTTCACCGTGGCCGCGAGGTCTTTCACGTCCTTCACCAGGAAGTTGTGTTTCACGCACGGGCGCGTGATGCCGACCGCGTCCACTTCCTGGAATGCGTCGTCGCCGATGAGGCTCGTCGCCACCTGGCCGCTGAAGATCACCAGCGGGATCGAGTCCATGTACGCCGTGGCGATGCCGGTCACGGTGTTGGTCACGCCCGGGCCGGAGGTGACGAGCACCACGCCCGGACGGCCGGTGGCGCGCGCGTAGCCGTCGGCCGCGTGCGCCGCGCCCTGCTCGTGCCGCACCAGGATGTGCTTGACCTTGTCCTGCCGGTAGAGCGCGTCGTAGATGTGCAGCGCCGCGCCGCCGGGATAGCCGAAGACGTGCTCCACGCCCTCGTCGGCGAGGCACTTCACGAAAATCTCTGCACCTGTCAATTCCACAGTAACCCCAGAAAAACGAAAAGGCCCGGAATGCCCCCAAACCGGGCACACGGGCCTTGGCTGGTTCCGGTTTATCTAAATGAGAAATTACTTATAAGAATGCACAGGGTCAAGGCCGGCGCGGTTAAAAGCGTCCGGTTCCGGCGATTTATTCGCCAGTTTCGCCGATTGGACCGACGACTGCATGGATGCAGGAGGTAGAGCAACGCAGGGAGCGGTTGCCGAGGCGAGGGCCGCACGCCGATTCTGAAGCCCTACTCGCTTCGCTCGTTCGTCCTGCCGTTTGATTAGGCGCGTTTGCGATTCCACCTTGCCCGAGTTCCAGCCGCAGGTAATTCTACTTTTCGATTAGCTCTCCCACGCCGCCGCCAGCACCGGCTGGAGCGAGTCCGGCATCTCGGCGGGCAGGACGTTGCCGCTGCCGGGGATCGGGCTGAAGGCGGCCATGGCCTGCACCAGGAGCTCAATTTGCTTGTCCTCCAGCTCGTAGCCGTTGGCGGTTCTGATCTCCTCGAGCGGCTTGTGCCCGGCGGTGTACCAGTTCTGGAAGGTCAGGCGGTCGGTGGTGCCGAGGACGTCGATTTGAAGGTCGTTGCCGCTGCGGGAGAACCAGAGGTTTTCCTGGGCGATGCCGGCGCCGAATTCAAGGTCGTTGTCCTCAACTTCCTCGCCCTGGGTCGTCAGGGTGTCGCGGCCGTCCCCCAGGTCGAAGCGGATGGTATTTTCGCCCAGGGCCAGCAAGATCGTGTCATCGCCCTTGCCCCCGATCAGGGTGTTGTGGCCGTGACCCCCTTCATGGGTGTCGTTGCCGGCGCCGCCATTTAACAGATCATCCCCGTTGCCACCGAAGAGCCGGTCGTTACCGCCTTCGCCATAGAGCGCATCGTTGCCGTTGTCGCCGTAAAGGGCGTCGTGTCCCGATCCGCTGTGGACGGTGTCCGTGCCGTTGCCGGCGTAGATCGTATCGTCATGGCGGCCGGTGGTAATTGCATCGGCCCTGGTGGTGCCGTAGTGGGTTTGGCGGCGGATCAGGAGGTCATCGAGCGTATAGGCACCGCCGTCGGCGAAGGCAAAGGTTTCAACCGGCGACGTTCCATCGGCGTTCAGGGCGATGTCCACGCCCTCCCCGCCCTCTGTTCCGTCGCTGTCCAGGAAACGCAGATGGGCGATGCCGCCTTCGGTGCGAATGACCGTATTCTCGAAGGAGAAGCCGGTCCCGAAGGCAACGGTATCCTGGCCGGCGTAATCGGTCAGGGTGTCGAGGCCGTCGCCCACGTTGTAGAGATAGGTA
>SCRL01000055.1 GCA_004298065.1 Gammaproteobacteria bacterium | reverse complement strand
CCGGAGCAGCCGCCACCCGAAACGAACACGCGCAGCATCAGCGCCGGGTTCTTCTCTTCTTCAATCAGCTCCCGGACTTTGGTGGCCGCGGCGTCGGTGAACAGAAGCGGCGACGGCATGGTGGGGACAGCGGCGGTCATGGGATATATCTCCAGTCCTTCAAACAAAATAATTATCTCAATACCTGACTGGGATAGTCAATATTAATTTCTAGCCTTCGTCCTCGGCGCCCGTGGTCACGGGCTTAAGCCGCGTCACCGTGGCCTTGTCGCGGGCGCCCTCGCCGCCCTCGCGCACCATGCTGCCGTTGATCACCGCGCCCATGGCCATCTCGATCACCTTGTAATAGACGTCGCCGGTGATCTCGCCCTTGTGCTGCATCTCGATGCGCTCGGCGGCACGGACGTTGCCCTTGATGGTGCCGTTGACGATCACGTGCGGCACGGTGACGTTGCCAAGCACGACCGCGTGCTCGCTCAGTACCAGCGTGCTGTTGCCGTCGCCCTTGGCGGTGATGTTGCCCTTGATCTTGCCGTCGATGCGCAGCCCGCCGGAAAAGACGATGTCGCCCTTGATGTCGGTCTTGACCCCGACCAGGGAATCGATGGTATTGCAGGGTTTCTCGTTCGAGTTTTTCCCAAGTGCGCTCAGCATTGCTCTGCCCTCCGTCGTAGTCCGGTGATTATAGCCGTCCCGCCGCCACGCGCCCGTTCAACCCGAGACGGCGGCGACGGCCTGGGGCCAGGCGTAATCGGCCTCGATCGGCTGGCCGCCGCCCGGCGTGGTGATGGAAATCTTGACGCGGCTCGGCTGAAAATTGCGCGGCAGCTCGAACCGCCCCTCGATGTCCTGGAAATACTTGAGGTTCACGTAGATCGGCCGCTCCGTGGCGCGCGGGAATTTAAGCACCGTGTCCTGCCCGCCCTGCGTGCCGCTGATCTCGAAGCTCGCCTGGCCGGTGATTGCGCGCTCGTGCTTGAGCGCCTGGATCAGCACCAGCTTGTAGCGGTACTGGTTCACGCCGCCGGCCGGGACGATGTACAGGTTCTGGATGCGCAGGCCGCTCTTTTTGTCCGTCGGCGAGATAATGTTGCGGTAGAAGTTGACCTCCTCCCGCAGGCGCACGATCTCCTGTGCCGAGGCCTTGAGCGACTTGTCGAGCTCCTGGTAGGCCGCCTGGTCCATCTGGATGGTGCGCTGGGAGCGCGCCAGCGACTCGCGCAGCTGCTGGACCTCGTCGCGCAACTTGCCGGCCTCGTCCTCCAGTGCCTGGCGCGCACGCACGGCATAGTCGCGCTCGAAACCGGCCATGCTGAGACCGTGGTTGTAAATAAAGACGGCCGAGCCCAGCGCCGCGGCAGCCACGCCGCCGGCGAGGAGCAGTTTGGTCGTCGGGGAAATGCGCCGCTTGACGACGACGTCGAGGGTATTCTTGCGCTTGAACAGCATGTTGTTTCCGCGGTGATGCGCTGAATTATAGCGGGTGTGCCTGTCCCACCGGCACCGGCTGTCGGTCCGGTCCGGCCGCCTACGGTAACACCGGCGGCGCCGCGAGCCCGGTGCGCTCGTCGAGTCCGAACATGATATTCATGTTCTGCACCGCCTGGCCGGCCGCGCCCTTGACCAGGTTGTCGATCACCGACAGCACCACCACCGTATCGCCACCCTGGGGGCGATGCACAGCGATGCGGCAGACGTTCGAGGCGCGCACCGAGCGCGTGTCCGGATGGCTGCCGGCCGGCAGCACGTCCACGAACGACTCGTTGGCGTAGCGCTTTTCGTACAGCGCCTGCAGGTCCATGTCTGTTTTTGCGAGGCGCGCGTAGAGCGTCGCGTGGATGCCGCGGATCATGGGCGTGAGGTGCGGCACGAAGGTCAGCCCCACCGGCTTGCCGGTGGCGGTCTCAAGCCCCTGCTTGATCTCGGGCCAGTGGCGATGGCCGGCGACGGCGTAGGCCTTGAAATTGTCCGAGGCCTCGGCAAACAGCGTGTGCACCTCGGCCTTGCGTCCGGCGCCGCTCACGCCCGATTTGGCGTCAGCGATGAGGTGGGCAGCGTCCACCAACCCCTGTTCGAGCAACGGCAAAAAGCCGAGCTGCACCGCCGTCGGGTAGCAGCCGGGATTGGCGACGATGCGCGCCTTTCTGATTTTGTCGCGGTTTACCTCCGGCAGGCCGTAGACGGCCTCGGCCAATAACTCGGGGCAGGCGTGCGGCATGCCATACCACTTTTCCCACACAGCCGGGTCGCGCAAGCGGAAGTCGGCGGCGAGGTCGATCAGACGCGTGCCCGCGGCCACAAGTTCGCGCGCCTGGGTCATGGCGACGCCGTTGGGCGTGGCCGAGAACACCACGTCGCAGGCCGCGAGCGTCTTCGTGTCCGGCTCGCTGAAGACCAAGTCCACGTGACCGCGCAGATTGGGGAAAAGATCGGCCACTTTCCTGCCGGCCTCGCCGCGCGAGGTGATGACAGAAAGCTTTGTCTGTGGGTGCCCGACCAGCAGGCGCAGCAACTCCACGCCGGTGTAGCCGGTACCGCCGATGATGCCGACCTTGATCATTCCACCCTGCCCGGAAATACGGATAAGCAGGGGATTTTAACAGATGTGGGTCTGCCGGCTAGGAATGACAATTGGCCCTGTGCTACACCGGCGCCGGGGATCGCGCAAATAAAACGGGGCCCTTTCGGGCCCCGTCAGTTTCAACAGCTTAAATTAGTGCTGTTAAACAACTATTCCCTGTTCTTAGAAGTCCAGGATCATGCCGACCGACCAGGCCTGCGGATCGTTGCCGGCAGCGGGGATCAGGAAGTCGCTGCGGGCGTTCTGCGCCGGGCCGTTGGTCAGGAACCGAGCATTTGAATCATTGTCGGTCTTGGAGTAGGCCACGTAGCCCTTGGCAGTCTTCGAGAACAGATGATCCCAGCCGAGCGCCCACATCTTGGCGCCGGTGTTGTCACCGCTGGTGCCGGCCGAGAATTTGCTCAGGCTACCGGCCTTGTAGTACTGGGCCTTGAACACGTTATTGCCGGCGGTGTAGGCCGCCCCGACACCCCAGACTTTGCGATCGACCGCCGAGGCGCCGCTCGCGGTGCCGCCCAGGTCCTTCAGGTCCTGGTACAGCGCGGCCACCTTGATCGCGCCGAAGTTATAGCTCGCGCCGAGGCGCCAACCCTTCTCCGTCGGATTGCCGCCGTCGGCGACAGTGTTGAAGCGATGGGTCTGGTGCGAGAGACCGACATACAGCGGTCCCTGCGCGTAGGTCACTGCGATGTCGTCGAGGCGACGACGGTTGTCCTCCGTCCCGACGACGGCCGTGTTGTCGGCGCTGTAGAGATAGCTGACCTTGAACCCGCTGAGGCTGGGGGTCACGTATTGCACGCTGTTCGGCGGACGCTGCTCCCAGCCGGTGCTGCCGTTGTTGTCGGTGTTGTAGGCGGAGTTGGCGGCGGCAAGGGCGCCCGAGGCCGTCAGGTTGCGCGCGTCACCGATCTGGTCCGGGAACAGGTCCACGGCGCGGCCGATGAGCTTGAATGCCGACTCGTGGATGCCGGCGGTGATATTGCCGAATCCGGTGCTCAGGCCTACCCAGCGGGCATGCGAAGTTTGGGTATTGTCTTCGCCATCGACGTAAATGGCCTGCTCCAGCTTGCCGATGGCGGTCATACCGCCGCCGAGCTTCTCGCTGACATCGATGCCCCAACGCGAGGCGTTGGATGAAACGTGGGTCGACTTGCGCGAGGTCGCGGACGAACCGGAACTTGTCGTCGCCTCGCCGGGACCTTTCGGGTCAACGTAGTCCACGGATACGTGTATCTTGCCGTAGACCTTGACGTCGGCGAGCGCGGTGCTCGCCAGCATCGGGCCGACCAGGGCAGCGCCCACGGCAGCGGTCAGAAGTTTCTTACGCACGGATTATCCTCCCTAGGCAGAAAAAGTTTTTATTTTCTGCGGTCGGCAATTCGACAGGCCGGCCGCAATTCTGGCCCATGGCCATAAAGCCACGGACAATCATCGTGGGGAGAGACGAACCGATTCCACCGAATATTCCATCCAGGCAATCTGAAAAACCAAAAAAAACGGGGCCCTTTCGGGCCCCGTCAGTTTCAATGCCTTTATTGTTGTTAAACCGTCGTTCTTAGAAGTCCACGATCATGCCGACCGACCAAGCCTGCGGGTCGTTGCCGGCCTGCGGGGCGATGGTGTCGCCATGACCGCCAGCGTTGACCGTGAAGGTCGCGGCGCTGTCGTTGTCGGTCTTGGCATAGGCCACATAGGCCTTGACGGTCTTCGAGAACAGGTGATCCCAGCCGATCGCCCACATCTTGGCGCCGGTGTTGTCACCGCTGGTGCCGGCCGCGAAGTTGCTCAGGGCATCCGCCTTCACGTACTGCGCCTTGAAGACGTTGTTACCCGCGGTGAACGCACCGCCGATGTTCCAGCTCTTGCGCTTCACGGACTGCGCGCCCGAAGCCGTGCCACCCTGGTCCTTGAGGTCCTGGTACATGCCGACCAGCTTGAACGCGCCGAAGTTGTAGCTCGCGCCGAGGCGGTAGCCCTTCTCCGTCGGGTTGCCGCTGTCAGTGATGCTGTTGAAGCGGTGAGTTTCGTAGGCGAAGTTCACGTACAGCGGGCCCTGAACGAACTTCAGGCCGAGGCTGTCCGCGCGCCGGCGGTTGTCTTCGGTGCCGGCCACAGCGGTCGTGTCCGCGCTGTAGGCGTAGGTCGCGGTGAAGCCGCCGAGGTTCGGCGTGGCATACACCAGGATGTTGGCCGGACGCAGATCCCAACCGAGGGCGCCGTTGCCACCGCTGCTCACGAGGTTGCGCGTATCGCCGACTTGCTCAGGGAACAGCTCGGTGTCGCGGCTGACAGTCTTGAACGGCGTGTCGTGGGTACCAGCGAGGACGGTACCGAAGCCGCCGGACAGGCCGACATAACGGTTGCGGGTGTTCTGGCTGGAAGTTTCACCGGACGCATCGATGTCCGATTCCAGTTTGCCGATGGCGGTCATGCCGCCGCCGAGCTTCTCGCTGACATCAATACCCCAACGCGAGGAGTTGTTCGACACGGCCATGTGCTTGCGCGAGGTCGCGGCCGAGCCGGAGCTCGTGGTCACATCGCCGGCGCCCTTGCCGTCCACATAATCCACCGACATGTGCAGCTTGCCGTAGACCTTGACGTCGGCTTGAGCGGTTGCGCTCACCAACATCGGGCCCGCGGCCAGAGCAGCGCCGATGGCAACAGTTAGAAGCTTCTTATTCATCTTTCCTCCTGAAGGAAATTGTTTAGTAACGCGGCAAAAATTACTTGTTGCCGTGGACTTTTATAGTCGCTTTTTTGCGCCGATGCAACTGATTTGTTAATTAGCAACATCTAATGTTTATATTGTTGCTGATATACAACATAAATTAAATATATCTTTTTAAAATCAACAAGTAAGTTCGTTCGATGTTCTCGTAATGACATAGCCCTCTCATAGCTCCGTTTGCGACTTACTTAAAAAGAGGTTTATGTTGTGTGGGCGCGGGACCGGAACGGCTGTCCTACCGATTGTACTTCGGGCATTCCGGCCTTCGCTCTTTTCTGGGCTTACATCATCAACCCACATCCGGCTCGCTTAGCTCATACGCGGCTGGTTGAACCCAAAGATTCTTTAATCTTTATAAACTCACAACCCGCCACAGGGCGGGTTGTGAGTTTATATGGCTGGGGGACCAGGTTTATGCGGTGCTTCCTTGCACCGCACTCTTCGTTGCTTCGCAATTCAGGGCCAACGTCTCTACGAGACGTTGTTCGGGATCGCTCCTGGCGATCTTCGTCGAACCCAAGGGTTCTCATCCCAGTCCCCTAAAACCATTACGGCCCGCACAAGGCGGGCCGTAATGGTTTTAATGGCTGGGGGACTAGGATTGACTCGCCACATCCCTGTGGCTCGCCCCTCCGGGGCGCGCTGAAGCGCGCCCAAATCGGCTTTCCTGCCGATTTGTCGAACCTGACGGTTCTCATCCCAGTCCCCTAAAACCATTACGGCCCGCACAAGGCGGGCCGTAATGGTTTTAATGGCTGGGGGACTAGGATTCGAACCTAGATTGAAGGAGTCAGAGTCCTCCGTCCTGCCGTTAGACGATCCCCCAGGAGGGTCGGCGATTCTAATGAATATCTTCGACGAGGGTCAATTTATCTGAAGTTATAAATCAAAAAGCCACCGTCCGGTGGCTTTTAGATGATTGCCGTTTCGCAGCGATTAGCGCTTCGAGTACTGCGGCCGCTTGCGCGCCTTGTGCAGACCGTACTTCTTGCGTTCGACCGCGCGTGCGTCACGCGTGACGTAACCGGCCTTGCGCAGCGACTTGCGCAACGCTTCATCGTACTTCATGAGCGCGCGCGTAATGCCGTGCCGGATGGCGCCCGCCTGACCGCTCGGCCCGCCGCCGTCAACGTTAATGCTGGCGTCGAACTTCTTTTCCATCTCGACCGCCACCAGCGGCTGGCGCACGATCATGCGCGTCGTCTCGCGCCCAAAATACTCGTCGAGCGTGCGATCGTTGATGCGGATCTCGCCCTTGCCAGGACGAAGAAGGACGCGCGCCGTCGAGGTCTTGCGCCGACCGGTGCCGTAATAGGTGTTTTGCTGCGCCATGTTCAATTCCTAATCTTGTCTCAGACTTCCAGCGCCTTCGGGTTCTGGGCCTTGTGCCGGTGCTCGCCGCCCTTATAGACCTTGAGCTTGCGGAACATGTCGCGCCCGAGAGGATTCTTCGGCAACATGCCGCGCACGGCTTCTTCGATCACGCGACCGGGGGCGCGCTTGAGCAATTCGTCGAAGCTCGCCGTCTTGAGACCGCTCTGATAACCGGAATAGCTGTGATACAGCTTGTCTTTCGCCTTCTTGCCGGTCACGACCACCTTGTCGGCATTGATGACGATGATGTAATCACCTGTGTCGACGTTGGGCGTGAACTCGGGCTTGTGCTTGCCCTTGAGCCGGCGCGCGATTTCGGAAGCCAGGCGACCGAGCACTTTGCCGCTGGCGTCGACGACGTACCAGTCGCGCTTCACGGTTTCTGATTTGGCTGTGTAAGTCTTCATCTGAGTACGATTCCAGGATGGTGCGTCAGGATTACCAGCGCCGCACCGCTAATTCAGGGCCGTCCGGCCGCGGAAAGGCGCGAATACTACAGAACGGCGTCCGAAGTTACAAGGAGATTGGCGCCATCAAACAATGAGAAACAGGCGGATTTTTGGGCAAAAAAAAGGCGTGGCTGAGAGCCACGCCCGAACCACCACTAGGAGGATGGAGGAGCCATTTCGATGGTTGCGACAAACATCAAAGCAACCACCACAATTCCGTATTCCGAATACTCAGTAATAATTACACCAGCTGAGTAACAGAATATCACAATTACTAATAACTATACCAATAATATATACAATATCATAATTATCTAATATATCGACCTATTGTCAAGTATGATGAATTCGAATTGCACAAGGAGCATCTTTAACAGAGGGTATGTAAACTAACTTATTGATTTATAATTATATTTTAAGACGCTCAACGATTCGACCTTTTACCAAGTGCTCCTCAATAATCTCATCAACATCCTCTCGATCCACATAGGTGTACCACACCCCCTGCGGGTAAACGACGATCACCGGCCCTTCTTCGCACCGGTCGAGACACCCTGCGGAGTTCACCCGGATACCGCCCTTGCCGTCCAGTCCTAATGCCTTCACCCGTTGCTTCGCGTAATCGCGCATGGCCTGGGCATCGTGATCGGCGCAACAGGCAGAACCATCCTCACGTCGGTTCACGCAGAAAAATACATGATAGCGATAGTACGAATCGGTCATAAATTAAGTGCTAACTCACAAATTCCTCAATCTCAAACATAACATAGATGTCATCCGCCCCTGATAAATGCGCATAGGTTCTGTGAAGATATGACCATGCCGTCTGTCGCTCTTTCGCCTGCACCGGGTACCGCGTTACACGGCACCGAACTGTGCGTGGCCTGCGGCCTCTGCCTGCCGCACTGTCCGACTTATCGCCTGACGCGTGACGAGGCGGAATCGCCTCGCGGTCGCATCGCACTTTTGCGCGCGCTGGCGCACAACGATCTTCCACTCAGCGCCACTGCCGAAGCGCACCTGCAACACTGCCTCGCCTGCCGGGCCTGTGAAAAAGTCTGTCCGTCGCATGTGCCTTACGGTCAACTCGTGGACGCCGCATGGGCTCTGCTTGAAACGCACCGTCCGGCAACGGGTCTGCATCGTCGGTCACGGGCAATATTGCTCGATCGTGTCATAACCGTTCCGGCCAGTCTGCGGCGCATTGGCAGATTGCTTTATTGGTATCAACGCAGCGGTTTACAACGACTGCTGCGCGCCAGCGGCCTGCTCTCGTTGTTCGGTATCGGCAAAACAGAAGCCATGCTTCCGAAACTGTCTCCGGCGATGCCGGCGGCGGAATTCTACCCGGCCGCCGGCGAACGCAAAGGCGCCGTGACGTTGTTTACGGGCTGCGTGGCGAGCGTCTTCGATAGTCAGACGCAACAGGCAACCATTCGACTGCTGAATGCGCTCGGTTACGATGTGCGCGTGCCCGCGTCGCAGGGCTGCTGCGGCGCCCTGCATCTGCGCGTAGGCGAAACCGAAAAGGCGCAGGGGCTGATGCGTCGCAATCTCGAAGCATTCACCGAGAAAAATTTACCCATTATTACGACCGCCAGCGGCTGTGGCGCATTGCTGCGAGAATACGACAGACACGTCGCCGACAATGACGCCAATCTCTTTGCCGATCGCGTTACCGACATCGGTCAATTCCTCGCGCACGCCGACTGGCAGCATCTCCGGCTGAAACCGCTGCCACGGCGCGTGGCGGTGCACGATCCGTGCACCCTGACCAATGTCCTGAAACAGGAGCGGGCACCCCATGTGTTGCTCAAACGGATTCCCGAGGCCGAAATCGTGGCACTGCCCGAAAACAATGTGTGCTGCGGCGGCGCCGGCGCCTACCCGCTTACACAACCGGACATGGCGCGCCGCCTGCGCCAGGACAAAATCCGCTACCTGCGGGAGATGGCGCCGGATATCCTCGTGACCTCGAATATCGGCTGCGCCCTGCAACTCGGAGCCGGTATCCGCGATACCGGCCTCGATATCGAGGTGCTGCATCCGGTCGTCCTTCTCGAAAGACAGCTGGAGACTTGAGGCTTCGGGCATGAAACGGGATACTTTGGTGTCATGACTGATCGCGCTTATTCCCCGCTCGATGCCCTGGTCGGCGGTCTCGACCAGGCTCTGCGTACTGTATTTGGCCCACCGCCCGAGGCGCAACGACCGAATCCTGCCTCCGCTCACCCCGAAACAGAACTCGATGCCGCTGCGCGCGAGCTCGCCGGGCGCCTGATGCGCATCAACCACGCGGGCGAGATCTGCGCCCAGGCGCTATACCAGGGCCAGGCGGCCACCGCGCGCCTGACGAACGTGCGTGAAAAAATGGAGCAGGCGGCGCAGGAGGAAAACGATCATCTCGCCTGGACCGCGGAGCGCATCCGCGAGCTTGGCACGCACACGAGCTATCTCAATCCGCTGTGGTACGCGGGCTCGTTCGCCATCGGCGCTATCGCCGGGCTGGTTGGAGACAAATGGAGCCTCGGCTTCGTGGCCGAGACCGAACATCAGGTGATTCGCCACCTTGAAGGCCACCTCGCGCGCCTGTCGCCGCAGGATGCTAAAAGTCAGGCGATTCTCGGGCAGATGAAGGAAGACGAGGCACACCACGCGACGGTGGCGATCGAGCACGGCGCCGCCGAGTTCCCCGAGCCGGTGAAGCGGCTGATGCAGCTCACCTCAAAGACGATGACAACGACGGCCTACTGGCTCTGAGCCCGATACCTATTTATTTGCGATCGGCGGGTGGTAGATGAGCTGGACGACGTTGCCGTCCGGGTCGCGGCAGTAGAAGCTGCGGGCGCCGTCGCGGTGGGTTTTGGGCTCCTTCACGATCGCCACGCCGTTCGCCCGCAGGAAGTTGTACCACGCATCCACCTGCGCCATCTCGGAAATGATGAAACCGATATGGTCCAGTCGTTGTGCCGAGGCTTCGGCAAAGTCGCCACTCGCCCGATGCAACGCCAGATTGTCGTTGCCACTCGTGAGATAGACGTTGTCCGGGTCCGGACGCCATTCCACCTGCATCCCCAGCAGGTCAACGTAGAAGCGCTCACACGCCTCCAGATTCTTCGCGTACAGCGCCACATGGCGCAAACCGGCGGTGGCAGGCGGGCGCTTCACAGCTTCACTTTGCTTCCACGATCTCAAAATCGTGGGTGATGGTGGCGGTCTTGCCCAGCATGATCGACGCTGAGCAATACTTCTCTGCCGACAGCTGAATGGCGTTTTCCACCCGTTTCGGGTCGAGTTTGTTTCCCGTCACCCGGAAATGGATATGGATGCGGGTAAACACCTTGGGGTCGGTGGCGGCCCGCTCGGCATCGATCTCGGCCACGCAATCGGTGATGTCCTGGCGGCCTTTTTTCAGGATATGCACCACGTCGAAGGCGGTGCAGCCGCCCATGCCGACCAGCACCAGCTCCATCGGCCGGCTGCCGCGGTTCTTTCCGCCGTATTCTGGCGGCCCGTCCATCACGACCTTGTGACCGCTGTCGGCGGAGCCTTCGAAACCGGCCTCCCCGACCCACTGAATTCTGGCTTTCATGGCGTTCTCCGTATAAAGCGGGTCAAGTATATTCGATGGCTTCCTTCGCCGGCACCACCGGCTTGCCGACAAGGACTACGCGCCCGACAATAGTTTGCGACAATTCAGAATCCGCATGTCCTCTAAAGCCAACCCCCTCACCCGCGGCAAGAAACAGAAGGCGCTCGCGCTGCTGCAGCGCAACCAGCCGGCAGAGGCCATCCCGCTTCTCGAGCAGGCGTGCCGAGCGGACCGGCGCGACGCCGAGGCCTGGTTCATGCTCGCCGCCGCGCACCAAAAACTCGGCGCCTTTGCGCCTGCCACCGAGGCCTATCGACAAAGTATTACACTGCGACCGGATAATGCCGAGGCACACTACTACCTCGGCAACACTTGCATGGCGCTTGGCGATGCGCCCGGGGCAATCGACGCCTTCCGACACGCGATACGACTGCGCCCGAATTATCTGGAAGCGCATATCAACCTGGGTGCGCTGCTCGAGCTGCAAAAAAACCATGCCGCGGCGGAGTCGTGCTACCGCGAAGCATTGCGGCTCGAACCGCGGAACGCCGAGCGGCACTACAACCTTGGCAATGCACTGCAGTCGCAGGAACGGTTTGAAGAAGCCGTGGCGGCGTACCGACAATCGCTCTCTCTGCGACCGGCCCATGCCGATACTTATAATAATCTTGGCAATGCGCTGGCCCATCTGGAGCGACACCAGGAAGCCGTCGAATGCTATGAGCAGGCCCTGGCTATTAAGCGTGACCTGGATGAGGCCTGGAACAACATGGGCAATGCGCTGCTGTCTCTCCGGCGGATCGACGATGCGATGCGCTGCTACCGGCATGCGCTTGCGCTCCGGCCCCGATACGCCAAGGCGCTGTCGAATCTCGGCAACGCCCATCGGGCCCGCGGCGAATGGGACGAGGCCATCGCCTGCCACCGCCGGGCACTGGAGGTGGATCCGGATGACGCCGACGCGCATTTCAATCTTGCCGTACTTTGTCTGCTGCGCGGTGATTTCAGGGAAGGCTGGAACGAATACCAATGGCTATGGCGCCGGGAAGGTACCGGCCGGCGTCCACTGGTTCCGAGCGCCTGGGAGGGTTCGGACCTCTGCGGAAAGCCGGTTTTCCTGCACGCCGAGCAGGGCCTCGGCGACGAGCTTTTCTTTCTGCGCTTCGCGTCCCTGCTGAAAGCGCGCGGCGCCGGCCGCCTCACCTATCGCCCAAAACCCAAGCTCGCCTCGCTTCTTTCGCGCGTATCGGTGATCGATCGTCTGGCCGCACCGGACGAGACGCCCGCCGCCGACGAGATGGTATTTTCCGTCGGCGACCTGCCGCGCCTGCTGGGGCATTCCAGCGCCAAGGAAACTCCTTCTCCACTCTCACTCGAACCTTCTCCCAAAAGTCTCGATGCGGTTCGCCGCCATCTCGCTCTGCTGGGGCCGGCACCCTACTTCGGCGTGACGTGGCGAGGGGGCAAGCGCGGTGACGAAAAAGTACTCTATAAGGAAATTCCGCTGGATGTGCTGGCCCAAACGCTCGTACCTGTTTCCGGAACGGTCCTGGTGTTGCAACGCCTCCCCGCCGCGGGCGAGATCGACCAGTTCGCCACCGCCCTCGGGCGCCCGGTCCACGATCTCTCCGCCCTGAACGACGACCTCGAATCGATGCTTGCGCTGTTGGCGTTGCTCGACGACTACGTGGGGGTATCGAACACCAACATGCATTTGCGGGCCGCGGTGGGGAAAACAGCGAGAGTATTGGTGCCGGCGCCGCCGGAGTGGCGCTGGATGGCGGAAGGCAAGGAATCGCCGTGGTTCCCGGGCTTTAGCGTATACCGGCAGGGGTATGACGGGAGCTGGGAGGGGGCATTTGATATGCTTGCGGCCGATTTGCAACAGGCCTTCGGACGCTGAGCCCATGTACAACCGCCAGAACCCCAGCGCCCGCTACCGGGCGCTGCTCGAGCAGTATCGCAATATGCACCGCGAGGGCGAGAAATTCCTCGGGCTGGCGCCGGAGAAAACCTTCCCCGGTGAGAAACTGCTGCCGCAGGCGGCGCGCATCAAGCGGCTGATCGAGCGCACCGGTGCGCAGACCCTTCTCGACTACGGTTCCGGCAAGGGCCAGCTCTATCAGCGAAAACCGGTGGAGGTTCCGAATGCCGGCAGCTGGCCGAGCATCCAGGCATATTGGGGCTTGCAGGAAGTCCGCTGCTACGACCCATGCTATGAACCTTTCAACCGCCTGCCGGAAGAAAAATTCGACGGTGTGATCTGCACCGACGTGCTCGAACACTGCCCGGAGGAGGACGTCCCCTGGATTCTCGACGAGCTCTTCGGCTACGCGCGGCGGTTCGTGTTCGCCAACGCCGCCTGCTACCCCGCGCGCAAACACCTGCCCACCGGCGAGAACGCGCATTGCACCATCCGCGAGCCGGCGTGGTGGCGCGAGCGCCTGCGCGAGACCTCCGCCCGCCACCCCGGTGTGCTGTGGGAAGTGTGGGTGCAGTCGCGGGTCGAAATATATAATGGCCACCGCATGGTGGAACAGAAACTCACGATCGATCTTCCCTTTGTGGCAGGTGCGGCATGATCAATATTTTCATCGGGTACGACCCGCGCGAAGCGGTGGCCTTCAGCGTGCTCGCCTACAGTATCAACGCGCGCGCCTCGCAACCGGTCAGCATCGCGCCGCTCATGCTGTCGCAACTCAAGGACATATACACCCGCGAGCGCAATCCGCTGCAGTCCACCGACTTCTCTTTCAGCCGTTTCCTGACGCCCTACCTTTCGGGCTACAGTGGCTGGTCGATTTTCATGGACTGCGACATGCTGGTGCTCGACGACATCGCCGGGCTGTGGTCACTGCGCGACGACCGCTACGCCGTGCAAGTGGTAAAGCACAATCACGTGCCGAAGGAGGACATCAAGTTCCTCGGCGCCAAGCAAACCAAATACGAGAAAAAGAACTGGTCGAGCGTGATGCTGTTCAATAACGCCAGGTGCCGCGCGCTGACGCCCGAGTACGTCAATACCGCCACCGGTCTTGAGTTGCACCAATTCAAGTGGCTCGGCAACGACGACCTCATCGGCGAAATCCCGCATCGCTGGAACCACCTCGTCGGCTACGATGCCCCCAATCCGGATGTCTCGCTCGTGCACTACACCATCGGCGGCCCTTACTTCGAGGAATACAAGAACGTCGAGCATGCCGACGCCTGGCGGCGGGAGCTGAAACAGATGCAACACGCCAGTAACAAGTAGTCATCCCGACCTTTCCTGTCCCGCCAAACACGCTGTGAACAATATTGATACCCCCCGCTCCCGCAAGGAGCGCGTCCTGGAATTGATGCGCGCCAACCGGCTGACGGAGGCCGCGGCGCTGTGCGAGGAAGTCACCCGAAACGAAAATAACGCCGGCGCCTGGCACTTGCTCGGCGTCATCCAGGGCATGCAGGGCAACCTCCAGGAGGCCGAGCGCTGCAGTCGCGAAGCGATCCGCCTGCACCCCGGCTACGCTGATGCCTACTGTAATCTTGGCGCAGCGCTGCGCACCCAAGGGCGCCTCGACGAGGCAGTCCCCGCCCTGCGCCAGGCGCTGAAACTGCAGCCAGGCCATATCGAAGCGCACTACAATCTCGGCCTCGCGCTGGTCGCAGATCAGCGGCTTGACGAGGGCATCGAGTCGCTGCGCGAAACGACGAGACTCAAGCCCGATCACGTCGAGGCGCATCTGTATCTGGGCGCGGCGCTGGCGGCATCCGGCCGGTTCCCCGAGGCCGTCGATTCGTTCCGCCGCTTACTGTCGCTTAATCCTGATCACACTGCCGCCCACGTCTATCTCGGCAACGTGTATGTGGATCTGGGAAAAATGGAGGAGGCGGCGGCCTGCTACCGCCAAGCACTACAGCGCCAGCCGCGCAATCCCGAAACGCTGAACAATCTTGGCAACGCCCTGTCCGAATTGGGCCGCAAGGATGAGGCCATCGCGGCGTACCGGCAGGCGCTCGACATCGACCCACGCTATTTTCAGGCCTGCCACAACCTCGGCCTCACGCATCTGGACCTGCGCCACGGCGACGAAGCGATCGCGAACTTCCGGCGGGCGCTTGAGCTGCGACCGGACGACCCGGACGTGCTGCGCAACCTCGGCCGCGCATGGCGACTGAAGGGCGACCTGCCAGAAGCCATGGAAAATTACCGCCGAGCCATCCAGGGCAAGCCGGATTTTGCCGAGGCCCACTTCAATCTTGCGATCGTTTACCTGCTGCTCGGCCGGTTCTGCGAGGGTTGGGAGGAATACGTCTGGAGCTGGCGCCGCGCCGGATCGCCGGTGCGTGTGTGCCCGACGCCAACCTGGGACGGGGGCGATCTGGGCGGCCGCAACGTATTCCTGTGTCCCGAACAGGGATTGGGCGACGAGCTTTTCTTCCTGCGCTTCGCCGCCCAACTGCGGCAGCGCGGCGCCGGACACATTGTTTACCGGCCTTCGCCCAAGATCGCGTCGCTGCTTGCGCGCGTGTCCGTGCTCGACCGTCTGGCGGGGCCCGATGAGACGCCGCCCGCCGACGATTGCGCGCTTTCAGTGGGCGACCTCCCGCGACTGCTCGGCCACGAGCGCGCAGATCAAATTCCGCCGCCGCTCGCGCTCGCGCCCCTGCCGACCCGGGTCGAGGCCATGCGTGCACGCCTTGTCGCGTTCGGCCCCCCGCCTTACCTCGGCGTGACCTGGCGCGCCGGCATCAAAGGCCAAGACCTCGGTATATTCAAGGAAAGCCCGCTGGAATCGCTCGCAACAACGTTGGCCCCGCTTCCGGGAACCCTATTGGTGCTGCAACGAAATCCCCAGCCCGGCGAGATCGAGCGGTTTGCCGCTGCGCTCGGACGTCCGGCCCATGACCTTTCCACCCTGAACGACGACCTCGAATCGATGCTCGCGTTGCTGTCGCTTATCGACGACTACGTGGGGGTATCGAACACCAACATGCATTTGCGGGCTGCGGTGGGGAAAACAGCGAGAGTATTGGTACCGGCGCCGCCGGAGTGGCGCTGGATGGCGGAAGGCAAGGAATCGCCGTGGTTCCCGGGCTTTAGCGTATACCGGCAGGGATACGAGGGGAGCTGGGATACCGCCTTCCACGAGCTGGTAGCCGATCTGAAGAAATCGGAGCGCCCCTGATGTTGACGGTGGGCTTCATGCATATCGGAAAAATTTCCAAGGTCGCCCAGATCATGGTCGCCTCCGTCCGGAAGGCCATGCCGGCAGCGCGAATCGTGCAGATGACCGATTCCGACACCAAGCCGGTCACCGGCGTGCATGACGTCATACGCAAGCGTTACGACGGCAAGTATCCGATGCCCTATCGGCTGCTGCACCTCAAGGACTTCCCGGATGCCGAGGCGGTATTCCTCGATACGGATGTAGTGGTACAGAAAGACCTGGCGCCCGTCTTCGAGAACGATTTCGATATCGGCCTGACCATCCGTGATAAACCGGTGCTCGATCCCGAGGGGATCGATATTACAGCAACCATGCCGTACAACACGGGCGTGATGTTTTCCCGCGCAAGCGGCCGGCCGTTCTGGGAGGCCGCCTACCACTACTGTCTCACGTTCTCGGACTTTGAAAAGGAATGGTGGGGCGACCAACTATCGATCAAGGCCGTGGCTGATGCCACTCCCCTTAAACTAAAAACATTTCCTTGCGATCTCTATAACTACACGCCCGACAGGCCGGACGAAGACCTGAGCGGAAAATTCGTGGTGCACTACAAGGGGCTGCGCAAGGAATGGATGTTGCGCCTGGCCCACACCGATAACTGACCCGTTACGACCGAAGAGACCGCATTAACAGTTCGCTGCGCGCGGTTTCCGTCAATGTGACGATTTCCTGCGCACTGCGCCGTGTAACTAACCGGTTCAGTTGTCCCATGGCCGGCGCATCCGCAGGCGCTGTCGGGGCAAGCGTGTCTACCGGGTGCACCTCCAGCTTGTCGTCATCGATCAGATAGAAGCGGTAGCCTTGGACCAACAACAGACGCTCAATCTCGCCGGTTACTTCGCTGAACACGCTTTCCATCAGGATGTCCGGTCCACATTCGCGCAGGACATCCCCGGCGCCACGGATGACCGCCAGTTCATGTCCTTCGGTGTCGATCTTGATGAGAGAGACCTTCGCGGGATTTTGCCGGTAGATCGTGTCGAGTCGCATGGCTGGCACGTGCCTGCTGATACCCCCGATCGCTCACCGACCGATCCGCCAGTGGAGAGATACCAGAAGCTGGTCGAAACAGCGAACGGGACGACGTCATCACGATCCGATATGGCGATCGGGTAAGCGGTATCGGTAGCAAATCCGTTCGCCCTCAGGTTGATTAGCAGCCGCGCATAGTTGAGATCGTACGGCTCGCATGAAACCACGGTGGCTTTCCGGTTCGTCATCGCGGCCGCGAGCGTATACACCCCGGTATGCGCCCCGATGTCGAAGATCACGTTAGCCTGACGTGCCAACAGCGTCCACAGGCCGAGCGACATCGGCTCGTAACAACCGTTCCACAACCAGCGCAATGCGACGCCGTCGTCGTTGTTCGACAGGAACATGACAACTGTCAGCTCAGAAGACAGCGGCGCATCTACAAGGCCAAGATAGGGCGGCATGCCGGACAGCGCCTTGATATCGAAACCTGGGCGCGGATTTTGCCGCCAGATTTCATCACGTTGGGCTAGCGCGATCTGGTTGCGCTGCTGGATATCGCGCGCGGTCGTCATGCGCGCCTCACACGCCAAATAACTGCGCCAGTTTGACGCCGGGGTCCGTGGCCTTCATAAAGGTCTCACCGACCAGGAATGCATTAACCCCGTTCTGTCGCATGCGCGCTACATCGGCGGGCGCGTGAATGCCGCTCTCGGTCACGACGAGACGGTCCTTCGGAATTCGTGCCAACAGATCGAGCGTCGCTTCCAGCCGCACCTCGAATGTACGCAGGTCGCGATTGTTGATGCCGATCAGCGGCGTGTCGAGCGCCAGCGCGTGATCGAGTTCTGCGGCATCGTGTACCTCTACCAACACGTCCAGACCAATATCGCGCGCGAGCGTGGCAAGCTCGCGCATTAAATTATCGTCCAGTGCCGCGACGATGAGCAGGATGCAATCCGCCCCTAAAGCGCGCGCCTCGTAAACCTGATACGGATCGATGGTGAAGTCCTTGCGCAGCACGGGCAGCGCGCAGGCGGCGCGCGCCTGTTGCAGGTGCTCGTCCGCGCCCTGGAAAAAATCGCGGTCGGTCAGCACCGACAGACAGGTAGCACCATGGCGCTCGTAGCTCTTGGCGATTTCGGCCGGGTTGAAATCGACACGCAGCAATCCCTTACTCGGGCTCGCCTTCTTGATCTCGGCGATCACCGCGGGCTTGCCGGCCGCGATGCGCGCACGGATGGCATTCACGAAGCTGCGCGTGGGTGGCGCGGCGAGCGCACGCCGGCGCAGCTCCGCCAGCGGCAGGCGCGCGGCGCGCTCGGCAATTTCCTCGTGTTTGCGCGCGAGGATTTTCCGGAGAATGTCCGGCGGGCGGTTCATCCGGCAACGAGCTTTTTGCTGAGTGCCGCCAGGGCGTCAAGCTTGGCGCGTGCGGCGCCGCTGGCAATGACCTCGGCGGCCTTTTTCACGCCAGCCTCGAGGCTCGGGGCGAGTCCGGCAACGTAAATTGCGGCGCCGGCGTTGAGCGCAACAATATCGCGCGCCGGGCCGGCCTGGCTGTCGAAGATGCCCCGGATAATGGCGAGACTTTCCGCCGGACTGGTGACACCGAGCTTTTTAACGTCGCCGCGCGAAAAACCGAACTGCTCGGGCTGGATCGTGAACACGCGCACCCGCCCATCTTTCAGCTCGGCCACACGCGTCGGCGCACCGATGGAAATCTCGTCCATGCCATCCTCGGCATGTACCACCAGCACATGCTTGCTGCCCAGCTTCTGCAACACCTCGGCCAGCGGCTCGACCCACTGCACCGCGAACACGCCGATCACCTGGTTCGGCGCGCCGGCAGGATTGGTAAGCGGTCCAAGAAGATTGAATACGGTGCGCACACCCATTTCACGGCGCGGCCCGATAGCGTGCTTCATCGCGGCGTGAAATTTTGGAGCGAACAGGAAACCGACGCCGATTTCGCTCACGCACCGCGCTACCTGTTCCGGGGTGAGATCGAGCGAAACCCCTGCTGCCTCAAGCACGTCGGCACTGCCGGACTTGGACGATACCGAGCGGTTGCCGTGCTTGGCCACCTTGCCGCCGGCCGCCGCGACCACGAACGCCGCTGCCGTCGAGATATTAAAGGTATGCACCCCATCGCCGCCGGTACCGCAGGTATCCACCAGATGCGGACCGCTGACGCTGATGTGCGTGGCCAGCTCGCGCATCACCTCGGTCGCGGCGGCGATTTCTTCCACCGTCTCGCCCTTCATGCGCAGGCCGACGAGAAAGCCGCCGATTTGCGCCGGCGTCGCCTCGCCGGTCATGATCCGGCGCATGACCTCGTGCATGTCGGCGCCCGAGAGGTCGCGCCGTTCGGTCACGGCGCGAATGGCGCTTTGCATATCCATGATCAGTCTCCCCGGTGTTGTTTCAGGAAGTTGGCCAGCATCTCATGCCCGTATTGCGTGAGGATCGATTCGGGATGGAACTGCACGCCCTCGACCGCAAGCTGCTTGTGGCGCACACCCATAATCTCGCCGTCGTCGGTCCAGGCGGTGACTTCCAGCACGTCCGGCAAGCTTTCGCGCTCGATCACGAGTGAGTGGTAGCGCGTCGCCTCGAACGGGTCCGGCAGGCCGCTGAACACGCCGACGTTCTTGTGGTGGATCATCGAGGTCTTGCCGTGCATGAGCTGTTTCGCGCGCACGATCCGGCCGCCGTAAGCCTGGCCGATGCTCTGGTGCCCAAGGCACACGCCGAGGATCGGGATCTTGCCGCCGCAATGCCGGATGGTCTCGACCGACACCCCGGCCTCGTTCGGCGTGCACGGTCCCGGTGAAACCACAATGTGATCGGGCTTCAGTTGCTCGATCTCGGCCACTGCGATCTGGTCGTTGCGATAGACGCGCACGTCCGCGCCCAGCTCGCCGAAATACTGCACAAGGTTGTAGGTGAAGGAATCGTAATTGTCGATCATGAGCAGCATGGCTAGTTCTCCTGCCCGCCCAGGCCCGCAGATGCCATGGCCACGGCGCGGAAGATGGCGCGTGCCTTGTTCATGGTCTCGTTCCATTCGGACCTCGGTACGGAGTCGGCGACGATACCGGCGCCGGCCTGGATGTAGAGCGTCTTGTCCTTGATGACCGCGGTACGGATGGCGATGGCGGTGTCCATGTTGCCGTTCCAGCCGACGTAGCCGACGGCGCCGGAATAGATGCCGCGGCGCGTGGGTTCGAGCTGCTCGATGATCTCCATGGCCCGCACCTTGGGCGCGCCCGAAACCGTGCCGGCCGGGAACGTCGCGCGCAGCACGTCCACCGCGTCCATGCCGGCTTTTAACTCGCCGATGACGTTCGAGACGATGTGCATGACGTGCGAGTAGCGTTCGATGACCATCTTGTCGGTTACCTTCACGCTGCCAGTCTTGGCCACGCGCCCGGCGTCGTTGCGCCCGAGGTCCACCAGCATGATGTGCTCTGCGCGCTCTTTGGGATCGGCGAGCAAATCCTGCTCCAGCGCCTTGTCTTCCTCTTCGGTCTTGCCGCGCGGGCGCGTGCCGGCGATGGGCCGCACTGTTACCTGTCCGTCTTCCAGCCGCACCAGAATCTCCGGCGAAGAACCGACGATATGGAAGTCCTTCAGGTCCATGAAGTACATGTATGGCGAGGGATTGAGCGTGCGCAGCGCGCGGTAGAGATCGAGCGGTGCCGCCTGGTAGGGAATCGCCAGGCGCTGCGATAGCACCACCTGCATGATGTCGCCGGCGCGGATATATTCGAGCGCCTTGCAGACGGCCTGCTCGAAGCCTTCCTGCGTGAAGGCCGACACGAAATCGGTTTCAACGACCGGCTTGCCGCCAGTCGTGTTACCGCCGTGCGCCACGCCTTCGTTCAATTTGACCACCAACTCATCAAGCCGGCGATTGGCCTTGTGGAAGGCATCGTCGATCGCCGGGTTCACGTGGATGACGACGTAGAGCTTGCCCTTGAGGTTGTCGAACACCACGACCTCGTCCGAGACCGTGAGCAGGATGTCCGGCGCGCCGACGGCGTCGGGCTTGATCATCTTGCCCAGGCGCGGCTCGACGTAGCGAATGGTCTCGTAGCCGAAGTAGCCGACGAGCCCGCCGGTGAAGCGCGGCAGCCCGGGCACCGGCGGCACGGTGTAACGCGCCTTGAACGCGCGCACGGTGTCGAGCGGGTCTGTGACGGTTTCGCGCTCGACGATTTTCCCGTCCTTCTCTACCTCTACCTCATGACCACGCACGCGCAGCAACGTGCGCGCCGGCAGGCCGATGATGGAATAACGGCCCCACTTTTCGCCGCCCTGGACCGATTCGAACAGATACGAATACGGCCCGCGAGCGAGCTTGAGGTAGACGGACAGGGGCGTGTCGAGGTCGGCGAGGACCTCGCGCATCAAGGGGATGCGGTTGAAACCCTGGGAGGCGTACTTATCGAATTCGGCTTTGCTGGACGACATGACTCACCATAAGAATCGCAAACGTTAATGGACGACGGCAGACACGGCAGCGGGCCAGGCCCACCACCAGCGTGCATTCGTCCATCCTTTCGTTCCGAGTCTCATGGTTGTCGTCAGTAAGGCTTCAGGTACTGCAGCACATCGACCAGCGAATCCACCACGGCGTCCGGGTGCGAGTCGCGGATGTCGTGGCCGTGATTATAACCATAGGTCACACAAATAACAGGCATGCCGGCGGCGCGCGCCGCCTGCACGTCGTTGCTCGAATCGCCCACCAGCACCCCGTGGTCCGGGGTGATGTCGAAGTGCTTGCAGGCGTGCAACAGCGGCAAGGGGTCGGGTTTCTGCTTCGGCAGGCTGTCGCCCGAGAGCACCAGCTTGAAATACTTATACAGGTCGAGCTGCTTGAGCAGCGGGACCGTGAACGCCTCGGCCTTGTTGGTGATGCAGGCAAGCGAAAAGCTGGTGGCCGACAGTCGCCCGAGCGCTTCGACCACGCCGGCATAGGGCCGGCTCAGGTCGGCCACGGCGGCGCCATAATGCTTGCGGAAAATCGCCAGCGCCCGCTCGAACAGGGCCGCCTCCGGCTCGGCCTGCATCTCGCCGGTGAGCGCGCGCTTCACGAAGCGCGGCACGCCGTTGCCGATCCACGTGCGGTAGTGGGCTTCGTCCCAGGCGGGACGGCCGAGATCGGCGAGCATGCGGTTCGCCGCGGCGGCCAGGTCCGGCACGGTGTCGATGAGCGTGCCGTCGAGGTCGATCATGACCATCTTCACGGCCAGCGGGAACGTCGCCATGTTGCGCGCCACCGATTCCATTTATTTGACCTTGGCGAGCTCCGCGCGCATGGCCTTCACCACCGTGTCGTAGCGGTTCGAATCAGTGTCCCTGCCGGCGCTGAAGATCGCCGAACCGGCGACGAAGGTATCGGCGCCCGCCTCGGCGATCTCGCGGATGTTGTCCACCTTCACACCGCCGTCGATCTCAAGGCGGATCGGCCGGCCGGAGGCGTCGATGATTTTGCGCGCCTCGCGCAGCTTGTCGAGCGCTGAGCGGATGAAGCTCTGGCCGCCGAAGCCCGGGTTCACGGACATGAGCAGCACCATGTCCACCTTGTCGATGACATATTTGAGGTAATCGAGCGGCGTCGCCGGGTTGAACACCAGACCGGCCTTGCAACCCTCGCTCTTGATGAGCTGCAGCGTGCGGTCCACATGCTCGCTCGCCTCGGGGTGGAAGGTGATGTAGCTCGCGCCGGCCTTGGCGAAGTCGGGCACGATGCGGTCCACGGGCTTGACCATCAGGTGCACGTCGATCTCGGCCTTGATGCCGTGCTTGCGCAACGCCTCGCACACCAGCGGGCCGATGGTGAGGTTCGGCACATAATGGTTGTCCATCACGTCGAAATGCACGATGTCGGCGCCGGCGGCGAGGACATTCTTCACTTCCTCGCCCAAGCGGGCAAAATCCGCGGACAGGATGGAAGGTGCGATCTGGTTGCTTTGTTTCATCGTTTTACCCTTTCTTTCTGCGTGCAATTTCCGCACTTAAAGACGCGCACTTTACCCGAAGCGTCGAGGCTTTGCAGCCCGGCGCAAATACCTCGACATGCGGGTTTCACCGCCTATACTGACGAAAAAACACCTTCCCTGCTTCATCATGCTGCGAATCCGACTCCACATCCCGTTGCTTCTGCTGCTGGCGTTTCCCTCCGCGCTGCCGGCGGCCTCGACCTCCAATCTCGAACGCGAAAAAAACTGGGCCGATCAGATCGGCGATTTTCTGGTTGCCGGCGAGGCAATCCGGCTCGACGCCAGCGGCGTCAAGTTTCTTGCGCTCTACACCAAACCCGGCGAAACCCACAAAACCGCAACGCGCGGCGTGATCCTGCTCCACGGCCGTGGCGTGCATCCCGCCTGGGGCTTCATCGACACGCTGCGCGTCGATCTCGCCGAGGCCGGCTGGCACACGCTGTCGCTGCAGCTGCCGATCCTCGACCAGGACGTGAAATTCGCGGAGTACGGCAAGACCTTCCCCGAGGCGTTCCAGCGCATCGACGCCGGGGCGCGTTATCTCCAGCAGAAGGGCGTCAAACAGATCGTGCTCGTCGGCCATAGCTCCGGCGCCATCACCGCCGTGGCCTATGCCGCCGAGCACCCCAAGATGCCGCTGGCCGGCCTCGCGACCATCGGCCTCACCAGCGAACCGGCGGGTAACCGTTACATGCAGTCGGTGCTGCAACTCGAAAAACTGAAACTGCCGATACTCGACATTTTCGGCAGCGAGGACCTGCCGGTGGTGCTCGACACCGCGGCGGCGCGCGCCGTGGCCGCGAAAAAAGCCGGCAACAGCAGCTATGCCCAGGTGCGCGTGAAGAACGCCAACCACTTCTTCACTGACCGCTACGACCCTCTGCGCGCGCGCCTGAGCGAGTGGCTGGCGAAATTGCCGGCAAAATAATCCGACGGACCTGTTGAAGCGGTCCGGTGCCGCCGCGATAATCAGGCGGCCGCACTAACCATAAGGAACTTCCATGCCCGCGCTCATCACGGTACACATCCTGCTCGCCGTCATCTGGGTCGGCGGCATGTTCTTCGCCTACATGGCGCTGCGTCCGGTCGCGGCCAGCCTGCTCGAACCGCCGCTGCGGCTGCCGTTGTGGGTGCAGACCTTCGCGCGTTTCTTCCCGTGGGTCTGGGCCGCGGTGGTGCTGCTGCCGGCAACCGGCTACTGGATGATCCTCGGGCCGTTCGAGGGCTTCGCCAACGTCGGCTGGCACATTCACCTGATGCAGCTCACCGGCTGGGCGATGATCGCGATCTACCTGCACGTGTATTTCGCGCCCTACCGCCGCCTGCAGCGGGCAGTTGCGGACCAGAACTGGCCGGAGGGTGCGAAACAACTCGCGCTAATCCGTCGCCTCATCGGCATCAATTTAATCCTGGGACTCGTCACGGTGGCGATCGCCACCGGCGGCGCCTACCTCGCGGGTTATCTCGCGAGCCTGGCGGATTAGCGCGCGACCAACCGCCCGCGGTACATCCGCATCTGGCAGGTGAACTCGTACTCGCCGGGCTTCGCCGGCGTAACTGTCACGGTCACCGGCTTGTCCAGCGGCAGGTCGGCGCTCACGCCAAGCTCGTCGAACAGCACCTTCTCGGCGCACGGGCTCGGGTCCTTGCGCAGGAACCGCAGCGTCACCGGCTTTCCCGCCGCGACCTCGATGCTCGCCGGCGTATAAACGCCGTTGTCCACCAGCACCTCGAGCGGGCCTGCGCCCGCGGCGCGCTGTGCCTTCGGCCGCGACAGGCCGAACCACCAGACGATCAGACCAATAACTGCGACACCTGCAAGATTGATCAGCCACGAACTCATGCCTTCGCCTCCACGGCACGGAAGAACCGCAGGCGGTTGGCGTTGCTCACCACCGTCACCGACGACATCGCCATGGCGCCACCGGCGATGATGGGGTTGAGCAACAGGCCGATGAACGGATAGAGCGCGCCCGCGGCCACGGGGATGCCGAGCACGTTGTAGATAAACGCGCCGAACAGGTTCTGCTTGATGTTGCGCACCGTCGCCTTGGAGATGGCGATGGCGTCCGGCACGCCGTGGAGCGAACCGCGCATCAGCGCCACGTCCGCGGATTCGATGGCGACGTCGGTGCCGGTGCCGATGGCCAACCCCACGTCCGCCTGCGCCAGCGCCGGCGCGTCGTTGATGCCGTCGCCCACCATGCCGACGATCTCGCCGCGCGCTTGCAACTCGGCCACCTTGGCCGCCTTGTCGCCCGGCAGCACCTCGGCCAATACCTCGTCAATGCCGACCTGCGCCGCCACCGCCTGGGCCGTGGCGCGGTTGTCGCCGGTGATCATGACGACCTTGAGCCTGAGCGCGTGCATGCGCGCGATTGCCGCCTTCGAGTCGGGCTTGATCGGGTCGGCCACGGCGACGATCCCGGCGGCCTTGCCATCGACCGCGAAATACATCGGCGTCTGTGCCTGACGCGACAACTCCGCGGCGCGCGCCGGCAATTCGCCCAAGGCAATGCCTTGCTCTTCCATCAGCCGCGCATTGCCGAAAAATACCGGTTTGCTGCCCACGGTTCCGCGCACACCGCGCCCGCTTAGCGCCTCGAAGCCCGCAAGCGGTAGCAGGCCGATACTTCTGCCCCTCGCCGCAGCGACGATTGCCTGCGCCAACGGGTGCTCCGACCCGGTTTCGAGGCTCGCGGCGTGCTGCAACAGCCGCGTTTCATCGAAGCCGTTCACAGCCACGAGCGCCGTGACCGTGGGGTGGCCGGCGGTGACGGTGCCGGTCTTGTCGAGCACGACGGTGGTGAGTTTGCCCGCCTGCTGCAACGCCTCGCCATTCCTTATAAGGATGCCGTACTCGGCGGCCTTGCCCACGCCGACCATGATCGAGATCGGCGTCGCGAGCCCGAGGGCGCACGGGCAAGCGATGATGAGCACGGTCATGGTCGCGACCAGCATGTACGACAGCCGCGGCTCGGGTCCGAGGTTGAACCACGCGAGGAAGGTCAGTACCGCGATGACGAGCACCGCCGGCACGAACACGGAGGAGATTCTGTCGGCGAGACGCCCGATCGCGGGCTTGCTCGACTGCGCCCGGCGCACCAGCTCGATGATGCGCGCGAGCGCGGTGTCGGCGCCGATGTGCTTGGCCTGGAACAGGAACGTGCCGGAGGTGTTGAGCGTGCCGCCGGTGACTTCGGCGCCGGCGCCCTTCTCCACCGGCATCGGTTCACCGGTGAGCATGGACTCGTCCACGCTCGAATGCCCGTCGATGATGACGCCGTCGACTGGAATCTTCTCGCCCGGGCGCACGCGCAGGGTCTCGTCGAGGCCGACTTCGGCGATGGGAATGTCCATCTCCTTTCCGTCGCGGATGACGCGCGCGGTCTTCGGCTGCAGGCCGATGAGGCGTTTGATGGCCTCGGAGGTCTTGCCGCGCGCGCGCATCTCGAGCGCCTGGCCGAGATTGATGAGCGCGATGATGATGGCCGCGGCCTCGAAGTAGGCGTGGCGCGCCGCCGCCGGCACCAGCGCCGGCCACATCACCACCAGCGCCGAATACACCCAGGCGGTGCCAGTACCGAGCGCGATGAGCGTGTCCATGTTGGCGTTATGCGCGCGGAAGGATTTCCATGCACCGATGAACATGTGACCGGCGGCATACACCAGCACGAACAGCGACACCGCCGTGACCACGAGCCAGAATCCGAGCGCCTCTGGCGCATCCACGTGCGGCAACCAGCCGAGGTATTCGGCGAGCATGAGCGGCGCACCGACCACGGTGGCGACGATGAATTTGCGAATCAGGCGGCGGTAGTGCGCCATCTCCGCGGCTTCTTTTTCGGACTCGTCGTCGATGCCGCGCAGCACCGCGGCGTCGTAACTGGCCGCGCGCACTGCGGCGATCAATGCCTGTGCATCGGCACTGCCCGTCACCGTGGCACTGCGCTCGACCAGATTGACCATGGCCTCGGTCACGCCGGGAACACTTTTCAAGGCGTTCTCGACCGTGGACACACATCCGGCGCAACTCATGCCGGAGATGGAAAGACGGGTAACGGTGGCGGTTTCGGTCATTGGCAGATGGATCGTATGGCAGGATGTATCGCCAGTAAATCAATTATATGGCTGCGCCTGTTGACGTGCATCAAAGTAACCGGCTTTGCGCTGGCGCGAGACTGTAGCGCTGCCGGAAGCTGCCACAGCCATCTTCGTCCACATGGAGGACTCGTCATGAAACCGGAATCCCCGCGTGCTGTCAGTCAATGGTTTCTGTCCGTCGCGCTCGGCGTCCTGCTCACCCTGCCGGTCGCAGCTGTCGCAGAGAATCCCGCATTCTGGAAGACCCAGACCAAGGGCGATTTCAACGAGGTGTTGAACAACCTCAAGCAAGGCCTGATGGCGGCGCAGTTCCAGATCACCGCGGAGGAAAATCTCTCCAAGGGCCTGGAGAACAACAAACATCTCTTTCCCGCGGGCAAGTGGAATACCATCGGCTTCGACAACGTGACCGCCGTGCACTTCTGCTCGCTGGTATTCAACCAGGAGGTGTTCAACGTCAACCTGGACTGGTCGGTCCTTTGCCCGTTCAAGCTCGTGGCCTACACCACCAAGAAGGCGCCGAAAGACGTGAACATCGTCATGGTGCGGCCGACGTACCTCATGGAAAAGGACGCTAACAGGAAAGCGCACGAAGTCGGCAAGAAGATCGAGGACCGGATCGTCGCCGCGATCCAGGAAGCGGTGCGCTAGCGGATATACGCCTCGGCGGCGTAGCGGCGCATCATGCGGTGCGAGTTGAAGTAGGAGGCGTTCTTGCTGATCGCGCCCTTCATGACCCGGACCCAGGCGCCGGGGTCGCCGCTGTAGCCGTAGTAAAGCGGCAGCACCGTCTGATCGAGCTTCTGGTACAGCGCCTCGGCATCGTGCTCGCGTCCGTCGTCGCCGATGGCCCAGCCAGTCACGCCCTCGATGCAGCCCTCAACCCACCAGCCGTCGAGCACGGAGAGCGAGGGCACGCCGTTGAACGCCGCCTTCATGCCGCTGGTGCCGGAGGCCTCGTACGGCGGCAGTGGCGTGTTGAGCCACACGTCCGCGCCGGAAACCATGGCAAGCGCCGTATCCATGTCGTAGTCCGGCAGATAGGCGATGGGGATGCTGTCGCGCAACGCGTGCATATGGCCGTACAGGGTCTCGATGAGCCGCTTGCCGTCCTCGTCGCGCGGGTGCGCCTTGCCGGCGAGCACGATCTGGAACGAGCGGTTGCGCGCGATGCCCTTCAGCCGTTCGAGGTCGGCGAACAGCAGGTCGGGGCGCTTGTATGCCGTCATGCGCCGCGCCAACCCGAGGATCGGCACCTTCGGATGCAGCGTCACGCCGGTGGCGCGCTGCACGCGCTCGATGAGCGCTTGCTTGGCCTCGACGTGCGCCTCCCAGACGGCGGCGTCCGGGATGCAGCAGTCCGCGCGCACGAGCAGTTCCGGCTCGTGGCACCAGCTCGGCACGTAGCGATCATAGAGTTTGCGAAAGCTTGGCGCGGTCCACATAAAGGGGTGCACACCGTTCGTGACCGCCCGCACCCGGTAGCCGGGGAACATGGTGCGCGATACTTCGGCGTGACGCTTGGCCACGCCGTTCACGTACTCGCTCAGGTTCAGCGCCAGCCGCGTCATGTTGAGGCTGTCCTCGCCGGCCAGCAGGCGCAGCGTCGCGGGATCGACGATGTCGCCGAGTACGCGCCCGACGAGCTCGTAGGAAAAGCGGTCGTGGCCGGCCTCGACCGGCGTGTGGGTAGTAAAGTTGCACAGCTCGCGCACGCGCGGGATGTCGTAGGGCGACTCGCCCGGGCGCACGAATTCGCGGGGGTGCGCATAGCGGCGCAGCAACTCCAGCGCGAGCAACGCCGAGTGGCCTTCATTCATGTGGTACTGGCTCGCGTCGAAGCCGAGCGCCT
This sequence comes from Gammaproteobacteria bacterium, assembly GCA_004298065.1. Lineage (GTDB taxonomy): Bacteria > Pseudomonadota > Gammaproteobacteria > Acidiferrobacterales > Sulfurifustaceae > SCRL01. The sequence continues at coordinate 17,510 of SCRL01000055.1, read as the reverse complement.
GGAGCATGCGCAGACCCCCAATCCCGAGCACACATTCCTGTTTAAAGCGGTAAGTCTCGTCTCTGCCGTACAGATAGTGCGTCAGCAAACGGTCATCCGGGTGATTCTCGGGAAGGTCGGTATCGAGCAGGATGACAGGCTGCCGCCCGTTCATGTGACCCTGGACGACATGGAGCCAGCCGCCGATCCACACCCTGCGACCTTCGAACGTAATGGAGGTCTTGGCGGCCAGCGGCGTGGCGTGCGCTGCGGGGTCCCAGGGCGCGGGGTCCTCGTGCTGGCGGCCGTTTTCGTCGAGCCGCTGGCGAAAATACCCGGCGCGGCTCGCGAGCGTCACCGCCACCATCAACAGCTCGAGGTCGGCGGCCGTGCGGATCGTGTCGCCGGCGAGCACGCCGAGACCGCCGGCGTAGGTCGGGATGTCGTTGCGCAGCGCGATCTCCATCGTGAAGTACGCGATGCGCGGCGCGTGCAGGAAGGCATCCAGCTCCGTCGCGGCCGCGGCCACACGCGACGGGGCGTCCATGGTCAGCCGCTCCGCACTCCGGCGGGATAGCCCGCGTCGGTGAGCGCGCGGATCACCGCGTTGGCCTCGATCGCGCCCCTCACCACCGCAGTGCCGCTCTTGAGGTCGAACTCGGCGCCCTCATAACCGGGCAACTTCGCCAGCGCCTCGGTGGCCTTGGCGATGCAGCCGCCGCACTTCATGCCTTGGACGGAGTAATGCGTTTCCACAACAAAGGGCTCCTGATATTTCGGACATGGATATAGACAGCGGCCGATGCCGCCGGGTTCGCAACCAGTATACGTCCGTGTCCGCTCCCGATCAGGAACGCCGCCCGACCAGTCCCAAACCGGCCAAAACGATGGCCGCGATCACAAGCAGCACCAGCATGAAGTTCGGTACATAGAACGTCGTGTAGACCTCCCAGCCGAGCAACCGGAAGAGCTGCGATACCGCCGAGGGGGTGCCGGAGAGATGACCGCCGAGCGCGCCGGCAACGGTGAGCAACCCGCCGCCGAGCACTCCGAGCAGCAGCATGACCCAGCGTTTTGCACCTTCCCACACCGCGTCGCCCAGCCGCCACACGGTGATGGCGAGCAACGCCCAGTAGGCCAAGGCCCAGGTTGCCGCGATGAGTTTGTTGCGTCCGAGCGGCGAGGAGCTGATCGCCTCGTACGGAAACACCGACAACCCGATGAGGTAGGCAATGGCGCCGGTCAACACGCCGAGCACGAGCAGCGGTGTCAACACCGCGGCCGCGTTGCGTGCGAGCGCCCCATCCGACAGCGCGCGCAGGATGATGATCAGCGCCGCCACCGTCCAGAGCGCGATCGGGAAGTGCACCATCAGGTGGTGATAGGGAGCCATGGTTATTTCTCCTTCTTGCCGAGCAGCAGGTTGAGCGCGATGCCGAAACCGACGATAAGCAGCACGCCGGCGAGCAGCGTGTACAGCCACTGTTTTCGGATCTCATCGTAGAACTCCATCTCCACGCCGTAGTGCGCGAGCTGCACCTCGCTGTGGCGCGCGCGCACCGGAATGCCTTTCTTGATGTTCTCGGCGCCGGCGTGCCGTGCGCTCGTCAGCAACGGCCAGCTCACCTGACCGGGATAGAACAGCGTCACGTTGTACCAGTCCTGTTCCCACTTCGGCTCGGCGCCCTCGAAACGCGCGGCCGTGAAGTCGGCCTGGCGATTGAGGCCGAGACGTTTGGGGAGCGATACCAGGTGCCAGCGGCTGCCGAAAGCATCGCGGTGCACGCCGAACGCGACGCTGTAGACGCGGTTGTCCACGAACGCCTTGTCATCCAGTGGATGGCCGGTGTCCATGGCGCGAACCAGGGTCACGTCCCAGTAGCCGTCCTTCCAGCGCGCCTGACCCTGCACCGAGATGTCGGCGCGCGAGCCCTCGCCCAGGCGCAACACGCGACGCGGAAGCGTGTCGCCCTCTTTCCAGGCATGGTTCGGATCGTAGGGTTTGGCCTGGTCTTCGCGCAGGTAGTAAAGGTCGTCGAAGCCGAGCTTACGGTTGGCGAGGTCGTCCCAGTTGAGCGCGGTCTTGCCGACCTTGGCGGCATCGAACATGAGTTTGGGCTGTTTCTTGTCCTTGTCCCAGTTATCGAAGAACGGGCCCTTGCCCTCGTCGCCGTAGCGCGCCTCGGCGATCACCTGGTCGTCGGATTTGCCGATCGGACTCGAACGGTGCGCGCGCCAGTGCCACAGATCGAGGAAATAGCCGGCCTGGCGCTGTGCCTTCAACTGCACCTCCGGCACGACCGATTTCCAGTCGCCGACGTTGGCGCGCGTTTCGGGCAGATGCTTGCCGACCTCCACCTGCTTCTTCTGCTTGCCGAGATAGGGATGGGCCTCGACTTCTTCTTTCTTGGCCTCGTTGGTGAAGAAGCGCATGCGATCGCCGATAGTGATATAGCCGCCGTACTTCTCGAACTCCGGCACCGAGCCGTCGTCCACCAGCATCGTCATGCGGTCCTCGTAGATGCCTTGCGGCTGCGGCCCGGGCACGCTCTTGCCATAGCGCTCCCACTTGCCGCCCTGGAATTTCATCATGTCGTGGTAGATGTGCGGTTGCTTCGCCGACCAGCGGTAGCGGAAGAACATCTTGTCGCCGTTATAGGCAGCCTTCACCTGCAACGGCAGGGTGAGGGTCTCGGGGATGTAGATGTTGCGCTTGAGGTCGTTGTGCACGACCCCGCTGCCGTGGAAGAACCACGACAACACCAGCATCAATAGGAACAGCGCGACGACGGCGTTCAACAGGTTCTTCTTAGGCATGGTGGACCTCCCTTGGTTGCCCGGGACAATACCACTACGCCGCTCATTGCACAGGGCCCGCAGCCCGGAAACTTTGAGCCAGATCAAACCCGCAGCACAGGGATGTAGCGCCCAGTGCCCGAGGCGAACGGGCGACTCCCTTCCGAGGCGAAGCTCCTTCGAAGGGAGGATGCCGGCCGCCGCAAGAAACGAAGTTCATTGAGTCGCACTGGCCATCCACCGCCGAAACCGCATGCGCCTCGGGCGGTGGCGGCCCTTCGGCAATGGGCGCATCTAGCCGCAATGAGCCCTGTTGCTATGGGCGCAATGCCGCCGTCTCCGAAAGAGCTGCGCCACGGGAGCCGGCGGCTACCGATTACGGTGCCGAGGGACGCCAAACCGCGGCACAGGAGGAGTGGTACAAGGATGTACCGCTTACGGAGCTAAGGACGCAAGGTGCCGATTGCGGTGCCGAAGGACGCAAAAATGCCGCGCGAGGCGCCTATCCCGGCGATGTAACCAGGTACGTTCCCCGCCCTGGAACGTCTCAGCGGCGGCCTTTCACGTTGCGCAGCTGTTCGAGCGAACGGATGATGGCGATGCTCAGGTCGAGCTCGGCCTTGAGGCGTGCATAGTCCGCGGGCGCGAGCCGGTGACTGTCGATCTCACGCTCGATCCGCGCCTTGACCGCGCGCGCCGCGGCCTCGTCCATGTCCTTGGAGCGCTGCGCGGTATCGGCCAGGATGGTAACGACGTGCGGTTGTACCTCGATGAAACCACCCGAGACGAACACGGATTCTTTGGTGTCGCCGCCGACGACCAGGCGCACCAGACCGGGCTTGAGGCGCGCGAGTAGCGGCGCGTGGAATGGCAGGATGCCGAGTTCGCCGTTGGCCCCGGGAACGACCACCATCTCGGCCTTGTCGGAAAAAATCTGCGTTTCGGCGCTGACGATGTCGACATGCAGCGTGAAGGCCATGGCCGCATTATTGCCGGTAACGGGTCATGGGCCAATTCTCCTTCTGCTGAACGCGGGGGTTATCAGCTCAGCGTTTATGCGTCCCGCCGCTGGCACCGGCAGGTGATAGGTATTTTTTCGGATCGGCCGTAAACGCCCTATGGCAACTGTCGGAGCAGAAATAATACGTCTTGCCCTCGTAGACGACGTTCGCTACTGCACGCTTTTCGTCCACCGTCATCTTGCATACCGGATCGGTAACCATGTGACTCTCCTTTTTTGATGCGCCAACCGTGCCTTATTTCCCCGCCTGCCCGAAACTGCAGAGCGTATCGTGCCGACGCAGCAGGAACAGCGCGACACCTAAATGCACGATTGTTCATGGTCCCTCCTCGCCTTGTGGCGTTACGTTCAGGGCCGTGTCCAGGTGAAGCTCGCGCGTATACCGCGCGCCGCGCCCGCCGGGCAAAAACGCAGCGCGATGCGATATGGCCCCGGGCCCGGCATGTAGAAGTAGTTGCCGTAACTCGCGGCACCCGCGATCACCATCGGCTCGAGCTTTTTCTCCGCCTTGAAGCGGTCGGGACCAGTGATCGTCGCTAACACGTCCGCGCCATCCAGCCGTCGCCCCGTCTTCTCCTCGAAGAGCGCGACCATAATATGGTTCTCGCCCGCCGGCGCACCACCATGCATCTCGCGTTCAGGGTGCTCCGGCGGATGACCGCGGACGAGCTGTGCCGGCACGATCCCGAAATAGATCGCGATGCCGTCCACGACCTGGCGATAGCCACGCTCCGCAGCCGAAACGGAGAGTGCAACGCCCAACAAGGCGGCCAGCAGGCCGAACTGCACAAATCGGATGAACATGGCACGTTACTCCACGAGGAGCGCGCGCCACCGCCGGCGGCAAAACCGGCAGAGCGGGTGGCGTTAGATCACTTCTTCTTGGGCGCGGTGGCCGGACCCTTCATCATGCCGTCCATCTGCTTGCGCATCTGGTCCATCTGCTTCTGCTGCGGCGCGTCCATCGTCATGCCCTTGCCCATCATGCCGGACATGTTGTCCATCATTCCGGCCATCTCGCGCATGCGCTCGCCCATCTGCTTTTGCTGCGCCGCGCTCATGCCGCCCTTGGACATATCGCCAGCCATGCCTTTCATCTGGCCGGACATGTCGCGCATCATGCCGGACATCTGCATCATGCCGCCGCGCTGATCGCCCATCATGCCGCCCTTACCGCCGTCCATCATGCCCGGCCCGCCGTGTTTCGCGGCATACACCGGCACCACCAACACGACCGCCAGCGCCAACAGACCGGTACTCCACTTACGACCGATTGACGTCTTCATCGCCTTGCTCCTGGGTTGGTTGCGGGGATCGCTCCCCGGTTGAATGACCTCGTCGCACACCGTCATGTCAGTCTTCCTCCGGTGCTGTAGATCGCGGAAAAAAACCGGCGTGCCCGCGCGATAGCCGACACCGACCATGTCATCCAGACAGGCGATCCCGCACGCGTTCGAGCTTGGCGCGCACTTCCTTGGCCAACTCGCCGACCACGGGATTATCCGTGAGCTTCAACACGGAGATCGGGTCCATGAAACCGACGGTCACTTTACCGTCCGCCTCCTCGCGCACCACGACATTGCACGGCAACAAAAGCCCGATGTCCGGATCGGCGGTGATCGCGCGATGCGCGAGCGGCGGATTGCAGGCGCCGAGAATGCGGTAGGGACGCCCATCGACGTTGAGTTTCTCCTTCATGGTCTTCTTCACGTCGATGTCGGTGAGCACGCCGAAACCCTCGGTTTTGAGCGCCTCGGTCACACGCGCCACTGCCTGGTCGAACTTGTCACGAACCTGAACATTAAAGCCGTACACTTTTATCTCCTTTGAAACGAGTTGGGCCTAAATTCATTTTGCAACCACCGGCCAGGAAAACGTCCTTTCGGGAACGCCGATCCGGCGGATTTTCAACACGACCGATGCTGGCGCGGGCCTGATCGGCGCGAACGTCAGAACGCCCTTGCGATGATGGCCGCCGGGCTTGTCGCCCTCCCAGGCCAGCGGCCGGTATTCTCGGCCTGCGCCGTCGGCGAGCGCAACCACAGCCGTCATGTCGTGGTCGAGCGCGGCCACGTGCGTATCGAGCACAACCTCGAAGCGCCACACGGTCGCCTGCGCCGACAGATCGAGCGGCGTTACCTTTACCGTCACGGCGGCTTCCTTGCTGACCTGGGACGTCAGCGCGGGACCGGCGTGCGCCAGCGACGCAACCACACCCAAAACCAGCGCCATCGCGGCGGCACACGCGGTTCGACCGAAGGCACGCGGCGCTTTCATGCGTGCTGTGCCATCTGCGCCATGTGCCGCGAGGCCAACCACAGCTTGCGCCCGACGTACACGACGCCCGCGGCGTTGAACGCCAGTCCCACCCAGAAAAGCTCGGTCTGGTACTGCGCGACGACGGCAATGAACCCGGTAGCGCCGAGCACCGGCGCGACGTTCGTGAGATAGTGCGCGCAGCACGAGATCATGGCCGCGGTCGAGGTGCCGCCGGACACCGCGACCATCTTCCCCGAGGCGTCGCGGTGGCGAGCAATATCGCGCAGGCGCACGAACAGGCCGACCTGCAGCCCGAAACCCGCCGCCAGCACGACAATGAAGTACCAGAACGCGGCGAACTGTTCGATCATGAACGCCCAACCGGAAACGGCCGAAACCACGACGACATAGACGACGAGCAACAGCATCGCCGCGATGGTCCCGTACATCGCCGGACGAATGTATTTTCCGCCCGTCATGCCGTTACTTTCCGAACAGGTACTTGATCAGGGCCGCGACCGCGAGGATGAGCACGATCCAGAACAGGATGCCCATCCAGCCCATGCCCCACCAGCCGCCCATGCCGTCGTGCCACATCGCTCAGCGCCCCATCATGCCGCCGGGGCCCATCATTCCCGGCCCCATGCCGCGCTGGCCGTAACCGCCCATGCCCATGCCTCCGCGACGAAAACTCTTGAGCTGTTCCTGCTGCTCCTTGGTAAGCACGGCGCGGGCCTTGTTGCGCGCCTCGATGCCGGCGACGATGGCCTCACGCTTCAGGTCGAAGATCCTGTCGTACACCGCGCCGATCTTCTTCGCGTCCGGCGTGTCGGTGTCGTACAGGTCGCGCAGTTTCACGGACTCGTCCTCGATTTTTCCATAGAGATCGCGGCTTTTCTTGCGTTGCTCATCCTCGATCTTGCGTATCTTGCCGCGCTGTTCGTCGGTGAGATTGAGCATACCCATCATGCCCATGCCTCCCATGCCGCCACCCATCATTCCCCCGCCCATCATCATGTCCATCATGCCGCCGCCCATCATGCCCATGCCGCCCCCGCCCATCATCATGCCGGAGCCCATGCCCATACCTCCGCCGTAACCACGTTCCTGCATGTAGCGCTGCATCTCTTCCTGGGTCACGCCAGGCGGCTGGGCCAACGCCGGCGCCGCGGCAAACAGTGTCGCGGCGAGCGCCGCGGCCAGAACAGGCATTCGACGAATCATCGTATTGCGATTCATAAGGCACCTCCGGTGTGTAGGTGAATTTATGCGTATCCGGCGAACCTGCCGGCGACAACAAGAAAGTGATCCCGCGCGAACGGCGCGGGTGACGGCGCCCTAAAGCAGCAGCCGCGCGTGGCGCAGATAGAGTGTGTCGGGAGGAGAAGCGGAGGTAACGAATGGCTGCCGTACCGACATGCTCGTCGAAAGCGGCATGCGGAAAACGGATGCGGCAACAATCGCGAGCTTCGGCGCCGCCGTCAGGAGAGCGCCACTCTCGACCGGCAACGCATCGTTGCGGTCGAGCCACGCGGCGCACGGCATATCATCGTCGCCAGCGCGATCGTGGGAAGCGGGGGCGTGATCCAGCTCCGCACTGTGGGCCGAACTCGGCATGAAGGCCGCATACACATCGCAGCACGGTGTCAATACGAAAACGACCGACAGCGCAAGCCACACGGCGAACATCCGCGTGGTCCAGCGGCTGCGCCGATATCTCGTCTGCGGCAGGTTCATGCCTCGTCGCCCGGTTTCATGACATCCAGTTCACGCCAGAGAGTACGACAGCGCGCCGATCTAACTTTGACACAGGTCAATAATCTCACCTTGCACGGGCCATCTCATGAGACCGGTCCCGGCCCGATGAGTTCGCCGCAGGCGTTTACGGATTCATGGCCTGATGCGCCGCATCGCGAGGATCATGAGTGCCGGAACGATTACCCATTGCAGTAGTGGCGTAAGGCCGATGCCGGCGATGAGCGGCATTGTCTCCTTGTACGCCCAGCCGCCAAGCACATAGACGTTGTACCACTCGCTCGCTGCCGTGAATACGAATCCGAGCACGAGCAGGAATACGCCCGCCGACCACGGCCGGTGCACCGGCCAGTTGACGTCGCGAAAAACGATCGCGGTCAGAAAATAGGTCGTCGCGGCGATCAGCACGTCGCCCGCGAGACAATGCAGCACGTAGCGCGCGACGCGCCAGCGGTCGAGGTCGTCCCAGAGGGTGTAGAGCGGGAGCTGCGCGATCTCCCAGATTCCATGCAGCGCAAACGCCGCTACGGTCCAGAACAGAAATGGCTTTAAAGAGCGTCCCGTCATCGGCCCAGCGTGATGGCTATATTTAAAGTAGAGTAACTCACATACCATCAACGCGTGTCCATGGTCGATACCACGCCAACGCCCGGCCGCCTGTCCCGCGCTCTCGTTCTCCTCGGCACCGTCCTGGCCGCGCTCGGCACGGTCGTCATCGCTGGCTGGCTGCTGAAGGTTGCGGTCCTCGTGCGCCTCGCGCCGGGTTACGCACCGATGGTATTCAACACCGCGCTCTGCTTCGTGCTGCTCGGTGCGGCGCTCGCTATCCCCGAAAGCCGTACGCGACAAGCCCGCATGCAGGTCCTGCTCGGCACCACGGTCGCGGTGCTGGCGGCGCTGGTACTGGCGCAGGACCTGTTCTCGGTCGATCTCGGCGTGGATCACCTTTTCCGCGCCGACTGGCTCAACGACCCCCTCCCGCACCCGACGCGCATGGCGCCGACCACCGCCATCGGCTTCATGCTCGCCGGCGTGGCGCTGGTGTCGACCCATTCCCGGCGCGGCGGTCCGTTGCCGTACCTCATCGAACTGATGGTGTATGGCGTCGGCCTTATCGGGGTCTTGGCGATCAGCGCCTACCTTCTCGGGATCGATTTCCTGCGCGGCTGGTATCCCTATCAACGCATGGCGCTGCATACCGCCGCCGGCCTCGTGTTGCTGAGCGTCGGGCTGTGGATCCATCTGCGCCAAAGCCGCCTGTTTCGCGAACAGATCGCCGCCAAGGAGGATCTGCGGATCCTGCACACCGGCGCCGCCGTGCTCGCGATCACGGCGCTCGTCACCGGCGTCGTGAGCTTCGTCGCGTTCGAACGCCAGGTCGAAACGACGCTGCGGCGCGGGCTGGAACTGCTGCTGACCAACCGCGTGGACGCGTTTCGTACGGCCGTCGAACATGGCGCGCACATGACGAACACCATCGCCACCCGTCCAGGGATTCGCCGCGAGATCGAACGGCTGCGCAGGACGCCCGACCACCCCGATGCGCTGGCGTTCCTGGATCAGGCGATAAAGAGCTTCCTGCCACTCGGCTTCAACGCCATCGCGCTTCACGATACCCGGGGTCGGCCGCTGGCCCAGGCCGGACAATTCGCCGCCGAACCGGCGTTGCGCGTTCGCCTGGTGGAACCCGTCGGAACGGAAATTTTCTGGGCCGATGGCCTGGTTCAGCGCGTGCGTCTACCGATTGCCGATAACGGCCGGCGCCTCGGCACGGTCGTCGCCGAACGGCGGTTGACCCAGGTCGAGCGCCTGATCGAAGACATCCGCGGCCTCGGCGAAACCGGCGAGATGGCCGTGTGCGCCACGCACGGGAACAAGATCGCCTGCCTGCCGACCCGGCTCAAGCCGGAAATCTTCATCATCGAGCGCACCATGCGCGGCCAGTTGCTGCCGATGGGTCGTGCGCTCGCCGGCGAAAGCGGCGTGATCGCGACACTCGATTACCGCGACGAACTGGTCATCGCCGCGTACAGCCCGATCCCGCGCACGAGCCTCGGCATGGTGGTGAAGATGGACGCCGATGAGTTTTACCGGCCGATCCGGGGACAGCTGTGGTATGGTCTATTCCTGGTGATCGGACTCATCGGCGGGGGATTGGTACTGCTGTGGTACCGGATTCACCCGCTGGCGCGCCGCCTGGTGCAATCGCAACAGGAAATACGCGAGCTCTCGCTCACCGACGAGCTGACCGGATTGCGCAACCGGCGCGGCTTCATGACGCTGGCCGAGATCGAGATCGCGCTCGCCCGCCGCATGAAGCGCGGCATGGCCCTGTTCTATGGCGACCTCGACGACCTGAAACGCATCAACGACACGCATGGCCATGCCGCGGGCGACCAGGCGCTGCGGGACACCGCGATGGTACTGCACCGGACCTTCCGCGAGTCGGACATCATCGCCCGCCTCGGCGGCGACGAGTACGCCGTGCTGGCGCTCGAGACAGCGCACCAGCCGGTGGAAGCCATCCTCGAACGACTGCAACACAGCATTGATTATCAAAATCGCACCGCTGGCCACGAATATCGGCTGTCGCTGAGCGTGGGGGCGGTGCACGTCGAACCGGGATCGACCGCATCGCTGGAGGAATTAATGACGCAGGCGGACGCGGAGATGTACCGCGTCAAGCAGGCGCGCCGCGAGGCGCGCAGAAATTGAACGCGGCTACTTCTTGCCGGAGTCGCCCAGGAGGTACTTGATGAGCGCGGCGATGACCAGAATGACGATGATCCAGATGGCAATGCCCATGCTTGGCTCCAGTATGCGTGGTTTTAATCAGCTGCGTGGCGCCGTCGGCGCGTCGGCATTGGCCTTGTGCCATTTTTCGTAGACGTCGACCGGCCACAGCGCCTGAAACCAGGCGATCACGTCTTCCGCTTCCTGCTGCGTCAGGCGTCCTTTCCATGCCGGCATCACCGGCACGCCGTCGCGCGTGACGCCGTTGAGAATAGCGTTCAGCAGCTCGGCCTTGGTGCGTTTCCACTCGTTGCCGGTGCCGTTCAGCGGCGGCGCCGCGGTCACCTGCGGGTTTTGCCAGTCGGGATGGCCCTGGGCGTCCGGGCCGTGGCACTGGGCGCACTGCTCCTGGTAGAGGCGCGCGCCGCGCATCAAGCTCTCCATCGAGAACGGCCGGCCGGCGGGCATCAACGGCACCAGGGTCGGGGGCTGGGGCTCTTCGCGCCCGCAGGCGCTCAGCAGAACGGCCAGGAGGCTGGACGCGAGGATTCTCTTCCGCGTGGTGGGCACACGCGGAATGATAGCGGCTGCCGGCGACAAAGAGAATCCGGTACCGACCTCAGCGACGCGCTTTCTCGTCCATTAGCGCCCAGTTTTGGTAGATCTCCTCGGGCCAGCGCGACTGGAACCAGGCGATTACCGCCTCGATATCGCTGTCCGAAAGTTTACCCTTCCACGCCGGCATGTTGCCGCCGAGTTTTCCCGTACCCTCACGGATGGTCCACTTGAGCGCCGACATCGGATGATGCCAGTCGTGACCGGTGCCGTTGAGCGGCGGCGCCGGATATTTCCCATCCGGCCCCGGCTTGTGCCAGTTGGGCGCGCCTTCGGCATTCGCACCGTGGCACAAGGCGCAATTGGCCTTGTAGATTTGCGCGCCGCGCGCGAGCAGCGCGGCATCGGTCACCCGTGCCGTCACGGTGGTGGCGATCGTCGGCGTATTCCCGGCCGGCTTGCCGCCGTTCTCGCCGCAAGCGGCGAGCAGCAGCGCCACGGGAAACAACACTGCATGTTTCGCCGATAGGAACGAGGCGAGGGCCGCGGTGCAGGGATGCGCCGTTTGCGGACTCACTTCGCCGCCTTTTCGATGCGCGTGATCGCCAGGCCCTTGGCGTCCTTCTTCATCTCGAAGCGCACCTTGTCGCCCGGGCTGACGCCCTCCAGCACCGTCTTGTCCTTGACGCGGAAATACATGGACATCGCCGGCCAACCCAGCGCAGGAATCGGATCGTGATCGATTTTGACCTTTTGCTGTTCCGGCTTCACTTGTTGCACCACACCGGTGGCGGACACAGGCGGCTCCTGCGCAACCGACGCGCCCGTCAAACCCATCGACAGGAACCCGATCAAACCCAGCCAAAGTATCTTCTTCATGACGGTATTCCTCACAATGTTGCGTTGCTGATATCGGCTCGCGCTATTTGGCGCTTACCCGGATGCGGCCCTTCATGCCGGCCTCGTAGTGACCGGGAATCAGGCAGGCGAACTCCACCGTGCCGGCGCGGGTGAACTTCCAGATCAACTCCCCCGTGCCATCCGGTGCCACCTTGGTCATGTTGGGATCCTCATGCTCCATGTCCGGGTAGCGGCGCATCACCTCGGCGTGTTCCTTAAGCGTCTTCGCGTCGCCCAGCACGAACTCGTGCGGCAACTTGCTGCCGGTGGCTTTCACCACGAACTTGATGGTCTCGCCGCGGCGCACTGAAATGGACGCGGGCGTATAACGCATGTTGTCCCCCGCCTGCACCTCGATCACGCGGTTCACCTCCGTCGCCTTGCCGGGCTCGCCGAAGGCCGTGGCGTTGTCATGATGCCCGCCGGCGTGCTGGCCGGCGGCCAGCACGACCATCGGCAGCGCGCTGAGAATCAGGATCGAAAACGTTTTTTTCATACAGGTCTCTCCGTTAAATTAATCAGAACCAGAAACGCAGTCCGGCGACGAGTCGTGATTCCCGCGTACGCTCGCCGGCGGCGCGGGCGTGATCGGCGGTGCCGCCGTACTTGCCCGCCCATTCGATGCCGACGTAGGGCGCGAACTCACGCCGGATTTCGTAGCGCAGGCGTACACCCGCGACGGCATCGGACAACCCCGCGCCGCGCTCGCGCGCGTCATCGCTCTTGCCGTAGTAATTCGCCTCGAGGCGCGGTTGCAGGATCAGTTTCTGCGTGAGCAACAGCTCATACTCGCCCGCGAATCGTAGTGCGGTACGCCCCTGTTCACCGACATAGGCGGTGGCATCGATTTCGAACCAGTACGGCGCCAGGCCCTGGATGCCGAAGGCCAGCCAATTTCGTTCCGGCTTCACACCGCTGTCGTGGCGCACGCCGAGTTGCGCGTCCCAATAGGCGCCCACGGCGTGCCCCCACAACAGCTCGGTGCGTGCATCGTGCAGCTTGCCACCGTCGATCTCGCCCTCGGCCTTGAGCACGGCGCGGTCGTACAGACGGCCATACGAGGCCTGCAGCTCGTATTCCGTCGAGGTGTTGTCGCGCGCGCTCACGCTTTCGAACCGGTCGACAAGCAGCGAACCGGTGCTGTGCTCGTCGGCGAGGTGCAGCGGACCGCGCGCGTAACCGCCCGAATAAGCGTGCGGGTCGCGGGCATCCGGTGGAGGCGGACCGCCCTGCATGGAACCGTGGTCCACGCCTCCGTGACCCATACGGCTGTGGTCCATCTGCGAATGGTCGATCGCCGCCGGCGTCCCCGTCTCGCCGCCCTCCTTCGCCGGTGCCTGCGCCCAAGCGGACGCCATGCCAAATGCCAGTGCGGCCGCGGCAATCAAACAGACTGTTCTTTTCTTCATCATTAGCCGCGCCCTGCTCATGCCACCACCACTTCGCGGAACATGCCCGCATCCATGTGGAACATCAGGTGGCAATGCCACGCCCAGCGGCCGAGGGCATCGGCGGTGACGAGAAAGCTCACGCGCTGCGCCGGCTGCACGTTGAGGGTGTGCTTGCGCACCTGAAACTTCCCGTCGGGGTTTTCCAGTTCCTTCCACATCCCATGCATGTGCATGGGATGGGTCATCATGGTGTCATTGGCGAAGATCACGCGCAGGCGTTCGTTGTGGCGGAAGTGCACCGGCGTGGACTTGCCGAATTCGAGACCGTCGAACGACCAGGTGTAGCGCTCCATGTTGCCGGTGAGATGCAGCTCGATCTCCCGTCCCGGACCGCGTTTGTCGAGCGGCCCACCGACCGTGTGCAGATCGGCATAGGTCAGCACGCGCCGGCCGTTGTCGCGCAGGCCGATGCCGGGGTCGTCGAGGTTGGTGCGCGGCGTATCGACGCGCATGTCCACGCTCGGACCGTATTCGGTGTGGGCATGGCGTGCGCGCAGGCTGCTGGTCATGTCGCCCATCATGTCTTCCATGGCGAGCGGTTCGGGTTTGTCGAGCGCCGGCACCACGGCCTGCATCCCGGCGCGCGGCGCCAGCGTCGCGCGCGCAAATCCGGTGCGGTCCATGGACTGGGCGAAAATCGTATAAGTCTCGTCCTTCGGTTGCACGATCACGTCGTAGGTTTCGGCCACGCCCATGCGGATCTCGTCCACCGTCACCGGCTCGACATTCTGGCCGTCGGCCTGGACCACCGTCATCTTGAGTCCCGGGATGCGCACGTCGAGAAATGTCATGGCCGAGCCGTTGATGAAACGGAGCCGCACCTTCTCGCCCGGCCTGAACAAGCCGGTCCAGTTGCTGGCGGGCGTGACGCCGTTCGTGAGATAGGTATAGGTGTAACCGGAAATGTCGGCGAGATCGGTCGGGTTCATGCGCATCTCGTTCCACATCTTGCGCATCTCGAACGCAGCGCTGACGCCCATGGCCTTCGCGTCGCGGAAAAATCCGGCCACCGTGGGTTGGTTGAAGTTGTAGTAGTCGCTCTGCTTCCGGAGCTTGGCCAGTACGTGATGCGGGTTCTCGTCGGTCCAGTCGGAGAACTGCACGATATATTCGCGATCGGCGCGGATCGGATCGCGCCCGGGTGGGTCGATGACGATCGCGCCGTACATGCCGGTCTGCTCCTGCATGCCGGAATGCGAGTGGTACCAGTAGGTCCCGCTCTGCTGCACCTTGAAGCGGTAGGTGAAGCTTTCCCCGGGCGGGATGCCGTTGAAGCTGATGCCCGGCACGCCGTCCATCTGGTACGGCAGCAGAATGCCGTGCCAATGGATCGAGCTGTCCTCGCGCAGGCGGTTGTGGACCCGCAGCGTCACGGTATCGCCCACGCGCCAGCGCAGCGTCGGCGCCGGGATCGAGCCGTTGATGGTGGTGGCCATGCGCGGGCGACCGGTGAAGTTGACTGGCGTCTCGGCGATCGTGAGATCGAACTCGGTGCCGCTCAGCACCGGCGCCGTGCCGGTGGCCGTCGCCACGTACTGCGCCTCGGCCGGCTTGAGCCAGGGCGACAAGCCCAGCAGCACGCCGCCCGTGGCCAGTCCCTGGAGAAATCGCCGGCGCGGCATGTTCGGTAGAACAACGACAGGTTCAAGAATGCGTTTCATCTCGCTGAGCCTCTTCAGTCAATCCAGTGCCGCACGGCGCACGAACGCGCGCGAGCGAAAACGGACCTCCGCACGCGGCGGAGGCCGACGACGGACAGCGGGATTAAGCGGCCGGCGGCCGGTCGTGCGCCGCCGTCACAAGGCGGTCGTGGAGTCGCAATACGACGGGAGACTGGACGGCGTGGAATCGGACCAGAGGAATCGACACGCTGAGCGTGGCGGTGAAGCACTGGGCGCAGGTGGCGCAGCACTTGCCACTGCACTGTTCGTGTTTGGCGCAGGAGGTGTTTTTGTGCCCCGTGGCGTCAGTAGTTGCATGGGCCTTGCCGTGATCGGCATGCAGATCGGCCGCGTGTGCAATTGCGGCACTTTCGTGCACGGCATGCGGTGCCGACGGGGCTTTGTCCGCCTGTGCGGCGGCGAAGGCGGGCGTCAACGGCGCGATCAGCAGCGATATCGCCACCCAAAGCGAAATTACTCCGCGCAAAAAAATGTTTTGCTTTCGCATGCGCCCACTGTAGCAGATTCGGTCCGGCGGTATCAGCCGCTCAGGCGCCGAAACGCCTCGCGGTATTTCTCCACGGTTTTGGCAACCACCTCGGGCGGAAGTTCCGGGCCCGGGGATTTTTTGTTCCAGCCGCTCGCCTCGAGCCAGTCGCGCACATACTGCTTGTCGAAGCTCGGCGGGTTGGCGCCGGGCTTGTAGGAATCGGCCGGCCAGAAACGCGAGGAATCGGGCGTGAGCACCTCATCGATCAGCGTCAGCGCGTCGTTTTCGTCCAGGCCGAACTCGAATTTGGTGTCGGCGATGATAATGCCGCGGGTCAAGGCATAGGTGGCGCATTCCTTATATATGGCGATACTCGCATCGCGCACCTTCGCGGCCATCTCCGGACCCAGCAGCTCGGCGGCCTTGTCGAAGCTGATATTCTCGTCGTGCTGGCCCACGGCGGCCTTGGTCGAGGGCGTGAAGATCGGCTCGGGCAACCTGTCGGCTTCCTTCAGGCCCGATGGCAGCTTGATGCCGCACACCGTGCCGTGCTTCTGGTATTCCTTCCAGCCGCTGCCCACGAGATAGCCGCGCACGATGGCCTCGACCGGCAGCGCCTTGAGCTTCTTCACCACGATCGCCCGACCCTGGACCTGCGCGCGCTCGGCGGGGTCCTTCAACACGCTTTCGAGCGGGATGTCGGCGAGGTGGTTGGGGATGATGCGGCGCGTGCGCCCGAACCAGAAGTTCGACAGCGCCGTCAGCACCGCGCCCTTGCCGGGGATGGGCGTCGGCAGCACCACGTCGAAGGCCGACAGCCGGTCGGTGGTGACGATGAGCATATGGTGCTCGTCCACGTCGTAGATGTCGCGCACCTTGCCGCGATGACGCCGCCGCAGGCTTTTCAGATCGGATTCGAACAAAGTCTCGTTCATAGGGTCTTTATACGTTGTGATCGGGATGCCGGCGGGACGGCGGCTGCATGATAAACCAGGGGCTTGGCCCCTTGCTATACTGGGAAACCCATACAGATGCGGCAGAACGCACAACAACCGATGCGCCGCGGTCGTCATCGTCTCTTCGTTCTATGCGTGTCGCTGGTCGCGCTCACCGCTGCGCGCGCCGGCGTCGCCGGCCTGCTTCAGGTCCTGGTCGTGGACGATGCCGGCAAGCCGGTGGCCAATGCCGTCGTCTATGCAGGCCCGCGCGGCGGCAAGGCACCGGCGCCGACGCCGCCCACGGAACGGTTGGTTATGGATCAGCGCGACAAGGAATTCGTCCCCTACGTGCTGCCGGTCCGGGTCGGCACGCCGGTGTACTTCCCCAACAGCGACAACATCCGCCACCACGTTTATTCGTTTTCGATGGCGAAGACCTTCGAGCTGCCGCTCTATCAGGGCACGCCGGCGGCGCCGGTGATGTTCGACAAGCCGGGCGCCGTGGCGCTCGGCTGCAATATCCACGACTGGATGGTCGGTTATATCTACGTCGTGGACACGCCCTGGTTCGCCACCACCGGCGACGACGGCAACGCTCGGCTGACGCCGCCCGCCGGCGAATACGAGCTCCGCGCCTGGCACCCGCGACTCAAGGGGTCGGCCGACGCCACCCGGCGCCCGGTGGCCGTCGGCGTGAACAACGACACCCATGTCGAGTTCCGGATCGCGCTCAACCCCGACCGGCGCAAGCCGCGACCGGCGTCGCACGAGCACGACGACCACTACAACTACTAGCCCGTGGTCTTCCGCCGCTTCCAGAGTCGGATCGCTGTCGTCTTCATGGGGCTGTTTTTCCTGGTGCTGGCGGCGATCCTGTTGGCCGTCGACCGCGCCAACACCCGGCACGCGCGCGCGCAAATCGCGGAATCGCTCAACGTCGGCAGCCGCGTGTTCACGCGGTTGTACGACACG
>SCRL01000054.1 GCA_004298065.1 Gammaproteobacteria bacterium | reverse complement strand
AACGCGAGCACGTAGGCCGGAATCGCGAGCGGCAGCATCAGCGCCCAGTCGAAGAACTTGCGGCCGGGAAACTCGCAGGTGGCGACGAGCCAGGCAAGCGCGGTGCCGAGCACGAGCACGCCGAACCCGACGCCGAGCGCTAAGACTGCGGTGTGCGCGAGCAACTCCGCGAGCACGGTGTCGGCGATGTGGCGCCAGATATCAGTCGCGGGCGTGAACCACGCCGCCGCGACGACGAGAATCGGCGCCGCCACCGTGAGCGCGACCGCGACGCTCGCCGCGCGCCAGCCGCGCACGCCGACGTTGAGCCAGGCGGAGATGCCGGTCTCGGCGACGACACGACGACGGTCATTCCGGGCAGATACGTTCGTGGTCATCGCGGTTAGAAGGCCGGTCCGGGGAATTTGAAACTGTTATCGTTGACATTCTGATTCATAGGAGTTCCCGCTGCAAAGCCGCGCGTGGATGGCGCGGATAAACCCGAACGTGGCAAAAAAACCGGGGCCCTTCCGGGCCCCGTTAACGGACTGCCATGCGTCGCGAATCGTCCGGCTAGAAGTCCACGATCATGCCGACCGACCAGGCCTGCGGGTCGAGACCGGTGGCCGGGGTGACGGCGTCGCCGTGGCCCGTGCTGTTGACCCTGAAGGCCGCGGCCGAGTCGTTGTCGGTCTTGGCATAGGCCACGTACGCCTTGACGGTCTTCGAGAACAGGTGATCCCAGCCGAGCGCCCAGAGCTTGGCGCCGGTGTTGTCGCCGCTGGTGCCGGCCGACTGATTGCTCAGGTTGCCGGCCTTGGTGTATTGCGCCTTGAAGACGTTGTTGCCCGCGGTGTAGGCGCCGCCCACGGTCCAGCTCTTGCGGTTCACGGACTGGCTGCCCGAGGCGGTGCCGCCCAGGTCCTTGAGGTCCTGCACCAGGGCGGCCAGTTTGAACGCGCCGAAGTTGTAGCTCGCGGCCAGCCGCTGGCCCTTCTCCGTCGGGTTGCCGCCGTCGGCGACGGTGCTGAAGCGGTGGGTTTCGTAGCCGTAGCCCACGTACAGCGGACCCTGGGCGTAGACCAGGCTCAGGCTGTCCGCGCGCCGGCGGTTGTCTTCCGTGCCGGCCACGTTGGTCGAGTCCGCGCTGTAGGCGTAGGTGGCGGTGAAGCCGCCGAGGTTCGGCGTGGCGTAGGCCACGACGTTGCCCGGACGCAGGTTCCAGCCGAGGGTGCCGTTGCCCTGGTCGGTGCCGTCGGTGATGTTGCGGTAGTCGCCGACCTGGTCTTCGAAGAAGCCAACGGCGTTATGCACCGCCTTGAACGGCGTGTCGTAAATACCGGCGAGCACGGTGCCGAAGCCGCCGTTCAGGCCGACGTAGCGGTTACGGCTGTTCTGGCTGGACGTTTCGCCGGACGCATCGAGTTCCGATTCCAGCTTGGCGATGGCCTTGAGGTTGCCGCCGAGCTTCTCGCTCACGTCGATGCCCCAACGCGAGGAGTTGCTCGACACGGCCACGTGCTTGCGCGAGGTCGCGGCCGAGCCGGCGCTCGTGGTCGCGTCGCCGGCACCCTTGCCGTCCACGTAGTCCACCGACATGTGCACCTTGCCGTAGACCTTGACGTCGGCAGCGGCCGGCAATGCCCCCGCGGCGAGCGCGGCGCCGACGGCGACCGCGAGCGCCGTACTGCGATTACGGTAATGAAACATCTTTTTCTCCTTGAAACAGGATGAGACACATCGCGATATCTGTCGCAATGCATCGGTGTTGTTGGCTGGCGGAACCGGAGAACCGGTCTGGCTGGCTGGGAAAATACCTTTTAAAACTTCGTCGGCGATGTTTACGCTGTCAGGATCAGCTTGCCGTTGCTCGTTACGCGCAGGCGGTACTCGCGCCCGGCGTGCTCGATGATCAGCTGTCCGCCATCGCGCAACAAATCGCACGAGCGCACCCGCTCCGCGGGCACGGATTTCGGCTCACCGCTTCCTGCGTTCGACTCCCTCCCGGTTTTGTCAGAATGATTGCGCGACGACATGTATTCGCTGTTTCCTACATCTGCGACTGCAGGTAATTCTGCGCGCCGGTCTTCCCGACCAGGTCGAGCTGGGTTTCGAGCCAATCGATGTGCTCCTCGCGCTCCTCGAGGAGGTCCTCGAGCAGATCGCGTGAGATGTAATCGCCGGCGCGCTCGCAGTGGGCCACGGCTTCCTGGAGCCTCGCGCGGGCGGCGGTTTCGAACTGCAAGTCGAGCTTGAGCATCTCCTCCGGCCGCTCGCCGATCAGAAGCTTTCCGAGGTCCTGCAGGTTCGGCAGCCCTTCGAGAAACAGCACGCGCTCGATCAGCTTGTCCGCGCGCTTCATCTCACCGATGGATTCCTTGTACACGCGATCGTTGAGCTTGCCCAAGCCCCAGTTCTTGTACATGCGCGCATGCAGGAAAAACTGGTTGATCGCGGTCAGCGCGTCGTACAGCGCCTTGTTCAAATGCTCGATGACCTTGGCGTCGCCTTTCATGACGTGGCCTCACATCTGCGATTGCAGATAGTTCTGCAACCCGGTCTTCTCGATCAGCCACAGCTGCTGCTCAAGCCAGTGCGCGTGGTCTTCCTCGGTGTCCTCCAGCATCTTCCGCAGAATTTCGCGCGTCTCGTAGTCGCGCGCTGTTTCGCAGTAGGCGATCGCCTCCTTGAGCGCGGCCACGACGGACAGCTCCAGATCGAGATCGCTCCGGAGCATCCCCGGCACGTCCTTGCCGATCTTGAGCGGCGCGCGCACGCCGAGGTTCGGCGTGCCCTCGAGGAACAGCGTGCGCTGGATCAGGCGGGCGGCGTGCCCGACTTCCTCGGTGCGCTCGTGCTCGATGCGCTCGTAGAGCTTCTTCAGGCCCCAGTTCTCGTACATGCGTGAGTGCACGAAGTACTGGTCGATCGCCGTCAATTCGCCCGCGAGCAGTTTGTTCAGGTACTCGATGACCTTCGCGTCGCCTTTCATGGAATCCTCCACATTGCCTGTGGTTTAAGCCGGGTCATCAGAATGCGCCTGCGTATACAGCGGGACAAGCAGCACCACGGTTCGCCTTGCGCACCGCGGCGTTCAGCGCCTCGTCCAGGACGATGCGGGCGTGCGACGCGCAGCGCCCGCAACAGGTCGCCACGCCCAGACGCGCGCCGAGTTCGCGCACGGTGCAGGCGCCCTCGCGCACCGCCTCGCGGATCTGGCCGTCGGTAACGCCTTTGCACAAGCACACGTACACGACCGTATCCTCTTTACTTGTAACCCGCGCGGTCCATCAGCTTCACCGCCTCAGCCTGGCGCTTGCCGGCCTCGGCAACGTTGATGGTGTCCTGCTTGAACGTGCCCCAGGCGGCGACCGTCGCGTGCGGCTTCATCGTCGGGTTGGCCGGATACTCCATGTTCTCGTCGGCAAACAGGTTCTGCGCCTTCTCGGACGACATCCATTCGAGCAATTTCACCGCCGCCGCGCGATGCTTGGCGTGCTTGGTGATGCCGGCGCCGGAGACATTCACGTGTACACCCTGGGCCTGCTGGTTCGGCCAGAAGAGCGCGAGCGGCAGCTCGGGTTTCTTCTTCATCAGACGGCCGTAGTAATAGGTGTTGACGACACCGACGTCGCACTGGCCGGCGGCGATGGCCTCCATTTCCTTGGTGTCGTCCGGAAACACGTCGGTCGCGAGGTTCGCCACCCAGCCGCGCACGATCTCCTCGGTCTTCTGCTCGCCGAGGCGCGCGATCATCATGGCCACGAGCGACTGGTTATAGACCTTCTTCGAGGTGCGCAGGCACAGCCGCCCCTTCCATTTCGGGTCCGCGAGGTCCTCGTAGGTCGAGAGCTCGGCTGGCTTCACCTTATTCGTGTTGTAGACGATGGTACGCGCGCGCACTGAAAGCCCGAACCAGTAACCGTCCGGATCGCGCAGGTGCGCCGGGACGTTGGCTTCGAGCGTCTTCGACTTCGTCTTCGCCAGCACGCCTTCGTGCGCCGCGAGCCACAGGTTGCCGGCGTCCACGGTGATGAGCATGTCCGCCGGCGTGCGGTTGCCTTCGGCCTTGAGGCGCTCGAGCAGCGCGCTCTCCTTGTCGGTGATGAACTTGATCTGGGTGCCGGTCTCTTTCGTGTAGGCATCGAACAGCGGCTTGATGAGCTGCTCGTTGCGTGCCGAGTACACCACGACCTCATCGGCCGAGAACGCCAGGCCCGGCGCTGTAAACAACGCTACCATCGCGGCATGAATGAAGATTTTTTTCAGATTACGCATAACGGCTCCTGAAGAATGAAGTTAAAGACAATATTAAGAAATTCCGATCGCCGGCTACCAGATGAAAAACTGCACCGCCCACATCGCCGGCACCAGTGCCAACACCGGCAACACCGCGCCGGCGGCGGCGAAATGCCGCACGGGCGTGGCGGAAACGTCGGCGATCAGCCGCAGCGCCAACCACGCGCTCCAGCCAAAACCGAGCACCAGCAATGTCGCCCGCGCCGCCGGCACCCACGCCAGCACCAGACCCTCGGCGCGCAGTTGCGTCACCGTGAGCATGCTTAAGCCCAGGAACACGCTCATGCCGGCAAGCGGGATGAACGCGTAGGCGAGCCGCCACATGAACCCCGGACGGCTGAGCAGCTTCTGCGCTGTTGCCAGTCCGAGCAGAATCGAACCACCGACTGCCGCCGCCGTGGCGCCGATATAAGTCACGATCAGCGCGCCGTCGAGCCAGGTGAACACGTCGTTGGCCTCGGGATAGTGCGTGAGCAGCCACCACGGCGCGCCGTCGGAAAGCGCCCAGAACCATTCGTGC
This sequence comes from Gammaproteobacteria bacterium, assembly GCA_004298065.1. Lineage (GTDB taxonomy): Bacteria > Pseudomonadota > Gammaproteobacteria > Acidiferrobacterales > Sulfurifustaceae > SCRL01. The sequence continues at coordinate 90,775 of SCRL01000054.1, read as the reverse complement.
TCCACGAGCCACGCGGCCACGGCCTGCTTTATCGTCACGAACCACGGGCTTGCGCTCCACTGGAACGCGCCGAGCGCGATGCCGAGCACGCCGAATAGAAGCAACGCCACTTCCCAGCGCGAAACCGAGTTGGCCGGCAGCGACAACACTTCGCGGTTGGGCGAGCGCGATTGCAGCCACACTGCATTGCGGTAGCCGCTGCAACGGCCGCAGGCGTGGCACTCCCCGGCGGCGGCGAGATGGCGCAGGTCCACGAGCGGCGCGCAGTTCGGCGCCGCCGCGCGCGGCGCGGCGCGCCATGCTTCGGCATCGGTGCGGAAATGCACCGGCGCGAGTTTCGCCAGCAGCCGGAACACGCCGTTCGCTGGGCAGAGATAACGGCACCACACGCGTTTGCCGCGGCCGTAGACGTAACCGATTCCCACTGCCGCCACCGTCGAGCCGCCGAGGATAAGCAGCGCCGCTTTCGGGTATTCGTACACGCTCACGAGCTGGCCGAAGACCGTGGTCAGGGCGAACGCCACGAACGGCCAGCCGCCCCAGCGCACCCAGCGCGGGATCGCGCGCCCGAGTCCCTTGCGGCTCGCGAGTTCCGTGAACGCGCCCTCGGGGCAGAACACGCCGCACCACACGCGCCCCACGAGCATCATCGACAACATCACGAACGGCCACCACACGCCCCAGAACACAAATTGCGCCAGGCGCGTGAGGTCGTTGACGATGCGCGCCTCGTCCGGCGGCAACGGTCGCAGCGCCGGCACCACCAGCAATACGAGATAGAACGCCACCACCGCCCACTGGATGCCTTGGATCAACGCGCGATGGCGCTGCATCGCGGCGCCGAGTCGCGGCAACCAGCCGGCGGGCGTTGGGGGCATGAACGTCACAACCTGTTCCATGGCGGCCTCAGGCGGTTTGCGCCGACACCGTGGCTGGCGCGCGCCGCAACCACAACACCGCCGCCCAATAAGCGACGTACGCGAGCGCCGTGAGCAGCGCCGGCTGCGCGCGGTAACCGGTGAGCGCCGCCGCGATCCCGCCGGCGGCGGAGTTGCCGTCGAGCAGCCAGGCGCTGTCCCAAAGCGGGTCCACGAGCGCCGGCAATAACCCGAGGCCGACGAGCCGCTCGACACCGCTCACGAGCAGCGCCGAGGCGAGCAGGAGCAACAGGATCTCGCTCGCGCGGAAAAACGCGCGCCACGAAAGCCAGCGGCTGCCGCGCTGGATCAGCCAGAAGGTCGCCGCCGCAAGCAGAAAACCGGCGAGCGCGGCGAGGCCGAAGCCCGCGAGCGCCGTGCCCTGCTGCCCGAGCAGCGAGCCGTAGAGGAAGATCACAGTTTCAGCGCCCTCGCGCCCGACGGCGAGCGCCGCGAGCAGGAGCACACCGAGCCAGTTGGCCTGTTCCGCGACGCGCGCGGCGCTCGACTCGATCTCGTGTTTGAGGCCGCGCCCGCGGCGGCCCATCCACAGCACCATCTGCGTTATAAGCAGGGAGGCGACTAGCACCATGCCGGTCTCGAAATACTCGAACGATTCGCTCGCAAGCCAGGACTGCATGCCGAGCATCACGGCCGCGAGCCCCGCGGCGACGAGCAGCCCCGCGCCGACGCCGCTCCAGAGCCAGCGCAGCCCGCGCGCCGCGTCCTCGCGGTGGCGCAGCCAGGCGTGCAGGATGCCGATCACCAGCATCGCCTCGATGCTTTCCCGCCACACGATGAAGAGCGCGTTCGCCACGGTGTCTTTTTACTTGGCGACGATCCGGCCCTGGGCCGTCGCCGGATGGAACTCGCCGAAGAATTTGTAAGTGCCGGGCTTGAGCGGCGCGAACACCACGGCGCGCGTGACGCCGGGCGCGAGCACGGTTTCCTTGCGCAGCTCGAGGCTCTCGAATTCCTCCGGTCCCGGGCCTTCGTTGGTGATCACGACCTTGAAGCGCTGTCCGGCCGGCACCTCGAGGGTCTCCGGGTAGAAGCGCCCGTTTTTCGCGGTGAGCGGCACGGCGAGCAGCTCTTCCGCCACGGCGGGCGGCGCCGTCACGCTCAGCACCGCCGCCATCCACATCGCCGCGCTCACGGTGCAGAACGATCCGGTCTCGGAACTCCGGGTGAGAATGAACATGGCGTCTCCTTTTTTGCTTCAGGAAGTTGCGTCAGAACGTCAACTGGGCGCGCGCGCCGACGATCTCGATGCCCGGCTTGGTGCCGTCGCCGCCCGGGCGCCGGATGAACTGGACATCGGGCGTGATCTCGAACTGCTTGGCCAGACGCCAGCGGTAGTACACCTCGGCCACGCGCTCGGCGCCGTCGGCCTGGTAGCCGAAGTCGGCGGTGCCGTCGGCGTTGGCGTCGAGCGTGAGCGAATCGCGCTTGAAGTCGTTGCTCGTGCGCAGGTGGGCGAACGCCACGCCCAGCGCGTCGCCGGCGCGGTCCCAATAGCTGCCGCCGAACTCGGCGCCGAGCGTGAGCGCGCGATCGAATTTCACGCGCCCCTGGGTCTGGTGCCCGTAGCGTCCGAACAGGGTCGTGGCGTCGCCCACGCGCTGGTCGGCGCTGACGCCCCAGCCCTTGTGCCGCTCGCGGCCGCTGTCGGAGCTGTTGCGGTAAGCCGCGGCGCGGCCGTTCTGCCACAGGTACAGGCGGTAGTTGCCGTCGAGCCCGCCGAAGAACTTCTGCGTGGTCTCGGCCTGGAGAATCACGAACGGCGAGCCAAACGACTTGCCGTAGTTTGCGCCGGCGTCGGCCGCGAACACGCCGGCCGACAGGCCGTAGGTCTCCGGCTTCTGCGTCTCGTTCAGGTACGCCAGCCGCATGCCCGGGGCAAAGCCGTAGGCATCCGCGCCGATGTCGCCGCCGGCGTCGAGCATCGGGCTATGCACGAACACGTTGTTCAGGAACTGGCGCGTCTCGTCGTTGGCGGCGGCGTTCTGATCGAAGAACAGGAACGGGTCCATCTTGCCGAAATTGACCGACATCTTTTCTCGCGACCGGTCCTTGAACCCCCCGAGCGGCAGCGGGATGTCTGCCTGGTACCAGGCCTGCGCCAGCAGCGCCGCGGAGTCGTCCGCGCGCGTGACGCCGCCCAGCTGGAATGCGGTGGTGTTGGGTCCGCTGAACGTGGGATTGAGCGAGCCGAGGCCGTTGCCCTGGCCCATGCGGAAATGGCCGAAGAGTTTGCCCTCGGCGTTGCCGATGCTTCCGGTGGGCAACTCGACCATGACGTCGGCGCGGTAATTCAGCTGGCTCTCACCGGTACGGTCGGTGGTGCCGCCGCCGTTCACGCCTTGCGCCACGGTGGTGAAGCTCACGCCGGCGGTGACGCCCTCGAGCGCCTCGATCGCGCGCGTCGGCTTCTGCATCCCGAGCGCCTGGGATTCGACCGCCTTCAGGCGCGCGGCGAGTTCGGGTTCCTTTTCGCTGACGTGCTCGTTTGCGAGCGCCTTTTCGAGTTCGCTATTGCGCTGCTCCAGCTTCTCGACGCGCGTCGACAGGCGCTTGAGTTCCTGCATCAGGTCTGCCATCGAGACGTCGCGCGCCTGGGTCGGCGCGACGGTGCCGGCAAGCGCCGCGCCGATAACGAGCGCGAACGTCTTACGGCGCAGGGTGGCGGGAAGGGACATCTCAGTACCCTCCCTTCTTGCCGATGCCGGCGTAGGTAAATTCGTACTCCACCTCGAACGGCTTGAACCACGGGCGCACGCCGGTCAGGCGGTCGGTGTGGCGGCCGAAATGCGACCCCGCCGTCGGCGGCGCGATCGTGTACTTCACGCGATACTTGCCCGGCCCCATGAGCTTGACGTTGTCGCCGTAGTGCGGCCCGTCGTTCGCCACCATCGGCATGAAGTCGCCGCTGCGCTTCTCGTTGCCACCGAGCTTGACGACCTCGTACTTCACTTGCAGGTAGGGAATCCACGCGCCTTCCTCGAACCCGTTCGGGTTGTTGGCCAGCGCCTTGATATCGGCCTCCATGTGCACGTCCGACTCCTCGGCCTTGCGCATCATGCCTTCCGGCTCCATGCGCACCGGCTGCAGGTACACCGCCGCGATTTCCATGCCGTGGCGCTGCTGCGGCGTGCCGATGGGGTATTCCACGGCCCAGGCTGGAACGACAAGCGCAAACAGACCGGCGCCGAGGACGGCAGTACGTGTGTACTTCATTTAGGACTCCTCCCGTTACGCTGCGGCGGCCCGGGTGGCCGCCCATGCTTGATATTGAGAATTATTATCATTTGCAATCACAAAGTCAAGCGCCCCGGATCGCGTTTTGTGACGGGGGTATGCCTGTCAGGGCTTGCCAACCTGATTTCCTGACACAAAAAAACCACGGGGCCGTTTCCGGCCCCGTGGCGAACAACATGCAACGTGGGAGAGCTAGCGCTTTTCGGCGTCGTGTTTCTGTTCGTAGACATCCTTGCTGGCGGCGTTCAGGTCCTGGTGCAGATCCTTGCGCTCGTCCTTTGTGAGCTTGCCGTCCGACTTGTACGCGCGCTCCTCCTTGCGGATCGCGCGTTGCTCTCCCGCAAGCTGTTTCGCCTCATCCTTGGTCAGCTCGCCCGAGCGCACGCCCTGCCCGATGCGGTCGCGCTGAAACCCCTGGCGCGCATTCACGCCGGGGTCGCGCACGGTCGGCGGCACGCGCCGATCGGGGCTGGCGCCGGGACCGCCGGCCGGACCGGGCCGATTTTCCCAGTTGGTCCCGGGGCCACCGGCGCGGCCCGGCGGATTGTTGTCGCGGTCGAAGCGGCGCCGGTCCGGGCTCGCCCCCGGTCCGCCTTGCGGGCCGGGGCGGTTCTCCCAGTTCGTGCCGGGGCCGCCGCGCATGCCGGGCGGGTTGTTGTCGCGGTCGCGGCGCGGGCGCTGCGCGCGGGGACCGTTCTCGGCCATGTGCATGCGCTCTTGTGCGCGATCGCGCGCCTGCTCATGCGCCTGATGCGCGCGCTCGTGACCGTGGTTGGCGCGTTCATGCGCCTGGGCGTGTTTCGCGTGACCGGCGGCGCGCGGGCCGCCGTAGCCGCCGCGTTCGGCATAAGCCGGCGCCGCGGCGAGTGCCGCGCTCGCCAGCAACAGCGAGAAGATAGTGCTTGCGTGTCTCATCGGATTCTCCTTCGTTCGGTTCTTTAAGGACTTCTCTAGCCCGATCCGGCAAAGATGCAGGCCAGTGACGGGCCATTACCGATAATTAACGCAGGCCGCATCGTTCGGTTGACGCGCGAAAGAGTCTGATTTTACAGGTCGAATTCGGCGGTGACCGGGGCGTGGTCCGAGGGCCGCTCCAAGCCGCGCGGGGCGCTGTCGATATGGCAAGCCTTGCAGGCGGACGCCAACGCGCGGCTCGCGAGAATGTGATCGATACGCAGGCCGTGATTGCGGCGAAACGCGCCCATGCGGTAGTCCCACCAGCTGAAACTCATCGGCGGCTGGTCGAAGCGGCGGAACGTGTCCGCCAGCCCGGTAGAAACCAGCGCCTGAAACGCCGCGCGCTCCTTGTCGCTGAAGAGCACGCTGCCCTCCCACAGCTTCGGGTCGTGCACGTCGCGTTCCTCGGGGGCGATGTTGAAGTCGCCGAGTACGGCAAGCTTCGGGTACGTCTCCAGCTCGGCCTTGAGGTAGGCCTTGAGTGCCTTGAGCCAGGCGAGCTTGTAACCGTATTTGTCCGAGCTGATTGCTTCGCCGTTCGGCACGTACACGTTCACGATGCGCACGCCGTTGACGGTCGCGGCGAGCAATCTTTTTTGCGTACCGTCGGCCTTGGGCAATGCGCGCACCACGTCGCACGCCGGCTGACGGCTCAATGTGGCGACGCCGTTATAGCTTTTCTGGCCGGAAAACACGGCGGCATAACCGGCCTGCTTGAACTCGGCGACGGGAAAATCCTCGTCCATGACCTTGGTCTCCTGCAGACACAACACGTCCGGCTTGTGCTTGCCGAGCCAGTCGAGCACGTGCGGCAGGCGCACGCGGATGGAATTGACGTTCCAGGTGGTGATTTTCATGCGCGGCGGAAACGCGCCGCGCTTACGGCACGGGCGGCGCTTCGGGCCTGCTCTCGCTGCCGGCGCCGGCGGGTGGCTCCGGCGGGTAGCCGGCGGCGTCGAGCTCGCCCGCGAGCAGCGATTCGAGGAAACCCTGCATCACCTTGTCGCCGACGAGGATCGTCGGCACCGACAGCGTGCCGGTCTTTTTCCTCAGCTCCTCGATCAGCAGGCGGTTACCCTCGACGTTCTTCTCCGTGAACGGCACCTTGCGCCGCTGGAAGTAGGTGCGTGCCATGTCACACGACAGGCACTTGGGAATCATGTACATCACCACCGGCGGCAGCGGCTTGTCGTTCTCGTCGATGGGCTTTTTCGCCGGCGCTTTTTCGCCCTTGATGAGCCGCTCTTCGACCTTGTACTTCGACTCGTCCGGCGGCGGGTAATCGTGATAGGACACGTTGCCCTCGCGGTCCACCCATTTGTAGAGCTTCTTGCCCACCGGCGCCTCTTCGGGCGCCGCGGTGCGCGAATCGGCGGCGAGCGCGGCGACAACCGGCGCACACAGCACGGCTGCCAGCGACGCGATCAGGATTTTTTTTGAGCCCATGACGTTCAGATTCTCAGGTACATGCCGCCCATGCGGCGGCGGATCGACTCGCGGTGCCACAGGATGCCGGCGATGAAACCGGCCACCAGCAAGCCGAGCGCGACGAGAAGCCACACATAGTCCAGCTCGTAATCCGCTTCGGCATCGGCCACGACGAGCGGCGCCGGTGCGGCGTTATTCGGTTTCGCCGGGGTCGCGGCGAGCTGGGCGCGCGCCTTGTTGAGTTCCTCCTGGAGCTTCGCCAGCTGCGCCCGCGCCGGCAGTTCCGGGCTCACGTAGCGCGCCTCGATCCAGCCCTCGGTGCCGGCCTTGTCGCGCACGCGCACGAAACGCTCGTCGCGCTGCAACACGTCGAGCGCCGCGCCGGTTTCGAGCGGCTTCACCACCGCGCTGACGTTATCGCGCTCGACGCGCATCCCGATCTGCAGCTTGTCGATGACGTACACGGTGTCGGCCACCGCCGCGAGCGGCGCCAGCAGCAAACCGGCCAGAAACCAGATTCGGCATTTCATGTTTGCCCTGCTCCTCAGGCCGCGAGCCCGGCGTGGCGCAGCAGCGCGTCCACTGTCGGTTTGCGCCCGCGGAAGCGCACGAACAGTTCCATCGGCTCCTCGGTGCCGCCGCGTTCGAGGATGTGGCTCAGGAATTCGGTCCCCGTGCGCCGGTCGAACACACCGCTTTCCTCGAACTTGGCGAACGCGTCCGCCGACAGCACCTCGGCCCACTTGTAGCTGTAGTAGCCGGCGGCGTAACCGCCCGCGAAGATGTGCGTGAACCCGTTCTGGAACCGATTATAGGCGGGGGGTTGGACCACCGCGACCTCGGCACGCACCGCGTCGAGCAGCTGTTGCACCGTCTGTCCGCCGGCGGGGTCGAAGTCGCTGTGCAGGCGCATGTCGAACAGCGCGAATTCGAGCTGGCGCACGAACTGCATGCCCGACTGGAAATTCTTCGCCGCCTGCATCTTTTGGTACAGCGCCTCGGGCAGCGGCGCGCCGGTTTCGTAATGCCGGGCGATGAGATCGAGCGCCTCGCGCTCCCAGCACCAGTTCTCCATGAACTGGCTCGGCAGCTCGACCGCGTCCCAGGCGACGCCGTTGATGCCGGACACGCCGACGAAATCCACGCGCGTGAGCATGTGGTGCAGCCCGTGGCCGAACTCGTGGAACAGCGTCGTCACCTCATCGTGGGTGAAGAGCGCCGGCTTGCCGTCCACCGGCGGCGCCAGGTTGCACACGAGATAGGCCACCGGCACCTGCACACCGGTTTGCGTGCGCTTGCGCCCGATGCAGTCGTCCATCCACGCACCGCCGCGCTTGTTGGCGCGCGCGTACAGGTCCATGTAGAACTGCCCGCGCAGCTCGCCGGCGGCGTCGACAATCTCGTAGAAGCGCACGTCCGGATGCCACACCTCCACACCGCGGCGCTCGCGGATGTCGAGGCCGTAGAGCCTACGCACCACCTCGAACATGCCCGGCACCACGCGTGTCTCCGGCAGGTACGGCCGCAGGTCCTCTTGCGACAGGGCGTAGCGCTGCTGGCGCAGTTTTTCGCCGTAGTACGTCACGTCCCACGCTTCGAGATTTTCCAGCCCGTGCGCCTCGCGCGCAAAATGTTTCAGCTCGTCATACTCCTTCTGCGCCGCCGGGCGCGAACGGGCGGCGAGGTCGCGCAGGAATTGCATGACTTCGTCCACGGTCTTGGCCATGCGCGTCTGGAGCGCGTATTCGCCGTAGTTCTTGTAGCCGAGCAGCGCCGCGGCCTCGGCGCGCAACTTCAGTATCTGCGGAATCAGTGGGCCGTTGTCCCACTGGCCGGCGGTCGGGCCGGTCTCGGAGGCGCGCGTGACGAACGCCTCGTACATCTCGCGGCGCAGGTCGCGGTTGTCGGCGTAGCTCATGAAGCCGATGTACGACGGGCCTTCGAGCGTGAAGCGCCAGCCGGGCAGGTTTTTCTCCAGCGCCGATTGGCGCGCCATGCCGCGCACCGAGTCTGGCAGGCCGGCGAGGTCTTTTTCATCGTTCACGTGCAGCGACCACGCCTGGGTGGCGTCGAGCACGTTTTCGGAATACCTGCTCGTGAGCGTCGAAAGCTCTTTCTGGATGTCCTTGAAGCGCGCCTTTTTGTCGGGCGGCAACTCGGCCCCGGCAAGCCGGAAATCGCGCAGCGTGTTGGTGATGATCTTCTTCTGCGCCTGCGTGAGCGCCGCGAAGCCAGCCGAGGTCGCGATGGCCTTGTAGCCGGCGTACAGCCGCTCATCTTGAGCAAGCTCGGTGAAGTACTCGGACAGGCGCGGGAGGTTTTCGTTATACACCGCGCGCAGGGTGTCGTTGTTCATGACGCCGTTTAAGTGCGACACCGGCGACCACATGCGGCTCAGCCGCTCCTTCATGTCCTCGATCGGCTGGGCGAAGTTGTCCCAGGCGTAGTCGCGAACCGTGGAAAGCATGGCTTCGAGCTCGCGCCGGTTCTGGTCGAGCATGGCATCGAGCGCGGGCTTCACGTGCTCGGGCCGGATCAGGGCGAAACGCGGCGGGCCCGAGAAATCGAGCAGCGGATTTTTCATAAGAATCGTCTGGTTATAACGCCGGAATGAGTTGAAAATGTAGCACGACCACGCCCATGACCGCACACCCTTACGACAGTCTCACCCCGGAAACGATCCTCGATGCGGTCGAGACCTTCGGCGTGCGCGCCACCGGCGCGCTGCTACCGCTCAACAGCTACGAGAACCGCGTCTATCGCATCGACATGGACGACGGCCGGGTGCTGGTGGCCAAGTTCTACCGCCCGCACCGCTGGCCGGACGCCGCGATCGAAGAGGAACACGCCTTCGCCTGCGAGCTGGCCGAGCACGAAATCCCGGTGGTCGCGCCGCTCGCACACGACGGCAAAACGCTGCACCACCACGCGGGTTTTCGCTTCGCAGTGTTCCCCTGGCGCCGCGGGCGCGCGCCCGAACTGAACACCGCTGATGACCGCAAGTTACTCGGGCGCTTCCTCGGCCGGCTGCATCGGCTCGGCATGGCGAACCGGTTCCAGCATCGGCTGCGGCTGACGGTGAAAGAATACGGCGAGCAGCCCATCGCGCACCTGCTCAACAGTCATTTCATCCCGCCGGAATTGATGGATTCGTTCCGCGCCATCACCGAGATGCTATTGCCGCAGCTGCGCGCCACCTTCGAGGCTGCCGACGACCGCCTGCTGCGCCTGCACGGCGACTGCCACCTCGGCAACATCCTCTGGGACGAAAACACCGGCCCGTTCTTCGTGGATTTCGACGACTGCCTCACCGGCCCGGCGATCCAGGACTTGTGGATGCTGCTCTCGGGCGAGCGCGCCGAGATGGAAAAACAGCTCGCCGAAGTGCTCAGCGGCTACACCGAGTTCATGGACTTCGACGCCACCGAACTGCGCCTGATCGAGCCGCTGCGGACGTTGCGGATACTGCACTACAACGCCTGGCTCGCGAAGCGCTGGGACGACCCCGCGTTCCCGCGCGCGTTCCCGTGGTTCGCCGGACGGCGCTACTGGGAGGAACAGATTCTGTCGCTGCGCCAGCAGGCGGCGCTGCTCGATGAACCGCCGCTTGCGTGGGAACGGCGCTACGGCTAGAAACCCCGTTATGGCTATTCGTCCATATAAAGGAATTCTGCCCAAGCTCGGCGAGCGCGTATTCGTGGACGAGCAGGCCGCCGTAATCGGTGATGTTGTCATTGGCGACGACTCCTCCATCTGGCCCATGTGCTCCGTGCGTGGCGATGTGAATTCGATTCGCATCGGCGCGCGTACCAATATTCAGGACGGCACGGTGATCCACGTCACCCACCATCATGAAGGCGCACCCGGCGGCCGCCCGGCGAACATCGGCGACGACGTCACCGTCGGCCATCTCTGCATCCTCCACGCCTGCACCGTCGAAAACCGCTGCCTCATCGGCATGGGCTCGGTGGTCATGGACGGCGCGATCCTGCGCGAGGGCCTGATCCTCGGCGCCGGCTCGCTCGTCACCGAAGGCAAGGAACTGGAAGGCGGCTATCTCTGGCTCGGGCAGCCAGCGAAGCGCGTGCGGGAACTAACAGCGGAAGAAAAAGCTTGGCTCGACTATTCAGCCAAGCACTATGTGAAGCTCAAGAACGACTATCTGACAACGTAATTGTCCCGGTCGAGCCGAAAATGCAATAACACCGCCGTCCGCCCTCGCGGGTCACGGCGCTCTTCCAGATCATACGGTTTGAACCCGAAACCGGCGTAGAGCTGCAGCGCCGGCAGGTTGTGATTGAATACCGACAAGTGCAACCGCTCCAGGCCGAGTCGACCGAAGGCAACCGACAACATGTAGGCAACCAATTGCTTACCGACACCCTGCCTCCTGTTATCGCGGCTCACCACAACATTGCCGAGAAACGCGCTAACACTGGCTTCATAATTATAAAAATTGGCGAACCCGACGATGCGTGGACCGTCGACAGCGACCGTCAGCTCCTTCCTGACCAGCGCGATTTGACTCAATTGCTCCACGGAGAACGGAAACCGACCCGGCGGATAGACCAAAAACAGCTCGTCTTCATCGCCGATGAGACCGCAGATGTCAGCAAAATCCTTCTCAGTAGCGGCGCGGAATTGAATCTGCATACACCGACGATCTAGCTTCCCTTCCGTAGCGCAGCAATTACCGATTTTGTTTCCGGCCGCACGCCGCGCCAGACAAAATAAGACTCCGCCGCCTGTTCCACCAGCATCCCGAGGCCGTCCACCACTTTCTCGGCGTTGTGCAGCATGGCCCATTCCATGAACGGCGTCGGGCGGTCGCCGTACATCATGTCGTAGGCGAGCGCGCCGCGGGCGAAGATGGTCACCGGCAGCGGCGGCACTTCGCCCTTGAGGCTCGCGCTGGTGCCGTTGATGACGATGTCGAAGTGCTTGCCCTTCAGGTCGTCGAAGCTGCTGGCCTCGATCTTGCCGTGCGCCGAGAACGCCCGCACCAAGTCTTTCGCCTTCGCGACCGTGCGGTTGGCAAGAACGATGACTTTCGGGTGATGGCGCAGGATCGGGTCGAGCACGCCGCGCACGGCGCCGCCAGCGCCGAGGATCAGAATATTTTTGTCGCGCAGCGGAATGTCGAGATTCATTTCGATGTCGTGCACGATGCCGGCGCCGTCGGTGTTGTCGCCGAGCACTTGTCCATTGGCCTCGAACTTGAGCGTGTTCACGGCTTCGGCGAGCTTGGCGCGGTCGCTTAATTGATCGGCGAGGCGGAAGGCATCGGGCTTGAACGGCACGGTGACGTTGAGCCCCTTGCCGCCGGCGGCGCGGAACTGCTCCACCGCCTGCGCGAACCCGCCCGGGTCCACCTGGATCGCGGTGTATTCGACGCTGTGGCCGAACTGGTGGGCGAAGAGTTTGTGAATCGCAGGCGATTTGCTGTGGGCAACGGGGTTGCCCATCACGGCATAGCGGTCGGGTGCACCCGATGCCGGCGCCTGTGCCATCAGGCGCCTCCAGTTAAGGGCTGTCTGAACATGAAGTAGGCGGCTCCGACCAAGCACAACCCGGCCCACACGAAGTCCATGCGCAGCGGCTCCTTCATATAAAGGAACGCGAACGGCACGAACACCGCGAGCGCGATGATCTCCTGCATAATCTTCAATTGGCCGAGGTCGAACTGGCCGTAACCCATGCGGTTCGCCGGCACCTGGAACAGGTACTCGATCAGGGCGATGCCCCAGCTCACGAGCGCGGCGATGATCCACGGCTTGTCGCGCAAGTCTCGCAGGTGCGCGTACCAGGCGAAGGTCATGAAGATATTCGAGAGCGTGAGCAGAAAAATCGTTTTCATAGAGAACCCGCGAAAAGCAATACAGGAGACGCGGCTAATTCTAGCAGCACCCCAAACGTCGTATCAGGGCACGGCGGGCAGGGTCGGCGCGAGGGACTCGGTGAGGACTGCGCGCAAATCGTGCAGGCGCTGATGGAAGAAATGCCCTACGCCCGGGAGTACCCGAAGCTCGGGCGCGGGGTTCAGCCTTTGGGCCCAAGTGGTTACCTGCTCCGCCGGGACGATTTCGTCCTGATCGCCCTGGATCACGAGCCAGGGGCAATGCGGCGGCGCAAGCACATCGAAGTCGTACATGTGCACCGGCGGCGCAACGGTGACGAGCCGACCCACGGGGAAGGCGTTGGCCACGCGCAGCGCGACGTAGGAACCAAAAGAAAAGCCGGCGAGCCACAGTTGATCGTGCGGCCGGTGCGCGCGCACCCATTCAAGCACTGCGAGCGCGTCGTGCGTCTCGCCCGTGCCATGGTCGTACTCGCCTTCGCTGCCGCCGGCACCGCGGAAGTTGAAGCGCACGGTGCGCAACCCAAGCTCGTTGAACGTGCGCGCCAGCGTGTGCACGACCTTGTTCTGCATCGTGCCGCCGTGCAGCGTGTGCGGGTGTAGCACCACCGCCGTCGCCGCCACGGCGCGCGCGGGGTCGGGACAGCTCGTCTGCGCCTCGATCACGCCCGCCGGGCCCGGCAGGCGCAGCTGTTCTGAATTGCAGGGAAAAGCCTTGTCGGTCATGCCCTGCTTATCGCCGCTGGAATATAAAAAGACAAGCCCGCCGGAGGCGGGCTTGCGGGACCGCAATGACAACCCGGATCAGACGATCTGGGTGTGGAAAAAATAACCGATACCGCCACCGATCAACGCGAGCGCGATGCCGGCGATGGACAGGATGCGTTGCTTGGGGTGCGCGACGGTGAGGCCGAGCAGCGCCAGGAAGAAGCCCAGCAGGCTGAACACCGCGGGGCTGACCAGCACCGCGCCCGGGCTGGCGGCGATCGAGAGAATTCCCATCAGGCGACCGTCTTTGTCGTTGGCCGCGGCAGAAGCGTTATTGCTCATGAACATCCTCCTCCTAGTAGTTATAGATATGGTTCAGATCGTTATGGTCCGCAGAGCGGATGCGGCATATGACCAAACGCGGCCGTGCGTGGGAAATTTAATCGGCGAATGGAGACATAAGGCCCGTCAATACGCGACGGTCACGCCAAAACAGTGATCAAGTAAGCGCCGTAGCAAAGGCCGTTGAAGACCAGATGCGCCGGCCGGAGCGTGCCACGGCGTAGCATCAACAGCAGGTAGGTCGAGGCCACAATCGTCAGAATCAGGCCGGCGAACACCTCGCGCCGGAACTCCCACGGCGTGAGCAGGATGCCGAGCGCCGGCAAGAGCGTGCCTTGGAACACCATCGCGCCGGTGATGTTGCCGAAGGCGAGCGTGTCCTTGCGCCGGCGGATCCAGATAATCGAGTTAACCTTCTCGGGCAGTTCCGTGGCCACCGGCACGATCAGCAGCGACAGCACCAGCGCCGAGATACCGAGCGCCGCTGACAGGCTTTCGACGCCGTGCACGAAACCGTGCGCGCCAGCGATGATCATGACGAGCCCGAGTGCGAGCTGCGCGAGCACCGCCGCCATGTTTTCGCGCAGGCCGATGCGCCCGAACACGCGCACCAGGAACAGCGGTTCCTCGGCCGAGGTCGCGTGACCGTCGGCGACGAGCTTCGACGAGGCGCGTACCGTGAGCATGAGGTAGATGAAGTACATCGTCACCAGCGCGCCGCCAATCAGGCCGCGCACCAGCACGAAGTCGTGCGGCACGAAGATCGCCACGGTGCTCAGGATAAACGCGCCGAGGAACCACGTGAGGTCGCGGTGCAGGCCGCTGCGCTCGGGGTGCAATTCATCGCCCCAGCCACGCTTCTGGGCCGCGAACGTCGCCATCAGGAACAACGACAAGGTCGAGAGCATGAGCGGCGCGCCCAGGATGGCACCCACGCCGACCTCCTCGCGCACGGTCTGGGTCGCGGCGGTCGAAAGGATTGCCACCACCGGCACCATGGTTTCGGGCAGGGCCGTACCCACGGCGGCGAAAACCGAGCCGGTGACGCCCTCGGAAATCTTCAGGCGCTCGCCCAGATGCTCGAGCGCGTTGGTGAAGGTTTCGGCGCCGATGAGGATGACCACCAGCGCGGCCAGCAGGATAAGAAGCGTTGTGATTTCCACGGGGGTGCCTTATTTCTTTTCCATGCCGGGGGGCACGGTTTCGGTAAACGATGCGCGGACGGAAATACCCGCCAGCCAGCGCGCGAGTTTCGGATGCTGCGCGCGCCAGTCGTGCGCGTAGCGGAAATCCACGTATTCGAGTGCGACGCCGAGGCACACATCGGCCGCCGTGAACTTGTCCTGCATCAGGTACGCGCCGCCGGCGTGCTGTTCGGCATACGTCAGCGCGCGGGCTATCTTCTCCTCCTGGCGCTTGATGCCCTCGGCGGACTGCTGCTCCACCGGCCGCCGCTTCTCAAGCAGACGCGTGACCGTAGCGTCGAGAATGCCGTCGGCCAGCGCCTGCCAGCGCAGCATCAGCCAGCGCTCCTCGCCGCTCGCCGCCAACAACACCGGCGGCTTGAGCGAATCGAGATATTCGAGAATCACCGGTGAGTCGAAAAGCGCTGAACCGTCATCGCGTTCCAGCACCGGCACCTTGCCGAGCGGGTTGAGTGCGGGCACGGGACTGCCCGGACCGCCGGCGTCGGCCTGGACGAACTCGCAGGCGAGCGCCTTCTCCTTAAGAAGGACGCGGCACTTGCGCACGTAGGGCGAGGTGAGCGAACCGTAGAGTTTCATCGTCAGAGGACCCTGCTCCAGTAATCCAGCGCCAAGCCGGCGAACACCACGGCGCCGAAACGATTGTTATCCAGGAACGCCTTGAAACAGCCGTCGCGTTCTCTGCTGCGAATCAGGTATTGCTGGTACAGCGCAAACAGCGCCGCCGCGGCAAGGCCGACATAATACAGGAATCCGCGCGCCGCCAAGGCGCCGGCGATTGCGAGCAGCGCAATTGTGAGCGCATGAAACACACCGATCAGCAGCCGGTCGTAGCGCCCGAACAGGATCGCGGTGGACTTCACGCCGACCTTGAGATCGTCCTCGCGGTCCACCATGGCGTAGGCGGTGTCGTAGGCCACCGACCAGAATACGTTGGCGGCGAACAATACCCAGGCAAGCGGCGGCACCGAACCGGTCTGCGCCGCGAACGCCATCGGGATGCCCCAGCCGAAGGCCACGCCGAGATAGAACTGCGGCAGGTGCGTGTAACGCTTGAGGAACGGATAGCTCGCGGCGAGGAACGCGCCGGCGAGCGACAGCAGGATCGTGAGCGGATTGAGCGTCAGCACCAGCGCGAACGCGACCAGGCACAGCACCGCGAACAGCGCGAGCGCCTCGCGCGGTGACACACGCCCCGCGGCGATGGGGCGCTCGCGCGTGCGCTCGACGTGCGGATCGAAGTCGCGGTCGGCGTAGTCGTTGATGACGCAGCCGGCCGAACGCATCAGCACTACACCGAGCACGAACACGATGAATATGTGCAGGTCCGGTCGTCCCTCGCCCGCGAACCACAGGCCCCAGAGTGTCGGCCACAACAGCAGCAGGATGCCGATCGGCCGGTGCAGCCGCATGAGCTGCGCGTAGTCGCGCAGTTTCATCACCGCAATCACGGTTTGAAGCCGCCAATGCCGGGCAGGAAGAACTCGCTCACCAGCAGCGGCTTGCCGCGCAGCCGGAACACCGTGCGCCGGCCCCAGATCTCCGCCGGCGGCGCGTCGAGCCCGTGCGCGGCGAGCCCATACAGGCTGTCCGCCGGGCGCAGGCGCACGATCTCGGTGCGGCCGCGGTGCATCGTCGGATCGGCGAACAACACCGCGCCGAGCGAGCGCGACTTGAGATGCGCCAGCCGCCGCTCCGAACCGGAGAGCGTGGCGCGCGGCAGGATCGTGCGCGCGTACACCCACGGGCGCCCGCCGCACAACAGGTGCACCTGGCGCACGAGGGCGCGACCGTGCGGGCGCATGTCGAGCACCTGCGCTTCCTCCCGCCGCGGCCGATCCCAGGCCTGGTTCAGGACGCGCACGCGAAAATCGCCGCCGCAGGCCTCGATCAGCCGCTGCGTAAGCGAGTCGGTATCGAGTAGCCACGGCAGGTAATTCGCGGGGATCGAGGCGGTCGGAAAACGCGGTAGCGGCTGGCGGCGGGCCGCCAAGGGAAAACGTCGGGAGAAGCGCATGGGCGCATTATCCTTGCCCGGCCCCGTCCGCGCCAAGTGCGGACGGATATGGGCCTCCGCTCACACGCCGGCGTACTCCTCGGCGCTTCCAAGCCAGCGGCGCACGATCGGCTCGACGCGCTCGGGGTAATCCCGCATCAGGCGCTCGGCCGCGGCGTGCACACGCGGCAGCCAACCCGAATCGCGCAGAAAGTCGGCGATGTGGAATGCCGGCAGCCCGGCCTGGCGCGTGCCGAGCAGCTCACCCGGCCCGCGCAATTCGAGATCGCGGCGCGCGATCTCGAAGCCGTCGTTAGTCTCGCGCAGCACCGCAAGCCGCGCGCGCGCCAGCTCACCCAACGGCGACTGATACAGCAGCACGCAGGCGCTCGCCTCGGTGCCGCGCCCGACGCGCCCGCGCAGCTGGTGCAGCTGCGACAGCCCGAGGCGCTCGGCATTTTCGATAATCATGAGCGAAGCATTGGGCACGTCCACGCCGACTTCGATCACCGTGGTCGCGACCAGCAGTTGCACCTGGCCGGCCTTGAACGCGGCCATGGTCTTTTCCTTCTCGGCGGACTTGAGGCGCCCGTGCACCAGCGCGATCTTGAGGCCCGGCAGGGCATCTTTGAGCGCCGCGAAGGTTTCCTCCGCCGCTTGCGCCTCCAACATGTCGGACTCTTCTATTAAGGGACACACCCAGTACGCCTGACGCCCCGCGGCGCAGGCGGTGCGCACGCGCGCCATGACCTCGTCGCGCCGCGTCTCGGGCACGACCACGGTCTCGACCGGCTTGCGCCCCGGCGGCAATTCGTCGATCACCGACACGTCGAGATCGGCATAGAGCGACTGCGCCAGCGTGCGTGGAATCGGCGTCGCCGTAAGAATCAATTGGTGTGGCCGGCGGCCGCCGACCGCGCCCTTCTCGCGCAGCGCCAGACGCTGGTGCACACCGAAGCGGTGCTGCTCGTCCACGACAATGAGACCAAGGTTGGAAAACGCCACGTCCTCCTGAAACAGCGCGTGCGTGCCGACCGTCACCGGCACCTTGCCGCTGCCGATGGCTTCGAGCAGGGACGTGCGCGCGCGGCCGTTGATACGTCCGGACAGCCCGGCCACGGGCACGCGTAATGGTTCAAGCCAAGTGGTGAAATTGCGCAGATGCTGCTCGGCGAGCAATTCCGTCGGCGCCATCACCGCGACTTGAAAGCCGGCCTCGACCGCGGCGAGCGCCGCCGCCGCAGCCACCACGGTCTTGCCGCTGCCGACATCTCCCTGCACCAGCCGCTGCATCGGGTATGGTCGCTGTAAGTCGGCGTATATCTCCTCCAGCACGCGCGCCTGCGCTTTCGTCAACTGAAACGGCAGGCTTTCCAGCAGCCGTTGTCCCAATTTACGCTCGCTGCCAAAAACCGGTGCCTGATACGCCCGCATCTGCGCACGACGGCGCTGCAGGCTCAGGTGAAACGCCAGCAGCTCTTCGAACGCGAGCCGCTGTTGCGCCGGATGCCGCCCGGATTCGAGCGCGGCGATATCCACGCCCGGCGGCGGGCGATGCACCAGCGAAAGCGCTTCGGGCAACGTCGCGAGCTTCAGTTCCGCCAGCGTATCGGGCGGCAGCCATTCCGGGATCTTGTCGAGATATTTTTCCAGCACCTGCTGCGTGAGCCTGCGCAACAACAGCTGGTGCACGCCCTCGGTCGCCGGGTACACCGGCGTGAGCGTGGCTTCGGGTTGGGCGGTTTCGCCTTCGGCCAGCACGGTGTACTCCGGGTGCGCCATCTCGAAACCGGTCGGCCCGAAGCGCACCTCACCGAAGCAACGTAATCGCGCGCCGCGCTGGAGCTGGTTCTGCTGCGCGGCGTTGAAATGGAAAAACCGCAGATGGATGTGGCCGGTACCGTCGGCGAGCCGCACCACGAGACTGCGCCGGCCGCGATACACGACGTCGGCAAGCTCGATCTCGCCTGCGATCATCGCCTCCCGGCCGGGACGCGCGCGGCCGATGGGCGTGAGCTTGGTGCGGTCCTGGTAGCGGTGCGGGAGATGAAACAGGACGTCCTGGACCGTGGTCAGGCCGAGACGCGCGAGCTTTTCCCGAACCTTCGGCCCGACGCCTTTCAGGATGGAAACGGAAAGCGCGGCGACGTCCATCCGTACGCGCGTGCTACTTCGCGCCGAGCACCATGATCGCGTCCATCTCGACCTGCGCGCCGCGCGGCAGCGCAGCGACGCCGACCGCGGCGCGCGCCGGGTAGGGCTCCCGGAAATACTTCGCCATCACTTCGTTCACCACCGGGAAGTTGCCGAGGTCAGTGAGAAACACGTTGAGCTTCACCACGTTCGACAAATCGCCGCCGGCGGCGTTGGCGACCGCCTGCAGGTTTTCGAACACGCGCGCCACTTGCGCGCGGACGTCGCCCTTTTCGAGCTCCATCATCCCGGGCACCAGCGGAATCTGGCCGGAGAGATACACGGTGTCGCCGACCTTCACCGCCTGCGAGTAGGTGCCGATCGCCTGGGGGGCCTTGTTGGACGAGATGACTTCTTTTTTCATTGGGCGCTCCCTAAAAAATTTTTCACCACGGAGGACACAAAGAGCACGGAGCGTAACAGGTGTTTGGTTTAGATAACCAGAATCTCTGTGACCTCTGTGCTCTCTGTGGTGAATATTCTTTTTCAGCCTTTCTTGCGGTTCACGCGCACCACGGTTTCGAGCCGGCGGATGGCGCGCAGGATGCGCGCCAGGTGCACGCGGTCGCGCACCTCGACCGTGAAGTCCATGGAGGTGTACTGGCCGTCGCGGTCGTCGAAATTGACGGTATCGATATTGGCGTCCTGCTCGGCGATCGCGGCCGCCACCGAGGCGAGCACGCCGCGCTGGTTCTTCACGTCCACGCGCAGGCTCACCGGGAACACGCCCTCGATCTTGTCGGCCCACTGCACGTCGATCCACTGCTCCGGGTGCTTGCGGAACTTGGCGACGTTTTTGCAATCCTCGGCATGCACCACGATGCCGCGGCCGGCGGACAGGAACCCGAGGATCGGATCGCCCGGGATCGGCCGGCAGCAGCGCGCGTAACTCACGACCACGCCCTCGGTGCCGCGGATGGCGAACGCCGGCGCCTTGCCCGGTTCCGTGCTGTCCACCGGGGCGGCGGGCGCGGCCGACGGGATCAGCTGGCGCGCCACCACCGCCGCCAGGCGGTTGCCGAGACCGATTTCGGTGAGCAACGCCTCCCATGTCGGCAGGCGCAGGCTCGCGAGCGCCGCGCCGCGCGCGGCCGGCTCGACCAGCGCCAGCTCCGTGCCCAGGTCTTCGAGCGCGCGCGACAGCAGCCGCTCGCCGAGCACCAACGCCTCGCTCTGCCTTTGGTTCTTGAGGTGGTTGCGGATGTGGGCGCGCGCCTTGCTGGTGACGACGTAACCGAGCCACGCCGGGTTCGGATGGCTCCACTCGGCGGTGATGACCTCGACGTGGTCGCCGTTGCGCAGCACCGTGCGCAGCGGCGCGAGCTGGTGGTTGACCTTGGCGCCGACGCAGCGGTTGCCGACGTCGGTGTGCACGTCGTAGGCGAAGTCGATGACGGTGGCGCCGCGCGGCAGCTTCTTGATCTCGCCGTTGGGCGTGAACACGTAGACCTCGTCGGGGAACAGGTCGACCTTGAGGTGCTCCAGGAACTCGCGCGGGTTGCCGGCCTTCTGCTGGGTGTCGAGCAGGTCCTTGAGCCATTGCAGCGCCGGCGGCGGCATCGCGTCAGTATCGTCGCCGTTTTTGTACAACCAGTGCGAGGCCACGCCGGCCTCGGCCACGCGATGCATCTCGTGCGTGCGGATTTGCACCTCGATGGACACGCCGAACGGCCCAAACACGACGGTGTGCAACGACTGGTAGCCGTTGGCCTTGGGGATGGCGATGTAGTCCTTGAAGCGCCCGGGGATGGGCTTGTAGAGGTTGTGGATCACGCCAAGCGCGCGGTAGCAGTTGTCCACCTTGTCGACGATGACGCGGAAGCCGTAGACATCGTGCACCTGGTCGAACGACAGGTGTTTCGCTTCCATCTTTTTATAGATGCTATAGACGTTCTTCTCGCGCCCGTGCACCTCGGCCTCCAGACCCTCCTGCCTGAGCTGGCCGACGATGGCGTTGCGCACCTTCTCGACGATGGCCTTGCGGTTGGCGCGCCGCCGGCGCACGGCGTCGGCGAGGATGCGGTGGCGCATGGGATAGAGCGCGTCAAACGCCAGGTCCTCGAGCTCGATGGCCCAGGCACGCACGCCCAGGCGGTTGCCAATGGGCGCGTAGATGTCGAGCGTCTCGCGCGCGATCGCGCGCCGCCGCTTTAGCGGCATCGCGGCGATGGTGCGCATGTTGTGCAGCCGGTCGGCGAGCTTGATGAGGATCACGCGGATGTCGGCCGCCATCGCGAGCAGCATCTTGCGGAAGTTCTCCGCCTGCGCCTCCTCCTGCGAGGCGAACTCCATGCGCGTGATTTTGGAAACACCGTCCACCAGCCCGGCGATCTCGGCGCCGAATTCCCCGGCGATCTGCTCCTTGGTGGCGCCGGTATCCTCGATGACGTCGTGCAGGATCGCGGCCGAAAGCGTGCGCGCATCCAGGTGCATCGACGTCAGGATGTGGGCGACGGATATCGGGTGGTAGATGTAGGGCTCGCCGCTACGCCGGTTCTGGCCGGTGTGGGCTTCGGCGCTGAAGAGGTAGGCGCGGTAGACGTCGGCGACGTCGCGCGGCTCAAGATAGGTTTCGAGAACGTCGCACAGGTCGCCGATCAGCAGCCGCTGCGCGTCGTTAACGCCGCCGTGGGTGGCGGCGTCGGGATTACTGCTCCCCGCCTCCCGGGCTTGCGGCCTCGGCGGCGGTTCCCGCGTCGGGTTGGATGGCTGCATTTTCATCGGCTGCGATTACCGGCTGTGGCTCCTCGTCCAGGATAGTGCTGGTCACGTGGCCCTCGGCGATCTCACGCAGGGCGAGCACCGTGGACTTGTCGTTCTCGCGCGGCACGTGCGGGTCGGAACCGGCGTTGATCTGCCGGGTGCGCTTGGCCGCCACCAGCACGAGCTGGAAGCGGTTCTCCACGTGGTCCAGACAATCTTCTACGGTGACACGGGCCATGGCCTTACCTCGAAATAGTATCAAACTGACGCGCAACCGCAGGCGCGCCAAGGGGTTTCAACATCCAGGGAATCCGACAACGACCGGGGGGATACCGACTGGACCCTTATCTTACTGATCCTAGGCGGGATTTTCCACCGGCGCGAGCAGCGCCTTGGTATCTATAGATACCGGCCGCGGCTGCCCCCGGCCGGTAACGATGGCCTCGAGGTCGGCCAGCGCGGCCTCGAAGTCGTCGTTCACCACCACCCGGTCGAACTCGGCGTAATGGCTTATTTCGGATACGGCCTCGGCCATGCGCCGGGCGATGACCTCGGGCGCGTCCTGGCGGCGATTCTTCAGGCGCTCCTCGAGCGTCCGCCGCGACGGCGGCAGGATGAACACGCTCACCGCCTCGGGCATCGCGCGCTTGATCGCGCGCGCGCCCTGCCAGTCGATGTCGAGGATCACGCTCTTGCCCTCCTTGAGCAAGCCGTCGATCACGCGCCGCGCGGTGCCGTAGCGGTTGCCGAACACGGTCGCGTGCTCCAGAAACTCGCCGCGCGCGGCCATGGCCTCGAACTCCTCGGGGCTGATGAAGTAATAGTGCACGCCGTGGGTCTCGCCCGGACGCGGCGCGCGCGTGGTGTGCGATACCGAGAATGCGAGATTGCGCACGCGGTTCATGAGCCCATGCGCAAGGCTGGTCTTGCCGGTGCCGGACGCGGCGGAGAAAATGAAAAGCCTGGCGGCGGTCATTCGATGTTCTGTATCTGCTCGCGCATCTGGTCGATGAGCACCTTGAGCTCGACCGAGGCGTTGGTCTGGCGCAGGTCGGCGGACTTGGAGGCAAGCGTGTTGGCCTCGCGGTTCAGTTCCTGCATCAGGAAATCCAGCCGCCGGCCGGCCTGCTCGGCCCCGTTGAGCACGCGCCGGATTTCGGCGAAGTGCGCCGTCAGGCGATCGAGCTCCTCGGCGACGTCGGTGCGGTTGGCGAACAGCACGATTTCCTGCTCCAGGCGCGCAGGATCGAGCTGCTCTTTCATCTCCTTCAGCCGCGTCTCAAGACGCTCGCGGTAGAGCCGCTGGATGTCCGGCAGCAGCGCCTGGGTGTCGTTGACGATCTTCTCCATGCCCGCGAGCCGCGCGAGCAGGAACTCCTGCAGCCGCGCACCCTCGCGCGCGCGGTTGTCGACCAGCTCGTCGAGCGCGCGGTTGAGCAACGCCAACGCCTCCTTACCCAGCCCTTCGACATCGAGTGAAGCACCTTTGAGCACGCCCGGCCAGCGCAGCACGTCGATCGCGCGCAGGGTTTCGAGCCGGCCACCGACGAGGCGCTGCGCCTCCTCGGCGACGGCGGTCACGCGCCGCAGCTGCTCGGCGTCGAGCGCCGCGTCCGTCCCGGCGGCGCGCGCAAACCACAGGCCGACGTCCACCTTGCCGCGTTTCACGCGTGCCTGGATCGCCTCGCGCACGCGCGGTTCGAGCCCGCGCAATTCCTCGGGCAGGCGCAGGCCGATATCGAGATAGCGGTGGTTGACCGAGCGCAGCTCCCAGGTCAGCGTGCCGGCGGGGGTCTCGGCCTCGCGCCGGGCGAAGGCGGTCATGCTATGGATCATGGATCTTGCGTCCTCAGCTTCGTAACCGGCGCATCCCTGCGCCACTTCTCCGATACGGGGAATCCCGGGCACGACGACTGGGTCGCGGGATTGGTATTTTTCGGATATATGATTACCTTGCCATGATACACGTCCTGCCCCGCTCCCGAGGAGCCCGCGCGTAAACAATTCGCCGTAACGCCATGAAGGCCCAGATCGCGCTCCCCGAAGGATACCTGCTGCACCACTACCGCCTCGCCAAGGTCCTAGGCGTCGGCGGGTTCAGCATCGTCTACCTCGCTTACGACACGCACAAGCAGACGCGCGTGGTCATCAAGGAGTATCTGCCCTCGAACCAGGCCACGCGCCGCGACGGCACCACCGTCGAGGCCCTGACCGAGGAGAGCGGCTCCACCTTCCGCCACGGCATCAAGCGCTTCTTCGAGGAGGCGGCGGCGCTGGCCAAGATCAAGCACCCGAACATCGTGCACGTGACCGACTTCTTCCGTGAGAACAACACCGTCTACATGGTCATGCGCTACGAGTCGGGCAAGGACCTGCGCTCGTACATCAAGCGCCATTCACGGCTGTCGGAGAAATTCATCCGCACCGTGTTCCCCGAGCTGCTCGAAGGCCTGAAGGCGCTGCACACCCACGGGCTGCTGCATCTCGACATCAAGCCGGCGAACATCTACCTGCGTCCCGGCGGTCATCCGATGCTGCTCGACTTCGGCGCCGCGCAGATGGCGCTGGCCGAAAAAAAGCGCGGCGTGCAGACGCTGACCCAGGGCTTCGCGCCGCCGGAGCAACATGCCCAGGGCCACATCGGCCCGTGGACCGATCTGTACGCCCTCGGCGCCTCGATGTGGGCGTGCATGAGCGGCAAGGCGCCGCCGCCCTCGCCCGAGCGCGCGAAAGACGACGCGCTCAAGCCGGCGACGAAACAGTTCGCGCGCCATTACTCCAAGCCGCTGCTCGAACTCGTGGACTGGTGCCTGCACCTGAACCAGCTCGAACGCCCGCAGAGCGCGCACGAGCTGCTCGCCGCGTTCAGGACGCTGCCGGACAGCCTCGACGCCGACAGCTTCATCAACCGCCTGCTGCCCTGGCGCAGGCGCGCGCCATGAAATACCAGCTCGCCTACCAAAGCCTGCGCGGCGCGCGCCCGACGAACCAGGACCGCGTGGCGCACGCCGAGCGCGACAACGCCGTGCTTATGGTGCTGGCCGACGGCCTCGGCGGCTACCGCGGCGGCGAGATCGCGGCCGAGCTGCTGACGCAGACCGTGCTGCGCGGCTTTCGCGCGGTGAAGCAGCCGCTGATCCAGCAGCCGTCGGCGTTTCTCGCGCTGTCCATCGTGCAGGCGCACAACGCCATCAACGACCTCGGCCGCGCCCACCCCGAGCTCAAGCCGCGTACCACCTGCGTGCTGTGCCTGGTGCAGAACGGCTACGCCTACTGGGCGCACGTCGGCGATTCGCGCCTGTACCACTTCCGCAAGGGTCAGCTGCTGCGCCGCACGCAGGACCACACCACCACCGAGGAGTGGCGGCGTGAGGGCCTGCTGTCGGACGAAGAAGTGCGCCATCACCCGCAGAAAAGCCGGCTGCTGAAATGCGTCGGCGGCGCCGACCGCCCGACCATCAGCCTCGGCGAGGAGACGTGTCTCGAATACGGCGACACGCTGCTGCTGTGCAGCGACGGTCTGTGGAGCGCGTTCACGCCCGAGGAGATGCTCGAATTTCTCAAGCGCGGCCCGCTGGAAGAGTCCGTCGAGGACATGCTCACCGCGGCCGAACGCAAGCAGCGCGCCACCAGCGACAACGTCAGTGCCGTGTGCCTGCGCTGGGAAGAGGCCGTCACCAAGATTGCGCCGCTGCAGGGTAACCGCGCCGGCGACGTGGACCCGCGCGAGCTCTGGGAGTACGGCAAGCGCGTGAGCGCGGCCCAGAAGCAGCGCAAGCCCGCCTCGAACGACGACCGCTCCAGCCGCGATCTCGCGCAGGATATCCGCGACCTCGAGGACTACCTCAACAAGAAGATCGGTCCGAAGCGCTAAGTTACGTTAGAATCGCGGCTCCATCACCCGCGAGACATCCCATGCGACCGAGCGGCCGCGCCCCCGACGAACTGCGCTCCATCCGCCTCACCCGCCGCTACACCAAGCACGCCGAGGGCTCGGTGCTGATCGAGTTCGGCGACACGCGCGTGCTGTGCACCGCGAGCGTCGAGGAACGGGTGCCGTTTTTCCTCAAGGGCAAGGGCCAGGGCTGGGTCACGGCCGAGTACGGCATGCTGCCGCGCGCCACCGGCACGCGCACCCCGCGCGAGGCCGCGAGCGGCAAGCAGGGTGGGCGCACGCAGGAGATCCAGCGCCTGATCGGTCGCAGCCTGCGTTCAGCCGTGGATTTAACGCTTCTGGGCGAGCGTACGATTACGGTGGACTGCGACGTGCTCCAGGCCGACGGCGGCACGCGCACCGCGAGCATCACCGGCGGTTTCGTCGCGCTCGCCGATGCCATCCAGCACCTGCTCGACAAGGATCTGCTCGAAAAGAACCCGCTCACGCACCAGGTGGCCTCGGTTTCGACCGGGATTTATAAAGGCACGCCGGTGCTCGACCTCGACTACGCCGAGGACTCGAATGCCGAGACCGATATGAATTTCGTCATGAACGAGGCCGGCCGCTTCATCGAGCTCCAGGGCACGGCCGAGGGCGTGGCCTTCAGCGAGGACGAGATGGCCGCGATGACCAAGCTCGCGCGCCACGGCATCGCACAACTCATCGCGCGCCAGCGCGAGGCGCTCGGGCTCAAGTAGCATGAGCCGCAAGATCGTCCTGGCCTCGAACAACCCGGGCAAGGTGCGCGAGATCAATCAGATGCTCGCGGGACTGCACCTGTCGGTGGTGCCGCAGTCGGATTTCGAGGTAACGGAAGCCGAGGAGACCGGCCTCACCTTCGTCGAGAACGCCATTTTGAAAGCGCGCAACGCCGCGCGCTTCACCCAGCTCGCCGCCATCGCCGACGACTCCGGCCTCGAAGTGGACGCGCTCCACGGCGCGCCGGGCATCTACTCGGCGCGTTACGCCGGCAAGGGTGCGGGCGACAAGGCGAATCTTCTAAAGCTGCTCGAAGATATAAAAAGCGTGCCGGATGCGAAACGCGCCGCGCGCTTCCAGTGCGCGATGGTGTACCTGCGCCACGAGTTCGATCCGACGCCGATCATCTGCCTGGGCACGTGGGAAGGCCGCATCCTGCATGCGCCGGTGGGCGAGCACGGTTTCGGTTACGATCCGGTCTTCTTCGTGCCGACGCACAATTGCTCGTCGGCGCAACTGCCGCCTGAAACAAAAAATGCGCTTTCACATCGCGGGCAGGCCTTGCGGAAGCTGGTCTCGACGCTCGGGACAGCGCACCTCTAGGCCATGCACCCCGATCCCGGTTGGCGGTGGAAAGTCATCGTCGCCTTCGCCGCGGTCTATCTCATCTGGGGTTCGACCTATCTCGCCATCCGCGTTGGCGTGCAGGAACTGCCGGCGGCGCTGTTTGCCGGCGTGCGCTTCGTCTTCGCCGGCCTGCTGCTGTGGGCGTACGCCGCGTGGCGCGGTCAGAGAATCCCGCGCGCCATCATCGAGTGGAAATTCCTGATCGTGACGGCGCTGCTGCTGTTCGTGAGCGCGAACGGTCTCGTGGTCTGGGGCGAACAATGGGTGCCGTCGAACCAGGCGGCGCTGATCGTCGCCACCACCGCGCTGTGGCTCGCCTGGTTCGGCGCGCTCGGGCACGACGGCCACAAGCTTTCGGCCCGCACGGTAGCCGGGCTGGCGCTCGGCTTTCTCGGCGTTGCCGTGCTGCTGCTACCGGGTAAAGATTTCGTGTTCGATCACCTCGCCGCGCAGCTGGCGCTGCTCGCGGCCGCGCTGTCCTGGGCCGTGGGCTCGATCTACCTCAAGCGCGCCAAACCGGCGACGCCGCCGTTCATGAGCGCGGCGCTGCAATCGCTGATCGCCGGCGCGGTGCTGTGCACGATCGGCGTCATAGACGGCGAAATCCCGCGCTGGACCTGGACAGAAGACGGCATGATGTCGCTCGCCTACCTCATCGTGTTCGGCTCGTGCTTCGGCTACGCCGCCTACGCCTGGCTGCTGCACGAGGTCAACCCGGCGATGCTCGGCACCTATGCCTACGTGAATCCCGCCATCGCCGTGGTGCTGGGCTGGTGGTGGCTCGACGAACGGCTCGATGCCGTGCAGCTCGGCGGCATGATCGTGATTCTCGCGGGCGTGGTGCTGGTCACGACCTCCCGGCCGAAAGCGGTCGTGCCGCCGGCACAGCGCGGCTAGCATATAATGGCGTTTCTTCGCCGTTCGCATGCCCATGCCCCGTTTCGCCATACTTCCGCCGCTGTCACTGTACGTCCACTTTCCTTGGTGCGTGCGCAAGTGCCCGTATTGCGATTTCAATTCGCATGCAACGCGCGGCGCCGTCCCCGAACGCGCCTACGTGGACGCGCTGCTGCGCGATCTCGACACAGAACTGCCGACCATCGAAGCGCGCCGGATCGAGACCGTCTTTTTCGGCGGCGGCACGCCGAGCCTGTTTTCACCCGAGTCCATTGCGAGCCTGCTCGACGGCGTGCGTGCGCACATCGCCGTCGCGGATGATGCCGAGATCACACTTGAAGCCAATCCCGGGACCGTGGATGTGGAGCGCTTCAAGGGCTTCCGCGACGCCGGCGTGAATCGGTTGTCCATCGGCATTCAGAGCTTCGACGACGAAAAACTGAAAATCCTTGGGCGCATTCATGGGCGCGACGAGGCGCTGCGCGCGGCCGAAGCTGCACACGCCGCGGGCTTCGATAATTACAATTTAGACCTCATGTTCGGCCTGCCGGGACAGACATTGGAGCAGGCCATGACCGACGTTCGCACCGCCATCGCGCTGCAACCGACCCATCTCTCGGCCTATCAGCTCACGATCGAGCCGAACACGCTGTTCCACGCCCGCCCGCCGGTGTTGCCGGACGACGATGCGATCTGGGACATGCAGCAGGCGATTCAGGCCGAGCTTGCCACGGCAGGCTTCAGGCAATACGAAGTGTCGGCCTACGCAAAACCCGGTCGCGCGTGTCGTCACAATCTCAACTATTGGGAGTTCGGCGACTATCTCGGTATCGGCGCTGGCGCACACGGCAAACTCACGAACACGGCTGTCATTACGCGCCGCTGGAAACGCAAGCATCCCGAGGAATACCTGGCCAAGGCCGGAACCGGTTCCGCCATTGGCGGCGAGCAGTCGCTGAGCGCGCGCGACGCACTCGCCGAGTTCATGTTGAACGCACTGCGCCTGACGAACGGCTTCCCGACCGCGCTCTTTACCGCGCGCACCGGGCTGTCGCTCGACGCAGCCGAGGCGCCGCTGCGCGAAGCACGGCATCGCGGCCTGCTCGCCGAGGACGGCGTCGCGATCCAGCCCACGGAACGGGGTCGGCGTTTTCTCAATAACCTCGTCGAGTTGTTCGTCTAAAGCCGCGACATCCGGCCTCAGCCGAACGCGAACCGCTTCTCGCGGAACAACCGTAGGCAGGCGTCCACCACCGCGGGATCGTACCAATCGCCGCGATGGCGCTCGATCTCCGTCAGCGCCGCCTCGATCCCGAGCGCCGACCGGTACGGTCGATGCGAGGCCATGGCCTCAACCACGTCGGCGACCGCGAGGATGCGCGCCTCGAGAATAATCGCCTCGCCCCTGAGTCCCCGGGGATAGCCGCTGCCGTCGAGGTGTTCGTGGTGCTGCCGGACCGTTTCGGCCACCGGCCAGGGAAATTTCACGTCCTTGATGATCTCGTAGCCGACATCGGGATGGCTCTTGATGATCTCGAACTCCGCATCGCTCAGCTTTCCGGGGCGGTTCAAAATCTCCGCCGGCACATAGACCTTGCCGATGTCGTGGATCGTGGCCCCGAGACGCAAACCCTCGATGCGGTCTTCCGGCAGCTTCAACTCGCGGCCAATGGCCACGCACAGGTCAGCGACCTTGTTCTGGTGGCCGGCGGTGTAGGGATCGCGCTTCTCGACCGTGAGCGCGATGGCGCGGATGGTGTCGGAAAGGGTTTCCTTCAGACGTTCGGCCGTCTTGAGGTGCTCTTCCTGGAGCTGCTGATGCTCTGTGCGCGCACGCAGCGTGAGGACGCCGAAATTGAGGTCCTCGGCCATCTCGGCAAGCAAATTCAGCTCGCTCGGGTTGAAGGCGTCGCGTTCGCGCGAATAGATGCTCAGCATGCCGAACGCTTCGTCGCCGCTCATCAGCGGGAACGCCGCGATGGAGCCGATACCCAGCTGCTCGATCATGTCGCGTCGTTCGGCCAGTGCCGGATCGTTGGCCGTATCGCGCGCGACTACCACCATGCCCTCGCGCACAGCGGTACTGCATGGGTCCTGGCTCTGCACCGGCCAAGGCCGGGCCTCGAGCACACCCGGCTCGAAACCGTCTTGCGCCATCGGCCGGATGCGCCTCTCGCCGTCGCCCGCGGCGTAACCGATCCACGCGTAGGCATAGGCGCCTGTTTCGACGATCACGTGACAGATCTGCCGAAGCAACTCGGATTCGCTCTGTGCATGGACCAGGGCGGCATTGCAGGCGCTCAATGTCTTGAGAGCGCGGTTACTGCGGTGCAGCGCCATTTCCGCCCATTTGCGCTCGGTGATGTCTTCGCCGGAACTCAGCGTACCGACAGGCCTGCCGGTGTCGTCCGTGAGTATACGGTTGTGCCACGCGATGACGCGCTCGGTACCGTCACGGACGAGAACAGGGTTTTCGTAAAATTCGGTCAATCGCGACTCGCCCGCCAGGACTTGTTCGAATATCTTGCGCGCATCCTTTCGGGATTGTTCGGGCAGAAAACGATCGAACCAGGATTGGCCGACGATTTCCGTTTCCGGATACCCTAGCATCTCGCACCCCTTGCGATTGATGAGCGTCACGTTTCCCTTCGAGTCCAGCGCCACCAGCATGACCCCCGCGATATCCAGGTAACGCTGGGCCCTGTCCCGTTCGCTGCGAACTCTCGTTTCCGCTTCCTTGCGCCCGGTAACGTCGCGGTCGATACCCCGATAGCCCGCAAAATTCCCGCTCGTGTCGAAGAACGGAATTCCGCTGCTCTCCAGGAGCACCCGGCGTCCATCCTTGCGGAGATTGATATTTTCCAGCGAGGTGAATGGCGCGCGCGCCGCTATCGCCTGGCCGAACACGCCCCGGACCCGCTTGGCCTCTTCCGGCGCCATGAAATCGAAGGGTGACTTGCCCAACATCTCCTCCGGCCGATATCCCAGCAACGTCTCGACCTTGGGGCTGATATAAGTATACCGACCGTCTCGATCGACCTCCCATATCCAGTCACTCGTCGTCTCGACCAGTGAGCGGAATTTCTCTTCGCTCTGTCGCAGCGCCACCTCTGCCCGAGTGCGCGCGGAGATGTCGATCCCCATACCGACGAGATAAACCGTGCCTGCCAGCTCCACCCGGCGGCCGGTGAAAAAGAACGGAATCCGGCGCCCATCCTTAGCGGTAAACGCGGCCTCTGCCGTGGATTCGCCCTTCTCAAACACCTCCGCAATCCGCTCGACAATATGTTGCCGATCCGCGCCGGTGAACAGATCGGCCGGGTGCATGCTCCCGATCTCGTCGTGCGAATAGCCACTGACGATTTCCAAACTCCGGTTCCAGCGCACAAAACGACCGCCGGTGTCGAACAGGTAAAAGACACCCGGCAGGCTTTCGATGGTCTCATCGGAAAAAAGCTTTTCGTCCCGCAACGCTTCTTCCGCGCGCTTGCGCGCGGTGATGTCGCGGACGACACCTTGGACAATCCCCTTCGCGCTGTCGACGATGCGGCTGCTGATTTCCACATCGATAAGGTTTCCGTTGGCATGACGAAAATGGCTCTCGAAGCGGACGTGTCCCTTCGTCCTGGTTTCCTCGAACGCTCGCCTGCCAAGCTCAGCATCCTCGGGTGGCGAGTACTGCGTCACGGGAATTGTCTTCAGGACGTCGAGCGGATAACCCAGTAACCGCTCTGCTTGCGCGTTGGCGTCGAGCAGTTCGCCCGTCAGGGTATGGATGAAGATCGCGTCGTTGGAATGCTCGAACAACCTGCGGAAACGTTCCTCGCTTTCGCGCAGCGCCTGCTCGGACTTGTGCCGCTCGGTGACGTTTTCCAGAACATGCACGGAATAGAGGTACGCGCCCTGCGCGTCCCGCACGCCGAAACTGCGCGAAAGAAAAATCTCGCCGGTGTCGAGCCGGACTTCCTCCGCCGCCTCCGTTTCTTCCGCTTGCGACATTGCCCGGCGGCAACTCGGGAGCGGACCGGCGCCCCGGGGAAATACCTCCCAGTAGGGCTTGCCGATAAGGTCCTTGAACGGCAGGCCGGCGCGCGCGGCGTAGGCACGGTTGGCGCGCACGATGCGGTAATCGGCGTTGTGCAGGAACACCGGGTCGTGGATGGCGTCGAACGCCAGGGTCCACTCGCGCCGCGCCTGCTCGACTTGCTTGTGCTCGTGCTCCAGGTCTTCGAGCAGGTGCAACAGCGCGACGCGGTTGCGGTCCTGCTCCCGCACCTGGGCCTCGAGTGCGGCGTTGCGCCGCTCGAGTTCTTCCGTCAGCCGGACCAGCTCGTCGGCATCGGCGGGGTCGTGGCGTGTGTCCTTGTCCTTGCGCATCGCTCTGCTCCAGCCGGCGATCGGCGCTTACGTCGCAGGACGCTGTAATTCGTCGAGGCGGGCCTTGAGGCGGGCGTTCTCTTCCTCAAGCTCCTTCAGGCGCAGCTCGCGTCCGACAGTGACCCGCTGGAAGCGTCGCAGCTCGTCGAGCTGCTGTTTGAGTTTCGCCTGCTCGACATCGCGCTCGCGCTCGAGCTGGCCAAGCACCGCGTAGAAGAACCAGGACAGCAGCGCCGCGAACCCGAGGTAGAACGCACCAACAGTGTATACCACCTGCCGCCGCGACACCGTGAACGGGCTCAGGTCGCGGACCAGGACCAGCCCTCCCACCTCGCGTGCCGCGGCATCTTTGAGCGCCATCCAGGTGACGTGCAGGTCCCGGCCGTCGACAGTGGTTGCGATCGGCGCTGTCGCGTCCGGTGGGCGGTTGCGCATTATCCGGTCCACCGTTTCCGGCAGCAGCTCCGACGTGCGATAGGTCACGACCGCATCTGCATAGCGCTCCCAGTGCGGCGTGCGGCCGAGCATCTTCATGCCCGACTCCCATTCGTTGCGATCCAGATATCGTTTGTAGATAAAGAGCACGCACTCGCACTGGAACAGCTCGCGTATCTGGTCGGCCACCGGCGTCAGCTCCTCGCCAAGCTCCACGAAACCGACCACCTTTCCGTTCTCGCGCCACGGGCTGACGTACCGCAGGGTGAAGGTGCCGAGCGGGCCGAGTTCGGTGCCCCAAACGTCCTGCCCGCGACGCTGGGCCTCGCGCGTGGTGAAACGCTCGATGACATCGCCGTGGCGTCCGGGCTCGTGGGCCCGCAGCAGGTTCACGCGTGCGGTGTCGGAAAAATAGAGATGGGTAATGCCGTACTTGCCGCGCAGCTCCCGGAACAGCGGGGCGGTGGCGCGCGCCAGGCTCGCGCGGTCGCGCGCGCGCAGGGCCGCATGCAGCGGCCCGTTCTGCATCGAGGCCATCACACTGCCCAATCGGCGGGCGCGTTCGGTAAGCTCGTGCTGGTAGAACGTCTGTATCGTGCGATTCCGCTCCGCCGTTTCCTGCGCCATGTGCCGCGTTTCCAGGTAATAAACGCCGGCGACGAACGAAACCAGCAACACGACCACCGCGGTCAGCATGGCGAGCAGGATTTGTTTCTTGAATCCGAGGGAAGAGATCACACCCGGCCCCCGGTGAGTCGCGCTTCCTTGGGGAGGACACGGGGTTCGGTATTGTCCGCGAACCGGGAACCGGCCGGAAACCGAAATACCGTTGTCACCGTATCCATGGAAGATCGTTCCTTTGTCTTACGGCTAACTTTAGTCCATAACCCGCGTGGGGTCTAAAGAGGTTGAGCGGTTCAATCCATTATGTGCCGCCGATGTTGGCTCTTCGCCGGATTTGCTGCCATGCCAACACTTCAATCGCCCGGCACACGCAAACCCGGTTCATAGCGGCACACGCGGTTGCGCCCGGCCTGCTTGGCGGCGTACATCGCGGTGTCCGCGGCAGCCACCAATGTCTCGGCGTCGCCGGCCTGTGCCGGCCAGGAGGCCAGCCCGATGCTGACAGTGACGCTGACGATGCGGCCGTCGCCGATGTCGAGCTGCTCCCGTTCCACCGTCGCGCGCAGGCGCTCGGCGATGTTCAGCGCGGCGGCGTTCTCGGTCTCGGGCAGGATCGCGGTGATCTCCTCGCCGCCGTAGCGGCACACGCGGTCGATGGCACGTGCCTGGCGGGTGAGCAGCTCGCTCAAACTCTTCAGGATGGCATCACCGGCAAGATGTCCATGGGTGTCATTAACATGCTTGAAGTGGTCGATGTCGAGCATGAGCAACGACACCGGTCGGTTGAATCGCTTCGCGCGGGCGATCTCGTCCTCCAGCAGCGCGTAAAACGTGCGGTGGTTATAAAGGCCGGTGAGGCCGTCGTGCGTCGCGAGCCGTTGCAGTTCCTTTTCGTCATGCTCGATGCGCCGCCCGACGCGCCCTGCGAGCCAGAAGAAGAATGCTCCCAGCAGGCCACCGGTGACGAGCACGACCGCGCTGCCGACGTATACCCGGCGGCGCGTGGTTTCGAGCTCTTGCGACACGTCGGCCAGAAGGGCCATCTGCCCCACCTCGCGACCGGAGATATCGCGCAGCGGCACGAAGACCGCGCGGTACGGCGCCTGGCCGGGCCGGATATCCAGAAGCGGTTCGCCGCTGCCGCCGTCGTGCGCGAACCGCTCGACCAATACCGGGGGCAATGCCCGCGCCCCGTGCGGACCCAACGCCACGCCCGGAAAGCGGTCCCAGTCTGTCGCCGCATGACCGAGCATGCGCATCCCTTCCTCCCACGTCTCGCGTTTCAGGAATTCCTTGCGGATCACGACGTAGGTCTCGACACCGAAGAAATCGCGCAAGTATCCCAGCACGCTGTCGATCTCCATGCCGAACTCGACGTAACCCAGCAGGCGCCGGGTACGCTCCTCGTACCAGGGACCCACCAGTCGCAGTGTGAACGTGCCGT
This sequence comes from Gammaproteobacteria bacterium, assembly GCA_004298065.1. Taxonomy (GTDB): domain Bacteria; phylum Pseudomonadota; class Gammaproteobacteria; order Acidiferrobacterales; family Sulfurifustaceae; genus SCRL01. Next base: position 56,171 of record SCRL01000054.1, on the reverse strand, counting down.
ACGGCCCGAGCTCCACCCCGTGCGCCAGCTTGCCATCGCGCTCGGCGAGCAACGTGGTCACGCGATTGATGACGTCGCCGTGGCGCGGCGGATTGTGCACGCGCAGCAGGTTCACGCGGTCCGGGCCGCTAAAATAGAAATGCGTGATGTTGTAGTCCTTCTTCAGGTCGTCGAGGATCGGCCCGGCGCGCCGAAGCAGGGCCGGCACATCCTTGCGCGCGAGCGCGGCACGCAACGACTCATCGTGCGCGACCACGCCCATCACGGTGCGCAGCACGACCGCGCTGTGGTTCAGGCCGTCCCTGTACAGCTCGTTGGCCGAGGTATTCAGCCTGACCGTGCCGAGCCGCAAATATTCGTATTCGCGGTGATACAGGCTGGCAACGTATGCGATCACGATGATCGAGATGACCGCCACCAACGGCACAAGAAAGGTCAACCGCAGACGCGCGATTTCCTTGCCTTGGGTGCGTGCTGCCATCTCGCCTGATGTTGGCGGCGCAGCCCGCAGGACTGTCATCAGTTTGCGCAATCCGCCCATCGCAACCCTTCCGCGCCGTCAACCGAACCGAAAATTTTTTTCCCGGAACAGCCGCACGCACGCATCCGCCGCCGCCGGGTCGTACCACAGGCCGCGCTTCTCGGTGAGGTGCGCGAGCGCGATGTCGATCCCGAGCGCCGGCCGGTAGGGACGGTGCGACGACATGGCCTCGACCACGTCGGCGACCGTGAGGATTTTCGATTCGAGCAGCGTTTGCACACCCTTCAGCCCGCCCGGGTAGCCGGAGCCATCCAGGCGCTCGTGGTGTTCCAGCACCATCCGCGCCACCGGCCAGGGGAATTCGATGCCCTTGAGGATGTCATGACCGGTCTGGCAATGGGTCTTGATCATCTCGAACTCGATCGGACTCAACGCCGCCGGTTTGCTCAGGATCTCGGCCGGGATGCGGATCTTGCCGATGTCGTGCACCAGCGCGGCGAAGCGCAGGCCCTCGATGCGCTCCTCGGCCAGCCCCACCTCGCGCGCGATGGCAGTGGCGAGCTCCACGACACGCCGTTCGTGGCCCGCGGTGTAGGGATCGCGCATCTCGATGGTGGCGGCGATCGCCTCGACCGTCCGTTCCAGGCCGGCGCGCAGGCGGCGCTCGGCCAACACCCGCTCGGTGACATCGAGCAGGCTGAAGATGAGTCCGTCGACCCGCCCGTCGGTGTCCCTCACCGGCGCCACGCGCCAGTCCCAGTAGCTCACTCCGCGCTCCGGATGCTCGGCGTACTCGAACGGCTTCGAGATCGCGACATACGGCTCGCCGGTTTCGACCACGCGCCGGAAGATCGCCTCGTTCTCGGCGCTGGGATACAGCATGAAGTGGTTCTTGCCCGGGAAAAACTCCGGCGTGCGGCCATCGGCCTCAGCATAGGCGCGGTTGACGCGGATGAAGTTGAAGTCGCGATCCAGATAGGCCACGAGCACGTGGATCGATTCGAACATGCGCTCCAGCAACTCGTGCGTCCGGCGCAGCTCCTGTGCCGCGCGTTTGCGCTCGGTGATGTCGCGGCAGATGCTCTGGAGGAATTCCCGCCCGCCGATGCGTATCCGCGTGGCCACGAACTCGACCGGCACCACCGTGCCGTCCGGCCGCTGCAAGCCCAACTCGGCGGAACCACCGCTGCCCGTCGCCCGGACCTCCTCGAACTTGCGGCGCGCGGCCTCCCGCATGTCGGGCGGCCGTAATTCCCAGATGCGCATGCCCTTGAGCTGCGCCAGGGGCCGGTCGCACTGGCGCTCGAATTCCGGGTTGCCGTCGGTCACGAAACCGGTTTCGGCATCGATCAGCACGATGCCGTCGCGCGCGCCGGCGAAGATCCTGCGATAACGCTCCTCCGTCTCGCGCAGCGCCGCCTCGGCACGCCGGCGCTCGGTGATGTCCTCGCCGATCGACTGGTACTCGACCAGGCGCTCGCCGTCGAACACCGCGCGATCGAGCCAGCGCTGCCAGCGGACCTCGCCGCCGGGAACGACGACGCGGTGCTCGTACGCCACCACCGGATTGTCCCGGCTGAGCGAGCCGAACCGGCCCTTGACGTATTCCCGGTCCTCCTCCGGCACCAACGGCACCCAGCTGTACCCGATCAGCTCGTCGCGTGTCTTGCCGAAGTAACGGCAATAGGCGTCGTTGACGAAGGTCAGCGTGCCGTCGGGCAGGAACCGGCAAAGCAACACCGGCAGGTCCCCGACCACCGCGCGATAGCGCGCCTCGGCCTCCTGCACCTGCCGGAACGGCGCGCGCACGCTTTCGACGAACACCGCGCGGTAGATGAAGCCGTAGGCGATGACCTTGTAGACGTGCCCAAGCAGGTTGAACACGTCGGTGACGTCGGAGTAGAGCGTGAAGCACAACTCGCTCAGGATCGACACGAGCGTGGCGGTGAAAAGGCTCATGGCATCGTACGACGCGCCGCGGCGCGCGCGCAGAAAGAACAACACCGCCGCGCCGGCGAACAGAACCACGAGCACGTACTCGGCGCCGATCTTGAGCGGCGTCAGCCCCTTGCCCTCGATGAACGTGCGCGGCAGGACATCCTGGTGAAACAGTCCGATCCAGCCGACCAGCGCGGCGAGCGTGAGCGCGCCCGCGAGCCAGGCATAGCGCAGCCCGGGGTGCGCCAGCGGGCGCCAGGGGCGCACGGCCGCGAGCACCAACCCCGCCGCCGCGAGGTAGCGCGCCGCCAGCCAGAAGTTGATGGCCTTCTCGGGATCGCCCGGCGTGATGAACGCGGGCATGCCCTTGTAGGACAGCGTGTGCAGGAAGTCGATAAGCCCGACGGCGAGAAACACGCACCCCAGAATGACGAGATTGCCGGCGCGCTCGCGGGCGTACGCATTCCACGCCACCCCGAACACCAGGAACGAGACGACGAGCGAAAAGGTTTCGAGCGCGGTGTGCAGCGGCAGGTAGCTCGCCACGCCCTGGAAGGGTTGATGCGGCGGCGCCTGCCACACGAACGCGAACACCGCGGCCAGGGCAACGAGCAGCCACGCATGGAAATGCCACTGCCGTTCAAGAGGACGCCACATGCATCTACCTGTTGTTGTTCTGTGGGGGCCTCGCCGCTCGGTACGGCCCGCTGAATGCAACCCCGCGGTCAGAATGATTGCGCGTGCCTTCGATTACCTTGATGTAGTGCAAACCCCCCGGAAAGTCCATGCAATTCAAGGAGGAATAAACGGGGGTAGCGAAGGCGGGCGAGTGGTTCCGGGAAAGGGTAAGTTATGGCGAATGATCCGCCGCGCCGCCTTCGCCATTTTCATCCTCGCCGCCCTCGGCGGACTCGTCATCATGCTCTGGCCCGAGCCGGCGCGGCGGAGTGCGGCGGAGACGGAATTTCAGTTGCTCGATGGCAGAAAGCTCGCGCTCGCGGAGCTGCGCGGGCGGCCGGTGCTGGTAGCGTTCTGGGCCACGAGCTGCAAACCGTGCGTCGAGGAGTTGCCCGACCTGATCAAGCTATATAAGGAATTGCACCCCAAGGGCTTCGAGCTGATCGCGGTGGCGATGCCTTACGACCGCCCGCTGGACGTGCAGAACTTCGTGCGCGAGCGAAGCGTGCCCTACCCGGTGGCGCTCGATGTGGAAGGCAAGGTTGTACGCGCGTTCGATGGCGTGCCGTACGTGCCGATGGCGTTTCTGATTTCACCCGAAGGAAAGATCGTCTACCAGCAAACCGGGCGGCTGGACATCCCGAAGGCGCGCCGTATCATCGAGGCCGGGCTACCAAAAAAATAACGACGATGCTCTGGCTCAAGGCGCTGCACATCATCTTCATGGTCACGTGGTTCGCGGGATTGTTTTATCTCCCGCGCCTGTTCGTGTACCACGCGATGGCGGAAGATCAGACAAGCCGCGAGCGCTTCAAGATCATGGAGCGCAAGCTCTACTACGGCATCATGACGCCGGGTGGGGTGCTGACGATTATCTTCGGGACGTGGCTCTGGCTCGGCTACGGCATCACCGGCGGCTGGCTGCACGCGAAACTCGCGCTCGTCGCCGTACTCATCGCCTATCACCTTTATTGCGGCAAGTTGCTCAGCGACTTCAAACACGACCGCAACCGCCGCGGCCACGTGTGGTACCGCTGGTTCAACGAACTGCCGGTGCTGCTGCTGATCGGCGCCGTGCTGCTCGTTGTCCTGAAACCCTTCTAATTGACGCTCAGCGTTTCTCTTTCGCGGCGGCGTTCCGGATCACCATCCGCAAGATAAAAACGATGACAGCGATCGAGCCGAATACCGTGACCAGGCTCAGGATGCCGATGGGATTGCCGAACAGCAGGTCGAGCCAGAGCTGCATGGGGTACCTCCAACAACAATCAGGTATCCCATGCTGGTGCCGTTACACCGGCGCTACCCTGACGCCGGTCAACTGAAACGCCGCAAGGCCAGAACTAGCTCAAAACCACTCATCTCGCGCCGCCTTCGGCGGCGATTAAATAAACACCGCGGGGCGCTCCGCCCCCGCACCCCGGGGTGACTTTTGTCTTGGCAAAAGTCACCAAAACCGTTTTCGCCCCGAGGCGAAGGCCCTATCGGGCTCCCCTCGCCACCGCCGTCGCCTCCGAGGGTGCGCATACGGGATATCCCTATCCCGGATGCGCACTCGCGGAATCCATTCCGCGACCCTTCGGGCCTGGCGTCGTCTCGGTCGGTGGCTCGGCATCGCCTAGGGGCGTGGAAAACCTCCGTGGTTTAGCGAAGGGGTTTATGGACCCCGTATGGCGCGCCGAGTGCTGCGACACACGCCTTTGCTTGCCCCGCCCTCTTGAGACGGCCGAGTGCAGCAGTGGTGCTGCTGTGCCGGCGTACCGGCTGGGCACGGCCAAATGGGTGTATACGTGCTTTCTTTGGTTCCTTTCTTTGCACGAGCAAAGAAAGGAACCCGCCCTGCGGGCGCGGGAGCCCGCTCGTATACGCGCCCGAAGGGCGCACAAAAAGATTCGGCTAAACCGCCAGGGCGGTCTCGGCGCAGCCCAGCCACTGGTGGTAGGCGCCGAGATTGTAGGCCTCGTGGAACCCCATGCTGCGCAGGAAGTTCCGCGCCGCGCCGCTGCGTGCGCCGCTGCGACAGTAGAGCAGCAACGGCTTTTTCGGATCGAGCTGGTTTACCCACTGGTAGATCGCCTCCACCGGCAGGTTCTTGGCGCCCGGCAGGGCGCCGGCGGCGTGCTCGGCCGGCGAGCGCACGTCCACCAGCTGGGCGCCGCGCGCGAGCAGCGCGCGGGCCTGGTCGCAGGACATCGGATCGATCATGGCATTCTCTCCCGTTCTGGATGGGTCCTATATACGGTCCCGGCCGGGCGGAATCCAATTGAATCGTCCGACCGCCGTGATAGGCTCTATCTATCGCTTATGACCCTGACAGAGCTTCGTTATATCGTGGCGGTGGCGCGCGAACGCCACTTCGGGCGCGCCGCGCGCGCCTGCCACGTGAGCCAGCCGACGCTATCGGCGGCGGTAAAGAAACTCGAGGACGAGCTCGGGGTGGCGCTGTTCGAGCGCACGCCGGCCGAGGTGCGCGTCACCGCGCTCGGCGAGCGCGTGATCGCGCAGGCGCAACGGGTGCTGGAACAGGCCGCGACGATCAGGGAGCTGGCCCGCGCCGGCGCCGACGAGCTGGCCGGTCCGCTCAAGACCGGCCTCCTGCCCACAGTCGGGCCGTACCTGCTGCCGGGTCTCATCCCACTGCTGCACAAACGCGCGCCGAAAATGCCGCTCGTGGTCGAGGAGCATCCGACCGAGGCGCTGCGCCACCGACTCAAGGACGGCGCGCTCGACGCGGTGCTGGTGTCGGCGCCGTTCGTGGAGCCCGGCGTGGTGACGCTGCCGCTGTACGAGGAGCCGTTCGTGCTGGCACTGCCGGCGGACCACCCGCTGGCGCACAAAAAATCGCTCAGCATCGAGGCGCTGCGGCAGGAGAATCTGCTGCTGCTCGGCCCGGGGCATTGTTTCCGCGACCAGGTGCTGAGCGTGTGCCCGGTGTGCGAGACGCCCTCGGGTACGGAGCATAGTATCCAGCGCACGCTCGAGGGCAGCTCGCTCGAAACCATCCGCCACATGGTCGCCTCGGGCGTCGGCATCACGCTCCTGCCCTGCACCGCCGCCCACGGTTACTCGAAAAAGATTCTCGCCGTGCGCCGGTTCCCGGGCGAACAGCCGGTGCGGCGCATCGCGCTCGCCTGGCGCGCGAGCTTTCCGCGCCCCAAGGCGATCGAGGCGCTGCGCCGCGCGGTACTCGCCTGCCCGCTGGAATGCGTCCGATTCCTGGCGCACGCCGTGCCGGTGGCGGCCTGACCGCACACGATAGGTATTGGCTATCGCAAGTTTTGGCAAAATCGATTTGTTTTATCGCCTCCCCGGCCCTATGTTTGCCGGCACATCATTCCCCTGTTGCCCGGAGGCATTGCATGACCATCGACCGCATCGTCCTGGCGTTTGCCGGCACTGTTATTCTTGCCAGTCTCGCCTTGTCCCAACTGCACCATATGAATTGGTTGTGGTTGACCGCGTTCGTGGGCGCGAACCTGCTGCAGTCGGCGCTCACCGGCTTCTGCCCGCTCGCCAGGATTCTCAAGGCGGCGGGCGCCCGGCCCGGCGTGGCGTTTGAGTAACGCCACCGCCTATACTCATCACCGCGCACAGATCGGGGGCTGGCATGAAGCTGCACCACGTCGCTGTTGCCGTCGTGCTGGGGATCGCGCCGGCGATCCCCGCGGGAGCCGAAACCTTCAGCCTGGAACAGGCCACGGCGCACGCGCTTGCGCACAATCCCAACCTGCTGGCGGTGCGTGAGCAAACCCACGCCGCCGGCGCACGCACCGAAGCCGCCTCGGGCGCTCGCCTGCCGGAACTGGGCCTGAGTTACAGCGTCTCGCGCAGCAACAACCCGCTCGAGGCGTTCGCCAACAAGCTCAACACCCGGCGCGTCACCGCCGCCGACTTCGAACCGGCGCGTGTCAACCATCCCGAAACCGAGAGCATGTACGCCACCAGTCTGGCGCTCAGGCTCCCGCTCTATGCCGGCGGCAAGCTCAGCGCCGATTTGGCCAATGCCGCCGAGACCGAGAAGCACGCACGCCTGCAATACACGCGGGCGCGCGAGCTGGTGACGTTCCAGGTGCTCGAGGCCTATCTCAGGCTGCAGGCGGCGCGCGAGGGACTGACCATCGCCGACGACGCGCTGAAGAGCGCGCAGGAACATGCGCGCACCACCGCGCAGCTCGCGCGCGAGGGCCGCATCGTCGTGTCCGACAAACTCACCGCCGAGGTCAGCCTGGCGGCGCACCAGGCGCAACGCGAGCAGGCGGCGACCCGGCTTGGCCGCGCGCGCGACCGATTGAAGCTCGTCATGGGCCTGCCGCTGGACAGCGCGATCGACATCCTGCCGCTCGCGCTCGACGACGCGCCGGCGACGGTGCGGCATCTGGCCGAGGCCGAAACCGCGGCGCTCGCGCGGCGCAAGGACCTCGAAGGCCTGCGGGCGCTGGCGGCCGCGGCGCAGGCGCGCGTGAAGGGCGCACAGGCGGCGCACAAACCGAAAGTGGACGTCATCACCTCGGGCAACTGGTACGACAAGAATTTCGACGCCGCCGACAATTCCTGGAGCGTCATGGGTGTGGCGCGCCTCGACCTCTACGCCGGCGGGCGCCACACGGCCGACGTGGCCGCGCGCCAGGCGGAAGCACGCGAACTGGAACACCGCGTGCGTGCCTACGAGCAGACGGTACGCGAGGAAGTGCGCTCGGCCTTCGACGCGCGGCGCGAGGCACAAACCCGCTACGGGCTGGCGCGCGCGGTCGTGGCCCAGGCGCGCGACAGCGTGCGCCTGGTGAAGGAACGCTACGGCCAGGGGCGCACGATTTTGATCGACCTGCTCCAGGCCGAGCGCGCGCTGGTGGAGGCGCGCAGCGAAGCGCTGGCTTCCGGTGTGGCGCTGCGCACCAACGAGGCGGCGCTGGCGCTGGCCGAGGGCACGTTCGAGGCGACAGAGGCAAAACCATGATTCGCGCCATACTGTTTGTACTCGCCATCACGGTGCTCGCCGCCTGCGGGCGCCAGCCCGAACCGCCGCCGCAACTCCCGCAACTCGCGCGGCCAGTGCTGGCACTCACCGACGCCGCCAGAACCCCGGCGGGCGTGCGCGTTCCGCGCGCGGCCTACGTCGAGCGCGCGGGCGTGCCGGGTGTGTTCGTGCTGCACGAGGGGCTGGCGCGCTTCCGCATGGTCAAGGCCGGCCGCGCGCAGGGCGAAGACCTCGAAATCCTGAGCGGTCTCACCGGCACCGAAACCCTGGTGCTCGGTGATCTCAAAACCGTGCGCGACGGCAGCCCGCTGCAGTCGCTGAAATAACCCATGGCGCGCAAATCTTCCGCCGACAACGGCGCCGACTTCAACCTCGCCGGGCGCATCGCCGCGTACTTCATCGACAGCAAGCTCACGCTGCTGGTGATGGCCTTCGCCTTCGCCGCCGGCGTGCTCGCGTTTCTCATCACGCCGCGCGAGGAAAACCCGAAGATCGTGGTGCCGGCGGCCAATATCCTCGTTTCCAAACCCGGCGCGAGCCCGAAGGAGATCGAGCAGCTGATCGTGAAGCCGCTCGAGGCCATCCTCCAGGGGCTGTCCGGCGTGGATCATACCTACGGCCTCGCCACCGACTCGCTCGGCGTGGTGACCGTGGTGTTCGAGGTCGGCCAGAACAAGGAAGACTCGCTGGTCAAGCTCTACGACCGTGTCATGAGCAACCTCGATCGCATGCCGGCCGGCACGCTCCAGCCGCTGATCAAGCCCGCGGACGTGGACGAGGTACCGATCCTCACGATCTCGCTGTCCTGCACCCAGCTCGATGACTGCCAGTTGCGGCGCATCGCCAACGACGTGCTCGAGCACCTGCGGCGCGTGGACGGTACCGCCGCGACCTTCCTGCACGGCGGGCGCAAGCGCCAGGTGAACGTCTATCTCGACCTCGAAAGACTGCGCGCCTACAACGTCACGCTCACCGACATCACGCGCGTGGTGGCCGCGACCAACGTCGACATTCCCTCCGGTACGTTCGTGGCGCGCAGCCAGGTGGCCACGGTCCAGGCCGGGGGCATGCTCCGGTCCGCCGATGACGTCGGGCGGCTGGTGGTCGCGACCAGCGCCCATCGGCCGGTGTACCTGAAGGACGTCGCGACCATTTCGGACGGCCCGGGCGAACTCGAGCGCGTGCACCGCATCGGCTACGGGCCGGCCTACGCCGGCGCGCGTTTCGAAGATGTCGAAGCGCCGGCGGTGACCATCGCCATCGCCAAGCGCGCCGGCGCCAACGCCGTGACCGTGGCCGGCAACGTGCTTGCGGAGCTCAACAGCGTGCGCCCGGCGCTGGTGCCGCCGACGGTGCACGTGAACGTCACACGCGACGACGGCCGCAAGGCGAACGACGCCGTCAACCTGCTCATGGAGCACCTCGCCATCGCCATCGCCACGGTGGTGGCGCTGCTGGTGTTCTTCCTCGGCTGGCGCGCGGCCGGCATCGTTACCGTCACGATCCCGTTGATTCTGTTCATCACGCTCACCGTCGGCCTGATCGCCGGCCAGACCATCAACCGCATCACGCTGTTCGCGCTGATCCTGTCGCTCGGCCTGCTGGTGGACGATTCCATCGTCGTGATCGAGAACATCTTCCGCCACTACGCCGTCCGGGGCGCGGACCGGTTGAAGAGCGCGGTCGCGGCGGTGAACGAGATCGGCAAGCCGACCAACCTCGCGACCTTCACCGTGATCCTCGCGTTCATCCCGATGTTCTGGGTCACGGGCATGATGGGCCCGTACATGGCGCCGATTCCGTTCTTCGTGCCGGTGGCGATGCTGACCTCGCTCATCATCGCCTACACCGTCGCGCCCTGGGCCGCATACCGCTGGCTTCAGGTTGCGGGGCACGAGGGCGAGGGCTTCGAACATCATGACCATGCCGGCAAGCTCGAAAAGCTCTATGCCGGCTATATGCGCAAGCTGCTCGCCGAACCGAAGGCGCGGCGCAAGTTCTTCCTCGGTATCGGCACGCTCATGGCGCTCGTGCTCGCCATGCCGGCGTTCAACCTGGTGCTGTTCCAGATGCTGCCCAAGAACAACACCAACACCTTCAACATCACCGTGGACCTGCCCGAGGGCACGAGCCTGGAGGAAACCGACCGCGTGGCGCGGCGCGTGGGCGATATCGTGCGCGCGCACCCGCAGGTCGAAACCTGGGAAACCACCGTAGGCGAGGCCGGGGTGATCGACTTCAACGGCCTGCTGCGCGGGGTCAATCTCAAACAGGGCCCGCACATCGCCGACGTGCGCGTGAACCTGCGCAACAAATCCGGGCGCTGGACCTCGTCCATCGACATCGTGCAGGAACTGCGCGCGCCCATGGCCAGACTCGCCGCCGAAACCGGCGCCAACATCAAGCTGGTCGAGGACCCGCCGGGGCCGCCGGTGCGCGCGACCATTCTGGCCGAGCTGTACGGACCGGATTACGAGCAGCTGCGCAAACTCGCCAAAGAGCTGCGCGCCGAGGTGTTCGGCCGGACCGCCGACGTCGTCGACATCGACGACACCGTGACCGACGACCAGGTCGAGTACCGCATCGCGGTTAATCGCGAGAAGGCAGCGCTCATCGGCATCGCCCCGGCGACCGTGGCCGAGACGCTGCGCGCGTTCCTCGCCGGCTCGGATGCCGGCACGGTGCACATCGAGACTGAAAAGGAACCGGTGCCAATCCGGCTGCGGGTCGCGGCCGCCGACCGGCGCGGGCCGGCCGACCTCGAAAGAATATGGCTCACCAATCCCCTGGGCCGGCAGGTGCGCCTGTCCGACATCGCCGAGGTGCAGCGCGTCGTCGCCCCGAAGCCGATCCACCACAAGGACCAGCGGCCGGTGGTGTATGTCAGCGGCGAGCTGGGCTCCACCAGCCAGGTGTACGCGGTACTAAAGATGTGGAACTGGTTGCGCACCCACGAGCTGCCCGGCGGCGTGAAACTCACGCAGTACTTCATGGCCGATCCGGAGACGACGGGCTACTCCGTGCGCTGGGACGGCGAGATGCGCCTGACGCTCGATGTGTTCCGGGACCTCGGCGCCGCGTTCGCGGTGGCGATCGTGCTGATCTACCTGATCCTGGTCGGCTACTACCGCTCGTTCGCGGTGCCGCTCATCGTCATGGGCGCGATTCCCCTGACCATCGTCGGCGTGTTCCCGGGGCACGCGCTCATGGGACAATACTTCACCGCGACCTCGATGATCGGCGTGATTGCGCTCGCCGGCATCGTGGTGCGCAACTCGCTGCTGCTGATCGACTTCATCCTCGAGTACCGCCGCGCAGGCCACGCACTCGACGAGGCCGTGCTCGAGGCCGGGCGCACGCGCCTGCGGCCGATCCTGCTGACCGCGTTCGCCATCATCCTCGGCACCGCCATCATGGCCTTCGACCCGGTGTTCGGGGGGCTCGCGATCTCGCTCATCTACGGCACCTTCGCCTCGACCGCGCTCACGCTGTTCGTGATACCGCTGGTCTATTATCTGTACGAGAAACGCCACGCCGGTTGACGGCGGCGTTACACTTTTCATCATGGATACTTTGACTCACGCCCTCTCCGGCGCGCTTGCGGCGCGCGCCACCGCGCCGGACAGGCCGCGCCCGGAGCAGCTGCCGCGGCGGCTGCGCCTGTGGGTCGGGTTCTGGGCGGCGGCGTTCCCGGATAGCGACTTCATCCTGCGCTTCGTCGACCCCCTGCTCTACCTCACGACGCACCGCGGCATCACCCATTCGGTCATCATGCTGCCGCTGTGGGCCGCGGTACTCGCTTTCGCCTTCATGTGGATCACGCACAAGCGCTATTCGTGGCGCGCGTTCGTGGGCGTGGTAGCGCTCGGCATCGGCGCGCATATCCTCGGCGACGTCATCACCGCCTTCGGCACCATGATCTTCGCGCCGTTCTCCGACTGGCGCGCGCAGCTGCCGACGACCTTCATCATCGATCCGTATTTCACCGCGATCCTCGTCGCCGGGCTGGTCGCCTCGGCGGTGTGGAAGGACACGCGCCGACCGGCGGTGATCGGGCTCGCGGTGCTCGCGGGCTACATCGGCCTTCAGGGCGTGCTGCACTCGCGCGCCGTGATGGCAGGCGAGGGTTATGCCGCGCGCCAGGGTTTCGACAACGCCGTGGTCTCGGCGCTGCCGCAGCCGTTCTCGCCGTTTCACTGGATGCTCGTGGTCGAGCACGGCAATGAATACCACCTGAGCTACGTGAGCCTCGCGCGCCGCGACCTGCCCGAGCCACTGCCGGCCGACGCCTGGTGGCTCAAGCGCGTGTATGCATCGTACTTTCCGGCGGACAAGCTCGCGTGGTTCCAGGTGCCGCGCTTCGGTGAGAAGCCCATGGAAGCGGCGCTGGCCGAAAAGGTGTGGCACGCGGAGTCGTTCGCGCGCTACCGGCGCTTCGCGCTGTTTCCCGCGGTCTACCGCGTGGACGAAGGCCCGGACCGGACCTGCGTGTGGTTCAACGACCTGCGCTTCGCGCTCGTGGGGCGCGACATGCCGTTTCGCTACGGCGCCTGCCAAACTGCCGGCGCTGCCTGGAAGGTCTACCGGCTGCACAACGGCGCCGACGGCCGCGAGATTCTCGATGCGATTCGTGTCGAGGGCTGAACCCGACTAGTACATATCCTGCGGGTCCACGTCGAGCGACCAGCGCACGCGCCGCGCCTGCGGCATCGCCGCCAGCTTTTCCAGCCAGCGGTCGAGAAAACCGTGCAGCGCCGCGCGCTTGGCCGACTGCGCCAGCAACTGCGCGCGGTAACGCCCGGCGCGCTTTTCCATCGGCGCCGGCACGGGATCGTGCAGCGTCACGCCCTCCGCTTTCAGCCGCGCCGCGGCCGCGTGCGCGGCGCGCAGGAAATGCAGCGCCGCCCCGGAATTCGGCGATTCGGCGCGCAGCAGCGCGAGGTGCGCATAGGGCGGATAGCCGGCCTCCTGGCGCTCGGCGAGCGCGTAGTCGGCGAAGCCGTTGAAATCGTGGCGCGCGAGTGCCGCGAAGATCGGATGCTCCGGGTGCCAGGTCTGGATCAGCACCTCGCCCGGCTTGTCGGCGCGCCCGGCGCGGCCAGCAACCTGCAGCACCTGCTGGAACAACCGCTCGGGCGCGCGAAAATCCGCGCCGTACAATCCCTGGTCGGCATCAAGCACGCCGACGAGCGTGACGTTCGGAAAATCGTGGCCCTTCGAGAGCATCTGGGTGCCGACCAGGATGTCGGCCTCGCCCGCGTGCGCGCGGCGGATTTTTTCCTCCAGCATCCCCTTGGCGCGCGTGCTGTCGCGGTCGATGCGTTCGGTGCGCGCCATGGGAAAAAACTTTGCAAGCGCTTGCTCCACCCGTTCGGTACCGGCGCCGAGGGCACGCAACTCCGTGCCGGCGCAGGCCGGACAGGTTTCGGGAATCGCCTGCTCGGCACCGCAGTGGTGGCAGAGGAGTTTCTTATGGAGCTGGTGAAACGTGAGCCGCGCGTCACAGCGCTGGCACGGCGCCACCCAACCGCAATCGTGGCACATCCATGCCGGGGCGAAGCCGCGGCGGTTGAGAAACAACAGGCTCTGCTCGCCTCTTTCCAGTCGCGCGCGGATCGCCTCGACCAGGCGCGGCGACAGACTGTCGTGCGCCTTCTGCCGGCGCAGGTCCACAAGTTGCACTAGCGGAAATCCGGCGGCGCCGGTGCGCTCGGGCAGCGTCAGCTCGCGGTAATTGCCCTGGCGCACGTTATAAAGGCTTTCGAGCGCGGGTGTGGCGCTGCCGAGTACGACCGGGATTTTTTCACGCGCCGCGCGCATCACCGCCACGTCGCGCGCCGAATAACGAAAGCCTTCCTGCTGCTTGTACGAGCCGTCGTGCTCCTCGTCCACGACGATCAGACCTATGTTCTTCAGCGGCGCGAACACCGCCGAACGCGTGCCGATGACGATCGGCGCCTTCCCTTCGCGCGCCATGGTCCAGGCACACAGCCGCTCGGTGTCGGTGAGGCCCGAGTGCAACACCGCGAGCGGTGCGCGGAACCGACGCGCGAAACGCCCGACGAGCTGCGGCGTGAGCCCGATCTCGGGCACCAGCACCAGCGCCTGCCGCCCGCGCGCGAGTACCGCCTCGATCGCACCGAGATAAACCTCCGTCTTGCCGCTGCCGGTGACGCCGTGCAGCAAAAAGCCCTGAAAACCGTCGGCGGCGGCGATTGATGTGATCGCATCACGTTGCGCGGTGTTAAGCGGCGGCGGCATTTGCGGGTCAGCGGATGGCGCGCGCAGACAATCCCGTGGGTGAGCGCTTACATAACCTTCCGCCTGCAACTTTTTGATCGCCTCGGACCAGCGCGCCGAGATCGCCCCAAGCGCGTCGGCCTCAAGCCCGTCCGATGCGTCACGCAGCGCCGCCAGCAACCGCCGGCGCGCCGGGACGCGGGCCAGGCGCCCGTCCGCAAGCGCCTGCAGACCCGCAGACGTGGCGCGCCAGACGGTGACGTGCGCCGCCTCGGGCGCGCGCCCCTGGCGCAGCAATGTGGGCAGCGCCGCCGCGATGACCTCGCCGACGGGATGATGGTAGTAGTCGGCGGCCCAACGCAGCAGCGAAAGCAGCTTCTCCGGCAACAGCGGCGCCGCGTCCAGCGCCTCACCGATGCGCTTGAGGCGCGCACGCGGGAGCAGGCTTTTTTCGGCTATTTCCAGCACCACACCGACCGCCTGGCGCCGGGGGCCGAACGGTACGCGCACGCGCGCACCGATCGCGGGCTCGGCGACGTCGGCGGGCGGGAGGTAATCGAAGAGTTGGTGCAGCGGGGCCGGGAGCGCTACCCGACAGACACGATCGGCCGACATGGCGCGACTCTAACAAGCATTCGTTCTCGTCGTCGAATGCGATGCGTGAAACATCAACGCTTCACGTTAATGTTTTACGCAAAGAAATTCGCTAACTGCTTGTCCGGAAACGCCTTGCAGGATATTCACAAAAGCTGTGGATAACACTGTTGATTAGCACTCATGGCTATTTTTCTTACAGCCGTATGACGGTGGTTTTGTTAAGTTGACTAAAAAATAATCTAAGGAATTAGTTCCTGTAAATACAAGGAGTTATACCTGAAGTCGATATATTGGCGCTCGATTTTGGAGCCGGATTTAAGCATCGTCGGACGGCCAAAACGGGGTGTGCATAAACATTATGCAGCCGGCCCGCGCCGTCCTTGTTTTTGTTCCGATTTTTCCGCTGCCGCCGGCAACGGACCCGGTAAAAACATCGCCGATTCTGATACCGTAACCCCCGGCTGGGCTTTCGACCCAGCGTGTCGTCAGCCGTGCATCTGCAACTTCGGAGGAACACAATGAATGTCTGTGAACTTGCGAAAAAATACGGCCCGGCGCTCGGCCGCCTGCTGATCGCCAACATCTTCATCGTCTCCGGCCTGCACAAAATCGGCGGCTTCGCCGGTACCGCGGGCTACATGGCCTCGAAAATGGGCGGGCTCGATCCCATGCTCGTCAAGATCCTGCTCGTCATCACCATCGCGGTCGAGGTCGGGGGCGGATTGCTGATCCTGCTCGGCTGGCAGGCGCGCTGGGCGGCGACCGCGATTCTGCTCTGGATGATCCCGGTAACCGGCATCTTCCATGCCTACTGGGGCCTGCCGGCGGACCAGATGCAAATGCAGATGATCCAGTTCCAGAAAAATCTTGCCATCATGGGCGGGCTTTTGTACATCATCGCCTTCGGTCCCGGCGCGCTCAGTCTGGGCAAGGACAAGTGCTAAGTGCCTGGTAAAACATTCACCACAGAGAACACGGAGCGCACAGAGAAAGTCTTTGGTTGAAGAAAACTCTGTGATCTCTGTGCCCTCTGTGGTTAAGAACTATTAACTACGCCCGTAAACCGGCACCGCCGCGCCGCTGACGGCGCGCGCGGCGTCCGAGGCGAGAAACAGCATCACGTCGGCGATCGCCGCCGGCGCCACCCATTTCGTGAAATCCGCGTTCGGCATGTCGCGCCGGTTTTGCGGCGTGTCGATCGTGCCCGGCAGTACGCAGTTCACGCCGATGCCGTTCTCTTTCAGCTCGGCCGCGAGCGTTTGCGTCAGGTAAATCACTGCGCTCTTCGACGCACCATAGGCGCCGAGCCCGGCGACGCCGCTGAGCCCCGCGCGCGCGGCGACGTTGACGATGCGCCCCGACCCCTGGCGCACGAAATGCGGCACGACCGCGCGGCAGGCGTTAAGTGTCGTGCGCAGATTGATGCGGTGCATGGCGTCCCACGTGGCGAGATCGTCCTCGTGCACCTTGCGCCCGCCGGCGAAGCCGCCGACGGTGTTGACGAGAATGTCGATGCGCCCGAATTGCTTGAGCGTCATGTCCACGAGCCGGCTGGCGTCGGCTTCGAGCGCGAGATCGAAACCGCCGGCGAGCAGCCGGTTCGCGTCGGCGCGGTAGAGCGCGGCGAGCTTGTCGGCCGAGCCGCCGACAAGTACACAATGGGCGCGGGCGGCGCCGAATGCCTGGGCACAGGCTTGGCCGAGAATGCCGGTGGCACCGGTGATAATCGCCACCCTGCCGGAAAGATCGAGCATGGAAAATCTCCCTGGTTGAATCGTTGTCCGTGCGATCTTACCCGGCGACGGCCGCGGGCCGCACGATTCACGTACCGGGCGTGGGGTCAGATAGCTGCACCGGGATCGCACCCGGCGGATCTGAAAAACGGCGGGAAATCCCTGGGGAAACGGGGGTCAGCGCCGGGCGGCGCGACCCAGGCCGCGCGCCGGTGATTTCTTGTTTTGCGCCCAACTCGATTGCCGCAGCCATACCTGCAACTCGTCCGCGGTCAGCGGCCGACTGATGAAATTTCCCTGCCCGGCGTCGCAGCCAAGATCATGCAGTCGGCGCAGCACATCGTCGGATTCCACGCCCTCGGCAACGACGTCAAGCCCGAGGTTATGCGCCAGGTCGACGCTGGTGTGCACGATCGCGGCGTTATCCTCCTGGTAGCCCATGCCGATGACGAACGAGCGGTCGATCTTGATCGTATCCACCGGCAGGTTCCGCAGGTACGCCAGCGAGGAGTAGCCGACGCCGAAATCGTCGATGGCGATCTTGATCCCCATTTCGGCCAGGCGCGCGAGCGCGTCCTGGGCGCGCTCGCGCTCGCTCATAAGCGTGCTTTCGGTGATTTCGATCTCGATCTGCGAGGCCGCTACCCCGTGGGCTTCGAGTTGTTCGGCGAAGGTTTCGACCAAGTGCGGTGCGAGCAGGTCGCGCGCCGACAGGTTGAGCGCCACGGTCAGGGTATGGCCCTGCTGCGTCAGTGCGTGGCTCTGCGCCAGCGCCTCATCCAACATCCACGGCGTGAGCGCGCGCAGCATGCCGGTCTGCTCCATCAGCGGGATGAACACGTCGGGCAACACCAGGCCGTTGCGCGGGTGTTTCCAGCGCACCAGCGCTTCCACGCCGGTAACCTCGCCGCTCGCGAGATTCACCTTCGGCTGGTAGAAGAGCCGGAATTCGCGCCGCTCCAGTGCCTGACGCAGCTCGCCCAGAAGCGTGAAACGCGACGGCGCGTGGGTATCGAGTTTGGCGTCGTAGAACGCGAAACCGTCGTTCACGCGCTTGGCGGCATACATGGCGACATCGGCGCGCTGCATCAGCGTATGCAGGTCCACGCCGTGGTCCGGGTAGAGCGCGATGCCGACGGAGGCACCCACGCTCAGGTTCTGCTCCTCGACGTTGAACGGGTCGTGCAGCGCCTGCAGCAGCAGCTTCGCGGCCATCGCCGCGTGGCGCGTATCGAGCCCGGGCAGCAGCACCGCGAATTCGTCGCCACCGAGGCGCGCGACCATGTCGGCCTGGCGCAGGCGCTGGCGCAGGCGCTCCGCCACTTGCGCCAGCAGCAGGTCGCCGACACGGTGGCCAAGGGTATCGTTGATTTCCTTGAAGTGGTCGAGGTCCATGAGGAACAGTGCGAACGGCCGATGGTCGCGCCGCGCGCCCGCGAGCGCCTCCTCCAGGCGCTGACGGAACAGCGCGCGGTTGGGCAGCTTCGTCAGCGGATCGGTGAACGCGAGGCTCTCGAGATTCTGGTAGAGCGATTGCAGGCGCGTGGTCATTTCATTGAACCCCTCACCGAGCTCGATCACCTCGGTGTTGCCACGCACCTCCACCTGCTGGCCGAGGTGGCGCTCGTCCTGGCGCAGCTTGCGCAACTGCGCCGTCAGCGCGCGCAACGGATCGATGGCGGTCTTCTGCAACACCGCAAGTGCGATGGCGATGGCGAGCGCAATCACAATCGCGGCGATGAACAGGATCAGGCGCCGGGTTTCTGCGAGGCGGGCGTTGAAGGCGCGCACGTCCCGGGCGAGCGACAGGTTCATGTACGCCTTGCTGTCGGCGTGGGCCAGCAGCGAGTAGCTCACCACCAGCGTGTTCTCGTCGACCGCCGCCGGCCAGCGAACGGAACGGTAGACGCGCGTGCCGTCGCCGAAAGCAAGCGCGAGCGGCATGCCCAGCGCGTTCTCGGCCGTGGCCAAATTGGGCGCGAGGTCCATGACGAGATGCAGACTACCGGTGTCGCCCCGCACCCCGAGCGGCAGCACCACGGCATAGTACGGATTACGCTCGGCGATGCAGATGCCGGAGAGCGGCTTGTCCGCCTCGGCCGGGTTGCGGCGCGCGAACTGGAGCTGCAGGCTCTGGCACGGCGGCAGAGCGGCCGCGCGCGACGCGCCGGCGATGCCGCTACCGCGCCCTCCTTGGCGCGCGGCCCTCGCCTCGATCCCATCGGCGAAAGCGCCGACAAGCTGTTGTGCGGCGTCGTAGACATAAATTTTTTCGAGCCGGGTCGCGCTCGACGTCGCGGTGAGCGCGCGCGCGTGCCGTTCGAGCGCGCGCGTCACGGTATCGTGCCGGTGCGCGCGCACCGCGGCGAGGAACGCGGAATCGCGCGTCAGCGGCGTGGCCAACTCGCGCGCCTTGCCCTCGAACGCACCGCGCAGGTCGTGCACGATGAAGCGCAGCTGCTCGGTCAGCGCCTCGCGCTGCTGCGTCTCGGCGAGGTCGCGGTAGACGCGGCTGGCCTCGATGGCGAGCAGGATGGCGAGCGCGCCCATCGCCAGGATGGTGACGACGAGGCTCAACCGCATGGACAACCGATTCAACAAACGATATCCCCCTCGTACGCACGGCCGTGGGCCGCACGACTTCCCCTCCGGTGGGGGTCAGCCCCCGGAAACTTCTCTTTTATGAGGAGTATTTCTGCAATTCCGGTGCCACGAATAAATGCCTTTAAAAACAGTTTATTAGATAATAATAAAAGACTGATACTGACGATGCCTGACACTCCCTGCCGCAATCGGTAGGCTGCCCCGCCATGTCCCTCGCCTCCGAACTCGCCCGCCTCATCGCCGTCGCCACCGGACGCGCGTTCACGCCCGATTCGCATCAGGACGTGGGCGGCGGCTGTATTAACCAGGCGTTAGTGCTCGAAGGCGGCGCACAGCGCTACTTCGTCAAGCTCAACAGCGCGGAACGGCTTGCCATGTTCGAGGCCGAGGCCGAAGGGCTGCGCGAGATCGCCATGACCCGCTCGGTGCGCGTGCCGACGCCGGTATGCAGTGGGATCGCCGCACACCGGGCGTTTCTCGTGCTCGAATACCTGCCGCTGCGCGGCTTGGATGCGCAGGCGCAGGAGACGCTTGGCCGCCAACTTGCACAAATGCACCGCGCGACCGCGCCGCGTTTCGGCTGGAAGCGCGACAACACCATCGGCTCGACGCCGCAGCCCAACCACGAAACCGACGATTGGGTCGCGTTCTGGCGCGAGCAACGTCTCGGGTTGCAACTTGGGCTCGCCGTCGACAACGGTTACGGAGGATCATTACAACACGATGGCGAAAGGCTGCTCGATGCGCTGCCGGCGTTCTTTCGCGATTACCGGCCCCACCCTTCGCTGCTGCACGGCGATCTCTGGGGCGGGAACGCTGCGGCGACGGACACGGGCGAACCGGTGGTCTTCGACCCGGCGGTGTACTACGGCGACCGCGAGGCCGACCTCGCCATGACCGAGCTCTTCGGCGGCTTCTCCGCGCGTTTCCACGCCGCCTACCGCGAGGCCTGGCCGCTCGATGCCGGGTACCGCGTGCGCAAAAACCTGTATAACCTCTACCATGTGCTCAACCATCTCAATCTCTTCGGCGGCGGCTATCGCGCCCAGGCGCAACAGACGATCGAGCGCCTGCTCGCCGAGGTGCGTTAAAAACTTTATTCACCACAGAGCACACAGAGAGAATTTCATAAATTCTCTATTTTTCTCCGTGCGCTCCGTGTTCTCTGTGGTGAACAATATTCTTGCGGGAGACTGAACTGGATATCACGTTCCACGGCGCGGCGCAGGAGGTCACCGGCTCGTGTCACCGCGTCAGCGTCGGCGGCAAACAATTATTGGTCGATTGCGGGTTGATTCAGGGCAGTACCGCGGAAGAGGCGCGCAACCGCCGCGCGTTTGCGTTCAATCCCCAGGCGCTCGATGCGGTGGTACTGAGCCACGCGCACCTCGACCACTCGGGACGCCTGCCGCTGCTGGTGAAGGCCGGTTTTCGCGGACCGATCTACACTCACCGCGCCACGCGCGATCTCGTGCGCATCATGCTGCTCGATGCGGCGGCGCTGAACGAGAAGGACGCGGAGATCGAGTCGCGTAAACGCGCGCGCAAGGGGCGATCAGGAATCGAACCGCTGTACACGCGCGCCGAGGCCGAGACGGCGCTGCGCCTGATCCGCGCACTCGACTACGACACCGACGCCGACATCCTGCCGGGCGTGCGTCTTACGCTGCGCGACGCCGGGCACATCCTCGGCAGCGCCATCGTCGAGTTACAGCTCACCGAAGGCAGCCTCACACGCCACGTGGTGTTCAGCGGCGATCTCGGCCACCGCGGCGCGCCGATCCTGCACAACCCGGCAACCGTGCGCGCGGCCGACCTGGTGGTGCTCGAATCCACCTACGGCGACCGCAACCACCGCTCGTGGGCCGCGACCTGGCGCGAGCTCGGCAGCATTTTCCGCGAGGCCGCCGGGAGCGGCGGCAACATCCTCATTCCGGCGTTCGCCATCGGCCGCAGCCAGGAGCTGCTGTACGTGATGAAGCAGCACTGGCAGGAGTGGGACCTCGGGCACTGGACGGTGTTCCTCGACAGCCCGATGGCGATCGGGGCGACCGAAGTCTATGCGCGCCACTGGAAGCTGCACAACCACGAGGCCGCACACAACCGCAAGACCAACGGCGACGTGTTCGCGCTGCCGAACCTGCGCATGGTGCGGCGCGCCGAGGACTCGATGGCGATCAACCGCGTGGCCGCGGGCGCGATCGTCATCGCCGGCAGCGGCATGTGCGACGGCGGACGCATCCGCCATCACCTCAAGCACAACCTGTGGCGCGAGTCATGCCACGTGGTGTTCACCGGCTTTCAGGCGCGCGGCACGCTCGGGCGAATGCTCGTAGACGGCGCGCCGAGCGTGCGCCTGTGGGGCGAGAACATCCGCGTGGCGGCGAAGATCCACACCATCGGCGGCTTATCGGCGCACGCGGATCAATCGGGGTTGCTTTCGTGGTATCGCGGTTTCGGCAAGACGCGGCCGACAGTCGCGCTGGTGCACGGCGAACCGGTGCCGATGGAACAACTGGCGGGAAAACTCAAGGCGCTGCGCGCGCCGGTAATCGTGCCGACCGCCGGCGCGCGCCTCGACCTCGCGAAACTGCCGCGTTGATCAAGATTGCTTAACCACGGAGAACACGGAGCACACAGAGAAATAAAAATTTTTCAAAATTCCTCTGTGCTCTCTGTGTCCTCTGTGGTGAAAATTTCTTCTAAGCGCTCGCGAGACCGAGTTGCTTGATGCGCCGGTAGATGGTGCGCTCGCTCACGCCCATAACCTCGGCCACGGCCCGGCGCTTGCCGCCGTGGCGCGCGAGCAACTCCTCCAGATAGCGCGCCTCGATATCCTTGAGCTTCGGCGTAACCGCAGCCATCCCCGATCGCGCGCCGCCGGCCATCGGACTGACCGCGATGCCCTCGGCGTATGACAACGCCTCCCGGTTTACAGAGTGTTCACCGAGGTGAATGTGCTTGGCGTGGATCACCCCGTCCGGACTCAGCGCCGCGGCGCGTTGCAGGACGTTACGCAGCTCGCGGATGTTGCCCGGGTAGTCGTAGCGTACAAGCTTGTCGATGGCATCCTTCGTGAGCCGGCACACACGCTGGGCGCGCTTGCAGGCGCGCTGCAGCAGCGTCTCGGCGAGTGCCGGAATGTCCTGGCGCCGCTCGCGCAGCGGCGGGATGTTGACCTTGATGCCGGCGATACGGAAATAGAGATCCTCGCGGAAGCGGCCGTCGGCGACCATGGTGAGCAGGTTCTGGTTGGTGGCGGCGATAACGCGCGCGTCGGTGCGCACCAACTCGTGGCCGCCGACGCGCCGGAACTCGCCGGCGTCGAGCACGCGCAGCAGCTTCGCCTGTACCGCGAGCGGCAGCTCGCCGATCTCGTCGAGGAACAGCGTGCCACCGCTCGCGAGCTCGAACAGACCCTGCTTGCGTCCGAGACACCCGGTAAAGGCGCCGCGCTCGTGGCCGAACAACTCGCTCTCGGTGAGCGCCTCGGGGATCGCGGCGCAGTTGAGCTCGACGAACGCCTCGTTCTTGCGCGCCGAGTGGTCGTGCACGAAGCGCGCGGCGAGCTCCTTGCCGACGCCGGTCTCGCCGTAGAGCAGCACCGGTGCATCCGACCTGGCCGCCACCGTCATGTTCTCGATGCAGGCCAGGAACGACGGTGAGCGCCCGACCATCTTCATCTCCTCGCAGGTGAGGTCGGCGCTCGGCGCCAGGCGATGGATCGTCTCCATGAGATAGGTCGCACCGCCGGTGTCCTGCAGTGGATAGGCCTTGATGCGCACGTGGTCGGCGTGGTTGTGCTGATCGTAGTGCGTGTGCAACACCTCGAACCGGCTTTGGGTGCGGAACACCTCGTGGTGCGGGCAGTGCTCGCCGTTCTGGTGGCACGGCACCGCCGAGTGGTGCGACACCTCGTGGCAACGGCGCCCGACAATTTCGCCCGGCTGCACGCCGTAGGAGGCGCAGTAGGCGGCGTTGGCGGCGACGATGCGGTACTCGCGATCGACGACTACGGTGGGCGCGTCCTGCGCTTCGACGAGAGACTGGATGCGAATAGTCGGGCTGCTGCTCATGGCAGTAATCTCCTCTCAAGAATTTATTGGGTACAGCTTTTTTGGTTGTTATACGGGCCGACAAATTGTCATGAAACCCAGTCTGCCGAAATGACATAGATCAACAGTATTGAAAGTAAAAACATACATGAAATAACAAGTTACAAAAATGGTATCGGTTTTGCTAATACCCGGCATCGAGATTGGGAGAGTGACAGAACTGGCAGTCACCCGAACCCGCCAGGGCGTGGCGAAAGATTTCATAGACACCTGAATTACACGTTGTACTGAGGACTCAAGCCAATGGCCGCTCGTTGTAAACCGTGGTGGAAGGCGCCCGCCTGCGCCGGCGCCGTTCTGATTCTCGTGGGGATCGTGCTGTTCGGCAGCTTCAATGTCGCGCTCGAAGCGACCAACACCCAGGAGTTCTGCGTTTCCTGCCACACCATGAAGTGGAACCTCGAGGAATTCAAAAAGACGCCGCATTTCAAGAACCCCTCGGGCGTCCAGGCCCAGTGTCCCGACTGCCACGTGCCGCGCAATTACGGCGACAAACTCGTCGCCAAGATCATGGCCGCCAAGGACGTGTACCACCAGTTCGCCGGCACCATCGACACGTCGGAGAAATTCGAGGCACAGCGTTGGGACATGGCGAACCGCGTGTGGGCCAAGATGAAGTCCACCGACTCGCGCGAGTGCCGCGGCTGTCACGACTATCAGACCATGGACCTGGAAAACCAGGGCTCGTCGGCGCGCAAGAAACATGCGCGCGCGATGGAAAAGGGCAAGACCTGCATCGATTGCCACGCCGGTATCGCGCACAAGCAGCCCGAACCGCCGCCGGGCGTAGTGCTGCCCGATATCGAGGACGAACCGCCGGCGGCCAGCAGGCGGGGCGGATGAAACGCGGACGCCATATGCCTGCCAGCATGACATGCCCACCTCTGCCAATGCTGTCAGAACGGCACGTTCCCGTTACCCGGGAATAAAAATTTCTCTGGAAAATTAACGCCATACCGACATTCGCCGAACAGGCACGCGGATTGCTTAACGGCTGCCACCAGAAAAATTCAGTCTGTTTCATTTACGAGGAGGATAGGTTGATGAGCCCCACCAGAAGTCGTGCGTTGTTCTCCGGAATCCTGGTCGCTGGCGGATTGTCGCTCGGCGGCATTGCTGCCGCGGCCGAACAGCCCGCGACCCCGGTCGCCCCGGCCCTACCGCCAGCCTCGGGCGCAATGCTGGCCAACGCCTGCACCGGCTGTCACGGCACTGACGGCGTGAGCCGCGGTCCGGCTTCGCCCACCATCGCGGGCATCACCAAGGACTACTTCATCGACACCATGAAGGCGTTCAAGGACGGCAAGCGCGCCGCGACCATCATGGACCGCATCGCCAAGGGTTACTCGGACGCCGAGATCAACGCGATGGCGACCTACTTCGCCGGCAAGAAGTACGTCGGCCACGCCCAGAAGACCGACGCCGCGAAGGTCGCCAAGGGCAAGACGCTGCACAAGCAAAACTGCGAGAAGTGCCACGAGGAAGGCGGTCGCCTGAGCGACGAGGGCGGCATCCTCGCCGGCCAGTGGATGCCGTACCTGCACTTCCAGATGGAGGACTTCACCTCGGGCAAGACCAAGATGCCGGAGAAGATGGAGAAGAAGGTGAAGGCGCTGAAGCCGGGCGACCTGGACGCGCTCATCAACTTCTACGGCAGCCAGAAATAACTCGAGGAGGAGAACGAACATGAGTCACATCTCTCGCAGACAGTTCCTGAAGCTGGCCAGCGGCACCGCCGCGGCTGGCCTGATCGGTGCCCCGCTCGTGTCGAGCGGCGCCGCGAAAAAGAAGGTCGTCATCGTGGGCGGCGGCGCCGGCGGCGCGACCGCGGCCAAGTTCCTGCGCCTGAACGACCCCTCGATCGAGGTTACGCTGATCGAGCCCAACACCCACTTCTACACCTGCTTCATGAGCAACGAAGTGCTGGGCGGCGACCGCAAGCTCGACTCGATCAAGTTCGGTTACGACGGCCTCAAGAAGCGCGGCGTGAAGGTGGTGCACGACACCGCCGTGGCGATCGACGCGGTCAGCAAGACCGTGAAGACCCAGGGCGGCCAGAGCTTCCAGTACGACCACGCCATCGTCTCGCCGGGCGTCGACTTCAAGTGGGACGCGATCGAGGGCTACAGCGCCGAGGTGGCGGAGCACATCCCGCACGCCTGGAAGGCCGGCCCGCAGACGGTGCTGCTGCACAAGCAGCTGCAGGCGATGAAGGACGGCGGCACGGTGCTCATCTGCCCGCCGGCGGATCCGTTCCGCTGCCCGCCCGGACCGTACGAGCGCGCCTCGCAGATCGCGCACTACCTCAAGCAGCACAAGCCGAAGTCCAAGATCATCATCCTGGACGCCAAGGACGCTTTCTCCAAGAAAGGCCTGTTCGAGGCCGGCTGGACCAAGTTCTACGGCTACGGCACCGACAACAGCATGATCAAGTGGGTGCCGAAGTCGAAGGACGGCGCGGTCAAGCGCCTGGACCCGAAGACCATGACGGTCTACGGCGAGGTGAACGATCATCACGGCGATGTCATCAACATCATCCCGCCGCAGAAGGCCGGCAAGATCGCCTTCGAGGCGGGCCTGGTGAATGACAAGGGCTGGTGCCCGGTGAACGTGCAGACCTTCGAGTCCACGATCCACAAGGGCATCCACGTGATCGGCGACGCTGCCATCGCGACCGAGATGCCGAAGTCCGGCTACTCGGCCAACTCGCAGGCGAAGGTCGCGGCGCGCGCCATCATCGACATGATGAACGGCAAGGAGCCGGGCACGCCGTCGTACATCAACACCTGCTACAGCATTGTCGGCCCCGACCACGGCATTTCCGTGGCGGCGGTCTACACGCTGAACAAGGCCGAGAACAAGATCGTGCCGGTCAAGGGCTCGGGTGGCCTCACGCCGAAGGATGCCTCGGCGGCGCACCTGAAGCGCGAAATGGCCTACGCTCACAGCTGGTTCGCCAACATCACCAACGACATGTTCGGCTGACGAAACCGGTCTGCTGGCAGTAACCGAAACGGGGCCGCAAGGCCCCGTTTCTTTTTGGGGCATGGGTTGGGGATGTGTGACCAGCTATTCCGTCAAAAGTGACGTCTCTTTAACCGATTGATTCATATGTTTTTATCTTCCCGCCGTGGATCGCCAGAATCTGGGCTAAATTGAATTTTGATATACGTCAGAAAACGCTTTCCCCGTTTTCTATTCAATTTCACTACTTCACCGGAGACCGACCGCACCCGACACCGCTTTTGCGTTCGTCTCGCTTCATACACACCAACAACGCACAACCCTGTCTCAGAGGAGAGTCACGATGCAGACCGTCAAGTCCGTCATAACGTGGATCGTGTTGGGGGGAAGCGCAGCCACGCTCGCCGCCTGCACCACCACCAAACCGCCCGCCGAGAAGCCGGCCGCCGCCCCCGCGGCGCCGATCACCGCCGCGGCCGCGGCCAACATGGGCAGCAACTGCTTCACCTGCCACGGCCCCGAGGGCCGCAGCCCCGGCTCGATCCCGAGTCTGCACGGCAAGACCGCCGAGTCGCTCGTAAAGACGTTGCAGGACTTCAAGTCCGGCGCGCGCCCGAGCACGGTCATGGCGCGCCACGCCAAGGGCTATTCGGACGCCGAGATCGCGGCGATCGCCAAATACATCAGCAGTTTCAAGTAAGGGGGCCGACATGAGCCGCATTACTCGCAGAGATTTTCTTAAATTCACCGGCGGCGCCGGCGCCGCTTCCACGCTCGGTATGCTCGGCATTTCCTCGACCGCGCATGCCGCCAAGCACGGCAACATGGGCGCGCACGTCGTGGTCGTCGGCGGCGGTTTCGGCGGCGCCACCTGCGCCAAGTACCTCAAGCGCGCCGGCATCAACGTGACGCTGATCGAGCCGAGCACGAAGTTCGTCACCTGCCCGTTCAGCAACTACGTCCTCGGCGGCACCCACAAGATCGAGAACATCACCCACAGCTACGACGCGCTGCGCAATTCCGGGGTGAAGGTGGTGCGCGACACCGTGACCGACATCGACGCCGCCGGGAAAAGCGTCAAGCTCAAGGGCGGCAAGACGTTGAAGTACGACCGGCTCGTGGTTTCGCCCGGCATCGACTTCAAGTGGGACGCGATCAAGGGCTACAGCGAGCAGGCGTCGCAGAAGATGCCGCACGCCTGGAAGGCCGGGCCGCAGACACTGCTGCTGCGCAAACAGCTGGAGAACATGAAGGACGGCGGCACATTCATTCTGGTCGCGCCGCCCAATCCGTTCCGCTGTCCGCCCGGACCGTACGAGCGCGCCAGCATGGTCGCGTACTACCTCAAGAACCATAAGCCCAAGTCCAAGGTCCTGATCCTCGACCCCAAGGACGCGTTCTCGAAGCAGGGCCTGTTCCAGGACGGCTGGAAGAAGCTCTACGGCAACATGATCGAATGGGTGCCGGGCAAGGCCGGTGGCAAGGTCTCGGCCGTGGACACCAAGACCATGACCGTCACGGGCGAGCTCGACAAGTTCAAGGGCGCGGTGGTGAACGTGATCCCGGCGCAGACCGCGGGTTCAATCGCGCTCAAGGCGGGGCTGGCGAACGAGTCCGGCTTCTGCCCGGTGGACCCGAAGACCTTCGAGTCCAAGATCCACAAGGGCATCCACGTCATCGGCGATTCGTCCATCGCCGGCGCGCTGCCGAAGTCGGGCTTCGCCGCCAACAGCGAGGCCAAGATGTGCGCCTCGGCGATCGCGGCCATGATTAAGGGCGAGCCGATTGCGGACGTGTCGTTCGTCAATACCTGCTACAGCCTGATCGCGCCGAACTACGGCATCTCGGTGGCGGGCGTGTATCGCGTGACCGAGAAGGGCATCGCCGATGTCCCGGGCGCCGGTGGCGTGAGCCCGAAAGAAGCCACGGACACCTTCCGCGAGGAAGAGGCCAAGTACGCCCTCGGCTGGTACGCAAGCATCACGGCGGACACCTGGGGCTAGTTTTCTAAATCCCACCCTGACCGGCGCAAGCCGG
Source organism: Gammaproteobacteria bacterium (assembly GCA_004298065.1). Lineage (GTDB taxonomy): Bacteria > Pseudomonadota > Gammaproteobacteria > Acidiferrobacterales > Sulfurifustaceae > SCRL01. The sequence goes on along the minus strand of SCRL01000054.1, from coordinate 27,809 downwards.
TCATCTCCCTTCGGGGCGGTCCTGCCGCCCCGATTTTTTTTATTTTTGGAATCTGCGCTATAAACGGAAGATGCAGCCCAACATTCTCTCCGCCGGCGTGGTCGTGGTGCGTTATTTCGGCAAGGAACCCAAATTCCTGCTTCTGCGCGCCTTCAACTACTGGGATTTTCCGAAGGGCCTACTCGATCCCGGCGAAGAACCGCTTGTTGCTGCTATCCGCGAGGTTGAGGAAGAAACCGGCCTGACGAAACTCGACTTCCGCTGGGGCCACGATTTCCGGGAAACCGAGCCCTACGGCAGCAAACCCAAAATCGCGCGCTATTACATCGCGGAATCGAAAGAAGGCGAGGCCCACCTGCCCGTCAGCCCCGAGCTCGGGCGCCCGGAGCACGAAGAGTTTCGCTGGATGACTTACGACGAGGCGAAGGAATTACTGGTGCCGCGTGTGCGGGCAGTATTGGATTGGGCGCATGCGGTATGGAGCGGCGACAAATCTAGATAACCCGTTCATTCCCACCATCCACCGGCACTTGCGCGGCGGTGGTCTTGGCGAACAGCGGCCCGCACATCTCGGCCGCGAGCTCGGCCACGTCGCGGCTCTTGACCTCGGTCCGGAGCACGTTGTTCGTCTTGTACTGCTCCACTGTCAGTCCGTAGTGCTTCGCCCGCGCCGCCAACACCTCGTCGGTCCAGATACCGGTGTCGAATACGGCGTTCGGATGCAGTGAATTGATGCGGATGTTGTCCCCGCCCCATTCCAGCGCCGCCACGCGCGCCAGCTGGTTCAGCGCCGCCTTGGAGGCCGAGTAGGCCGCAGCACCCGGTCCCGGCGCCGGGACGTTCTTGGAGCCGATAATGACCACGCGCCCGCCCTTGGGCGCGAGCTTCAGGAGCGGATGCGCCTCGCGCATGAACACGAGATTGGAATCGAGATTGATACGCATGACCTTGTTCCACTCGTGCGTGGACAGCGCGTCGATGCGGCAGCCAGCCGGGAAGATGCCGGCGTTGAGTACCAGCATATCGAGGCCGCCGAAAGCGCGTACGGCACGCTCCAGTGCCTGCTGAATCTGGAATTCGTCGGTGACATCGCAACGCAGGCCGAGATAATCCTTGCGGTCGAACAGCGTCTCGATCATCGGCTGGATGTCGAGGCCAACGACGACGGCGCCGCGTGCGAGCAGCGACTCGACACAGGCCTTGCCGATGCCGGAGGCGGCGCCGGTCACCAGCGCCACTTCGCCGGCGAACACCGGCGGCTTGCCACCGCTTTTTAGCTTCGCCTGCTCCAGGTCCCAGTACTCGACATCGAAGATGTCTTTTGCCGGCAGCGCCTTCCAGCCGCCGAGCAATTCGGCACGCTGGATGATCTGCATGGTGTGTTCGTAGATGTCGAATACGATGGCAGCATCCTTGGCGCTGCGCCCGACGGTGCAGACGCCGAGTTCTGCGTCGAGGATTACGCGCGGGGCGGGATCGAGCATGGTCTTGGGCTCGCGCGCGGTCTTGGCGGTCTGCTCGAAATAGACTTTGTAATCAGCAACATACGCCGCGACACCACGCCCGAGCATGGGCAGGCGCTTGGTGCGGATCACGTGATCCGGTGTCGCCGGGCCCTGTTGCGAAATCTTCTTCACATCCGACCGGTTGGCAAACGCGAGGCTCGCGGGATCGCCGTGCACCGACAGCACCACCGGAAAACCCGCCGCCATGGATACATCGTGCCGCAAGGCGGCGATGTCCTTGCGCATCGGCGCGCTCGCGGGTTTGGTCGACGCTTCCGGAAGATTCCACGCCTTGTGCTTCTGCAAATATTCTTCGGCGCGCGTGACCAGCTCGATCATGCGTTCATACGATTCTTTCGCGGTTTCGCCAAAAGAAAAGATGCCGTGGTTCATCAGCACCATGCCGCGCGTCTGCGGCCCGGCATCGGCGGCGAAGCGCTCGGCGCACAGGCGCGCGAGGTCGAAGCCCGGCATCACGTACGGAATGACGACCAACGCGTCGCCGTAGATTTCTTTAATCCGCTCCCGGCCGTTGTCGGTGTTGGTAATGGTCACGACGGCATCGGCATGCGTGTGGTCTACGTACTTGTACGGCAGCGTCGCGTGTAAAATGGCTTCGACGGAGGGAGTGGGCGCGGAGGCGCGCGTCATGTGCGTGCGCAGCTCGTTCACCATCTGCGGATCGGACAGCGTTTTGAGCCTAGCGAGCTTGAGCAGGTGATCGAGACGCACCGGCGAGAAGCCGGCCTCCTCGATGGTCTCCAAATCCCAGCCGCTGCCCTTCACGTACAGCAGCGTTTCCTCCTCGCCGAGCAGGTTCTTCTCTTTGATCTTGACCGAGGTGTTGCCACCGCCGTGCAGCACCAGTGACGCATCGCGCCCGAGCAGGCGCGAGGTATAGACACGCAATCCGAGATCGCCGCGGTATTGCGCGGCTTCGTTATCGTTCCAGAGGCTTTTCATGCCGGTACATCCTCGAAATTGTTATTGTCCTTTCCCCGTGTCGGGGGCGGGGCGTTTTCTCAGTTGAAACGCGGCCACGGACGGCATTATCGCCGGATACGGCAATGCCGTCAGCGAGCCGAATTGCGCCTGCGCCTCACTGATAAGGCCATGGATGTCCTTGATTTCAGGCTGCCCGGGCCGCTTCTGCGTCCTCGGCTCCGTAACCGGCACATCCTTGTGCCACTTCTGGATACTGCCGTGCAGCACCGTCTCCAGGCCGATCAGGCCGCCGGCCATCACCTTCATTTCCTTGCCGAAGGCCATGGGTGCCGAGGTGTCGGTGACCTTGAGCGCGAAGCGCGAGTTCTCGCGCAGGAGCCTGATCAGCGTAACGCAGTTGTTGAGCGCGATGTCAGAGGTGCATTCGACGCCCATGCGCTCGGCGACGGCGAAGCGCTGCGCCATCGCGCAACCGGCGTGGGCGCCGAGGATGACCTTTTCGAACGGACAGCGGGCGTGGTCCATTCGGAAAGCTCCTTCAGGAGTGATATTTCCGGCTTTGCTCGTGTACCGCCTCGACCAGCACCGTCACCTTGTCGGGATCGACGTGCTGGTGAATGCCGTGGCCGAGATTGAACACGAGCCCGGAACCCTGGCCGTAGCCTTCGAGAATGGTGCCGACCTCGGCGCGGATGCGCTCGGGCGAGGCGTAGAGAACCGCCGGGTCCATGTTGCCCTGCAACGCGACCTTGTTGCCGACGCGCGCGCGGGCATCCTTGAGGTCGGTGGTCCAGTCGATGCCGAGGGCGTCGCAGCCGCTCGCGGCCATGCCTTCCAGCCACTGGCCGCCGTTCTTGGTGAACAGGATCACCGGCAGCTTGCGACCGTCGGCCTCGCGCGTGAGGCCGTGCACGATTTGCTGCATGTAGCGCAGCGAAAACTCTTTATAGTCGCGCGGCGTGAGCGCCCCGCCCCAGGTGTCGAACACCATCACCGCCTGCACGCCGGCGGCGATCTGGGCGTTGAGGTAGGCGGTCACGGAACGCGCCAGCACGTCGAGCAGCCGGTGCAGGGTCGCGGGCTCGTCAAACATCAGTTTCTTCACGCACGCGAACTCGGTCCCGCCGCAGCCCTCGACCATGTAGGTCGCGAGCGTCCACGGGCTGCCGGCGAAACCGATCAGCGGCACGCCGCCGTTCAGCTCCTTGCGGATCAGGCGCACCGCGTCCATGACGTATTTCAGCTCGTGCTCGGGGTCGGGCACGCCGAGCTTGCCGATGTCGGCCGCTGTACGCACCGGGTTACGGAACCGCGGCCCCTCGCCGTCGGCGAAATAGAGTCCGAGCCCCATGGCGTCGGGGATGGTGAGAATGTCGGAGAACAGAATCGCCGCATCGAGCCTGAAACGCCGCAACGGTTGCAGCGTCACCTCGCAGGCCAGCTCCGGAGTGCGGCACAGCGTCATGAAATCGCCGGCCTTCTCGCGCACCTCGCGGTACTCGGGCAGGTAGCGCCCCGCCTGGCGCATGATCCAGACGGGCGTGACGTCCACCGGCTGGCGCAGCAGCGCGCGGAGGAGACGATCGTTTTTAAGTGGAAGCGTCATGGCCGGTAGCCTTTAGCCGTTAGCTAACGGCCAGCGGCAGCTTACAGCGGCGCGGGAAGATCGGACGCGCCCATCAGGAACCGGTCCACGCCGCGCGCCGCGGAGCGGCCCTCGGCGATGGCCCAGACGATGAGCGACTGGCCGCGCTGCATGTCGCCGGCGGTGAATACGCCCTTCACCGAGGTCATCCAGTCGGCGTCGCGCCAGACGTTGCCGCGCTCGGTGAGCTTCACGCCGAGCTTTTCCAGCATGCCCGACCGCTCCGGACCGGTGAAACCCATGGCGAGCAGCACCAGGTCGGCGGGCAGCTCGTGGCTGCTCCCCGGAATTTCCTTGTACGTCGGCCGGCCGTTCTCCATCACGAGCTCCACCTGCACGAGCTCGAGTGCCTTCACGCGGCCGTTGTCGCCGAGGAAGCGCCCGGTGGAAACGGCGTACAGCCGCTCGCCGCCCTCCTCGTGCGCCGCCGAGGTGCGGAAGATCATCGGCCACTGCGGCCAGGGATTGGTTTCCGCGCGCGTCGCCGGCGGATGCGGGTTGATCTCGAGCTGGTGCACCGAGGCCGCGCCCTGGCGGTGCGCGGTGCCGAGACAGTCGGCGCCGGTATCGCCGCCGCCGATGATCACCACGCGCTTGCCCTTGGCGCTGATCTGCTTGTCAGCCGGAAGCTTGTCGCCCTCGCACGCCTTGTTCTGCTGCGTCAGGTACTCCATCGCCAAGTGGATGCCGGCCAGCTCGCGCCCCGGCACCTTCAGGTCACGCGGCGCGCAGGCGCCGCCGGTAAGCAGAATCGCGTCGAAATTCTTCTTGAGCTCCTCGACGGGCAGGTTCATGCCGACGTGGGCATTGGCCTTGAACACCACGCCCTCGGCCTGCATCTGCTGCAGACGCCGATCGAGCACGCGCTTTTCCATCTTGAACTCGGGAATGCCGTAGCGCAGCAACCCGCCGATGCGGTCGTCGCGCTCGAACACGGTCACGGCGTGGCCGGCGCGCCGCAGCTGCTGCGCCGCCGCGAGACCCGCGGGGCCGGAGCCGACGACCGCGACCTTCTTGCCGGTCTCTTTCGCCGGCGGCTCGGGCTTGATCCAGCCCTCGTTCCAGGCGTGGTCGATGATCGCGAGCTCGATGGCCTTGATGGTCACCGGGTCGTCGTTGATGCCGAGCACGCACGCGCCCTCGCACGGCGCCGGGCAGGCGGTGCCGGTGAACTCGGGGAAATTGTTGGTCGCGTGCAGCCGGTCGATCGCCTCGTGCCACTGGCCGCGGTACACCAGGTCGTTCCAGTCGGGGATGATGTTGCCGAGCGGGCAGCCCTGGTGACAGAACGGAATGCCGCAGTCCATGCAGCGCGCGCCTTGCTCCTTGAGCTTGTCCTCGGGCAGCGGCGCCATGACCTGCTTCCAGTCGCGCACGCGCTCGGCCACCGGGCGATACGGCTGCTTCGCCCGCTTGAACTCCATGAAACCGGTCGCCTTACCCATGGGCCGCCTCCATCACCGCCCGGTCCTCGGGCACGCCGGTCTGGCGCGCCTTGGCGATGGCCGCGAGCACGCGCTTGTAGTCCTTCGGGATGATCTTGACGAATTTCGCCTGCGTCGCCTTCCAGTTGTCGAGCAGCTTCTGGGCCACGGTCGAGCCGGTGTGCTTCACGTGGCGCTTGAGCAGCTCCTTCACCTGCTCCACGTCCGCAGGCAGGGCCAGCGCTTCCAGCTCCACCATCGCCGGGTTGCAGCGTTGCTTGAAGTCGCCGCGCGCGTCGAGCACGAATGCCAGCCCGCCGGACATGCCGGCGGCGAAGTTGCGGCCCGTGGGGCCGATCACCACCACGCGCCCGCCGGTCATGTATTCGCAGCCGTGGTCGCCCACGCCCTCGACCACCGTGTGCGCGCCGGAGTTGCGCACGCCAAAGCGCTCGCCGGCGACGCCGCGGAAGTAGGCTTCACCACTGGTCGCGCCGTAGAGCGCAACGTTGCCGATGACGATGTTCTCCTCGGGCACGAACGTCGCCTGGCGCGGCGGGAACACCACGAGGCGCCCGCCCGAAAGGCCCTTGCCGACGTAGTCGTTGGCATCGCCTTCGAGCGTGAAACCGATGCCGCGCGGCAGGAACGCGCCGAAGCTCTGGCCGGCCGAACCGTTGAAGTGGATGCGGATCGTGTCCTCGGGCAGGCCGTCGGCGCCGTAGCGCTTGGAGACCTCGGCGCCGAGAATGGTGCCGACGGTGCGATGCACGTTGCGGATCGGCAGGATGATGTCCACCGGTTTCTTGTGATCGAGCGCGTCGCGGCACAGCGGCAGGATCGTGGTCTGGTCGAGCGAACGCTCCAGCCCATGGTCCTGCGTGCGCATGCAGCGTACCGCCACGTCCTTCGACACCTTCGGCTGGTACAGGATGTTCGAGAAATCCAGGCCGCGCGCCTTCCAGTGGCTCACCGCCTGCTTCACGTCGAGCCGGTCCACGCGCCCGATCATTTCGTTCAGCGTGCGGAACCCGAGGTGGCTCATCAGCTCGCGCACCTCTTCGGCCACGAAGCGGAAGAAGTTCACCACGTGCTCCGGGTTGCCGACGAATTTCTTGCGCAGCTCCGGGTCCTGGGTGGCGATGCCGACCGGACAGGTGTTGAGGTGGCACACGCGCATCATGATGCAGCCGAGCACGATCAGCGGCGCGATCGAGAAGCCGAACTCCTCGGCGCCGAGCAGCGCGGCGATGACGACGTCGCGCCCGGTCTTCATCTGGCCGTCGGTCTGGACCACGACGCGGTCACGCAGGTTCTGCGCCAGCAGCACCTGCTGCGTCTCGGCCACGCCCAGTTCCCACGGCAGGCCCGCGTGCTTGACCGAGGACAAGGGGCTGGCGCCGGTGCCGCCGGAATCGCCGGAGATGAGCACCACGTCGGCGTGCGCCTTGGCCACGCCCGCGGCGATGGTGCCGACACCGACCTCGGACACGAGCTTCACGTGGATGCGCGCGTCGCGGTTGGCGTTCTTGAGGTCATGGATCAGCTGCGCCAGGTCCTCGATCGAGTAGATGTCGTGGTGCGGCGGCGGCGAGATCAGGCCGACACCGGGCGTGGAGTAGCGCACCTTGGCGATCCACGGGTAAACCTTGTGGCCGGGCAGCTGGCCGCCCTCGCCGGGCTTGGCGCCCTGCGCCATCTTGATCTGCAGGTCGGTGCAGTTCACGAGGTAGTGGCTGGTGACGCCGAAGCGGCCCGAGGCCACCTGCTTCACGCGTGAGTTGCGCTCGGTGCCGTAGCGCGCCGGGTCCTCACCGCCCTCGCCGCAGTTCGAGCGCCCGCCAAGTCGGTTCATGGCGATCGCGAGCGCCTCGTGCGCCTCGAGGCTGATCGAGCCGTAGGACATGGCGCCGGTGGCGAAGCGCTTGACGATGGCCTCGACCGGCTCGACCTCGTTAAGCGGGATCGGCTTGTCGGCGTATTTGAATTCCATCAAGCCGCGCAGCGTCGCGAGCTTCCCGGCCGCGTCGTCGCAGACCTTGGAGAATTCCTTGAACAACGCGTACGAGTTGGCGCGCGTGGCGTGCTGCAGCTTCGCCACGGTTTCCGGGTTGAGCATGTGGTACTCGCCGTCGCGGCGCCACTGGTAGTGGCCGCCCCAGTCGAGGTCGGCGTGGCCCGCCGGCCGGTCGGGGTAGGCGCGGTGATGCCGCAGGCTCGTCTCCTGCGCCACCACGTCGATGCCGATGCCGCCGATGCGCGACGCGGTCCAGGTGAAGTACTTGTCCACGAACGCCTTGTCGAGGCCGATGGCCTCGAAGATCTGGGCGCCGCGGTACGACTGGATGGTGGAGATGCCCATCTTCGAGATCACCTTCACCACGCCCTTGCTGCATGCCTTGATGTAGTTCTTGACCGCCTGCGCGTGGTCCACGCCGTTCAGCAGCTTCTCACGGATCATGTCGTCCAGCGTCTCGAACGCCAGATACGGATTAATCGCGCCGGCGCCGTAGCCGAGCAGCAGCGCCATGTGGTGCGTCTCGCGCGGCTCGCCGGACTCGATGATGAGCCCGACCTTCACGCGCGTGCCCGCGCGCACCAGGTGATGGTGCACGCCGGCGGTCGCGAGCAGCGCCGGGATCGGCATGTGGCTCGCGTCCACGCCGCGGTCGGACAGGATCAGGAACGTGGCGCCATCGCGGATGGCGGCGCTCGCTCTTGCGCACAACTCGTCCATGGCGCGCGCCAGGCCGTCCCCGCCGGAACCGGCCGGGAACAGCATCGGCAGCGTCACGGCCTTGAAGCCGGGCTTGTCGAGCGCGCGAATCTTGGCCAGTTCCTCGTTGTCGAGGATCGGTGTCTTGAGCTTGAGCAGGCGGCAGCTCTCGGGCCCGGGCGCGAGCAGGTTGCCCTCGGGGCCGAGCGGCGTCTCGATCTGCGTCACCAACTCCTCGCGGATCGCGTCGAGCGGCGGGTTGGTGACCTGCGCGAACAGCTGCTTGAAGTAGTCGTACAGCAGCCGCGAGCGGTCCGAGAGCACCGCGAGCGCGGCGTCGTTGCCCATCGAGCCGATCGCCTCTTCGCCCTTCTGCGCCATCGGCGCCATCAGGATGCGCAGGTCCTCGTGCGTGTAGCCGAACGCCTGCTGGCGCGCGAACACGGTCGCGTGGTCCGGCTCCGGCACGGCCGCCGCTGCCGGCAGGCTCGCCAACGGCACCAGGCCCTTTCCCAGCCACTCCTTATAGGGCTTGGCGACGGTGTAGCGCTTCTTCAATTCGGTGTCGTCGATGATCCGGCCCTCGCGCGTGTCCACGAGGAAGATGCGGCCCGGGTGCAGGCGCTCCTTGATGAGCACGTTTTCGGGCGGGATGTCGAGCACGCCGACCTCGGAGGCCATGACCACGAGGCCGTCCTTGGTGACGTAGTAGCGCGACGGGCGCAGGCCGTTGCGGTCGAGCACGGCGCCGATGACGGAACCGTCGGTGAAGGCGATCGAGGCCGGGCCGTCCCACGGCTCCATCAGGCAGCCGTGATACTCGTAGAACGCCTTGCGCTCGGCGTCCATCATCTCGTGGCCGCTCCAGGCCTCGGGGATCATCATGAGCACGGCGTGCGGCAATTCGCGGCCGGCCATGTGCAGGAACTCGAGCACGTTGTCGAACGTGGCCGAGTCCGAACCGTTCTCCACCACGATCGGAACGATTTTCTTCAGGTCGTCGCCGAACAGCGGCGAGGCGCACAGCGCCTCGCGCGCGCGCATCCAGTTGATGTTGCCGCGCAGGGTGTTGATCTCGCCGTTGTGGGCGACGTAGCGGAACGGGTGCGCCAGCGGCCACGACGGGAAGGTGTTGGTCGAGAAGCGCGAGTGCACCAACGCCAGCGCCGATTCGAGCGACGGATCGCGCAGGTCGGGGAACAGTTTCTCGACCTGGTCGGGCGTGAGCATGCCCTTGTAGACGATGGTGCGCGCCGACAGGCTCGGCAGATAAAACTGGTCGCGCTGTGCGAGCTTCGAATTTGCGATCGCGTGCTCGATGCGCTTGCGGATGACGTAGAGCTTCAATTCGAACAGAGCCGCGTCCTTCACGCTGCCGCCGCGGCCGATGAAGATCTGGCGGAACACGGGCTCGCAGGCACGCGCCGTGGGCCCGAGCGAGGAATCATCCACCGGCACGTCGCGCCAGCCAAGCAGCAGCTGCCCCTCTTCGCGCACGATGGCTTCGAACTGGCGCTCGCACTCGGCGCGTTCTTTGGCGTCGCGCGGCAGGAACACGAGGCCGGCGCCGTACTCGCCGGCCGCGGGCAGCGCGATGCCGAGCTTGCCGGCCTCGCGCGCGTAGAACGCGTGCGGAACCTGGATCAGGATACCGGCGCCGTCGCCGGTGTTCTCCTCGCAGCCGCAGGCACCGCGGTGCTGGAGGTTCTTCAAAATGGTCAGGCCCTGCTCAACGAGGGTGTGCGAGCGTCGGCCCTTCATGTCCACGACGAAACCGACGCCGCAGGCGTCGTGCTCGGTGGCGGGGTGGTACAGGCCCCCCGGCCTGGTCGATTCAAACTGTGTCAATGTCGTTCACCGCTGCGCCGGTCAGGCCGGCGGCCCTCGCAAGGGCTGGAATACACGTTAAATATGGCGCGCAAAGGGCCGAAAAGTATACCGGCGGGGGGTCCGGGGTTCAACGGAAAAACGGTGAAAAAGCGGGCAAAACGGCCTATTCGGCCCCATTCAGGGCTAGCCGACCGGTAATTCCCCGGTCAGTTTGGCATGTTCCCGCTGGGCGTAGCGGTCGGTCATGCCGGCGACGTAGTCGGCGACGATCCGCGCCCGGGTGGCCGCGTCGCGGCCGGCTTCCCGGATCTTGGCCTGGTACTGGCCAGGCATCAACGCCGGGTCGCGCAGGAATGCGTGGAACAGTTCTTTGAGAATTCCTACTGAACTGTCGGTGACGCCGCGCACGCGCTCGTGGGCATAGAGATTGGCGCGGAGGAAACGCTTGAGTTCGAGGGTCTGTTCCTTCACGGGTTCGCTGTAGGCCACGAGCGATACCCGCTGCCGGCGCACGTCTTCGATCGTGCGGGCGCCGGCCTCGGCGATGCGCCGGCCGGTCTCCTCGATGAGGTCGGTGACCACGCGCCCGATCATGCGCCGTACGGTCTCGTGGATCGCCCGGCGTTCGGGCAGGTCCGGGTAGCGCCGCACCACGGCGTCGTACTGCTCGGCGAATAACCGTACCTCACGCAACTGCTCGATGGTAATAAGCTCGGCGCGCAGGCCGTCGTCCACGTCGTGGTTGTTGTAGGCGATCTCGTCGGCTACGTTGGCGAGCTGCGCCTCGAGCGAGGGCTGGGTCTTGTCGAGAAACCGCCGCCCGATGTCGCCCAGTTCGCGCGCCTTGGCAATGGCGCAGTGCTTGAGGATACCCTCGCGCGTCTCGAAGGTGAGGTTCAGTCCCGGAAATTCGGCATAACGTTCCTCGAGTACATCCACCACACGCAGCGACTGCAGGTTGTGCTCGAAGCCGCCGTAGTCGCGCATGCACTCGTTGAGTGCGTCCTGGCCGGCGTGACCGAAGGGCGTGTGGCCGAGATCGTGCGCCAGCGAAATCGCCTCGGTGAGGTCCTCGTTCAGCCCGAGCGCGCGGGCAACGGTGCGGCCGATCTGCGCCACCTCGATCGAGTGTGTCAGGCGCGTGCGGTACAGGTCGCCTTCATGGTTCACGAACACCTGGGTCTTGTATTCCAGGCGCCGGAACGCCGCGCAATGAATGATGCGGTCGCGGTCGCGCTGGTACTCGGAGCGGTGGGTCGGGCGCGGCTCGGAAAATTGCCGGCCGCGCGAGGTGTCGTCGGTGGCGGCGTACGACGCGGGCATTATGCGGCGGCGCGGGCGGCGGCGAGGGTTTCGTCGAGCACCGCCGGCGGCACCTCGGCGGTGATCACGGCCTTGCCGAGGGCCTCGAGCAGCACCAATCTGATCTTGCCCGCCTGCACCTTCTTGTCCACGCTCATGAGGCTTTTGAACTGCGCGGCGGTGAGCATTGGCGGCGCCTGCACCGGCAGGCGCGCGCGTTCGATCAGCGCACGGATGCGCGCGACATCATGCTCCGTCAGCCAGCCGAGGCGGCGCGACAGATCGGCGGCCATGACCATGCCGGCAGCCACGGCCTCGCCGTGCAGCCAGGCGCCGTAGCCCATGCCGGTCTCGATCGCATGACCGAAGGTGTGGCCGAGGTTGAGGATCACGCGCACGCCGGCCTCGCACTCGTCCGCCGCTACCACCTCGGCCTTGTTGCGGCACGAGCGCTCGATGGCCTCGGCCAGCGCCGCGGGGTCGCGCGCCAGCAACCGATCCATGTGCGCCTCGAGCCAGGCGAAAAAGCCGGGGTCGCGGATCAAGCCGTACTTGATGACCTCGGCGAGCCCGGCCGAGAGCTCGCGGTCGGGAAGCGTGTTGAGCGTGTCGGTATCGATCACCACCGCGCGCGGCTGGTAGAACGCGCCGATCATGTTCTTGCCGAGCGGATGGTTCACGCCGGTCTTGCCGCCGACCGAGGAGTCCACCTGCGACAGCAGCGTCGTCGGGACCTGGATGAACGGCACCCCGCGCTGGTAGGTCGCGGCGGCGAAGCCGGCCATGTCGCCGATGACGCCGCCGCCGAGCGCGACGATCGTGGTCTGGCGATCGCAGCGGTTCTGCAGCAGCGCGTCGAAGATGCGGTTCAGCACCTCGAGCGTCTTGTACTGCTCGCCGTCCGGCAGGATCGCCTCGACCGGGTTGTAACGCGCCAGGTGCGCGCGCACGCGGCCGAGATACAGCGGCGCCACGGTTTCGTTCGTGACGATCGCCACACGCGCGCCGTGGATGTAGGACGTCAACAGCTCCGGGCGCGCGAGCAGGCCCGACCCGATGTAGATCGGGTAGCTGCGTTCGCCCAGGTCCAGCTCAAGCGTCTTCACGGGTCGCCATGTCCGATAACAGTTCCTTCAGCTTCTTCGCAATCTCGCGCGCCACGGTCATGGGCGCGCGCGACGAGGTTTCGACCACGATGTGCGCGGCCTCGCGGTAGAGCGGTTCGCGCTCCGCCAGGATCTTCTCGAGCGCGCCGCGGCGGTCCGCCGTCTGCAGCAATGGCCGGTGGCGGTCGTGGCGCGTGCGCTTCACCAGTGTTTCCAGCGGCGCTCGCAGATACACCACGATACCGCGGTCGCGCAGCCAGCGGCGGTTTTCTTCGGCGAGCACCACGCCGCCGCCCGTCGCCAGCACCACGTTGCGTTGCCGCGTCAGCTCATCCAGCACCGCCGATTCGCGCTTGCGAAAACCGGCCTCGCCCTCGATCTCGAAGATCAGCGGGATCGCCGCACCGGTGCGCGCCTCGATCTCGTGGTCCGAGTCCTGGAATTGCTTGTGCAGCAGCTCGGCCAGGCAGCGCCCGACCGTGGACTTGCCCGCCCCCATGGGTCCGACGAGAAAAATGCTGGTCGCGCGCCCCGCTGTTTCATCCGGCTCCGTCATGGTCCGGATATGCCAGCATCATGCGAATAAATCAAGCCGCCGGCGGCGGACACCGGCGGCTCGGGGAGGCATCGGCTCAGCGCAGGCTCGTCTGCTGCGACAGGATGCGCGGTGTGAGGAAGATCAGCAGCTCGGTCTTGTTGTCCTTGAACTCCTTGTTCTTGAACAGCCAGCCGAGCAGCGGGATGTCACCCAAGAACGGCACCTGTGTGACGGTATCGTTGCGGTCCTGCTCGTAGATACCGCCGATAACCACGGTCTCGCCGTTGTCGAGCAGCACCGAGGTGGTAATCTGCTTCACATTGAGCAGGCCTGCGGTGGCATCTGCGAAATTATCCTTATTAATGACTACCTCCAGGTTCACGCGGTCGTCCGGTGTGATTTGGGGCGTCACGTCGAGCTTGAGCGTGGCCTTCTTCGTCACCACCGAACCCACGCCCAGCACCGAGGTCGTGAACACGCGTTCCTGGCCCTGCTCGATGGTCGCCTTCTTCTGGTTGGCGGTGACGATGCGCGGGCTCGATACGATCTTGCCTTTGCCCTCCTGTTCCAGCGCCGAAAGCTCAAGGTCGAGCAGATTGAGGCCGCTCTGGATGGCGATGGAGAACACGCCGGCAGCTTGGGAACCGATACCGGGTGAAGGCAGGTTCACATTCAGACCGCTGGGAAAAATCTCAAATGTAGTATTGTTCAAAGTCGAAACCACGCCGTCCAATTGACCCGTTGTGACGACCCGATTGTTGCCTCTCACGCCGGCACCGGCAGAGGTTCGGTGTCCCAGTCTCGCGCCAATCGAACGACTGAAGTTGTCGGTCGCTTCCACCAAACGCGACTCGATCATCACTTGACGGATCGGTTGGTCGAGCTGACTGATGAGCTTGCGGACCTCGCGGATCTTGCCCGGTGTGTCCTGGATAAGAAGCGAGTTGGTGCGTGCATCCACGGTCACCTGACCGCGCGGCGAAAGCAGGGTGTTGGACTCGGTCGCCGCCTGCACGGTCGGAACGTTGCCTGTCGCAGATGTGCCAAACACGGGATGCAGCTGACCCGCGGCACCCGGCAATGCCTTGATCGACTTGAGCAACGCCGCGATGTCATCGGCCTTGGCGTAATTGACCTGGATGAGCTCGGACACCAACGGCTCGAGCTCGACCGCGGCCTTGGCGGCCTCGAATTGCGCCTTCTCCTTGGCCGCCACCTCGGCCGCCGGGGCGACGGTCACGACATTGCCCTTGCGCCGGACCGCGAGTCCCCTGTTGTCCACGATCAGGTCAAGCGCCTGGTCCCAGGGCACGTCCTTGAGCCGCAGGGTCATGTTGCCGCGCACTGTGTCACTGATGATGAAGTTGAGACCGGTGAAGTCCGCGAGCACCTGCAACGCCGCGCGCACATCGATGTTCTGGAAATTGAGCGACAGTTTCTCACCGGTGTAGCCGAACTCGTCCGCCTTCTTTTCGCCCTCCTTCTCCAGAATCGGCTTGACGCTCACGGTGAACACGTTGCCGGCCTGGTAGGCGACGTGCTCGTACTTGCCCTTGGGCGCGATCACCATGCGCACACTCCCATCACGGGAGAAGGTATCGATGGTTTGCACCGGCGTGGCGAAATCCACCACGTCGAGCCGGCGCTGCAGTTCGGACGGCACCGAGGTGTTCTGGAAGTCGAGCAGGATCTCGCCCGCCTGCTCGCGAACGTCGATACCCACCGTGGGGTCGGACAGTGTCACGATGACCTTGCCGTCGCCCTGCGGCCCACGGCGGAAATCGATGTCTTTGAGGCTGAAGCGCGCGTCGCGGCGGCTGCTGGCGAAGCGTGTGGTTTTGGGCGGCTCGGCGCCGGCCACGGCCGTGGCCGGCGGGTCGAGCGTCACCACGAAAGTATTACCCTCGATCGCAGTCGAATACGACACCGACTTGACCAGGCTCAGGACCACGCGCGTGCGGTCGTCCGCCGGAATCGCGGTGACACTCATGAGCGCCCCTTCTTTGACCGCGAGCGTCTTGCTCGTGGTGCTAAGGCGCGTGCCGGCAAAATCGAGCGAAATGCGGGCCGGGTTGGTGATGGTGAACGATTGCGGCTCGCTCGGCGGCTTCGACATGCGCAGCGTTACCTGGATACGATCGCCCGGCAACCGTGCGTACGCCATCTCTTCGATTGTGACGCGCGTGTCCGCCGGCGGCGGCACTGCCACGGTGACGGGTTTTTCGGACTCGGTGGGCGTTGCGGCCGGACGCGTTGCACCGGCCGGCAACACAGCGACACGGTAACCGTCGGCGACCTTGCGCACCTCCATCTGCCCCGGCTCCGTGAGCAACAGGTCCACGTTCACCGCGCCGCCACCTTCAGTGAGATACGGATAAACCCCCTTCACCAATCCTTGTCCACCGGGTTCGGCGACACCTGTCGCCAGCGTACTGTCAAGAAAACTCACGCGCAGCCGCTGGCCGTGTTCAAGCGTCACAGCCTCGAAGGTGGTTTCGCCGACGACCTGTACCCGCAGCACCGGGCTTGCGCCGTCGCTTTCCCAAGAGAGGGTTCGGATCTCGCCCGCGCAGACGAACTGCGTCGCAAACGCCAGCAATGCCGCCAGCAACAACCGCCCGGTTGTCATGGCTCCGTATCTCTTCATGTCACGCTGTGTCATGCCTGCCTCGCTTCTTCACCCTATTCGGTGAGCGCCAGATTGGCCTCGCGCTCGATCCAGTCGCCCGAGGGCCCTTGTACCAGTTCTATCAAGTCGATTTTCTCGTCGGTGATCTTGGTCACCATGCCGAAATTCTGCCCTATATGGTCGCCGACCTTGCTGCGGTGCACCGTGCCGTCCGGCGCCTGGATCACCGCCCATGTCTGCTTGCCGCGCGCGAGCGTGCCCACCATCTTGAGTGCATCCAGCGGAAACTCTTCGAGCGGCTCCTTGCGCCGGTTCATGTCCGGGCGCACCTCGCCGCCGCCGGCGCCCACCTTGGCGCGCGCCGGGCGGATGTTCTGGGGCGCGAACGGATCGGTCAGTTGCGCCGGATTGTAGGCGAACACTTCCTGCGGCTTGACCTCGGGCAACGGCTCGATACGCGGCTTGCGATCGGCATGTGCATTTTTGGTGAATTCGCGCAGGTCTTCATGTTCGCTGCCCGAGCAACCCGCGAGCGCGAGTACAAAGCACGATGCCACCGCGATGTTTTTTACCGACGAGCACATGCTCATTTCTTCCCCGGCTTCACCGGGCCCTTGTCCTTGGCGGCGTTGCCGCCGTCATCCAGATAACGATAGGTGCGTGCTTTGGCGGACATGGTCAGCACACTGCCCTTCGCGACGCCGATGCTGATATCGCCGAAGGTGACGATGCGCGGCAGCGCGGCCACGTCGCTGACGAACAGCGCCAGGTCGTGATACGTGCCGCGCACCTCGAGACTGATCGGTAGCTCGGCATAGAAATCCCTGGGGCTTTCCTTGTCCGGACGGAACAGTACAAATTCGAGCCCGCGGCCCAAGCCCGCCTGGGTGATGTCCACCAGCAGGTCCGGCACCTCGGTAGTATTGGGGAGCTGGCGTAACAGGCTCCCGAAGGTACGGCGCATGTCCTCCATCTGCTGTTTGTAGGCCGACAAATTCACGGCCATTGCTTTTTTGTTCAGGAACGTTTCGCGCAGCTCATCTTCCTTTTTCGTCGCTGCCGCATAGGCATCGATTTCGTCCTGGATGAAGAACCAGAAGCCTGCGATCAGTATCGCCACCCCGAGGACGGCCACGCCGCCGATCTTGATCGGCAGCGGCCACGATGCCGGGTCGTTGGGGTTGATGCCGCGCAGCTGGTCGAGGAGATTCATGCGCCGGCCGCCTTTTTCTTCGCCACCTGCTTGACCTTGAGCGAGAACTCACTGACCCGCTCGCCGCCCCTGTCACGCACGGTAACCACTTCAAGCTCCGGGTCGGCAAACCAGTCGGAGCCGGCGAGGTTGCGCATGAACGCCGACACGCGCGCGTTCGATTGCGCCACGCCTTGCAGCGAAACATTGGTGCCGCTGTGTTTGTACGACGTCAGGTACACGCCCTCCGGGAGCTTGCGCGCCAGTTCGTCAAACACGTGCACTACCTGGATACGGTCGGATTGCAATTGGTAAATCACGCTCATGCGCGCGATCAGTGCTTCGCGCTGTTTGCGGAGGTCGGCAATTTCCTTGATCTCCTTCTCGACACGCGCGATTTCCTGCTGCAAGTACTCATTGCGCTTCGCCTGATCGTCCTTGAGCGCGCTCACGTGCAGGTAACCGTAGAGCACGATCAGCGCCATCAGCGTCCAGAACATGCCGGCGAACATAAGCAGTTGCCGGTCCTGATCTTTGCGGCGCGTCTCGCGCCACGGCAGCAGGTTCAGCCGCGTGGTCATGCGTCGAAGCTCCGCAGCGCCAGGCCGCAGGTGATCATGAGCGACGGCGCCTCCTTGTGGATCGAGGCCGACTTGATGCCGCCGGCAAAGCTCATCGCGGTGAACGGGTTGGCCACGAGCGCCGGGATGCCGGTGCGCGCGGCCACGAGCTCGTCGACGCCGGGGATCTGGGCGCAGCCGCCGGCAAGCAGGATCTGGTCCACCTTGTTGAACGGCGTCGAGGAGTAGAAGAACTGCAGCGCGCGCTGGGCCTCTTGCGCCATCGCCTCGATGAACGGCCGCAGCACGTCGGTCTGGTAGTTGTCCGGCAGGCCGCCCTGTTTCTTGGCGAGCCCGGCCTCCTCATAGGACAGCCCGTAGCGCCGCTGGATCTCTTCGGTGAGCTGGCGCCCGCCGAAGACGTGATCGCGAGTGTACACCGAGCGGTTGTTGTAGATGACGCTGACGGTAGTCGCGACAGAACCGACATCGAGCACGGCCACGGTCTGCTCCATGCCACCGCCAGGCAGGTGCTCGGCGATGAGCGCGTAGGCGCTCTCCATGGCGTAGGTTTCGACATCCACGACCGCGGGCACGAGTCCGGACGTCTGCAATACCGCGAGATAGTCGTCCACGATCTCCTTGCGGCAGGCGGCGAGGAGCACGTCCACCTCTTCGGCGTTGGCCTCGGACGGGCCGAGCACCTGGAAATCGAGATTCACTTCGTTCAGCGGATAGGGAATGTAGTGATCGGCATCGAGCTCGATCTGCGCCAACCGCTCTTCGTCGCTCATGACCGCCGGCATCTTGAGGAGCTTGGTGATGACGTGCGCCGCCGGCACCGCGACCGCGGCGTGTTTGTGGCGCGTGCCCGAGCGCTTAACGGCCTTCTCGACCGCTTGCGCCACCTGTTCCACCTCGGTGATCTTGTGCTCCACGACCGCGTTCTGCGGCAGCGGTTCGACGGCGTAGCGCTCGACAACGTACTCCGCACCGTTGCGGCTCAGTTCGAGCACCTTGACGGCGGAGGAGCTGATGTCGATCCCGATCAGGGGTGGCCGCTTACGAACGAACAAATCGGACAGCCGGATCACTCGTTCCCTCTTTTATTTCATGTAGTTAGGGAATATACATATAATTAAGGTTTAAATCCTACCCCCAAATATAGACCAAGACAAAGGGAGTAATGGGGTCAGGTGGTCGAAATCGCTGACGAACGGCCATGGGTGGTTGGGGTTTGGTTTATACTGACCGTTCTAAGTCCCTGTCTTAATAATCAAATCACCTCTTTCGCCGACGCCGTAACCACCCGCCCATGACCGAACCCGGGACTGCCTTCGGCCGTTTCCTGCGCCAGAACCTGCCGGCCAATCCCTGGCAACTGGCCCTGATCGGCCTGCTGGGGGCATTCGCAGCGGGCGTGGTACTGGTGGGGCTGGTGGCGCTGCTACTCACGCCCACGCTGCCGTCCATTGACGATCTCTCCGATCGCCGCCTCAAGGTGCCGATGCGGGTATATACCGTCGAAGGCGAGCTCCTCGCCGAATTCGGCGAGGAGAAGCGCATCCCGGTCACCATCGACCAGATGCCGGAACAGCTCGTCCAGGCGGTCCTCGCGGCCGAGGACCATTCGTTCTTCTACCACCAGGGCGTGGACTTCGTCGGCATCGCGCGCGCCGCGCTCGCCAACCTGCGCGCCCAGCGCACCGCCCAGGGCGCGAGCACCATCACCATGCAGGTGGCGCGCAACTATTTTCTCTCACCGGAAAAAACCTACACCCGCAAGCTCAAGGAGGTGCTGCTCGCCTTCAAGCTCGAACGCGAGCTGAGTAAAAAAGAGATTCTCCAGCTCTACGTCAACAAGATCTTCCTCGGCCACCGCGCCTACGGCTTCGCCGCCGCAGGGCAGGTGTATTTCGGCAAGGACCTGAACGAGCTGACGCTGCCGGAAATGGCGTTGCTCGCAGGCCTGCCCAAGGCCCCGTCGCGCGACAACCCACTGACCAACCCGGACAACGCGCTCGAGCGACGCGATTACGTACTACGCCAAATGCAGAAACTCGACTACATCGATGACACCGCGCTCAAGAGCGCGCTCGCCGCGCCGCTGACGGCGTCGCGTCATGCGCTGCGCTACGACCTGGATGCGCCCTACATCGCCGAGATGGTGCGCCAGTACATGATCGGCAAGTACGACGAAGACACGTACAGCGGCGGCTTCCACGTCTACACCACGCTCAGCGCCAAACACCAGCGCGCCGCGAACCGCGCGCTGCGCAAGGGTCTCATGGAGTACGATCGCCGCCACGGTTACCGCGGCGCGGCGGGTCGCGTTACCGTCGGCGCCGAACCGGACCGCGAGGTGCTCGACGAAGCGCTCAAGGATTACCGCATCGTCGGCGGTCTCGTGCCTGGCGTGGTGGTGCAGGTCGAGGAACAGACAGCGGGGGTATACACCCAGGACGGCGTGATCGTGACACTCGACTGGGCCGGGCTCTCCTGGGCGCGGCCCTATATCGAGGAAAACGCCGTCGGCGCGGCGCCGAAGCGCGCCGGCGACGTGGTGCGCGCCGGCGACATCGTCTATCTCGAGCCGCCGGAGAATGCGGCCGACGGTTATTGGCGCCTGGCGCAGGTGCCGCGCGTGGGCGGCGCGCTCGTGGCGCTGCGGCCGAACGATGGCGCGGTGCAGGCGCTGATCGGCGGTTTCGATTTCGCCGAGAGCAGCTACAACCGCGCGGTGCAGGCCGAGCGCCAGCCGGGCTCCGCGATCAAGCCGTTCATCTACACCGCCGCGCTCGACAAGGGCTTCACGCCGGCGACCACGGTGAGCGGCGCGCCGATCGTGGTCGAGGATGTCTCGCTCGAGGAGGAGTGGCGCCCCGAGGATTACAGCCGCCAGTTCCACGGGCCGACGCGCCTGCGCAAGGCGCTGGCGCAGTCGCTGAATCTGGTATCGATCCGGTTGCTGCGCGCCATCGGCGCCGGCTACGCCGTGGAGTACCTCGAACGCTTCGGCTTCGATCCGGGAAAACTGCCGCGCAACCTGTCGCTCGCGCTCGGCACTGCCTCGGCCACGCCGATGCAGATGACCTCGGCGTTCGCGATCTTCGCCAACGGCGGCTACCGCATCGAGCCCTACTTCATCGCGCGCATCGAGGACGCCGACCACAAGGTGTTGGAGCAAGCCATCCCCAAAACCGCCGGGGGCAATAATCCGCACGCGGCCCCCCAGGTGCTGAGCCCGGAGATCGACTTTCTCATCACCAGCATGCTGCGCGACGTCATCCGCGAGGGCACCGGCAAGGCGGCGCTCGAACTCGGGCGCACCGACCTCGCCGGCAAGACCGGCACCACCAACGAATACCGCGACGCCTGGTTCGCGGGCTTCAACAGCGATCTCGTCGCCGTCTCGTGGATCGGTTTCGACCAACCGGCCTCGCTCGGGCGTGCCGAGACCGGCGGACGCGCGGCGTTGCCGATGTGGATGGACTACATGCGCGTGGCGCTCGACGGCGTGCCGGAGAAACCGCTCACGCCGCCGCCAGGCGTGCGCAAGGGACCGATCAATAGCGAAACCGGCCAGCCGACCACCGCGACCGATCCGCAGGCGATCGAGGAGTATTACATCGAGGGCGCACAAGCGCGCGCGCCGGCCACGGACGAAGGCGAGACGCCGGCACCCGTCGCGCCGGCGCGCTCGGCGCCACCCGAACCGGTACCGGACAATATCCGGCGGCAGATCTTTTGATGGGCGCGCGCGGCCACTCACCCCACGGACCGCGCCGGCGGGCGGGTGATCCCACCGACAACACGGTGCGGCGCCATATCTGCGCCGAGGCCGCACGCATCGTCGTCGAGGAGGGTGTGCGCGACTACCACGCCGCCAAGCGCAAGGCGATTGCCCGCCTGAACCTGCCGAGCGACAAGAACCTGCCCGGCAACGACGAGATCGAGGCCGCCGTAGCCGAATACCTGCGGCTGTTCCGCGGCGCGCGCCGCGACACCGATCTCCGGCGGCTGCGGGCGCTTGCGCTCGATGCCATGGATTTTCTAAAGCGCTTCGAGCCACGACTGGTGGGCGCGGTGCTGAGCGGCAACATCACCGCCGACACGCCGATTCAGTTCCACGTCACCGCCGACACACCCGAGGAGGTGGGTCTGTGGCTGCATGATCAACGGATTCCGTTCGAGCAAAGCGAGCGACGCGTGCGCTTCGGCGGCGAGCGTCAGGAAACCGTGCCGCTGTTTCGCTTCAACGCGGATGACGTGACGATCGAGATGTGCGTATTCGCGCGCGAGGACGCGCGCGAATTGCCGCTCTCGCCGGTGGACGGCCGGCCCATGAAACGCGCCAACCGGCGTGAGGTCGAGCGGCTGCTGGCGGAACCGGGAAGCGCGGGCTAGCCGCCGGCGCCCGTGACGAACGGGCGCTAGTCGGTAAAGCAGTTACGCCCGCTGGCCTTGGCGCGTTCGAGCGCGGCACCGGCCTCGGCCAGCAACCCCTCGGAGGTGCTGAATGGACTCATCTGCGCCAGCCCGATGGAGACGGTCACGGACGGCAATATGCTTTCGTCCGACATCATCACCACGGCCTCGGCCACCGCGGCGCGCACGCGTTCGGCGGCGATGCGCGCACCGGCGAGATCGGTGTCCGGCAGCAGCACCAGGAACTGCCCGCCACCGAAACGCGCCACCGCGTCGCCCGGGCGTACGTTGTGCGACAGCGTCTGGGCCACGGCGAACAATGCGTGATCGCCGGCAACGCGGCCGAACTCGGCGTTGAACTCCTTCAGGCGGTCGACATCCACCATCAATACCGACAGCGGCTGGCGGTTCATCGAGCTGCGCAACAGATGGCGGCGCAGCAGGTTTTGCATCCAGCGGCGATTGTAGAGCCCCGTGAGCTCGTCGGTGGTCGCATGGCGCTTGTAGAGCTGCTGCAGTTGCTGGCCGGCGGAGATCGCGGCGTCGCTGGCGCGCAGGCGCTGCGTGAGGATGCCGAGCATGTTGCACGCCACCGTATGCGAGGCGTGCATCATCGACCAAAAGCGGTCCTGGTCGATGGCGAGCAGTGTCGTCGCGCCATCGGCCACGACCCAGGCCGACGCCGGTTTGTGGTCGATGACCGACAGCTCGCCGACGTTCTCGCCCGCGTTGAGCATGACGAACGGCCGGTGGTCGGGCGAATCGAGGTGCACGCGCAGCCGGCCCTTGAGAATCAGAAACAACGTGCGGTTCGCCTCACCGGGACGCAGCAACACCTCGCCCGCGGCAAGCACACGTTGCGGACAGGATTCCAGCAGCCCCTCGAGGGCCTCGGGCTCGACGTTGGCAAACAGCGTCGTGTCGGAAAGCGACGCCGCGGCCGCGCCCCATTCCTTGTCTTGCTGTGCGGCGCTCTGCGCCAGTTCGAGGTTCATAGCGATCCCCCGTGCATATGTCGTCTTAAATTCAGCACAAACCATGCCGCCACCCGGTCGGGAGCTACTCAATTGAAATCAAAGACGAATTTCATTCGCTACGGTGCATGGTCGTTGGCATTCGATTGCCCCGCACCGTCATGTCATGCCCCGGCGGGCGACAGGCGGTGTATCCCCTTCCCTTTCCGGCACCGCACGCAGGCCGCGCTTCTCGCCCCGTGAGCGGGTCGGTAGAATCGCGCGCTTCCCCACAAGAAAAGTCATTTTTCGCCCTCGATGAAACAGCATCTCGCCGACCTGCTCGCCCATGCCGTCGCTGGCCTGCGCGCCACCGGGCACCTGCCCACAGACGGGGAGGCGCGTATCGAGGTCGAGCCGACGAAATCGAAAGAGCACGGCGACTTCGCCACCAACCTCGCGCTCACGCTCGCCAAGCTCGCGCGCGCCAAGCCGCGCGAGCTGGCGGAAAAAATCGTCAAGGCGCTGCCGGCCTCGGACCGGGTGGTGAAGGTCGAGATCGCCGGGCCGGGGTTCATCAACTTCTTCCTCAACCCCACGGCCTATCACGACGTGGTCAATGTCATTCTCGCCGCGGGCGAAAAGTACGGCCGCGGCACCGTCGGCGCCGGGCGGCGCGTGCAGGTCGAGTTCGTCTCGGCCAACCCCACCGGCCCATTGCACGTCGGCCACGGGCGCGGCGCGGCCTACGGTGCGACCGTGGCCAACCTGCTCGATGCCGCCGGTTTCAATGTGCACCG
The DNA here is from genome assembly GCA_004298065.1 of Gammaproteobacteria bacterium. Lineage (GTDB taxonomy): Bacteria > Pseudomonadota > Gammaproteobacteria > Acidiferrobacterales > Sulfurifustaceae > SCRL01. The sequence goes on along the minus strand of SCRL01000054.1, from coordinate 4,236 downwards.
CGAGTATTACATCAACGACGCCGGCCGGCAGATGGACATCCTCGGCACGAGCGTGTGGCTGCGCTATCTCGAACTGTGCGGCGAGAAGTTCGACTTCCCGGTCAACGGCTACAAGGGCGATTACATCTACGACATCGGCGCGACGCTGCACCGCGAGAACGGCGACAAGTACCGCCATGCCGCGGCAAAAGTTTTCGAGAACGTGCCGGCGGACGAGCCCAAGGGCGGCGATAAGGAGAAGCACATTGACGCGCTCATCGAGCGCGCCAAGACGCTGCTCGGACCGGCGGGCTATCGCACGGTGTTCGACCTCGGCCTGAACGTGATCCTCGACGACATCCGCCAGGACCTCGAGGAATTCGGCGTCACGTACGACGAGTGGTATTCCGAGCGCGCGCTGGTCGAAACCGGCGCTGCCGATCGCGTGGTCGAACGCCTGAAGCAGTCGGGCCATGCCTATGAGAAAGACGGCGCGCTCTGGTTCCGCTCCACCGACTACGGCGACGAGAAGGATCGGGTGCTGGTGCGCGAGAACGGCCAGAAAACCTATTTCGCCCACGACATCGCCTACCACGCGAACAAGCTGGAACGCGGCTTCGAATGCGTGATCGACATCTGGGGCGCCGACCATCACGGTTACGTGCCGCGCGTGAAGGCGGCGCTGGCCGCCATCGGCGACGACCCCAACCGGCTCGACGTGCTCTTGGTGCAGTTCGCGGTGCTCTACCGCGGCGGCGAGAAGGTGCAGATGTCCACGCGCTCGGGCGAGTTCGTGACGCTGCGCGAACTGCGGCGCGAGGTCGGCAACGACGCCGCGCGCTTTTTCTACGTGCTGCGCAAGTGCGAGCAGCACATGGACTTCGACCTCGATCTGGCGAAATCGCAGTCGAACGACAACCCGGTGTATTACGTGCAGTACGCGCACGCGCGCATCCACAGCGTGTTCCGCCAGCTTAAAGAGAAAGGCTGGACGCACGATCCGGCCAATGGCCGCCGGCACCTGCTGCGCCTGACCGAACCGCACGAGCTGGCGCTGCTCGCGCGTCTCGCGGCCTATCCCGAAGTGATCGAGACGGCGGCGCTGGCGCATGAGCCGCATCACCTCGCCCACGCCCTGCGCGAGCTGGCCTACGACTTCCACACCTATTACAACACCCACACCTTCCTGGTAGAGGATGCGGCGTTGCGCGACGCGCGCCTGAACCTCATCAGTGCCACGCGCCAGGTGCTGCGCAACGGCCTGCGGTTGCTGGGTGTGTCGGCCCCGGAAAGCATGTAGAGTATTTCTTATGACAAGACGAGCGCAGCGAAGCGGAACAGGGACACCATAAATGGCCGTTCGCCGCCGCTCCGCCGGTTCCCGCTCCAAGGGCGTGCCCCGCTGGCTGATGCTGCTGCTGGGGCTCGGCATCGGCATCGCCGGTGTGTACCTCTACCAGATGCTGCACGAGCGCGGCGTCGGCGTGAGCAGCGTCACCAAGGTATTTTCGAGCGGCGAGAAAAAGACCGAGGACAAAGCGGCCAAGAAAAACGACGAGGCCAAGCCCAAGCCGAAGTTCGATTTCTACACCATCCTGCCCGAGACCGAGACGGTGCTGCCGGAGAAGACCCCGGCCAAGCCCAAGCCGAAGCCGGAAACGAAAACCGACACCGCCAAGCCCGCGCCCGTCGAAACCGGCGTGAGCTACGTGTTGCAGGCGGCGTCGTTCGCCACCTTCAACGAAGCCGATCAACTCAAGGCCAAGCTCGCACTTTCAGGTTTAAGCGCACAGATCCAGAAGGTGACTATCGAAGGTCAGGGCGAGCGCTACCGCGTGCGCCTGGGACCATTCGGAAAAATCGAGGAGCTGGATGCCGCCGCGCAGCAGCTTGGGAAGCTCGGCTTGAAGCCGCTGCGGCTGAAGGTGAAGAAGGAGGGTGCTTAAAAAATTAAGCCTTTAAGCTATCCAGCTTTCTTGTTGGTGTTAGCCAAAGGGAAAAGCAAATACGCAGCACCAACAATTGCAAATAAACCAAAGACAATACCAGCCAGAAATATCAAAGCTGGATAATCGCCCCGAATTATCCAGATCAGATTAGAAACAACCACTGCGATTACAAATATATAAATTCTGTAACGCGCCAATTGTGATGTAGTGCCTGATATTGTCGCCCCACAATCACGACACGCTAGTTTCATCTCTTGCTTGAGCAACGTCCTCCACATATCTGCGGTAGGTATCGATGCATCGCAATGGGGACAATTTTTCACAGCCATTAGGCTCTTTGGAATGAGGCGCTACCTTTAATTCAGAGCACGTGTCTTACTCAAGATAAGTATAACCCTCGATCCCGGCAGTGAGTTCGGCCAGATAATCCTTACGCTGTTCCCCTGACAAACCAGCCGCGGCCTCTACCTTTGTACGATAGGCGGTGACGAGTTCCTGCGGCTCGAAGTGCACGAAGCGCAGTACCGAGTCGACCGTGTCCCCGCGCCGCGCCTGCGTGAGCTTGTGGCTCCCGTCCGGCAGCAGCTCGACGTGCACCGAGTCGGTGTCGCCGAAGAGGTTGTGCATGTCACCGAGGATTTCCTGGTAGGCGCCGACCATGAAGATGCCGAGCAGGTACGGCTCGCCGTCTTTCGGCAAGTGCAGCGGCAGACTGGTTTCCACGCCCTCGCCGTCCACGTACAGATCCACGCGCCCGTCGGAGTCGCAGGTAATGTCGTTCAGCACCGCGCGCCGCGTGGGCTCCTCGTTCAGGCGCGACAGCGGCAGCACCGGAAAAATCTGGTCGATGGCCCAGTGGTCGGGCATGGACTGGAACAGCGAATAGTTGCAGAAGTACTTGTCCGCGAGCTTCTCGTTCAGCTCGTCCAGCGTTTCGCGATGCGCCCTGGCGCCGGGCACGAGGCGCGCGCGCACCTCGCGGCAGGTGGCGAAGTAGATGCTCTCGGCGCGTGCCCGTTCTTTCAGCGCCAGCACCCCGTGGTTGAACATGCCCTGGGCCTCGTTCAGCCAGTGGGCCGCGTCGTGATAGACCTCGAGCGGCGGACGCGTGGCAACGCTTTGCAGGCCGGCCCACAGGTCCTGGATGATCTGCGGCTCGTCGGGCGCCGGTGCCGGCGGCAACTCGCCCGCGGGCGCGTGTTCCACGTCGAGCACGTTCGTAATCAACACTGCGTGGTGCGCCGTGAGCGCGCGCCCGGACTCGCTGACGATGTCCGGGTGCGGCAGGTTGCGCTCGTGGCAAATTTCCCACAGCGCGCGCACGATGTTGTGCGCGTATTCCTGCACCGAATAATTCATGGAGCAGAAACTGCGCGAGCGCGTGCCCTCGTAGTCCACGCCGAGGCCGCCTCCGACATTGATGACCCGCACCGGCGCGCCCAGCTTGCGCAGCTCGGCGTAGTAGCGCGCCGACTCACGCATGCCAGCCTGGATGTGCTGGATGTTGGCGATCTGCGAGCCCATGTGGAAGTGCATCATTTGCAACGACTCGAGCAGGTTCGCCTCGCGCAAGCGCTCGATCACGCGCAGCACCTCGGCCGCCGACAATCCGAACTTGGACTTCTCGCCGCCGGTGTTCTGCCACTTGCCGGCGCCGAGCGAGGCGAGGCGCACGCGCACGCCGAGCAAGGGGCTCACGCCGAGCGCGCGCGCCTCGTTGATCACGAGTTCGAGCTCGGCGAGTTTCTCAACGACGATATAAACACGATGCCCGAGGCGCTTGCCGATGAGCGCGAGCCGGATGAACTCGCGGTCCTTGTAGCCGTTGCATACCACCACGCCATCGGCGCGCGAACGGGCGAGCACTGCCAGCAGCTCCGGCTTGGAGCCGGCCTCGAGCCCGAGGCGGTCACCCCCGTGTTCAAGCAACGCGTCCACCACGCTCTTCTGCTGGTTGACCTTGATCGGGTAGACCGCGGTGTAGCGACCGCGGTAGTCCTCGCGGCTCATGGCGGCGTCGAACGCGCCGCACAGCTCCTGGACCCGGTGCTGCAGGATGCCGGAGAAACGCACCAGTACCGGCAGCGTCAGCCCCTGGGCCTCGAACTCGCGCGTGAGCGCGTGCAGGTCGACGGCCGCCGACGCGCGCGGGTCCGGGCGCACGAGCACATGGCCCGCGTCGCTGATGTCGAAGTAGCCGTTGCCCCAGTGGGCGATGTTGTAGGTGTCGCGCGCCTGCTTGAGGGTCCAGGTCATGGGCGGGGCGTTCGGTGGCGGCGCATAACGGGTGGCAAGTATACTAGCCCAC
>SCRL01000053.1 GCA_004298065.1 Gammaproteobacteria bacterium | reverse complement strand
GGCCTCAGGAGGTGCGCATACGGGCTATCCCTAGCCCGGATGCGCACTCGCGAGATCCATCTCGCGATCCTTCGGACTCGACTTCGGCCTGTCCTCGGGGTTCGGCTCGCCTACGGGGCTAAACAGCAACGGAGTTAGGCAACACCAACAAAGCTAAATCACAGTGGCCTCTCCGGGCTCTGTATGGCGCGGCCAAGTGCAGGGGTGCTGCTGTGCCGGCGTAACGGCGGGGTACGGCCAAATGGGGGTAAACGTGCTTTCTCTTGGTAACTTCTCTTTGCACGAGCAAAGAGAAGTTACCCGGGGGTGCAGGGGGCGGAGCAACCCCGCAATTAGCCGTTCAGCATCGCCGAAGGCGATACAAAGCCTAGCGTTTCTTGCACCCAAGTCGCGTACTACGCGACCTGAACCGGAATGGCGTTGCGGGTATGAGTAATGCGGTTGCTGGCGTCCACGTACACCAGGCGCGGCTTGAAGGTCAGCAACTCCCGCTCCTCGTACTCGGCGTAGGCGCAGATAATGACGATGTCGCCCGGCTCGGCCTTGTGCGCCGCGGCGCCGTTGATCGAGATGATGCCGGAACCGGCCTCGGCGCGGATGGCGTAGGTCGAGAAGCGCTCGCCGTTGCGCAGGTTGTAGATCTCGACGCGCTCGTACTCGCGGATGTCCGCGGCATCGAGCAGCTTGCCGTCCACCGCCACCGAGCCCTCGTAGTCGAGTTCGGCATGGGTCACGCGCACGCGGTGCAGCTTGGACTTCATCATGATACGACGCATGGGCATATTATCCGGATTTGCCGCCTCGGGTTCAAATTTGTACTGAGACTTCGAGGTTGTCGATGAGGCGCGTGCGCCCGAGCCACGCCGCCGCGAGAATCACCAGCGCCTTGTCCTGCGGTCCGGCCTCGGCCAGATCGGCCGCGCGGCGGATGCTGATGTAATCGGGACGGAAGCCGGCGGTTTCAAGCTCGCGCGCTGTGTCGGCCTCCATGCCGGGTCTGACAGCACCCTCCTTTAATATGCGATCCCGCAACCGGCCCAGCGTGGCATAGAGCTTTGGCGCCGTCTGGCGCTCGGCGGGGCTGAGATAGTTATTGCGCGAACTCATCGCGAGCCCATCGGCCTCGCGCACCGTGTCCACGCCCACGATCTCGATCGGCAGCCCCAGGTCGGCGACCATGAGCTTGATAAGCATAAGCTGCTGGTAATCCTTCTTGCCGAACACGGCGACATCCGGCTGCACCAGATTGAACAGCCGGTTCACGACCGTCGTCACGCCGCGAAAATGGCCGGGACGGAACTGGCCGCAGAGGATATCGCCGAGCGCGGGGACTTCGACCTTGGTCATCACGTCCAGCCCGCGCGGGTACATCTCGGCGTCGGTCGGCATGAACAAGATATCGGTCTTTTCAGCTTCGAGCCCTTTCTTGTCCTGCTCCGGCGTGCGCGGATAGGCGGCAAGGTCTTCCTTGGGTCCGAACTGGAGCGGATTGACGTAGATGCTCGCGACCACGGCGTCAGCGTGTTGCCGCGCAATCTGCGCGAGCTTCAAATGGCCGGCGTGCAGGTTACCCATCGTCGGCACGAAGGCGATGCGTTTGCCTTGCCGGCGTAGCAAGGCAATCTCGCGTCTCAAATCGACGATGGATTCAACGGCTAACATGAAAAAATATGATAGACAGGATTTACAGGATTAACAGGATTACTTCTGTAAAAACAAGATATCTTTGTCTTTGCTTTTCGATTTAATCCTGTAAATCCTGTTAATCCTGTCAATTGCCTTTTCAGTAAGTGTGTTCGGGGCCGGGAAAAGCGCGCGACTTTACCGCGGCGACATAGTTCTTCACCGCCTGCTCGATGGACCCGGCGCCGTCCATGAAATTCTTCACGAACTTCGGCGTGCGCGGGCTTAACCCGAGCATGTCCTGCAACACCAGAATCTGGCCGTCGCAATCGGCGCCGGCGCCGATACCGATGGTGGGAATCGTGAGGTCCTGCGAAATGGCCTTGGCCAGCGCCGCCGGCACGGCTTCGAGCACGATCAGGCCCGCGCCCGCCGCTTCCAGCGCTTTTGCGTCTTTGCGGATTTGTTCCGCCGCTTTCTCCTCGCGTCCCTGCACCTTGTAGCCGCCGAGCTGGTGCACCGACTGTGGCGTGAGGCCGACGTGGGCGCACACCGGAATCCCGCGCTCGGTGAGGAATTTCACCGTCGGCACCATCGGCGCGCCGCCTTCGAGCTTGACCACCTGCGCCCCACCCTTGCGCATCAGGCGCCCGGCGTTCATCAGCGCCTGCTCCGGGCTTTGCTGGTAACTCATGAACGGCAGGTCCACGACGAACAGCGCGCGCTGGATACCGCGTGCCGCGCAGCGGGCGTGATACACCATGTCGGCCACGCTCACCGGCAGGGTCGAATCGTGGCCCTGCATCACCATGCCGAGCGAATCGCCGACCATGATCAGGTCCATGCCGGCGCCATCCAGCAGGCGCGCGAAGCTGTAGTCGTACGCGGTGAGGCAGGCGATTTTCTCGCCCTTGGCCTTCATCTCGCGCAGGGTCGCGAGGGTAACGGGTTTCACAGCTCGGCCTTGAGGGGATTGAAGAAGTGCCGCCCGGACTTGATCTTGCGGATGTGCGCCAACAGCATGTCGAAGTCGGCGTCGGAATCCACGAAGTTGATCTCGGCGGCGTTGACCATGAGCAGCGGCGCGCCGGTGTAGTGGTAGAAATACTGGGTGTAGGCGTCCACCAGGCTTTTCAGGTAATTGCGCTCGATCATGCGCTCGTAAGGGATGTCGCGCTTGCGCAGCCGTTCCATCAGCACGTCCACCGGCGCCTGCAGGTAGATCACGAGGTCCGGCGCCGGCCACTCGGTGTTCATCTGCGCGTGCACCTGCTCGTAGAGCCGCAGCTCGTCGTCGTCGAGATTCACGCGCGCGAACAGCTTGTCCTTGTCCATCAAAAAGTCCGACACTGTGCCGCTGCTGAACATGTCGCCCTGTTTCAGCTCCTGAATCTGGCGCGTGCGCTGGAACAGGAAGAAAAGCTGCGTCGGCAATGCAAAGTGCTTGCGCGAGCTGTAGAAGCGTTCGAGGAAGGGATTTTCCTCCGGCTGCTCCAGCAGGGCGCGGGCCCCAAAGGCATCCGCCAGGCGCTTGGCGAGGCTGGTCTTGCCGACCCCGATGGGGCCTTCGACGACGATATATCCCGGGTGGTTCATGTCGGTGGGTTATTTATTCTGCCGGAATCCGCCAGAAGATATCAGCTACCCGCGAGTCGTTCCACCCGCTGCCCGCCGCAGGCAGCCAGCAGGTCGGCGACGCGTCCGCGTCCGGGGATCGCGAGTTCCGCATCGAGCTCGCGCAACGGATACAGCACGAACGCGCGTTCGTGCAGCCGCGGATGCGGCACCACGAGATCGGGTTGGTTCAGGATTTCAGCGCCGTAGAGCAGCAGGTCGAGGTCGAGCGTGCGCGGTCCGCCCTTTGCCCCATCACGCACGCGCCCGTGCTGTTTCTCGATTTCGAGCAGCGCCTGCATCAGCGCGCGCGCGGGAAGTCCGGTGCGCACGCGGCAGGCGGCGTTGACGAAATCCGGTTGCGCGACGATACCGACCGGGGCACTGGCGTAGAACGAGGAGCGGGCTTCGACCCGCGTCTGCGGCAGGCCGGCAAGCGCGTCCATGCCGGCGCGCACCTGCGCGACGGGCTCGGCAAGGTTGCTGCCGAGGCCGATGTAGGCCGTGACCGCGGACATGACTCAGCCGAGGGCCGGCTGCTCCGGACCGCGCCCGCGGCCGCGTCCGCCGCGACGCCGGCGGCGGCGTTTTTTCTTTTCACCACCGCCACCGCCACTACCACCCCCACCGCCACCGGTGGCGGCCGGCGGTGCCAGCGCCGCCACCATGGCGTTACGCTCGGATTCGGCAACCGCCTGGAACTTCGTCCACCAATCGGCGAGTTCGCGCGGCGCCTCGCCGGCGTCGGCGCGCAACACCAGAAAATCGTAGGCCGCGCGGAAACGCTTGTCTTCGAGCAGCCGGAACGCCTGACGGCCGTGGCGGCGCGTGAGCCGGTCCTGCATCGCCCAGATCTCGCGCATCGGCACGCTGAAGCGGCGCGGGATCGAGACATGCTGCAACTGCTCGCCGAGCACGGCGTCGGTGGCGCGCTGGAGCGCGTCGTAACCGGACATCCCGCGTTCCTGCAGCTCCTGCATCTGCCGGCGCGTCGGCTCCCACAGCATGGCGGCGAACAGGAACGCCGGCGTTACCGGCTTACCCTCGTTCACGCGCGCGTCGGTGTTGGCCAGCGCGCGCGGCACCAGCGTCGGCGGAAAACCCTGGTCCTCGCGCGCCAGGGCCTCGTCGGTGGACGGGAACAGGTAGCCGAACAGGTCGTGGTGGCGCAGCAGCTCGAAGGTTTCGAGCGCGTAACCGCCGTGGAACAGCTTCAATACTTCCTCGAACATGCGCGCCGGCGGCACGGTGGCGAGCAGGTGCGCCAGCCGGCGGATCGGGGTTTCGGTGGCCGGGTCGATCTTGAGCGACAGCTTGGCGGAGAAGCGCACCACGCGCAGCATGCGCACCGGGTCCTCGCGATAGCGCGCCTCGGGGTCGCCGATCACGCGCAGTACGCCGGCGCGCAGATCCTCGACGCCGTCGACGTAGTCCATGACCGATTTGTCGGCGATGTTGTAGTAGAGCGCGTTGACCGTGAAATCGCGCCGGCGGGCGTCTTCTTCCTGGGTGCCGAATACGTTCTGGTCGGCGCGGGTGACCGGCACCTCTTCCTGTTCCTCCACCTCCGCCATTTCGCCCTCTTCGTCCTCGGGCAACGTCTCCTCGCCGACGTCGCGCGGGATGGCGCGGAAGGTCGCGACCTCGATGATCTCGCGCCCGTAACGCACGTGCACCAACCGGAAACGCCGGCCGATGATGCGCGCGTTGTGGAACAGCTTTCGGATTTCCTCGGGCCGGGCGTCGGTGACGACGTCGAAGTCCTTGGGCTCGCGCCCGAGCATCAGGTCGCGCACGCAGCCGCCGACCAGGAGGCTCGCGTATCCGGCGTCCCGCAGGCGGTGCAGGACCTTGAGGGCGTTTTCGCTGATGAGCGCGCGGGAAATGTTGTGCTGCGCGCGGGGGAGGATGACGGGCTCGCTAATCTTGCTTCACCTTGACGGCCGGGCGGCCGTGGATGTGTGGATTCAGTTGTCTAAAAAACAGCGGGCCGTATAATAGCACCCCTTTTCAGCCGTCGCTCCCTTCGTCTAGCGGCCCAGGACGTCGCCCTCTCACGGCGAAAACAGGGGTTCGAAACCCCTAGGGAGCGCCATCTTCTCCGTGGCTTGAGTTTTTCAGGCCGCGTCCGCATCTGGGACATCGTTCCAACCGTTCGATACCGTGATGGCCGATTCGCCGCACATCGCCGACGTCACCGCGCAGGACTTCGAGGCGCAGGTCCTCCAGCGCTCGCACGAGGTGCCCGTGCTGGTGGATTTCTGGGCTGGCTGGTGCGCGCCCTGCCGCGCGCTGAAGCCGGTGCTGGAAAAGCTCGCGCAGGAATACCAGGGCAAGTTCTTCCTCGCCAAGATCGACACCGACAAGGAGCAACCGCTCGCGGCGCAATACGGCATCCGCAGTCTGCCAACGGTGCAGCTCTTTCGCAACGGCCAGGCCGTGGACAGCTTCATGGGCGCGCAGCCGGAGCGCACCGTACGCGCCCTGCTCGACAAGCACGTCGCGCGCGAATCCGATGCGATCGTCCGTAATGCCCTGGCTGCGCAACAGGCGGGCGATCTCGACCAGGCCGCAACGCTGCTGCAACAGGCAGTCGAAAGCGACCCGGCCAACGACCGCGCCAAGCTCGCGCTCGCGGGCCTCTTGCTCGCGCGCAGCCAGATTGCCGACGCGGAAGCCCTGCTCAAGAGTCTATCGCCCGACACGCGTGACAGCGCCGAAGCGGCAATGCTCAAGGCGCACATGGAATTTGCCAGGTTGGCCGACGGCAGCCTGGCGCTTACGGAGCTGGAGAAAAAACTCGCGGCCACGCCCGCCGATTCCGAAACGCGACTGCACCTGAGCGCCCGCCAGGTGCTCAACGGGCAATACGAAGCGGCGATGCAGAATTTGCTGGAGATCGTCCGGCACGACCGCAAGTTCCGCGACGACGCCGGGCGTAAGTCATTGCTGGCTGTGTTCCAGCTGCTGGGAAACAATCACGAGCTGGTGAAGAAATACCGCCCGCTGCTCGCGAGCGCGCTCAACTAATCAAACAGCGTTTCCGAGATGTGCCGGCAGGTCGTGGTCGGAGACGTGACCCAGGTCCTTTTCCACCTTGGCGCTCACCAGCGCCGCCGTGTGCGCGGGTAACGCCGCGTGCAGCATCCCGAGAAAGCGCGGTTCGGCTACCAACACCAGCTTTGTATAGGCGTTCTTGGCGCGTGCGTTGTCGAGATGCGCGGCCAGTTTGTGCGCGAATGCCTGCGCCACGGTTTCGGCCTCGTCGTGCTCCTTCCCGAGCGCATGCCGGCCGACACCGTGGCTGTCGAAGCTGCGGCCCGGTTTGTCCGAGCCTAGCGCCTTGTTCTCCAGCCGCCCCTCGGGATGCGGGATCTCCTCGATACGCCTCAGACCCATGCCCGGTCCACCGCTCTCGAATAGGCGTGCACCGGCGCGGTGCGCCACCAGAATCCAGGTTTTGCTCATGGGCTGTTTCCTTTCGGCGAGTCGTGTCTGGTGGCCATGATAACAAGGTCGGCTCAAGTCGGCGACGACGCCGGCCGATACAGGATGCAGAGGTGATGAACATGGCAAGCTATCATTGCGTGGACCCGGTACTCCTGATCGCCAAGGCGGAGCGGGCCGACCACCGTCTCGAAGACAACCTGGGCGAAGCCGCGGCCATGGTGTACGTGGGCGATATCTACAGCCTTCCCTATGCCGACCGGCTGCAGGCAGCGAATGCCGAAAAGCATCTGGAAGACGACGACAACGCCGTCTGGCCGCTTATTCGATAGACCCCGGTTGTTGAGTCCACGGTCCGCGCATATATAAGGTATGCGCCGGGCGGCGGAGGGATTAAACTATCCCCCGCTTACCGCACCGCATTTCATCCGTGGAAATTTTCAAGATCTTCACCCTCGAATCGGCGCATTTGCTGCCGAACCTGCCCGAAGGACACAAGTGCCGGCGCCTGCACGGGCATTCGTTCCGCATCGAGGTGCACGTCACCGGCCCGGTCACCGCGAAAGAGGGTTGGGTGCTGGACTTCGCCGACGTCTCGCGCGCGTTCCAGCCGATTTACGAACAACTCGATCATCACTACCTGAACGAGATCGAGGGGTTGGAAAATCCCACGAGCGAGGTTCTCGCGCGCTGGATCTGGACGCGCCTCAAGCCGCGCCTGCCGGGGCTGTCGCAGGTCGTGGTGCGCGAAACCTGCACCGCCGGCTGCATCTATCGTGGCGAAGGCTAGCGATCCGCCGGTCGAGGTCGAGACCGGCAAGAATCCGACCGCGAGCATCATCTGGTTGCATGGCCTCGGCGCCGACGGCCATGACTTCGAGCCGGTCGTTCCCGAGCTCAAGCTCGATATTCCTGCGCGGTTTATCTTCCCGCATGCCCCTTATCGACCGGTAACGATCAACAACGGCTTCGTCATGCGCGCGTGGTACGACATGGGCATGGCCGACCGGCGCTTCATCCAGAATGCCGAACATATCCGCGAGTCGGTCGAGGTTTTGAATCAATACGCCGCGCGTGAGATCGAGCGCGGAATGGCCGCGGAACGCATCGTGTTCGCCGGCTTTTCCCAGGGCGGTGTCATTGCACTGAACGCAGGCTTGCGTTACCCGCAACGTCTTGCCGGCATCATGGCGTTATCCACGCTGGTGTCCGACGCCGACGTGCTGGTCAATGAAACCGCCCCGGCCAACACCGCAACGCCGATCTTCCTCGCCCACGGCACGCTCGACCGGCTGATTCCCTTCGAGCTTGCGCGTACTGCGCAGGAAAGGCTGGCAGCGCACAAGCTGAACCTCGAATGGCACAGCTATCCGATGGACCATACGGTAAGCCAGGAAGAAATTGATGATATTCGCGCGTGGCTCACGCGGATTCTGGCGTAGCAAAGAAAATAAATCTCGTGCGCCCTTCGGGCGCGTATACGAGCGGGCTCCCGCGCCCGCACGGCGGGTTCCTTTCTTTGCTCGTGCAAAGCAAGGAACCAAAGAAAGCACGTATACCCCCATTTGGCCGTGCCCCGCCGTTACGCCGGCACAGCAGCACCACTGCACCCGGCGCGCCATACGGGGCCCAACTGCCTCCGTGGTTTAACTCCGTTGCTGTTTAGCCCCGTAGGCGAGCCGAACCCCGAGGACAGGCCGAAGTCGAGTCCGAAGGATCGCGAGATGGATCTCGCGAGTGCGCATCCGGCGCAGGGATGCGCCGTATGCGCACCTCCTGAGGCCAACGAGGGGCGAGGGCAGCCGCGAAGTGTGCGGCCGAAGCCTTCCGGGGCAGAACGGTTTTGGTGACTTTTGCCAAGACAAAAGTCACCCGGGGGTGCAGGGGGCGGAGCGCCCCGCTATTAGTCTTTAGAAATTACCGACGCAGAAATTCCGCCAGCCTGCGCACGCCCTCTTCCAGGTTTTCGCGCGTATTGGCGTAGGAAAAACGCACATGGCTTCGTGCCCGGTGCGTGCCGAAATCAATGCCGGGCGTGATCGCCACACCCGCCTGCTCCAGCAGCTCGTTCGCGAAATGCTCGGAGTCACCAGTGAAATCCGAGCAATCGGCGTAAAGATAAAATGCCCCTTCCGGCGTAACCGGAATCCTGAATCCCAACTCGCGTAGCGCGGGTAATAAATAATCCCGTCGTGTGCGGAAAATCTCCCGCCGTCGCTCCAGCTCCTGTTTGACCCCGGGCGTGAACGCCGCCAGCGCCGCGTGCTGCGCCGGCGTGCTCGCCGCAAGGAAAATATTCTGCGCCAGCTTGTCGAGCGCCGGCACGTACGCCTCCGGCGCCACGACCCATCCCAGGCGCCAGCCGGTCATGCCGTAATATTTCGAGAAGCTGTTGATCACGAACACGTCGGGCCCGCACTGCAACGCGCTCTCGGCGTCCACGCCGTAGGTCAGGCCGTGATAAATCTCGTCCACCACCAGCACGCCGCCCAGTTCGCGCACCGTTTCCGCGATGCGGCGCATCTCCGACGAAGGAACCAGCGTGCCCGTGGGATTGGACGGCGATGCCAGTAACACCGCGACAGTTTTCGGCGTCCAGTGGCGCCGCACGATATCGGCCGTGAGCTGGTAATTCGTACTCGAATCGACAGGGATGCCGGCCGCCCCGCCCTCGAACAGGCGCACGAAGTGACGGTTGCAGGGATAACCGGGATCGGCCATCAGCACTTCATCGCCCGGGCTGAGCAGCGCCGCGAACACGAGTTGCAGCGCGCCCGAGGCGCCGGGTGTGACGATCACGCGCGCGGGATCGGGACGGCAACTGGCTGGATAATTCGTGGCAATCGCCGCGCGCAGCGCCGGCAATCCCAGGGACGGCGTGTAGTGCGTGTGACCGTTTTTTAACGCGGCGATACCGGCCTCGACGATACCCGGCGCCGTCGGGAAATCCGGCTCGCCGATCTCCATGTGAACGACGGAATGACCCTGCGCCTCGAGCGCGCGGGCGCGCGCGAGGATGTCCATCACGTGGAACGGCTCGATGCCGGCGAGACGGCGCGCGAAGCGGGTCATGCCCCGGCGTACAGGCGGGACAGCAGGTCGAGGCTGGTAAAGCTGAAACCGTTCACCGGCGCGGACGACAGCACGCTAAACGGCGCGTCCGGTTCGCCCAGGTGATCGAGCACGATGGCGGCGCCGGTGAAGTCGTGGTCGCGCGTGTAGTCGTTGACCGTGACCACGGTCTTGAGACCGGCGCCGCGCGCCGCGCGCAGGCCGTTTTCCGAGTCCTCGAACGCGAGGCACGCGGCGGGCGCGAGCCCGAGGCGTTCGAGCACGTAATAGTAGATATCCGGCGCCGGCTTCTTCGCCGGCACCACGTCGCCCGCGCCGATGACCTCGAACCAGGATTCGGCATCCGGGCCGAGCGTGTGCTGCAGGAGCGCGCTCACGTTCGCCGGCGTCGTGGTGGTGGCGATGGCGAGCCGGAGCCCCGCCGCGCGCGCGGTTTCGAGCAGCCGGCGCACGCCCGGGCGCAGCGGGATGCCGCCCTGCGCCAACAGCTCGGTGTAATGCCGGGTCTTGGCCGCGTGTAACCGCGCCACGAGCTCATCCATATTGGGCGGCCGGCGCCAGTCGGGCCGGTAACGCTCGACGTAGTGGCGCATGCGCTCCTTGCCGCCGGTGACCGCCAGCAACGCGCCGTAGAGCGGGACATCCCACGCCCAGTCGAGCCCGGCCTCGGCGAACGCCCGGTTGAAGGCGACGCGATGGCCGTCGCGCTCGGTGTCCGCGAGCGTGCCGTCCACGTCGAAAATCAGGGCGTCAAGAGCCATGTGTCACAAAACCTCGATCGTTATACGTCCGTCCGGGCTGCCGTTTACGGGCGGCGGTTGCGACCCCCACCCCTTTCTGGTATTAATTCGCGCTTATTTTTTTCGGGGTCGTCGCGCGACCCCCGTGAAAACGGCCGTGGCGGGCCGTGTCACGCCATCATAAATCATTGTCAGGAGTCGAAGCATGCCGGTGAGAAAGAAAAAGGCGCAAGGGGCGGCCGTCGCGGCGGTGTCGCCGGTCGCGGGCATCAAGCCGTACGTGACAAAGGCGGGCGAGAAGTACATGAACAAGAAGCAGCTCGCGCACTTCCGCAACGTGCTCGGCGCCTGGAAGAAGGAACTCGAGGACGAAATCACCCGCACCGTGCACAACATGCGCGACGAGCCCGAGAACCCGTCCGATCCGAACGATCGCGCCTCGCAGGAAACCGACATGTCGCTCGAGCTGCGCTCGCGCGACCGCGAGCGCAAGCTCATCAAGAAGATCGACGAGTCCATCGCGCGCATCGACGAGGGCGAGTACGGCTACTGCGACGTGTGCGGCGTCGAGATCGGCATCGAGCGCCTCGAAGCGCGCCCGACCGCCGAGTTGTGCATCGACTGCAAGACGCTGGACGAAATTCGCGAAAAGCAGACCGGCTGAGGCCCGTGCCCGCCGGACCGCGCCCCACCGACTTCCACTCCGCGAGGCGCGCATGTTCCGACTCCTGATCCGCAACGCCCGCGTCGCGCGCCCCGACGGCTCCACGTTCGACGGCGACGTCCTGTGCGAGGACGGGCACATCGCCCGCCTCGCGCCTGGCATCGATACCCAAGCCGACGAAAGCATCGACGCGCGCGGCAAGCTGTTGCTGCCCGGCGTGATCGACCCGCAGGTGCACTTTCGCGAACCCGGCAAGGAATACAAGGAAGGCCTCGAGAGCGGCTCGCGCGCCGCGGTGCGCGGCGGCGTCACGAGCTTCCTAGAAATGCCGAACACCGATCCATCCACCACGACCCAGGCGGCGCTCGACGACAAGCTTGAACGCGCGGCGCAGAAGAGCGTCGCCAACTACGGCTTCTTCATCGGCGCCACCGCCGACAACCTCGACGTCCTCAACAGCGCCGCACCGGCCTGCGGCATCAAGATTTTCATGGGCGCGAGCACCGGCAGCCTGCTGGTGGACCGGCCCGAGGACCTGGAACGCATCTTCGCCAATGGCACGCGCCTGATCGCGGTGCACGCCGAAGACGAAGCCCGCATTCGCGCGCGCAAGGCGCAGTTCGCCGGACGCACGGATTACGCCGTGCACTCGGAGATCCGCGACAGCGAATGCGCCCTCAAAGCCACCGAGCTGGCGCTCGCGCTGTCGAAAAAATACCGGCGCCGGCTGCACATCCTGCACCTGTCGACGAAAGAGGAAGCCGAGCTGTTGCGGCGCGACAAGCCAGCCTGGGTCACGGCCGAAGTCATCCCGAACCACCTATTCCTTAATACCGGCGATTACGCCACGCTGGGCGCGCGCGTCCAGATGAACCCGCCGATCCGCGCCAAGGAAGACAATGCCGTGCTGTGGGCCGCGCTGAAGGACGGCGTGATCGACTTCATCGCCACCGACCACGCGCCGCACACGCTCGAAGAGAAAAGCCAGCCTTATCCCAAAAGCCCCGCGGGCATGCCGGGCGTCGAGACCTCGCTACCGCTGCTGCTCACCGAGATGGCGGCCGGCCGTTGCACGCTCGCCGACATCCAGAAATGGATGTGCTGGGGACCGGCGGTGAGTTACGGGATCCCGAACAAAGGCAAGATCCTCGAAGGCTGGGACGCGGACCTGACGCTCGTCGACATGGACACGGTCAAAACCGTGCGCGACGAGGACATGTTCACCAAGGTGCGCTGGTCGCCGTTCGCCGGCCGCGCCCTCACCGGCTGGCCCGTTTACACGATCGTCAACGGCCGCGTCGTGTTCGACAACGGCCGCGTTCGCGACGGCGTTTTTGGCCGCCCACTGCGCTTTCACTGAGCCATGAACCTGCTGCTGCTCCAGGCGCTGATCCTCGGCGTCGTCGAAGGCCTGACCGAATTCCTGCCGGTATCCTCCACCGGCCACCTGATCGTCGTCGGCGACGCCATGGGCTTCACCGGCGACCGCGCCAAGACCTTCGAGATCTTCATCCAGCTCGGCTCGATCCTCGGCGTGGTGTGGTTCTACCGCGAGAAGGTTTGGGGCCTTGTCACCGGCCTGCACCGCCCGCCCGAGCAACGCTTCGTGCTGAATCTGTTCGTCGCCTTTTTGCCGGCGGCGGTCATCGGGCTGATGGCGCACAAATACATCAAGCTGTATCTCTTCAGCCCGCTCACGGTCGGCGCCGCGCTCGTCGTCGGCGGTTTTCTCATTCTTTATATAGAGCGCTGGCACCAGCACCGCGGCGCGCGCATCCACAGCATGGGCGAAATGACATCGCTGGACGCGTTCAAGGTCGGCATCGCCCAGACGTTCTCGCTCTTCCCCGGCACCTCGCGCGCCGGCGCGACCATCATGGGCGGGCTGCTCGCGGGACTCAACCGCACCACGGCCACGGAATTCTCGTTCTTTCTCGCGATGCCGACCATGTTCGCCGCCACGCTTTACGACCTGTACAAAAACCTGAACCTGCTGAACGCCGCTGACGTGCCGCACTTCGCCGCCGGTTTCGTGCTTGCGTTCCTGACGGCGGTTGTCGTCGTGAAGCTGTTCCTCGGCTACGTCGGCCGGCACAACTTCACACCGTTCGCCTGGTATCGCATCGGCTTCGGCGCGCTGGTGCTGCTCTACTTCTGGTAACCCATGGAACTGCTCGCGCAATTCGTCGACATCCTGCTGCACCTCGACCGTTATCTCGGGGTGTTCCTGCACAACTACGGCACCTGGATTTACCTGCTGCTGTTCCTGGTCGTGTTCGCCGAGACCGGTCTCGTGGTCACGCCGTTCCTGCCGGGCGACTCGCTGCTGTTCGTCACCGGCGCGCTCGCCGCCACCGGCGGGCTGGATGTGGGCACGCTGTGCGCCCTGCTCATCGTCGCCGCGATTCTGGGCGACACGGTGAACTACTGGATCGGCGACTGGTTCGGATTGCGGCTGTTCAACGATCCGAATGCGCGTTTTCTCAGGCGCGAATACCTCGATCGCACGCACCGCTTCTACGAGCGTCACGGCGGCAAGACCATCGTTATCGCGCGCTTCGTTCCGATCATCCGCACCTTCGCGCCCTTCGTCGCCGGCGTCGGCGAGATGACGTACCGCAAATTCCTGATGTACAACGTTCTCGGCGCGCTGCTGTGGGTGCTGTCGTTCGTGTTCGCCGGCTACTACTTCGGCAACCTGCCGTTCGTGAAGAAAAACCTCACCCTGGTGATCCTGGTCATCATCATCCTGTCCATCATGCCCGGGGTCATCGAGTACCTGCGCCACCGTCGCGAACGGCCCTGACACCATCTCCCGCCGCTGCTTTGAATGCCCCTCGCGGCTGGGCTATGGTTATTCCATGACGACCAACGTTTCCGTCGCGGAACAACCGCGCGACCGGGTGCGCATCCTGGTGGTGGACGACTCGCGCGTCATCCGCAAGGCGGTCGAGAAAATCCTCGGCGGCGATTTCGAGATTACCGAGGCCGAGGACGGCGAGGCCGGCTGGGAGCGGCTCGCGCAGGACGAAACCATCGAGGTGCTCATCACCGACATCATGATGCCGCGCCTCGACGGCTACGGGCTCATCTGCCGCGTGCGCGCCGCCGACACCCCACGCCTGCGTGACCTGCCGATCATCGCCATCACCGGCGCCGAGGACGACACCGTGCGCGAGCGCGCCTATGCCTGCGGCGCCACCGATTTCATCGTCAAGCCGATCGACAAGCTGCAACTCATCGCGCGCGCCCGGGCGCACGCCAGGCTCGACCAGGCGCTGCGACGCCTGAACGAGGCCGAGGAGGCGCTCGAGGCCCAAACCATGGACCCGGTCACCGGCTTCGCCACGCGCCAGGAGTTCCAGCGCCAGGGCGACGAGTTGCTGATCCAGGCGTTTCGCGACGGCCGGCCGCTGTCGCTGCTGCGCTTCGACATCGACGACCTGCGCACGCTCTACGACACTCACGGCGACGAAGGTTGCGACAAGCTGTTCGCGTGCTGCGCGGAACACGCGCGCCGCGTCATGCGCCCGACCGACGCGGGGGTGCGTCTCGGCGGCGGGCGCTTTGCGCTGCTGTTGCCGGCGACCGGCGACGAACAGGCCGTGGCGCTCGCCGAGCTGCTGCGCGCGGCGGTGGCGGAAAAGCCGTGCGACCTCGGCAGCGCGTCCGTGCCGGTCACCGTCAGCCTCGGCGCCGCCACCACCGGCCAGAGCGCGGCCGATTCCATCGACGATCTGCTGGCGCGCGCTGAACAGCGCCTGACGCTCGCCAAGGCCGCGGGCGGCAACCGTTTCGGTATTGGCTACGAGGCCGCGGTCGCCGCGCCCGAAATCGCGGTGCTGGAACAGCCGGACCTGGAAACGGCGCTCAAGCTGCTCGAAGCCGGCGACGTCGGCAAGCTCACGCCCTACCTGCCGGAGCTGCTGGCGCGGCTGCTGCCGCTGCTGGACCACGGCAACGAGCAACTCGGCCTCGGGCTGGACTTTGCTTTGGACGATCTCAGGGATAAACTTTCCCGCCTCAAGTAGACCCATGACCCCCGCGCCCGACTTCTACCAGGCCTTTCGCGGCCGCTTCTCCAGTCTTCTCCAGTGGGAAGACCTCGACGCCTTTTGGGGCGTCGTGCGCCGCCATGCCGGCGCCGGCTGGTACATCTACGCCATCGGCATGCCGCTGCCGGAACGGGCGGCGAGCGCGGGCCAGGTGGAAAAATTCGTCGGCTGCGTGAACGAGCTGCTGCGCACCGACCATGACGAGGACTACTGCGGCATCGTGTACGTGGACAGCAAGGACGACCCGACCTTCATCAAGATTTTCGATCCCAGCCATCTCGGCGTCTCCTGCGGCTTCAGCACCAATCCCCCGATGCCCGGCTGGATCATGTGCCGCATCCCGCCGAAACCGCTCGAAGACAACCGCGTGCTCCCGGCCAAGCGCCAGCGCTGGTGGCAGGAACTCTGGAACTCCCCCGCCACCTCCTGACAATCATCTCAATCGCTGCATGCGCGAACCGTTCAAACCCGCCTGGTGGTGCCGCGGGCCGCACATGCAGACGCTGTGGCCGTATCTCTTCCGTCGTATCCCGTACATCGAGTTAAAGCGCGAACGCATTGAGCTGCCCGACGGCGATTTCCTCGACCTCGACTGGACTGTCAACAACGACGGACCGATCGTCCTCATCCTGCATGGACTCGAAGGCTCGTCGAACTCCAAATACGCCCGTGGGTTACTGAAAGCGATACACGACCACGGCTGGCGCGGTGTGGTGATGCACTTCCGCGGTTGCAGCGGCGAACCCAACCGCCTGCCGCGCAGCTATCACTCCGGCGAAACCGGCGACCTGGCCCAGATCGTCAACTTGCTGCGCCAGCGCGAACCGGAAACGCCACTGTTTGCAGTCGGCTTCTCGCTCGGCGGCAATGTCCTGCTCAAATGGCTTGGGGAAATGGGCAAGCAAGCGCCGATCGACGCGGGAGTCGCCGTATCAGTGCCGTTCCTGCTCGCTGAATCGGCCAAGCGGCTGGAACAGGGTTTTTCACGCTTATATCAGTGGGGTCTGATGCACAGCATGCGCAATTCTGTGGCCGAAAAGCGCAAACACATGAAACTACCGCTCAAAATCGAGAAGCTAGCGACACTCAGAACCTTCCGGGATTTCGACGAGCACATCACCGCGCCGCTGCATGGCTTTAGTGGCGCCGATGACTACTACGAACGCTCCAGCTCGCGGCAGTTTCTGAGAGAAATTCAGATACCGACGTTGATCGTCCATTCGCGCGACGATCCATTCATGACCGGGGCTATCCTTCCGCAGGAGGGAGAGCTGTCGCCCGCCATCGCGCTGGAACTCCACGACGGCGGCGGGCACGTGGGGTTTATTCAGGGAACGTGGCCGTGGCGGCCGGAATATTGGCTTGAGGGAAGGATTTTGCGGCGCCTGGCCGCTTTACGCCAACGCCCGAATGCAGCCTGACGCCCTACTTCCCGGTCTCGATCCTCAGCGGTGTCAATTCATACGTATGCGTCGGCTTGTAGCCCATCGTCCACAGGAACGGGACGAGCACGAGCACGCCGCCGATGATTGCTCCGACATCGGCTTCCTCGGTTTTGCTGAACACAGCGTCGAAATCCCGGTATCCTTCTTTCTTCAACGTGATGGAGTTGGAAGATCCGACGATTTTCGTATCCGAAAGGGTATAGGGCGTCGTCCCGACCCGTTCTCCGTTGAGATAGACGGTCGCTCCTTCGGGAACCGATTTGATAACGGTTGTGCTGGTGCATCCGGTGAGGCTCGCGACAAGCAGCAGACAAAGCGCGCGTTTCATGTTGCACCTCTTCGCGAAAAATAAGGACGGATTCGTTCCGCGTCTCCGGCCTGTTTCCCATCCGGAAATCATCCGTCTCTCGCTCTCCCGTTAAGACGAATGGCGGTCTTCCTGACGCCACATACTGCCAGTGAGAGAATGTTCCTGGCTCGGTCCCAAATCAAGCACTGCCGACGAACAGGCTGTTCCGACGGTGCGTCGCTTTTACCCCGGTTTCGGCGGCGAGTGCCGCCGGCGGGACATCGCACGCGCGCCCGATGCGCGCGGCATGGGCGCCGGTTTTTTGACGGATTTCCTTTTCCGGGCATGCACTTAAGTTCCCCTTTTAGCCGGACGATAACGAAGGACAATCCAAGCCCTTTCCGGAAACGTCTCCGGGAATGACGACGTGGAACGCCCCATGGTCAGGCAAGCCCTGGAAAAGATTAACGCGCACTGGCTGATGCAAAATGCATCGGACGCCATGCTCGTCGTCGACCGTGCCGGCCGCATTCGCTACGGCAACCCGGTGGCGGCGAAAATCTTCGGCTACGCACCGGACGAAATCGGCGACCTCGCGATCGAGGACCTCATCCCGGAGCGCCTTCGGCTGAAGCATCAGGCGCACCGCGCCGGCTTTTCCGCCTGTCCGCACGCGCGCGCCATGGGCGGCGCGGAATACACGCTGTTCGCCCGTCGCAAGAATGGCACGGAGTTCCCCGCGGACGTGAGCCTCGCCCCCATCGAGACCGACGAAGGCCACCTGGTCGTGGCCACGGTCTACGACATCACCGAGCGCAAGCGGGCCGAGGAGTACAAAACCCGTCTGATCCAGGACCTCGAGCACGCCAACGAGGAGCTCAAGAATTTCGCCTACGTCGTGTCGCACGATCTCAAGGCCCCCTTGCGCGCCATCGGCTCGCTGGCTGACTGGATTTCCACCGACTACGGCGACAAGTTCGACGACGAGGGCAAACAGCAGATGCGCCTGCTCATCGGCCGCGTGCGCCGCATGGACGGCCTGATCGACGGCATCCTCCAGTATTCGCGCGTCGGGCGCATCCGCGAATCCTGCGTCGCCGCCGACCTCAATGCCCTCGTGCACGAGATCGTCGATCTGCTGCAACCGCCGCCGCATATCGCGGTCACGGTCGAGAACAGACTGCCGACGATCACCGCCGAGCGCACGCGCATCCAGCAGGTGTTCCAGAACCTGATCGGCAACGCCATCAAGTACATGAACAAGCCCGCGGGCGAAATACATATCGGCTGCATGGCCGACAGCGACGGCTGGCGGTTCTACGTGCGCGACAACGGCCCGGGGATCGAGGCGCGCCACTTCGAGAAGATTTTCCAGTTGTTCCAGACCCTGGCCCCGCGCGACCGCGTGGAAAGCACCGGCGTGGGATTGGCACTGGTCAAGAAGATCGTCGAGCAGTACGACGGCAAGGTCTGGATCGAATCCCGCGTCGGCGAGGGCAGCACCTTCTTCTTCACACTGCCCGGCGCCACGGCCAATGTTTGTGCAATGCGAGCCTGAGGAAAACATGAAGGTAACCAATAAACCGATACTGCTGGTGGAGGACGACCAGGTGGATGCCATGACGGTGCGGCGCGCGCTGCGCGACCTGCACGTCACCAATCCCGTGGTCCACGTGGAAAACGGTGACGCGGCCCTCGGCTACCTGCGCGGGCCCAACCGCGAGCAGCCGTGCATCACGCTGCTCGACCTCAACATGCCCGTCATGAGCGGCATCGAGTTCCTGCAGGTAGCCAAGCGCGACGACGACCTGAAGTGCATGCCGGTCGTCGTGCTGACGACCTCGGAGGAACAGCAGGACAAGGTCGAGAGTTTCCATCTGGGCGTCGCCGGCTACATGACCAAGCCGGTGGACTACCACCAGTTCGTCGAGGTGATGCGCTCCATCAACACCTACTGGACGCTGAGCGAGATGCCATGAGCCTGGCCGCCGTCGCGCTGCGCGCGCCCGAGCCCGCGACCAAGCTGCTGCTCGTCGACGACGACGCGGTGGACAGGATGACCTGTCGCCGCGCGCTGACGCGGCACATGAGCGGCGAGTTCGAGCTGATCGAGGCCGACACCGGCGAGGAAGGCCTGCGCCTGGTGCGCACGGAAAAACCGCACTGCATCCTGCTCGACTATAAACTGCCGGACCTGAACGGCCTGGAGTTCCTGGAGCAGCTGTCGAAGGCGGAGAACGGCCGGCTGCCGCCCATCGTCATGCTCACCGGCACGGACGATGCGACCGTCGCGGTCGAGGCGATGAAACGCGGCGCGCGCGACTACCTGGTGAAGCAGGCCGACCAGCCGGGCGTCGAGCTGATCCCCGCCGTGGTGCGGCGCGTCCTGCGCGAGCAGGACATGATGGAAGAAAAACTGCAGCTGGAAGACGAGCTGCGCCGCGCGGGCGAACGTTACCGCAACATCGTCGAGCAGATCCCCGTGATCACCTACGTCATGGCGCTGGACGAGTTCGGCACCCTGCTCTACATCAGCCCGCAAATCCGCGTTCTCGGCTATTCCGCGGACGAATGGCTGGTCAGCCCGCAACGCCGGCTGGACCAGATACACCACGCGGACCGGATCGGATTCCTGCAAAAACTCGCCGCTAGCCGCGCCGACGGCGCGGACTTCAGCTGCGAATACCGCCTGCTCGCGCGCAGCGGCTTCGCCCGCTGGTTCCGTGATAACGCCAGCATCGTGCGCGACGAGTCCGGGAAACCGCTGTACCTGGAAGGCGTGATGATGGACATCTCGGAGAACAAGCGCGTCGAGGAGGAACTGCTGGCGCACAGCTCGCGCCTGGAAAAACTGGTCGCGGCGCGCACCACCGAGCTGGAGCAGGCGAACGAACGCCTGCGCCAGGAGCTCGCGGAGCGCATGCAGGCCCAGGCACACCTCGATTACATCGCCTACCACGACCACTTGACCGGCCTGCCCAACCGCCTGCTGTTCTGCGACCGCCTCGAGCACGCCATGTCGCAGGCGAACCGGCGCGAGCAGTTCGTGGCGCTGTTCCTGCTCGACCTCGATCACTTCAAGCAGGTGAACGACAGCCTCGGCCACAGCATGGGCGACGTGCTGCTCAAGGACGTGGCCCAGCGGCTGAAAAGCTGCGTGCGTGAGAGCGATACGGTCGCCCGCCTCGGCGGCGACGAGTTCGCCATCGTGCTCGAAGGGCTGTCTCACATCGACGAGGCGGCCGGCATCGCGCAGAAGATCGTCGACACCTTCGCCCAGCCCATCGGCGTCGACGGGCACGAGCTGCTTGTCTCCATGAGCATCGGCATCACCATCTACCCCTTCGACGACGACAACATCGAGGACCTGATGCGGGACGCGGATACCGCCCTGTACCGCGCCAAGGATACTGGACGCAACGGCTACCAGTTCTACCAGGCCGACATGACCACGGCAACGATGGAGCACCTCTCGCTGCGCACCGAGCTGCACCACGCCCTGGCAAGGGAAGAATTCGTGCTGCACTACCAGCCGGTGGTGAACTTGCGCAGCGGCGACATATGCGGCGTCGAGGCGCTGCTGCGCTGGCGCCACCCGACGCGCGGGCTGGTGTCGCCGGGGGAATTCATCCCCGTCCTGGAACAGACCGGCCTCATCGTGCCCGCGACGGAATGGACGCTGCGCCAGGGCTGCCGCGAATTCGCCGCCGTGCAGGCGCTTGGGGTCCCGTCGCTGCATCTCGCCGCCAACATCGGTGTCAACGTCTTCAACCGCCGCATGCGCAAGCCGGAGTTCACCCGAACCCTGGCCCGGATCCTGGAAGAAACCGGCGTGAAACCCGGCAACCTGACGCTGGAGATCACGGAGAGCACGCTCATGGAAGACACCGAGAACGCGCGCCTGACGCTGGGCGAGTTGAAGGCACTGGGTGTACATATCGCCATCGACGACTTCGGCGTGGGTTACTCGTCGCTGAGCTACCTGCGCCGCTTCCCGATCGACGTGCTGAAGATCGACCGCGAGTTTATCCGCGAGATCGGGGTAAAACCGGACGCGACGTCGCTGGTGCGATCCATCGTCGAGATGGGGCACACCCTCGCTATGACGGTCGTGGCGGAAGGCGTGGAAACGGCGGAACAGCTGCGCATCCTGCGCGAATGCGGCTGCGACCAGATGCAGGGTTTCCTGTTCAGCAAGCCGCTGCCGCTCGACGCGCTGCGACAGCTCCTGAAGGAAGGGCGCCGCCTGAGTTCCTGAGCAAGACGTTGCGCTTCACTCCGGCGCAGGCCACTGGGGGCTCCATGCAACCTCCCACAGATGCCGGTCCGGATCCTGGAAATAACCTGCGTAGCCTCCCCAAAAGGTGTCCTGGGCCGGCTTGACGATGACTGCACCCGCCTTACCCGCCTGTTCCATGACCGCATCCACCTCGGCCCTGGACGAGACGTTGTGGCCAAGGGCGAACTCGGTGGCGCTCGGTTTTTCCAGCGCAAGGCCCGAATCGCGGGAAAGACTTTTGCGCGGCCAGACGGCGAGCTTGAGCCCCGCCTGCAGATCGAAGAAGACGACGGCACCGTACTCGAATTCTTTTCCGACGATGCCTTCCGTTCTCAGCCCCAGGCCGTCGCGATAGAACCGGAGCGATCGCTCCAAATCGTCGACGCAAATAGTGATAAGGGAGATTCGTGGCTTCATGCGGCCTTCCTCCGCGAGGCAGAACTTGGACGGCCTTTTCGGGGTCATCCCCTCGGCTCACCCGCCTTTGAAATAGGACCGCCGCAGGTAGGTGTAGGCCGCGAACCCCCACCAGCCGAGCACGAACGCGAGCGTCACCAGCGTGAGCGACAGCATCACCATGTCGGAGCCGACGGCCTGCAGCAGCGGCTCCTGCCCGCGGAACTGCGCGAGGACGAATTTCTGCGTCGCCTCGCCGCTCAGCAGGAATTGCAGTTTGTCCAGCGTATAGAACACGCCGCCTACGAACACGGCGTAGTAGCCCCAGCGTTTCGCGGTCCACAACCCCGCAGCGAGCACGAGAAACAGCAGAACGTAGATGAGGTGGTAGATCTGCGCCGCCATGCCTGCACGCAACTCACCGAACAGCGGCGCCGGCATCGCCAGACCGGCGATCTCGATCAATACCGACAGCGCGAAGAACACCGCGGCGGTGCGAAACGTGAAGCGCCCCTTGGACCGATCCGTCGTCATGACTCACCTCTGCTGAATCCGGTTGCCTGCCACCGGCGCTTTTATACGCTACACGAGGGACATGCCTCCGCCAAGCAGCAGGCGGCGCATAACGGCCGCTTACGGCAGATGTCCTTGCCGTGCTTCACGATCAGGGCGTGGTACTCGTTGAATAACCGTACGTCCGGTTTCAGATTGCTCTCGAACAGATGCCGCAGGGTTTCGTAACCCTCGTCGCCTTTTATCAATCCCAGACGCGCGAAGATGCGCCGCGTATAGGCGTCGATCACGAACACCGGGCGATGGAAGGCGTAGAGCACGATGTCGTCGGCGGTTTCGGGCCCCACGCCGTGCACGGCAATCAGCGCCGCGCGCAAATCATGCGTATTCATGCGCGCGAGTTTTCTCGTCCCGCCCTGCCCGATGAGCCAACGGCACATCGCCTTCAGGCGCCGCGCCTTGATGTTGAAATAGCCGGAGGGCCTGAGCCAGGCAGCGAGCTTGTTGTGCTGCGCCCTGACAATCGCCTCGGGCGTGAGCGCCCGGGCCCGCTTCAGGTTAGCGATGGCCTTCTCGACATTGGTCCAGGCGGTGTTCTGCGTCAGCACCGCGCCGACCATGATCTCGAACGGGGTATCGCCCGGCCACCAGTGCTGCGGACCGTGGGCGGCGTGCAGCTTGCGATAGACCCGCGGGAGGATTACGCGCGGCCGGGCCGCGCTATGCCTTCGGCGGCCAGCCGTGGGTTTCCTGTTGGCAGCGGCGGCACCAGGCATAGAGCGCATCGTACATCACCATCCCGTGCCGGAGCATCTCATGATCGTCGGTGAAGTTGTGCGACAGGCCGAGCGAGATAGCGAGCAACCCGGGCGCCTGCGGCGCCAGCTCGAGGTGCGCGGTGTCCGCGCCGCGCACGATGACAGCGAGTTGTGTGAGCGCCGGCTCGACGAGTCGGTATTTCTCCAGGAACGCATCGAAGCTGCACAGCGGGCCGTCATGACTCAGCTCGACACCGGGAACATCGTAGGGGGTCGCGCCGGTCTCGGCGGCCACCGCCAGCACCCGGTCCGCCGGCACGAACAGGAACTCCGGTTCCTTGTCGATGAATCGCGCAATCAGCCACGGACAGGCGATGCGGTCGATCTTCGGGCGTTCGCGCGTGATCCATTTCATGGCTTTACTCCGGGTAGTGTCATTCGGCACCGCTAACGCTGGTTTGTCATATGCGACACGGCTAACTATGCTTAATCAACCCGACAAGACTATAACGATAAACCCATTGGACCAGGTTACCCCACTCCTCATCATTTCCCTTGCTTTGCAGGGGGCGGCGGTGGTGCTCGCGCTTCGACTGATCCCCCTGTCGGGCAGGGGGCTCGCCTGGATCCTGCTTTCCACCGCGTTCCTGCTCATGTTCGCGCGTCGCGGGATCAGTCTGCTGCACAGTGAGGGCTATATCGCCAGCGAGTGGGAGCATGCCATGGCCACGGAAATGGTGGCGCTGGCGATCTCGCTCCTGATCGTCGTAGGCGTGTACCTCATCAGCGGCATTTTCCGCGAACGGCGCCAGCAGTCCGACAAGTTCGAGCGCCTGGCGCTGCACGACCTGCTCACCGAGCTCCCCAATCGCGCCATGTTGTTGCGTCGCATTCCCGAACTGCTGCGCGACGCCAAGAAAACCGGCCACGACTCGCTCGCGCTGCTGATCATGGACCTCGACCAGTTCAAGGAGGTCAACGACACGCTCGGACACCGAACCGGAGACAAGGTGTTGCGCGAGGTGGCGCGCCGCATCGCGCCGGTGCGGCCGAAAGGCGCGATTCTGGCGCGGCTTGGCGGCGACGAATTCGCGCTCGCCATGCCGAACGCGGCAGCGCGTGACGCGCACGATATCGCGCAGCGGCTGCGCGCGACCTTGTCCGCGCCGGTCGACGTCGAGCCGTATCGCTTCGACATCGGCATCAGCATCGGTATCGCCCTGTCGCCGCGCGACGGCCTGGATGCCGAAACCCTCTTGCAGCGCGCCGACGTCGCCATGTACATGGCCAAGCAGCTCAACAGCGGCATCGAATTCTACGACCTGTCCCAGGACACGCACAGCGTCGAACGGCTGGCGTTGACCTCCGAGTTGCGCCGCGCCATCGAGGAAAACGAGCTGCGCCTGTATTTCCAGCCGGTCTTCGATCTCAAGACCGGCCGCGCCAATGGCGCCGAGGCGCTGGTGCGCTGGGAACACCCGCAACGGGGGATGTTGTTGCCCGACACGTTCGTCCCGCTGGCCGAACAATCCGGTCTGATCAAGCCGTTGACCGACTGGGTGTTGCGCACCGCGCTCGCGCGCATGGAAATCTGGCAACGCGCCGGACTGGCGCTGTACGTCGCGGTCAACGTCTCGGTGCGCAACCTGCAGGACTTGCGGCTGTCGACCCTGTTGTCCGAGCTGCTGCTTCAGCACAACCTCGCGTCACGCTGGCTGACGCTGGAGATCACCGAGAGCGCCATCATGACGGACTGGCCGCGGGCACGGGAGACATTGCGGCGCCTGGACGAGCTCGGGCTCGGTATCGTCATCGACGACTTCGGCACCGGCTACTCCTCCATGGCCTACCTGAAACAGCGGCCCGTGCGCGCCGTGAAAATCGACAAGTCCTTCGTGTGCAACATGGCCGAAGCGGAAAACGACGCCGTGATCGTGCGCTCGACCATCGACCTGGCGCACAACCTCGGCCTCCGGGCGGTGGCCGAGGGCGTGGAGAACCGCGACGTGCTCGACTTGCTCATGATTCTCGGCTGCGACGCGGCCCAGGGCTTCTGTCTTGCGCACCCGATGCCGGCGGAGGAGATCGAGAAGTTCGTGCGCACCTGGAACGCCACCACCGACGAAACCTTTGCCAGCATACCGCGCGACGCGGAAGCGCAGCTGCGTAACTGAACTGGCGGTCTGCGCCGGCGCCTACTTCGTAACTGTCTCGCCGCCAGCGGCTTTCCACGCTTCGAAGCCGCCCTCAATGAAACGCGACTTAATCCCCTTGCTCTGCAGGTGGTCCACCACACTGCCGCTCACCAAACCCCCGCGTACGCAATAGACTACGACCTGCTTGTCGTGCGGTAACGCCGTGCTCCACTGTGCGACCTTCTCCGGATCGAGCCACATTGCGCCGGCAATTTTACGGGCGTCGGCATCGTAATCCGCCTTGCGACGCACATCGAATACGACAAGCCCCTGACGCTGTGCCAGCAGTTTCTGGAGTTCGACAGATGTAATTGTGCGATTCACCGGGCATCCTCCTGCAAATCAACGAACAAACCGGGCAAACAGGCCGGCGACGGCCCCGGCCATCATCGGCGGCAACGGACCCGCGCGGCCGATAAGCAGTGCTGCTACACCGCCGAGCAGCAACAACGCGGTAAAGACGTCGGTCACGGCGGCCGGCAGCATGTCGCCGAGTGCCACCGTCAGCAACCCGATCACCGCCGGGCCGATACCCTTGAGCGCCGCCTTCATCCAGCCCCATTCCTTTATCCTGACCATCCACGGCAGTACCGATAGCATCAGAACAAAGGATGGCAGGAAGATTGCCACCGCGGCGACCAAGGCGCCGGTCACACCGGCAAGCTTGTAACCCACGAATGACGCGACCATCAGTATCGGGCCCGGGGTCAGTTGCCCGAGCGCGAGGCCATCGAGAAACTCGCGGTCCGTCAGCCAGTGCAACTGATTCACTACCTGATCCTGCATGAAAGCCAGCATGCTGAGGCCACCGCCGAAGGTGAACGCCCCAACACCAAAGAAAAAGAGTGCGATATCGGCCAGCCCGGCCTGACCACCCGCCACCAACGTCAGTGCCGCCGGATCGAGTGTCCCGCCAGCCCAGTGCGCGAGCCCGACGGTCCCAACCACCGTGATCGCCGCCAGAATACCGGCGCGACGATGGGCATAGCGCGCTACACCGAGCGCGCCGGCGAGCAGCAGCGTGGCTACGATACCGAACGGGGAAAAAGCGGCGAGCAACGCGGCGCCAATTGCAAAGCCGCCCTGCCAGGCATCGCCCACGGCATTTCGTCCGAGGCGATAGACCGCAACTGCAAAAATCCCCACGACCACCGGCCCGAGGCCGTAGAAAACATCCTTGGCAACCGGCAATGCGCCGTATTCGGCGTACACTGCCGTCAATGCCAGCATGATCACGAAAGCCGGTGCGATGAAACAGAGCCCGGCCAAAAGTCCGCTCCACCATCCGGCACGCACATAGCCGAGATAAATACCAAGCTGGGTCGCGCCCGCGCCGGGAAGCATATTCACCAGTGCCAGTCCTTCTAGGAACCGCTCCTTCGACAACCACGCGCGCTTTTCCTGAAACTCGGTCTGCATGAGCCCCATGATCGCCGGGCCGCCGTAACTCATGGCGCCAATCTTGAGAAAACCACGGACTACTTCCTGCCAGCGTGCCGCAAACAATCCGTCTATCATAACCTCCTCCTTGTGGTTGGGTGTGACATCACACCCCGATGAGCAATCTGTAAAACAGGCCCGTCACAGCGCAGGCGCCGATCACCGGGATGATGCCGGCCTTGAAGCGCCAGAGCGCGACGAATGCACCGATGCCGACCAGTGCCGAAAACCACTCGAACCGCGCCTCGAAGCCCTGCGGCCACAGAACGTGATACGCGAAGAATGCCGCCAGATTCAGGATCACGCCCACCACCGCCGCAGTGATGCCAGTGAGCGGCGCGGTAAAGCCGATCTCGTGGCGCGTGCGCTCGACCGCCGGCGCGCCGATCAGGATGAACAGGAACGACGGCAGGAAGGTAAAGAACGTCGCTACCGTCGCGCCGGCGATGCCGGCCAGTGCCAGCGAATCGGGGCCGAACATTGCCTTGGTCCAGCCGCCGACGAAGCCGACGAACGTCACCACCATGATGAGCGGTCCGGGCGTGGTCTCGCCGAGCGCGAGCCCGTCGATCATCTGCGTGGCCGTGAGCCATCCGTACTGCTCCACGCCACCCTGATAAACGTAGGGCAGCAACGCATACGCCCCGCCGAAGCTGACGAGCGCCGCCTTGGTGAAAAACCAGCCCATCTGCGTGAGCACCCCGGTCCAGCCGTAAAGTGCGTACAACAGCCCCTCCGCCCCGGCCCAGATACCAAGACCCACGGCGGCATAGGCAATCACACGCCCCCCGCGGAAACGCGCGTGATCCGGCGGCGGGGTGTGATCGTCTATCAGCGCCGGGCCATAGGTTTTGTGCGATTCGCCGTGATGGCCACCGGACCTGAATTTGTCCGGCGCGATACGGCTACCGACGTAGCCGATAACACCCGCGGCCACGACGATGACGGGAAACGGCACGTCGAAGGCGAAAATAGCGACGAACGCCGCGGCCGCGAGCGCCCACAGCACCGCGTTTTTGAGCGCGCGCGACCCGATACGATACGCGGCGTACACCACGATCGCCGTCACTGCCGGCTTGATGCCGTAGAGGATGCCGGCGACCGCCGGCACATCGCCGAAGGCCAGGTATACCCAGGTAAGCGCGATGAGGATAAAAAGCGACGGCAACACGAACAGCCCGCCGGCGACGATGCCGCCCCAGGTGCCGTGCATCAGCCAGCCGATGTAGGTCGCGAGCTGCTGCGCCTCCGGGCCCGGCAGCACCATGCAGTAGTTGAGCGCGTGCAGGAAACGGTGCTCGGAAATCCAGCGCCGTTTCTCCACCAGCTCCTGGTGCATTATCGAAATCTGTCCGGCCGGTCCGCCGAAGCTGATGAAGCCGAGTTTGAGCCAGTAACGAAACGCCTCCCAGAAACCGACCGGCGCCGGCGGCGTGGCAGGAATGGCGGTGGTCTGTGCGGACATGGGGCTCTCCCTATTTCTCCGAATAAACGCGATACAGGTTGTCGAAAATCTTCATGCTTTCGGCCAGCAGCACATCGTCGTCCCGGATGTGCTCACGCGCACCCTGCAGCAGCGCGGAAATTCCCGGTGCGTCCGCTACCGGCACGCCCCCGACGTCCAGGTAATGCACCAACTGACCGAGGCGCGCCAGCCCCTTGTCATGTTCCAGCCCGAAACTCGCGAGCAACGTTTCGAAGGTAACGCGCGTGCCGACGTGAGTGAATGCGGCGCCGTTGAAATCGAAACCAAGCGCGTTCGCGGGGCAGCGCTTCGGGTCCTTGAGCCAGCGAAATCGCGCCTTCGGGTCGATGAAGCGCCGGATGAACCAGGCCGACCCCAGCCGGTCCACCCACGGGCGTTCGCGCGTGACCCAAATCCGGCCGCGATACTGCCTTGTATCCAGCCGGCGAATGGCGCCGCCCTCGGCTCTCGGTTCACCCGGCGATTTCAGGGCCGCGATCGCCGCCCCGACTTCCGCCAGCATCTGGCCAGCGTGTTCCGCGGCCGGTCCGGCAAAATAGTCCGTGGCGCGGAGGGCCTCATACTCACGTTGCAGACGACGCAATGTCCGCACCGCCTGCGCCAAGCGACGGGGCTGGAGGCCGGCACGCAGCCGGTTCAGCACTTCCGTCAGGCGGGTGTACGCGCCACCACGGTCGAAGAGCGCCACGAAATGCCGCTGTTGCGCGGCATCGAGGCTTGCCAGGAGCAATACCTGCGCCGTGCCGCCGGCGGTAATCACCGCTTGCGCCTGATCTTCCAGGGCGGTGCGCGCGCCCTTTATCGCCGGCAATAGGTAGACGCCATCGCGCAGAACGGCCGCGCCCGCCGCGCGTAGCGCGCGCCAGATGCGCATGCGTGCCGTTGTCTGGCGCGCCGGAAGGCTGAGAACCAATAACAGCCAGGCGCGCGTCCGGTTCTGTTTCATGTTAATTATTCTACATATGTTGTTATGAATATAACAATAGTCATAAACCGGGCGGCCGTGCGCCCGGCGGGGCCGCCGGGATATACGCGCCGGAAACCGGGCGCCGCGGTCGGGAAGTGTCAGAAATTGATTTTTCGGAACGGGATCGCGCGTTCCGGAGAGGATTTATATGGCATCTTGCGAACCGCGCCACCGGCCCGGCACGATCGTTCTTGAACGAAGGCAGATCACCCCCGCAAGGGGCATGATCGGATGAACGTTATGCGCGCGGTAACGTCAACGACGGCGCGTGCGTGGATGCGCGCGTTGCGTCGGCGCCGAGCGTGGCGCGCCGCGACCGCGCGCGGAGGGTCGTGCCGGTTTCTCACGTTCGGGTGCGCGCAAACCGGCAAGCTCGTAGAGCGCGGTCAGCGTCTCCGCGTCCATGTCTTCGAAATGCCCCGGACGGATGTGGCGCGCGAGCGTGGCGTTGCCGTAGCGCACGCGGATGAGGCGCGACACCGTCGCGCCGACCGTCTCCCACATGCGCCGCACCTCGCGGTTGCGGCCTTCCTTGAGCACGACGTGGTACCAGCGGTTCGCGCCCTCGCCGCCGGCGTCGACGATGTCCTCGAAATGCGCCGGGCCGTCCTCGAGCATCACGCCCTCGCGCAGACGCGATAACATTTCGTCACTCACGGTGCCGAGCACACGCACGGCGTATTCGCGCTCGATCTCGCGCGACGGATGCATCAGCCGGTTGGCAAGCTCGCCGTCGGTGGTGAACAGCAGCAGCCCGGAAGTATTGAAGTCGAGGCGGCCGATGACGATCCAGCGCGCGCCGCGCAGCACCGGCAGCTTGTCGAACACCGTCGGCCGGCCCTGGGGATCGGAGCGGGTGCACACCTCGCCCGCGGGCTTGTGGTATACGAGCACACGCGCCTTGGGCTTCTCGTCGAGCAGACGCACCGACCGGCCATCGAGCGCGATGCGGCTCGCGGGCGTTACGCGCAACCCCAACGTCGCGGGCTTGCCGTCCACGGTGATGCGGCCTTCCTCGATGAAGCGCTCGATCTGGCGCCGTGAGGCGATGCCTGCGCGCGCCAGGACTTTCTGGAGTTTCTCACCAACAAGGGGGCTCCCCGGACGCGCCGGGGGCTGGCGTTCAACCACGTGAATCGTGGGAATGGGCAAAAACAGGGGCGGGTTCAGCTACCTCGCTGTCGGGAGGCACCGCATCTTCGGAAACTGCCTGGTCGGCGCCTGTTTCCGGGCGATCCGCGGCCATCGGGCCGGCCGACACCTCGCCGGTGTCGGTGTCACTCACCCTGGCATTCAGCTCGGCGCCGATTTCATCGAGGCTGCGCAGCTCCGCGAGCGGCGGCAGGTCCTCGAGGGATTTGAGATTGAAGTGTTCCAGGAACTCGCGCGTGGTGCCGAGCAGCGCCGGGCGGCCGGGCACGTCGCGCCGGCCCACTTCCTTGATCCAGCCGCGCTCGGTGAGCGTGCGGATGATGTCGGTGCTCACGGACACGCCGCGGATGTGCTCGATCTCGCCGCGCGTGACCGGTTGGCGGTAAGCGATGATGGCGAGGGTTTCGAGCAGCGCGCGCGAGTAGCGCGGCGGGCGCTCCTCCAGCAGGCGCGCGACATATTCGGCGTATTTCTCACGCGTCTGGATGCGCCAGCCCTTGCCGATTTCGCGCAGTTCCACGCCGCGCGCGGCGTACTCTTCGGCGAGGGCATCGAGCACCGCGCGGATATCCTCGCGCGCCGGCTGCGAGCCCTCGGGAAACATCGCCTGCATCTTGTCGACGGTCAGCGGCTGGCCCGCGACCAGCAGCGCCGCCTCGACGATGTTCTTCAGTTCGGGATTGATCTCGCTCATCAGGCGGCCTTCACGTGGATGGGGGCGAACGGTTCCTGCTGCACGATCACGAGCAGCGACTCCTTGAGCAGCTCCAGCACGGCCAGGAAGGTCACGACCAGCCCCATGCGTCCCTCGGTTAAATCGAACAAGGCCTCGAAATTGACGAAGCTCTCGGCGTTGATTCTACCGAGAACCTGCGTCATGCGCTCGCGCACCGACAACGGCTCGCGCAGGATGTGGTGGTGCTTGTACAGCTCGGCGCGCTTGATGACCTCGCGGAAGGCATCGAGCAGCTCGAACATCGACACGTTCACCGGCGGGCGCGTGACCTTGGTGTGTCCGCCCTCGATCACCACCAGATGCACTTCGCGCCCGACGCGCGGCAACTGGTCCATGGACTCGGCCGCCGCACGGTAGCGCTCGTATTCCTGCAGCCGACGCACCAGCTCGGCGCGCGGATCCTCTTCCGTGCCCTCCTCTTCGGCCGGGCGCGGCAGCAGCATGCGCGACTTGATCTCGGCCAGCATCGCCGCCATCAGCAGGTACTCGGCCGCGAGCTCGAAGCGCATCTCCTGCATCAGCTCGATGTAGCCGATGTACTGGCGCGTGATCTCGGCGATCGGGATATCGAGGATGTCGAGGTTCTGCTTGCGGATGAGATACAACAGCAGGTCGAGCGGACCGGTGAAGGTTTCAAGGAAGACTTCGAGCGCCTCCGGCGGGATGTAGAGGTCTTGGGGCAGCTCGGTGATCGCCTGACCGCGTACGACGGCGACCGGTGCAGGGATGTCAGTCATTTCGCCTACGAACTATACCCTAAACCCATGGCCGTGCGCACCTCCGCCAGGGTCTCCTCGGCCACGTCGCGGGCGCGCTTGCAGCCGTCCTCGATGATGTTGCGGACCGTGAGGGGATCGCGCCCCAGCTCGGCGGCGCGCTCCTGGATCGGCTTCAGTTCCGCCAACACCGCCTCGATCACCGGCCTCTTGCATTCGAGGCAGCCGATGCCGGCCGAGCGGCAACCCTGGTCCACCCACTGGCGGGTCTTGTCGTCCGTGTACACCTTGTGGAACTCCCACACCGGGCACTTCTCGGGATTCCCCGGGTCGCTGCGGCGCACGCGCGCCGGGTCCGTGGGCATGGTCTTGAGCTTCTTCTCGATTTCGAGCGGGTCCTCGCGCAAGCTGATGGTGTTGTTGTACGACTTGGACATCTTGCGCCCGTCGAGCCCGGGCATCTTCGGCGAAGGCGTGAGCAGCGCTTCGGGCTGGGGCAGGATGATGCGGCCGCCGCCTTCGAGATAGCCGAACAGCCGCTCACGGTCGCCGAGGGTCATGTTTTTCTGGCGCTCGAGCAGGGCTTGGGCGCGGGCCAGCGCCTCCTTGTCGCCCCGTTCGAGATGCGCCTCGCGCAACTCGCGGTAAAGCTTGCTGTTTTTCTTACCGAGCTTGCCGATGGCTTCCTCGGCCAAGGCCTCGTAACCCGGCTCGCGCCCGTAGAGATGGTTGAAGCGCCGCGCCACCTCGCGCGTCAGCTCCACGTGCGCCACCTGGTCCTCGCCCACCGGCACCAGGCCCGCGCGATATATAAGGATATCGGCCCCCTGCAGCAGCGGGTAACCGAGGAAACCGTAGGTCGAGAGGTCGCGCTCCTTCATCTGCGCCTGCTGGTCCTTGTACGACGGCACGCGCTCAAGCCAGGACAGCGGCGTGATCATCGACAGCAGCACGTGCAGCTCGGCGTGCGCCGGCACGCGCGACTGCAAAAACAGCGTCGCGTTATTCGGATCGACGCCGGCGGCGAGCCAGTCGGTGACCATGTCCCACACGTGCTCCTGCAACACCTGCGACTCGTCGTAGTGGGTGGTGAGGGCATGCCAATCGGCGACGAAGAAAAAGCACTCGTACTCGTTCTGGAGCTTGAGCCAGTTCTTGAGCACGCCGTGGTAATGGCCGAGGTGCAGCCGGCCCGTCGGGCGCATGCCCGAGAGTACCCGCGCGGTCTGGCCGGGAAGGACGGCGTTCATATCGCTAGAGTCCCACCACGAGCCGCACGAGCGCGGTGACGATACTCACCGCCGGCTGGACGATGAACCAGAGCAGGCCGAAGGCCATGAGGCCGAGCAGGATGAAAAACCCGTACGGTTCGACGCGCGACAGCCGCCACGCGAGCGGCCCCGGCAGCAGCCCCACGGCCACGCGCCCGCCGTCGAGCGGCGGCAGCGGCAGCAGGTTGAATACCATCAACAACACGTTGATCGTGATCCCGATCTCGCCCATGAGCTGCATCGGCACCGCCGCCCAGTCGGCCGTGGCCGGCAGGACGCTTCCAAGCTTCGCCACCCCGCCCCAGAACAGCGCCATGAGCAGGTTGGCCGCCGGCCCGGCGGCGGCGACGAACACCATGTCGCGCTTGGGGTGGCGCAGGTTTTCCCAGGTCACCGGCACCGGCTTGGCCCAGCCGAACAGGAACCCGGCCTTGAGCAGCAGCAACAGCGCCGGAATCAGCACCGTGCCAATGAGGTCGATGTGCTTGAGCGGATTGAGCGTGAGCCGGCCAAGACGCTGGGCCGTGGGGTCGCCGAAACGCTTGGCGACCCAGCCGTGGGCGACTTCGTGGAGAGTGATGGCGAACAGGACCGGCAGGATGGCGACGGCAATGACCTGCGGCAGACTCAGCTCTGACATCGGGAAATTATATCAGGCGCCGGTGCCCGCTTGTACCGGCGTTCGCGCCGGTGTACCCGGCGCTCACGCGCGCGCGGCGGCGACCGAAAATGGCGCGGCACTCCCCCGGCCCTCGCGTACCACGGTGGCGCGCCCGTCGTCGAGCACGACCACGGTCGTCGGCTCAAGACCACAGGGACCGCCATCGAGCACCAGATCGACGTCGTGCTCCAGGCGTTCGCGGATTTCCTCCGGGTCGCTCGTCGGCAACAACTCGCCGGGGAGGATCAGCGTTGAGCTCATGAGCGGCTCGCCGAGTTCCGCGAGCAGCGCCTGCGCGATGACGTGGTCCGGCACGCGCAGGCCGATGGTCTTGCGTTTCGGGTGCTGCAGACGCCGCGGCACCTCGCGCGTCGCGGGCAAAATGAAGGTGTACGCCCCGGGCGTGGCAGCCTTGAGCACGCGGTAATCGGCGTTGGTCACGCGCGCGTACTGCGAAAGCTCGGAGAGGTCGCGGCACACGAGCGTGAAATGATGATCGTCGTCCACGCGGCGGATGCGGCGGATGCGCTCCATCGCGCCCTTGTCGCCCAGGGCGCAACCGAGCGCGTAGCTCGAATCGGTGGGATAGACGATCACGCCGCCGGCGCGCACGATCTCGACCGCGCGCTTCACGAGGCGCGGCTGCGGGTGGGTCGGGTGTATCTGGAAATACTGGGCCATGGTGCGTAATGAAAATGGGGGCTTGCGCCCCCATTCTCGACCGCCAGAGTGCCGGCGGCTACTTTTTCTTTTTTTCCGTCAGCTTTTCGATCTGCCCCGAGGCCCACTTCTGGCCGCCGAGCCCGAAGGCGATGGCGAGCGCCAGCACCGCGCCACCGAGGAGCGCGTAATAGGTGAAGCGCACGATCTCGCCGCCCACCTGCACCTGGTCGAGGGCGATGAGCACGACGAACACCATGATGGCGTAGTACGCCGCCCGTCCCACGAACACGCCGTCTTCGATACCGACGTTCTTGGCGTAGGCGGTGACGGCGTCGGCCACGAAACGCGCGAAATAGAGGCCGATGGCGAGGATCAGCACGGCCACGATCACGTGCGGGATGAACAGCGTGATCTTGCTGAACAGATCGGAAACGACCGTGAGCCCCAGGGTATTGAACGCCGCGAGCAGCGTCACCAGGATCACCAGCCAGTAGACCAGGATGCCGAGGATATCGATGGTCGACTTACGCACCCCGCCCTGGCGCAGGAACCCGTCGAGCCCGGCGCGTTCGGTGATAACGTTGAAGTTCACAAGCTTGAGCCCGCGCACCACGATCACCGCGAGCAGCTTGGCCACGAGCCAGCCGACGACGAGGATCACGACGACGCCCAACAGCTTCGGCAGGAATTCACCCAGTTGCATCAGAAAACTCCGCACGGATTCCACCACCACATCGACTTGTTCCATAACGCCTCCGGTAGTTGGTGTGAGTCGGCTACGACTGGCGCATCTTGCGCGCCCGCGCGGCCGGCCGTCAACACGCGCGCGCGACCGGCGCCGGCTGTCGGGCCGTCCATGCCTCCCATACCGGCGTGCAGCCATCGGGCAATGGCGCCACCCGGCCGAGATCGCCCCACCCATTTTCGGGGCCGTGGTAGTCGGAACCGGCCGATGCCAGCAGGCCGTGTTCCTGCGCGACGGCAGCGAAATGGCGCGCGGTTTCGGCATCGTGGCGACCGGCGACGACCTCGATCGCCTGGCCGCCGCAGTCGCGAAATTCGCCGAGCAGCTTCCGGAGCTTGCCGGCCGTGAGCTTGTAGCGCGCGGGGTGCGCGATCACCGCGACACCGCCGGCACCGCGAATCCAGCGCACGGCATCGCCGAGCGGCGCCCAGCGACCCGGCACGTGCGCCGGCTTGCCGCGCGCGAGGAACAGCTTAAAGGCCTGGGCCATGTCGCGCGCGTGCCGCTGTTCGACCAGGAACCGCGCGAAGTGCGTGCGCGACAGGATGGCGCCCTTCGCGTGGCGCGCTGCACCGTCGAGCGCGCCGACGATGCGCTTCTTCGCCAGGCGCCGGTCGATCTCCTGCGCGCGCCAGTGACGGAACTCGCGCAAGCCGGCGAGGCCCGCCTGCAGCTCGGGGTGCGCCGGATCGATATTGAGCCCGACGATATGCAGGGTCTGGTTCATCCAGGTGACGGAAATCTCGACACCTGGAATGAACGTCAAGCCGAACCCGTGCGCCGCGACGGCGGCCTCGGCCAGGCCGTCGGTCACGTCGTGGTCGGTGAGCGCCAGCACCTCGACGCCGTTGGCGCACGCGCGCCGCACCAGCTCCGTCGGCGCGAGCGTGCCGTCGGAATGCAGGCTGTGGGTGTGCAGGTCGTAACGCAAGCGATGATTTAAACCGGCCGAAGAGCGCCAATCTTACATGGCCGCGCGGCGGTGGTCAGCGTGTCTTGCCCGGTCCGGCGTGGAAATGCCACAATATCCGCCGTTTACACCCCTGCATCCACGGATGAAATTCCTTTACGACCTGTTCCCGCTGCTGCTGTTCTTCGCGGCGTTCAAGTTTTACGACATTTACGTCGCCACCGCGGTCGCCATCGTCGCCTCGTTCGTCCAGGTCGGGGGCTACTGGCTCAAGCACCGCCGCTTCGAGACCATGCACCTCGTCACGCTGGGCGTGATCGCGGTATTCGGCGGGCTTACGCTCGCGTTGCACAATGACACCTTTATTAAATGGAAGCCGACGCTCGTGTACTGGATCCTCGGCGCGCTCACGCTCGGCAGCCACCTGAACCGTCGCACGCTGATCCAGCGCATGCTGGGAACGCACGTGGCGCTGCCGGACGCCGTCTGGCGGCGGCTGAATTTCGTCTGGGGGCTGTTCTTCGCTTTTCTCGGCGCGCTCAATCTCTATGTCGCGTTCTATTACGGTCTCGACCTCGACGAAGCCGCGCGCACCGCCACCTGGGTCAACTTCAAGGTCTTCGGCCTGATGGGCCTCACGCTCGCCTTCGTCGTCGTGCAGGCGTTCTACCTCGCGCGCCACGTGCAGGAAAAACCCGGGGCCTGATGCTCTACGCCATCCACGGAACCGATGTTGCCGGCAGCCTGCCGCAGCGGCTCGCCGCGCGCCCGGCGCACCTCGCGCGCCTGAAGGCGTTGCAAGACGAGGGCCGGCTGGTGCTCGCCGGCCCGTTCCCGGCGGTGGACAGCAACGACCCCGGCCCGGCCGGTTTCAGCGGCAGCCTGATCGTCGCCGAGTTCGACTCGCTCGCGGCCGCGCGCGCCTGGGCCGACGCCGATCCCTACGTCGCCGCCGGCGTCTATGCCGGCGTCGAGGTCAAACCGTTCCGCAAGGTGTTGCCGTGACTGCCGACAGGGTTTCCCGCATCGAGGCTAAGTTGCGCGAAACGCTCGCCCCCGAGCGCCTCGAAATCATCGACGAAAGCAGCAAGCACGCCGGCCACGCCGGTGCGCGCAGCGGTGGGCACTTCGCCGTCACCATCGTCTCCGTCCGCTTCGAGGGGCTCAACCCGATCCAACGCCACCGGCTGGTGTACGAGGCCCTCGGCGAACTCATGAAAACCGACGTCCACGCCCTCAGCGTGCGTGCACTGACGCCCGGGGAATCGTAAACTTCGCGCATACCAACAGAGGAAAAACCATGTCGCTCAAACGCCCCCTGCCACTCGTGCTCGCGCTCATCGTCGCGCTCGGCCTGCTCGCCGCCTGCGGCAAGAAAGCCCCGGACACCGGCAAGACGCTGGCCACCGTCAACGGCGAGGCCATCACCGAGCGCGACTACGAGAACTACCTGCGCCTGCGCCAGACGCAGCAGGAGCCGATCGTGGACAAGGAGAAGGAAAAGCAGGTGGTGCTGAACGAGATGATCGATCGCATCGTGCTGTCGCAATACGCGGTCGAGAACAAGCTCGACCAGGAGCCGGACAATTACCTGCTGATGAAGCGCGTGCGCGAGAACATCCTGGTGCAGGCCGCGATCCGCAAGGCCCTGAAGGACCAGCCGGTGACGGACGAGGACCTCAAGAAGCGCTTCCAGCAGGAAGTCGAGAAGACCCACAAGACCGAATACAAGGTGCGCCACATCCTGGTGAAGACCGAGGACGAGGCCAAGGCCATCATCGAGCAGCTCAAGAAGGGCGGCAACTTCGGCGCGCTCGCCAAGACCAAGTCGCTCGACGTGCAGACCGGCAAGAAAGGCGGCGACCTCGACTGGATCAACCAGGGCATGGTGGTGCCGGAGTTCTTCGAGGGCGTCACGGCGCTCAAGAAGGGCCAGGTATCGGCCGCGCCGGTCAAGACCGACTACGGCTTCCACATCATCAAGATGGACGACGCCCGCCCGCTCAAGATCCCGAACTTCGAGGAATTCGTCGCCGACAAACGCGCCCGTGCTAACCTGCACCGCAAGATTCAGGATGAGCGCGTCGAGGCGCTGGCGAAGGAGCTCAAGTCCAAGGCCAAGGTCAGCTACAACTGACGCTCGAACCGACCAATCCCGCCACCCGGCGGGATTGGTTTTTTAGCAGTGGTATGAAACAAACGTTCTATCTCGTCTGTCTGCTGCTCGCCTCCTCCGGCGCCGTGGCGGATGACGTCATCCCGCTCAAGACCCGTCCCGTGCAGCTCGCGGAATCGGTGCACGCACCGCAACCCGCCGCGCGCCTGCGCCCGCTGGGCATGCTCGATCTGCCCGATCTCAAAGTGAACGGGCTGCGCCTGTCGCAGCTCTCGGGGCTCGCATGGGACGATGACGCTGGCGTGCTCTACGCGATTTCGGACAAGGGCGCGTTGTTCCACCTGCGTCCGCAGTTTCGCGATGGCCGTCTCACCGGCCTGGACCTGCTCAAGGCCGTGCCGCTGCGCGATGCGGAAGGCAAGCCACTCAAAGGCAAGCGCGCCGATTCCGAAGGGCTCGACATCCTCAACGGACGCAACGGCCGTTCGGGAGATGCCGAACTGGTGGTGAGCTTCGAGCGCCTGCCGCGCATCGCCCGCTTCCGTCCCGACGGTACTCGGCTCAGCGACTATCCGCTGCCCGCACCGCTTAATGAGCGCAAGAACTATCGCAGCGACAACAAGATGCTCGAATCGGTGTGCGTGGACGAAAAGCTCGGTGTGTTGACGATGCCGGAAAAGCCATTGGTGAACGAGCGCGAGGGCATTAACCGCGTCTACCGGCTCGATGGCAGGTCATGGCCGGTTCCGCTCCTGGGCAAGCTCTTACCCTCGGAGATCGAATGCCTGGGCGATGGCCGCGTGCTGATCCTGGAACGTGACGTCGGGGTAATCGAGCGCGCGGTGGCATTGCGCATCGCCACCCTCGTCGGCGAGGGCGATTCAGCCGCGTCGTTGGAAACGGTGGCGATACTTAACACGCTAGAGGGTTACCGCCTCGACAACTTCGAGGGCCTCGCGCGCCATCAAGGCAACCGCTTCTTCATGGTGAGTGACAACAACGACCTGTTCGTGCAGCGGACGCTGCTGCTCTATTTCGAGCTCGTGGAGCGGTAACACTGGAGTTCAACCACGCGCCCGCTTCGGGCGTGTCGGCTGCAACGACTTGTTAGGTCGGTACTATGTGCCCCACATTCTCCGCCACCGCCCCTCTTTGTATACGGCCTTACCCGAGGGGCAAGCGCATAGGCACCATGCTCGACAGTACAAATCCGTGCTTTTCGTAGAATCCTTGTGCCGCGCGGTTGGTCCCATCCGTCAGCAGGGTGATTCGCTTGCAGCCTTCCGTTCTTGCCACCGTAATGGCCTGTGCCAGGAGCCGTGACCCGATCCCTTCTCCCCGAACGCGTTCACGCACTACCATGTCCTCAAGTAAGGCCACTCGTTCACCTAAAGCGGTGGATACCGTAAACAGCAGCGTCACCATTCCCACAGCTTCCTCCCCTTGCCTTGCCACCAGTACAAGTCCAGTTCCCGGACTGTTAATAATGGCCGAAAGCCCCTTTGCCTGGGCCTCATGGTCCGGGGTGAACTCCGCCTCCTGCGCAAACAGGACGCCCAGTAGCTCACTAAGTGCTTGGATGTCCGCTGAGGTAGCTCTGACTATCTGCATGGCTGGTTCCTTCTTCCAACAAGAGGCCTAACACGCCGATGAGCGGCGCTGAAGCGTCCGCTCGATTGCCTGGTTAAGCCACTGTGCGGACGTCAGGAGCTTCGATAGCCTGAACATGGACGCTTGCTCCCCACAACTCAGAGATGACGGCTTGGGCTTGGTTAACCGGGCCCGTGGTAAAGAACTTCATTTCCGAGTTTCCCCGACCATCCGCCAGCTTCCGACTTTCAGACAACCGACGCTCCAGTTGACGAGCGACGGCCGCGGACGATTCCACAATGGTAATTCCTGGCCCCACAATTTTCCGGATTTGGGCCATTAGAAACACGTAGTGGGTGCACCCCAGGACGATGGTGTCTGCGCCTCTCGCTAACAGGGGACCAATATAAGATCGCAATAGTCGATGCGTGACTTCCGCTTCGGCTTCACCCCGCTCAACCTGCTCGACCAAGCCGGGACAGGGCTGGAGAACGATTTCTACGGTCTCTCCGTAGAGGCGACACAGGTTTGCGAGCGCGGGGCTTTCAAGCGTTCTTTCGGTCGCCAGGACACCCACCACCCCGGACCGGGTGATCTGGACGGCGGGCTTGATGGCCGGCTCCATGGCTATT
Organism: Gammaproteobacteria bacterium; assembly: GCA_004298065.1. GTDB lineage: Bacteria > Pseudomonadota > Gammaproteobacteria > Acidiferrobacterales > Sulfurifustaceae > SCRL01. The sequence goes on along the minus strand of SCRL01000053.1, from coordinate 12,512 downwards.
ACGGGGATTGAGTAGTTAGCTCGCAGAGCCTCCACGGCGACTACCGTGGCGGTGTTGCAGGCGACTACGATGGCTTTCACTTTGGCTTGGGCCAAGAAGCTAGCCATTGCCGATGTTCGCGCTTCGATGAAAGCCTTCGATTTGTCGCCGTATGGCGCGTTAGCGGAATCTGCCGCATAGATGAAGCTCTCGTCCGGGAGCGCGCTTTGGAGTGCCTTGAGCACCGACACGCCGCCTACCCCAGAATCAAAGACGCCAATGGAGGACTGATTTCGGTCGAGCATTTCTACGGTTGTCTTAAGGAGGCCTGACGCCGCCCTTGAGCCGACCGAGAATCCCGCTGGCGCGGGATTCTCGGTCGGCTCAAGGACTTGTTGGGCATCGCTTGCATCATAACCACACCCAGTCATCCGACGAAACCGATTCGGTTTTGACCATTTGACACCAGAATTGATCTAGTGATGTGAATGTACCTATGGGAAGAGGATATTTCGCGAAAGGATTGTAATACGTTGCGGAGCGACGTCGGCTGATTGCAATGTGTCCATTCGGAAACACCTTTCTCTCTACATAGACCAACGCTGAGAGCTCAACGGGAAGACTTTGAAAACCGAGCTGCTTGCCTAGCAGGAAGCCCGCAAGAAATCGATAGAACTGCGTACCAAACGCGCTCCAGGTTGTATAGTCGAATAGAACCAGCACAACTGGTTTTTTCCTATCAGCTGCGTACGAAAGCTGTTTCAGTTTTTCTGCCGTGAACTTTCTTAAAACTCGCCGCACCGTTTCGGTATGGTTAAGTTCAATAGAATCTCCCGCGTGAAATGATTTTTGCTCTTGTTCTGAAATGTTGAGCGTCGATACTTCGATAAAGAATTCCGAGGGGGAAACTACTTGAAAATCTGGTGTTGATGTGTTCTTTGTCGTAGCTATTGGCTTTGCGGAAAACTGTTGTCGTTGCAAAAAGGTCCACCAAGCCAATTCATTCACTGCTCCAAGATGGTTCTGGTTGTTGAAACTCTCGATATGTGCCACGAGCGATTGTTTCTTCTTCGCGCTGAGTGGATATCCGTTGAACCACAGTCGAAGGGAAGCTAAGTAGACGCCACCTGTGGTATCAAGTGTTTCCATTACGTCGTTAACCCACGATATCTGGTCCGTGCTTCCTCGCGCACGGTTTAGCCAGTTTTCGTCAAAGACGGATGCCTTTAATGATGCCATGAGTATTTCGGTGAGGCCCAACTAGAGTTAGAGGTCCCAATTGCTGCCTTTACAAAGGAGCAATTGGGACCAGATAGTTTTTAGCATCCATTTAATCAACAAGTTAGTCAAAATTTAGGGGGCTTTTCTTACTAAAAATTTCTGCGTAAAAGCTGCCGTCCGTCTTCGCCTGCCAGATTACATCGATGGGTCCCAAATGCGCGAACAGTTGCGCCCAGCGGCCTTTGCGGCGTACAGGGCCTTGTCGGCGCGGCCGATGGACTCTTCCACGCTGATATCGGGGTCGAGCAGCGTGACGCCAAACGACACGGTTGTGAGAATAGCCTTGCCGCCGTGATCGACAGCGGTCGCTGCCAACCCTTCACGCAAACGCTCAATCAGGGCATGACCAGTCTTGAGATCGGTGCCTGGCAGGCAAACCAGAAATTCCTCCCCGCCGTAACGGAACACCTTGTCGTACGTGCGCACGTGCTCCATCACATAGCGTGCAAAGGCGGCCAGAACGAGATCGCCGGCAAGGTGACCGTGGGTGTCGTTGACGACCTTGAAGTCATCCAGGTCCATGATCGCGATGCAGCAATGCTGGATACGCCGCTTCACCAGTTCCAGCTGCTCGCGCAGCTTGGTGAGCATGCCGACGCGACTCTCGACACCGGTGAGCGGATCGCGGTTGTAGAGCGTATCCTCGATCTCGCGCTTCAGTGTGTAAATCTGCAAACGCAGGCGATCGAGGGCGTTGGAGAATTCGTCGTAGTCGTGCGAACGGATGACTTTCCTGGTCTCGGATGCGGCCAGCAGCCGGGTCGCAAGGCGGTGCATGCGTTCGTGCTCAACCTCCATGGCCGCGAAGGCCGCGTTATCGTGGAGCTTTTGCGGGGCCAGGTTGTAGTACCACTGGCCGAAACGGCATTGGCGGTGGGCGTCGTCGGCGACGTCACGCCGATCGTGCGGCAACTGGCAGATCAGCGTGCGATTCAGCTCCTTGTACCACGCATCGTGGTTGTAGATGGCCTGTTCGAGCTGCTGCAGCGCCGCCTGCAACTCTTCCGGACTTGCGTTGAACATGACCGTTTTCCCTCGCTGAACTTGCCTGGTTCCATGGACAAACTATAGTCGCCCACGGACGTCTGGAAGAAAATGGGGGCAACCCCTATTCCCGACCGTTTCTTACATAGAAGCTACATCGATGGGTCCCAAATGCGCGAGCAGTTGCGTCCGGCCGTCTTGGCGGCGTACAGCGCCCGGTCCGCGCGGCCGATGGATTCCTCCACGCTGGTGTCCGGGTCGAGCAAGGTCACACCAAAGGACGCGGTGACCAGGATCGCCTTGCCGCCGTGATCGACAGCGGTCGCTGCCAGCCCCTGGCGCAGCCGTTCAATCAGGGTATAGCCGGTTTTCAGATCGGTGCCGGGGAAGCAAATCAGGAACTCCTCGCCGCCGTAGCGGAACACCTTGTCGTACGTGCGCACGTGCTCCATGACGTAGCGTGCATGCACGGTCAGCACCCGATCGCCGGCAAGATGGCCGTGGGCATCATTGACGACCTTGAAATTATCCAAGTCCATGATCGCGATGCAGCAATGCTGGATACGCCGCTTCACCAGCTCCAGCTGCTCGCGTAGCTTGGTGAGCATGCCGACACGGCTTTCAACGCCCGTCAGGGGATCGCGGTTGTAGAGCGTGTCCTCGATTTCGTGCTTCAGCGTGTAAATCTGTAAACGCAGATGATCGAGCGCATTGGAGAACTCGTCGTAATCCGTCGGCTGGACGATCTTCCTGGTTTCCAGCAGCTGCAGCAGTCGCGCGGCGAGCCGGTGCATACGCTCGTGCGCGCCTTCCATGGCTGCGAAGGCGGCATTGTCATGCAGCTTCTGTGGGGCACGGTTGTAGTACCACTGGCCGAAACGACACTGGCGATGGGCGTCGTTCGCCACGTCACGGTGATCGGGCGGCAACTGGCAGATCAGCGTGCGGTTCAGTTCCTTGTACCACTGCTCGTGGTTGTAGATGGCCTGTTCAAGCTGCTGCAGGACCGCCTGCAGCTCTTCCGGACTTGCATTGAACATGACCGTTTCCTCGCGGAACCTCCTTGTCCCTGGATGAAAGTATAGTGCCCGCCGGCACCCGGCCGGGCAATCGGTATTTTTACGTTGATTCTTGTGAGTTATTTCCCTTTCGGGCAGGTCCGGACGACACCGGCTTATTCGCCGACCAGCTTCAGAAATTCCTTCTCGTTGAGTGTCTTGATCCCGAGCTCTTTGGCCTTGTCGTACTTGGTGCCCGGCTCTTCGCCGACGACCACGAAATCGGTCTTTTTCGACACGCTCCCGCTTACCGTTGCGCCGAGCGCCTGAAGTCTCTTTTTGGCGTCGTCCCGGCTCATGGACGAAAGACCGCCGGTAAGAACAAATGACTTGCCGGCGAGCGGCAGGCCTTCTTTCGGGCGTTTCTTCACCGATGGCCAATGCACGCCGGCCTTGCGCAACGCGGCGATTACATCTCGGTTGTGCTTCTCGCGGAAGAATGCCGAAATGTCCTCGGCCATGGCGGGCCCGATGTTCGGTACCTGTTCGAGCGTCTCCTTGTCGGCTTCCATGAGCGCTTCAACCGTGCCGAAGTGCTCGGCCAGCGCCTCGGCCGTGGCCTCACCCACCTGCGGGACGCCGAGGGCGTAGAGAAAGCGCGCGAGCGTCGTGTCCTTGCTATGCTCGATGTTGTCCAGCAGGTTCTGCGCCGACTTCTCGCCCATGCGTTCCAGCGCCGCCAGTTCGTCCTGCTTCAGCCGGTACAGATCGGCGACGGTCGCGATCATTCTCTTTTCAACCAGCTGCTCCACCAGCTTGTCGCCAAGGCCTTCTATATCCATCGCCGAGCGCGCGGCGAAATGCAGGATCGCACCCATGCGTTGCGCCGGGCAGTAAAGTCCCGCGGTGCAGCGGTGCGCCGCCTCGCCCTCCTCGCGGATCACCTTCGAGCCGCACTGCGGGCATTTGGTCGGCATGTGCCATAGCCTTGTGCCCCGCGGGCGCTTGTCCTTGATGACGCCCACGACTTCAGGAATAACGTCACCCGCGCGGCGTACGATGACGGTGTCGCCCACGCGCACGTCTTTGCGCCGCACTTCGTCTTCGTTGTGCAACGTCGCGTGCGTCACCGTGACGCCGCTTACCTGTACCGGCTTCAGTACCGCCACCGGCGTGACGACACCGGTACGACCGACCGAAGGGAAGATACCCTCAACGACGGTGGTTTCCTCCTGCGCCGGCAGCTTATGGGCGATAGCCCAACGCGGCGCGCGCGCGGTGAAACCGAGTTGGTCGCGCTGCGTCAGGTCGTCCACCTTATACACCACACCGTCGATCTCGAACGGCAGGGTTTCGCGCTTCTTGAGCATCTTCTGATAGAACTTGAGACACTCGTCGATGCCGTGCGCGGTTTCGAAAAACTCCGATGTTTTGAAGCCCCAGTCCTTTAGATGTTTCACGACGTCGGAATATTTGCGCGTCACCGGTTCGGAAACGTGACCGAGACCCCAGGGAAAGAACGCCAGCGGGCGCGAGGCGGTAATCTTGGGATCGAGCTGGCGCAACGAACCGGCGGCGGCATTGCGCGGGTTGGCGAAGACCTTCTCCTCTTTCTTCAACTGCTCGGCATTGAGCTGCTCGAAATCCTTTTTCGGGATCACCACTTCGCCGCGCACTTCGAGCACCTTGGGCCAGCCCTTGCCCTGCAGGCGCAGCGGCACGGTGCGGATGGTGCGCACGTTGACGGTGACGTCCTCGCCGGTGGCGCCGTCGCCGCGCGTGCCGGCCTGCGTGAGCACGCCGTTTTCATAGCGCAGCGACACCGACGTGCCGTCGAACTTGGGCTCGGCGGTGTAGGCGACCGTGTCGCGCTCCAGCCCCTTGCGGCAGCGCTCGTCCCAGGCGCGCGCCTCGGCGTCATCGAAGGCGTTATCCATCGACGTCATCGGCGGCTTGTGTCGCACCTCGCCGAATTCCTCGGAGGGTTTGGCGCCGACGCGCTGCGTCGGCGAGTCCGGCGTCCTCAGGTCGGAGTATTTCTCTTCGAGTTCCTGCAACTCGCGCAGCAGCTTGTCGTACTGCGCGTCCGAAATGATCGGATTGTCGAGAACGTAGTAGCGGTAGTTGTGGGTGTTGATTTCGTCGCGCAGCTTGGCCGCGCGCGTGCGCGCAGCATCGGGCGCACGGCTCATGCAACCAGACTCTCGCGAAACAGGCGCAGCGCCGTGCGGCTGCCGGGAATGATGCCGTACTCGGTCATGCGCTTGTCGATCTCCTCGATCTGGCGGCGGATGATGGCGAGCCCCTTGTCGGTAAGCGGCTTGCCGTCCTGGTCGCGCAGTTCGCCGCCGAGCGCCTCGGCGACGACCTTCGCCGCCGTCACCATCTTCACGAACACCGATGCCGGATGGTGCGCACACGGCACGCTCATGAACAACGCGAGCCCGCGGGTGTCGAGACTGTCCCAGGCGCGCGGATTGAAGTCGCCGGGCTGGAACAGGTTGGCCATGCTGAAGAGGTGGCGGCAACCGGGCGTGAGGTCGCTCTTCATGTGGAAGATGTTGCGCGCGCCGAACTTGAGCCCGGCGCGCTCCGCCGCCTGCTCGATGGCGCGCCCGCGGAATGGCTCGCCGCGCGCGAGCACGTTGATGCCGGCGATGACGTCGTAGGCCTCGCTCAATACCTGCAATTCTTTGGCGCGCTTGACTGCCTCCTCGAACGTGAGCGAGAACTTCGTCGGACGCCGCAACGCGTCCGCGAGTTTGAGCCCGACCTGGGAGAACGTATTGAGCTCGGACTCGTCGATCGGCCCGCGGCCGTCGAAAATCTGGATCGCGACCGCGAGGTCGCTGTAGCACGTACTCGGCGGGTCGCGCGCAAGATCGGACCACAACGCCCCCTGGTAGTGTTTGCCATAGAGGTGCCGCGGCTTGTCGAGCCGGTATTCGTGCTGCTTGAAGATGCCGAGCGCGGTGTCACGCTCCACCGGCCCCTCGCCCGGGAGGCTCAGGATGAAGTCGAGCAATCCGTCCGGCGCCGCCGGCACCGAGGGTTTTTCGTCCGGACGCGTCGGCGCCTGCCCGAGATTGAGCGGAACCTGGGCCACGTCCTCCAGCACTTCGAGTTCCTCGGTGATGGGATCGGTCCGCGCCGGTTCTCCCGCATCCATCGCCAGCATGTCCGGCTTGAGCGCCTTGATCTCGGCGACGGAACCGGGCGACGGGTTTACATCGAGCGTGACGGTGATGGGAGGGACTTCGATGAACGGCTCCCGCGCGCGCAGCATGCCGGCGGCACCCTCGGGCACGGGCTGACGGAATCGCTGGCGGCGGAAGCGGTCGAACAGGCTGACGGCGACGACAAAGGCGATGACGAGCAGGCCGACGACCAGCAACGCGACCTGCAGGTCCATTACTGCGCGACCATCTTCAGCGCTTCGTCCACATCCACCGCCACCAGGCGCGAGGCGCCGGGCTCGGACATGGTCACGCCGATGAGGATGTCGGCGATCTCCATGCTCATCTTGTTGTGCGTGATGTAGACAAGCTGGGTGCGGCTCGACAGGTTCTTGAGCGTCTCGCCGTAGCGCATGACGTTGGCGTCGTCGAGCGGGGCGTCGACCTCGTCGAGGATGCAGAACGGCGCCGGATTCAGCTCGAAGATGGCGAAAATCATGCCCACCGCGGTCAGGGCTTTTTCGCCGCCGGACAGCAGGTGAATGGTGCTGTTGCGCTTGCCCGGCGGACGCGCCATCACGGCCACGCCGGTTTCGAGCAAGTCGTTGTCGGTGAGCTCCAGATAGGCGCTGCCGCCACCGAAGAGCTGCGGGAAGAAGCTCTGGAAATTCTCGTTGACCTTGTCGAAGGTTTCCTTGAAGCGCGTGCGCGTCTCGACGTCGATCTTGCGGATCGCATCCTCGAGCGTGGCCAGCGCCTGCGTCAGGTCCTCGTGCTGCTTGTCGAGATAGCCCTTGCGGCTGCTGGCCTCCTCGAACTCCTCGATGGCCACGAGGTTGATCGGCCCGAGGCGCTCGATGCGCGCCGCGACCTGCTCCAGGCGTTCGGCCCAGGCGGCTTCGTTGGCCTCCGCCGGCAGCGCCTTGACGGTCTCGTCGAGATCGTTGCCCGCCTCGCGTAACTGGTCGGCGTGGGTGTCACGCCGCACCACCAACTCCTGGCGCACCACGCGCTCACCCTCGATCTGGCTGCGAATCTCGCCGGTGCGGCGTTCCTCGCGCCCACGCGCCTGCTCCTGGTCGCGCAACAGATTGTCGATGTCCGTCACCGCCTGGCGCGCGGCGCTGAGGCGTGTTTCGACTTCGAGACGCGTCGCGAGAAATTCGTTGAGCTTCGCTTGCAATCCTTCTTCCGGCCGCTCGCCGGAAAGCAGCTGTGCGAGCTCCTCGCGCCGCGCCGCGAGTTGCGACAGCTGTGCCTCGAGGCGCTCGATCGAGGCGCGCGTGGCGTCGAACGCCGTCTGCACGCCCTGCTGCTCGACTTCGAGACGGTGCATCTCCTCGCGCGTGCGGTGCTCATGCTCGCGCGCCTCGTCGAGCGCGCGTGCGAGTTGTTCGCGCGCCTGCTGCAGTTGCGCGCGACGTTCGTCGTGATTCATGCCGCCGGACTCGGCCGCGCGCAGCAGCGCGCGCGCCTCGTCGAGACCGGCACGATCGCGCTCGATCTGGGCCGCGAGCTCGGCGCGCTCGGCGTCGATCTGCGCGCGCCGCGCCGTAAGCTGGGTATACGACGCCTCCTGGTGGCCGAGCTTCTCGCGCAGTTGCGCGCGTTCGCGATGGCGCTCGTTCAGCTCGTGCCCGATCTCGTCGCGGCTCTGTTCGAGCGCGTGCAGGCGCTCCACCGTTTCCGTGAGCTGTGTTTGCAACGCGGCGAGATCGCCCTGGACACCACCCGACTGCGTTTCGAGCTCGCGGATTTCGCGGCTGCGCTCGAGCATACCGGCGCGCGCGCCTTGCTCGGCGCCGAGCGACAGCCAGTTGCGTCCGACCCAGGCGCCGTCGCGCGTGATGAACGATTCGTGCGGCGCCAGCTCGCCGCGGCGCGCAAGCGCATCACGCAGGTTCTCGGCGACGTACACGTCGGCAAGCCACGGCGTAAGGTCGAGGTCGGTCTTGATGCGGTCGAGCAAGCGCGGGCGGTTCGAGGCCGCGCCCGCGGCCGGAACCGACTGGTCGAGAAGCGTAACCGCCGAACCGTTGAATTCAGCGGCATCGCCCGCGAGCGAGCCGAAACCGTCCACGCACAGCGCCGTGAGATCGGCGCCGAGCACGTGTTCGACCGCCTTCTCCCAGCCGGGCTCGACGCCGAGCTTGCCGGCCAGCCGCGGCGCCTCGTCCAGCCGGTGACGCCGCAGCCAATCGAGCAGGTGCGCGTCGTCGTGCGCCTCGCCTTCGGCCGCGGCCTGTAGCTCGCGCAAGCCGGCCAGGCGCGCTTCGATGCCCTGGGCCTGGGTGCGCAGGGATTCGAGCCGGGTGCTGGCGTCCTCGCGCGCCGTGCGCGCTTCCCTAATACCTGTTTCGATCCCTTCCAGCCGGTTTTCCTGTGCCGCACAGGCCTCGTCCAACTGCGCTGCCTCGGCACGCAGCGTCTCGGCACCGGAGGCCTCGAGCTGCGCCTGGATGTCGGTGTATTCCGCCTGCAGGCGCGTCGCGCGTTCGCCCATCTGGGCAAGCTGGCTTTCGAGACTCTGGATGCGCGTGCCCTGCACCTCGCGCTGTTTCGATTCCTCGGCGGCCTGGTGCGTGAATGCCTCCCACTCAACCTGCCACGACTGCATGGCGCGCTCGGCGTCCGTGCGCGCGGTGGTCGCCGCGTCGCGCGCCTGCGTGAGCTCCGCCACGCGCGGGTTGAGCGACTCGATCGCGACACGCAGGTCCTCGAAGCGCTGGCGGTCGGAGCCGAGGTGCGTGCTGGCCTCGTCCCAACTGCGGTTGACCTGCTCCTGTTCGCTCGCGAGCCGCGTGTGCGTCTCGCGCGCATGCTCGATGGACTGCTCCAGGCGCGAGATCTCGGCGCCGGCGGCGTAGTACTCGCCCTGCACGGCGTTGAAGTGTTCGTTGGCCTCGGTCTGCTGCGTACGCTGCTTCTCGATCTCGGCCTCGATGGCGCGCTGCGCCGCGAGCGCGGCGTCGAGCGCGGTCTGGTGCTGCGCCAGCACCAGGTCCTGCTCCTGCAGCTTCGCGTTCAGCTCCTGCCAGCGCAGTGCCAGCAGTTGCGCGCGCGTGTCGCGCTCCTCCTGCTTCAGTTCCTTGTAGCGCGCCGCGGCGCGCGACTGGCGCTGCAGCTTCTCAAGCTGGGACGCGAGCTCGCCGCGGATGTCCTCGACGCGAGCCATATTTTCGCGCGTGTGCTTGATGCGGTTCTCGGTTTCCTTGCGCCGCTCCTTGTAGCGCGAGATGCCGGCGGCCTCCTCGATGAAGCCGCGCAGGTCCTCGGGCTTGGCCTCGACGATGCGCGTGACCATGCCCTGCTCGATGATCGAGTAGGCGCGCGGGCCGAGACCGGTGCCGAGGAACAGATCGGTGATGTCCTTGCGCCGGCAGCGGGTCTTGTTGAGGAAGTAATCCGACTGGCCGTCGCGTCCGGCCTCGCGCCGCACGGAAATCTCGTTGTAGGCCGCGTACGGCCCGCCGAGGCGACCTTCGGCGTTGTCGAACACGAGTTCGACCGTGGCGAGCGCGGCCGGCTTGCGCGTGTTCGAACCGTTGAAGATGACGTCGGCCATCGAGTCGCCGCGCAGGTTCTTGGCGGACATCTCGCCCATGACCCAACGGATGGCGTCGATGATGTTGGACTTGCCGCAGCCGTTCGGCCCGACAATGCCAATGAGGTTCCCGTTGATGGGAATGGTGGTGGGTTCGACGAAAGACTTGAAACCGGCCAGCTTGATCGTCTTAAGTCGCATCTGCCTTGGTCGCTACCGTCTGTCCGTAGCCCTGAATTGCGTTACAATTCTACTGGAAATCAGCCTCTTTGTGCAGCCGCCATGCCGACAAAACCTAGCAAGAATCTCGACACCTTCCCCAACCCGCACCCGGGACGCGATTACCTCATCGAGATCGACATGCCGGAGTTCACCTGCCTGTGTCCCAAGACCGGCCAACCGGATTTCGCCACGCTCGCGCTGGAGTACGTCCCGGACCGGAAATGCGTCGAGCTGAAAAGCCTCAAGCTCTACATCTGGTCGTTCCGCGACGAAGGCCATTTCCACGAGGACGTCACCAACCGCATCCTGAGCGACCTGGTGGCGGCGACGAGCCCACGCTATATGCGCCTCAAGGCGAAATTCAACGTGCGTGGCGGCATCTACACCACGGTCACGGCCGAACACCGCCAGAGCGGCTGGACCCCGTCACCCGTGGGCCTTGCGCGGGAGACGCCCGGTGCCGCCGGGACGCGCTGACACCGACTCCCCGGAAAGCCTTTATCTAGGCATCGATTTCGGCACCAGCGGCTGCCGCGCGCTCGCGATCGACGCCGCGGGCGAGATTCACGCGCAGGCGGATACACCGATACCGGCGCCACGCCAGCAGGGTCAGGAAGTGACACAAGACCCGCGCGACTGGTGGCGGGCACTGATCGCAACCCTGCAAAACCTCTTCGCGCAAATCGACCGAAAACAAATTCGGGCGCTCGCCGTGGACGGCACCTCCGCCACGCTGCTCCTGTGCGATGTGCGCGGCGAGCCCCTGACGCCGGCGCTGCTCTACAACGATCGGCGGGCATCGAGCCAGGCGGCACGCATCGCGACGGTCGCCCCGGCGGAATCGGCCGCCCACGGCATCACCGGCAGTCTCGCCAAGCTTTTATGGTTGATGGAGGCCGGCCACACCGGCGGTGCGATCCATGCTCTGCATCAGGCCGACTGGATCGCGGGCCGGCTGACCGGCCGCTTCGGCCACAGCGACTACAACAACTGCCTCAAGCTCGGCTACGACGCCGAACGCCTTGTCTGGCCCGATTGGCTCGCCGGGCTCGGTATAAGAAAGGAATGGCTGCCGCAGGTGCACGCGCCGGGCACCCACTTGGGTCGGGTGCGTGCGGATGTCGCCCACGACCTCGGCCTGCCGGCGCAGGCGCAGGTGGTCGCGGGCACCACTGACGGCGTGGCGGCGTTTCTCGCCGCCGGGGCGCAAGCGCCGGGCGAAGGTGTAACCTCGCTCGGTTCGACGCTGGTATTGAAGCTTTTGTCCGATCGGCCGGTGTCCTCACCAAAGCACGGGGTCTACAGCCATCGGCTCGGGCGCGGGTGGCTTGCCGGCGGCGCCTCGAACAGCGGCGGTGCGGCACTGGCGAAATTTTTCAGCCCTGAGCAATTGCGCACCCTGACGCCGATGCTCAAGCCCGAGGCGCCTACCGGTCTCGACTACTATCCTCTGCCGGCCCCCGGGGAGCGCTTCCCAATAAACGATCCTCTACTTCCGCCCCGACTCGAACCGCGCCCGCCGGACGATACCGTTTTCCTGCAAGGCATGCTCGAAGGCATCGCGCGCATCGAGACCCAGGGCTATGCCCTGCTGGCGCAGCTGGGCGCGCCGAAGCTTAAGGCTGTTTTCACCACCGGCGGTGGTGCGCAGAATGCCGCCTGGGAACACATCCGCGCGCGCCAGCTAGGAGTGCCGTTGCGCCATGCCCGCTCGGAACAAGCAGCCTACGGAACCGCCTTGCTCGCTGCAGGTCTCGCCGCGGATATCTTTGGTTTCGAGAATTAATACATGATGAAAAAGAAAGCCGCCCGAAGGCGGCTTTCCGACTGATCAGCCGGCGACGTATTCTTTATACATCCACGACCGCGTCGGCGAAGCCGGAACCGCCCTTGTTGTCTTTCCAGCTGATCTTCACCTTGTCACCCTTCTTGCCGTTGACCAGGCGGAAACCGAGCAATGGATCTTCGGAAATCGCGACCCCGGTGTCGGCGGTCAGGACCGCCTTGCCGTTGTGTTCCAGCGTGATGCGCTGGATGAAATGCGCGGGAATCTTCTGGTTGGTCTTCTTGTCCACGCGCTGGCCGGTTTCCATCGGGTGCGTGATCAGCACCAGCACTTCCACCGCGCCGTCCTGCATGCGCGTACGGACCTTCATCTTGCCGACATCTGCTGCCATGTTGTGTTCCTCTGTGACTCGTTTCGCGGCCTAACCGCCGCAACCGCCCACGGTGACCTTGATGGTCTGCTTGGCGGAATAGAGCTTGCCCCCGGCCTGGCACACCACGTGCACGTCCGAGGTCTGGCCCATCTTCATGCGCGCCGAGAAG
>SCRL01000052.1 GCA_004298065.1 Gammaproteobacteria bacterium | reverse complement strand
CTTGAACTTGCGCCGTCCGTCCAGCGGCTGCGACAACGTCAGCTTCACCGTCTCGCCGACGAAGCGCCGATAATGCGCCGGCGTCACCAGCGGCCGGTCGAGCCCGGGTGACGACACCTCGAGGCTGTACTCGCCCGCGATCGGGTCCTCGACGTCGAGGATCGCCGACAGCTGGCGACTGACATCGGCGCAGTCGTCGACGTCCACGCCCTCGGGACTGTCTATATACACCCGCAGCGTCTGGTGTCCCCCGCCGCCGGCCAGTTCGACGTCCACGAGCTCGAAACCGAGCGCGTTCACGCCCGGCTCGAGCAGGTTTCGCCAGTCGTTGCGCGCGCCACGCGTCACTTCTTCAGACCCCATAAAACAAAAGTGGGCGCGCGGCCCACCTTCTTTTTACTGCTTGAGTTGCCGGAATTATAAGCGTTTCAGGCGCTTACTTCAAAGACACCGGCACACCCGTTCGAACGACTAAAAAATAAGGCCCCGTTCGGGGCCTTATTTTTTTCCATTTGGTAGCGGGGGTAGGATTTGAACCTACGACCTTCGGGTTATGAGCCCGACGAGCTGCCAGACTGCTCCACCCCGCAACAGGGTGGCGAAGTCTACCAGCCTGCCGCCTGCGTTATCAAGGAATAACGGTTTCCGCCGGCGACGGAGATGCGCCAGCCGCATCGCACAGCCACTCGGCGCAGTAGATATAGGCCGCCCAGCCGAGCAGGCTCGCGCCGACCGCCAGCGGCACCAACAACCACAGCGGCGCCTCCGACGGCAGCAGCGTAAACAGCGCCGGCGGCAGCAGGATCAGCAGCGCGAGAAACCCCGACTGCGGAAGGCGCTGCCAGGTCGTGGAGAGCGCCCGGCGCAAGGTGACGAACAACCGGAAATCGTCGGTCACGAATACCAGCGGCAACCAGTAGACGAAAAGAAACCCGACGGCGGCCAGCAACGGTCCGAGAAACGGCGCCAGCCCGCGAACCAGCCCCTCGGGCGAGGTACCGCTGCCGAGCATGGACAGGAACGCCACGACGTTGAACAGCAGCGCGACAGACAGATCGAGCTTGATGAACATCCAGAGAAAGCGCGTGAAGCGGCCGAAACCGGCGCGCGCCATGTCGGCCAACAGCAGGCGATCGCGGCCCTGCGCTAGCGCATGATAGGCGCCGGCCTGCAACCAGGCGAAACCGAGCAGCAACCCACTCAGCGCCAATACCCACGCCAGCGGCGCTTCGCCGGCACCGGAGATCTGCTGCAATGATAGTTGCAGCGCAAGCTGCGTACCGACCACCAGCCAGATACCGGGACTCAGGAACGCGCGCACCAGCGCGCGCAGACGACGCTCACCTTCGGTATAGGGTGTGGACATCGAAGTAAAATCAGCCGAAACGGTAGTGCTTGGTCACCGACTGGCGGATTTCCCAGGTGCAGGTCATGCCCGCGGGAAAATTCACCAGATCGCCCTCCACGATCCTCACCGGCTCGCCCCCTGTCGGCGTAACGATGGCCTCGCCTTCGAGAAAGTAGCAGGTTTCCTTCTTGTCGTAGGTCCACGGGAAGGTCGACGGTTCCTTGCTCCACGTCGGCCAGTCGTAGACGCCGATGACGTCGAGCTTGGCGGGCGACGGGTTGTGTTCGACCAGGATCTGGTTCATGGCGTATCTTCAGCTGAAAAACGGGCGGATTGTACGTTCGCGACCCCGGTCGGGCAATCCGCCCTGCCGACGACCGGCCGGGAGGCATGGTCCGGTGGCCGCCGTGGCACGCGACGCTGTGCTATCTTGAAGTGAACCGCATTATGCGGATAACAACTACAGCTGTATCTACTGAAGGGTAGAGAGCATGAGAACCCACGTCCTGTTCGCGACGGCGTTCCTGGTCGCATTGCCGGCTGTCGGCTCGCTCGCAGCGGACGAAGTCGCCGCGGACCGCGCCCAGGAAACAACCGGCCTTCCACCGATCACGGATGCCAATACCACCGGCATCGAAACACGCGCTGCCGGCGACAATCTTCAGGCGGCGCGCGAAGCGTATGAGTTACCGTTCAGTGAAATAAAAATTCTGCCGTCGTTTTGATCCGCAAAAAAACGCCCCGCGATGCGGGGCGCTTTCAGTGACCGCCTGACCTACCTCGGGAACCACACGATCCAGATGGCGATCGTGGCCACGAGCATGGCCAGCACGATGTAGTTGAAGGTCCGTTTTTCCTGCCGCATCGTCAGGATGCTCTTCTCCATCTTCCCCTCCTTGCCTTTCGGCTCGACAGTCACAATGGTTGCGATGCCCGAACCAGTCTAGGACCATCCACCGTCCGTGACCAGCGTCCGCCGATAAACGCAATGAGGGAGGGAGAAACCCTCAGGAAATCGCCTGAATCGCCCGGCTGCAAAGATCCACGATCGTCCCCACCCATGGCAACACCGCGAGCAACGCGAGCGCGTTAACGCTGAGGAACACCCGCATGTCGCGGGCGCCGTCGGGAACGATGGCGGTTTCACGCACATCGTCGAAGTACATGAACTTCACCACGCGCAGGTAGTAATAGGCGCCGATCACGGCAAACAGCACCGCGACCACCGCGAGCCACACCAGGTCCACGCGCACGATGGACTGGATCACCAGAAGCTTGGCGTAGAAGCCGGCAGTCGGCGGCACCCCGGCCATGGAAAACATGAGCAACAGCATCAGGAACGCGAGCCACGGATGACGCTGGTTCAGGCCGCGGAAATCCTCGAGCTTCTCGGCCTCGAAACCGGCGCGTGACAACAGCACCACCATGCCGAAAGCGCCGAGGCTCATGACCGCATACACCAGCACGTAGAACATGGCCGAGCCGTAACCGTTGGGCGTGGCCGAAAGAATCCCGAGCAGGAAGAAGCCCATGTGCGAGATCGAGGAGTACGCCAGCATGCGCTTGATGTTGTCCTGGGCGATCGCAAGCACGTTGCCGATACCCATGGACAGCACCGCCATGATCATCAGCATCGGCTGCCACGAAGCGGACAGCTCCTCGAGACCGCCGATGAGCAGGCGCATCACCAACGCGAACGCCGCGACCTTGGGTGCCGAGGAAATATAGAGCGTCACCGCCGTCGGCGCGCCGTGGTACACGTCCGGCACCCACATGTGGAACGGCGCCGCGCCGAGCTTGAACGCGAGCCCGCCGATGACGAACACCAGCCCGAAAATAAGGATGATGTCGTCGGACGACAGGCCGGCGATGGCCTGGCGCACGGCCGCGATCTCGAGGCTGCCGGTGGCGCCGTAGAGCATGGACAGGCCGTAGAGCAACATGCCTGAGGCAATGGCGCCAAGGACGAAGTACTTCATCGCGGCTTCCGTCGCCTGGGCCGAGTCGCGTTGGAACGCGACCATGGCGTAGAGCGACAGCGACAGCAGTTCAAGCCCCAGGTACAGCGTGAGGAAGTGACCGGCGGAAACCATGACCATCATGCCGACGACGCCGAACAGGCCGAGCACGAAATACTCGCCGCGGTACATGCCGCGGTCGCGCAGGTAGCCGCGCGAATAGACGAAGGCGAAGAACGCCAGCCCGTAGATCGCGAGCTTGAGCGTATCTGCCAGCGGGTCGGCGATGAACATGCCCTCGAAGGCGCTGCTGCCGGTGGTCGCGAAGCCGTTGAGCGTGAGCACGGCGGCGCCGATCAAGGTGAGCTGCGCCAGCGCGTAGGACACCACCCGGCGGCTGTCGCTCAGGAACAGGTCGATCACCAGGATTGCGCAGGCCATGGAGAATACGAATATCTCCGGGGCCGCGGGCATCAAGTTGGGAATAACTGTGTTCATATTAGTTCTTTGACACAGAGGTCACAGAGATCACCGAGAAAAGACCGTTCAGAAACATGAATAATTCCCTCTGTGTTCTCTGTGTGCTCTGTGGCCAATAGTCATTAAAGCTTCGACGTCATCGCCTGCTTCAGCAGGTGCTCGACCGAAGTGTGCATGGTGTCGAGGAACGGCTGCGGCCACAGGCCCATGACCAGCACCGCGATCGCCAGCGCCGTGAGGAACACCGCCTCGCGCGCGTCGATGTCATTGAGCGTCGCCACGTGCTCGTTCGCGACCGTCCCAAAAATCACGCGCTTGTACATCCACAGCGTGTAGGCAGCGCCGAAGATGAGCGTGGTCGCGGCGGCGAAGGCGTACCAGCCGTTCGCCTGAAAACTGCCGAGGATCACCAGGAACTCACCGACGAAGCCGGAGGTGCCCGGGAGCCCCGCGTTGGCCATGGCGAACAACATCAGGAACGAGGCGAACACCGGCATGCGGTTGGCCACCCCGCCGTAGTCCTTGATCAGGCGCGAGTGCATCCGGTCGTACAGCACACCGACGCACAGGAACAACGCGCCCGAGACGAAGCCGTGCGAGATCATCTGGATCAGGCCGCCTTCGATGCCCTGGGCGTTGAAGATGAAGAAGCCGAGCGTAACGAAGCCCATGTGCGCAATGGACGAATAAGCGATGAGCTTCTTCATGTCCTCCTGCACCAACGCCACCAGGCCGATGTACACCACCGCGACCAGCGACAGCGCGATCATGAGCCACGCGAGCTCGTGCGAGCCGTCGGGCGTGATCGGCAGCGAGAAGCGCAGGAAGCCGTAGGCGCCCATCTTGAGCATGATCGCCGCCAGGATCACCGAACCGCCCGTGGGCGCCTCGACGTGCGCGTCCGGCAACCAGGTGTGCACCGGCCACATCGGCACCTTGACCGCAAATGCCGCCAGGAACGCGAGGAAGATCAGTACCTGTTCCGTGAGCCCGAGCTTGAGCGCGTGGAACGTGAGAATCTCGAAGCTGTTCGACTGGTAATAGAGATAGATGAACGCCACCAGCATCAGCACCGAGCCGATGAAGGTGTAGAGGAAGAACTTGATGGCGGCGTAGATGCGGTTCGCGCCGCCCCACAGGCCGATGATGATGAACATCGGCACCAGCATTGCTTCCCAAAAGACATAGAACAGGATGGCGTCGAGGGCGCTGAACACGCCGATCATCAAGCCTTCCATGATCAGGAACGCGGCCAGGTACTGCGCCACCTTCTTCTGGATCACAATCCACGCCGAGACAATAACGAGCACCGTGCTGAAACTCGTGAGCAGGATCAGGAGCAGAGAGATGCCGTCGATGCCGAGGTGGTAGCGGATGGCGAGCGCCTCGATCCAGGGGGCGTCCTCGACAAACTGCATCGTGGCGGTGTGGGGATTGAAGCCGGTGTACAGCGGCAACGTGGCGAAGAACGTCAGGATTGAGATCGCGAGCGCCAGCGGGCGCGCCACGTGGGCGCGGTCGTCCCCGCCGGTGGCGAGCACCGCCACGCCGCCGGCGATCGGCAGCCAGATGGCAAGGCTCAGGAGGTAATCGGCGAGCATCATGGCGCTAGCGGTGCAGGAAGAAGGTGATGAGCAGGAACACGCCCAGGATCATGGCGAAGGCGTAGTGATAGACATAACCCGACTGGACATGGCGCACCATGGACGAGACCCAGCCGACGAGGCGCGCGCTGCCGTTGACCGCCAGGCCGTCGATGAGCCGCACGTCGCCGATCTTCCACAGCAGGCGGCCGAAAGCGCGCGCGCCACGCGCGAACACGAACTCGTTGAACTCGTCGGCATAGTACTTATTGAGCAAAACGTTGTAGACGAGCTTTGCACGCTCGCGCAACTGGTCCGGCAGGTGTGGATAGCGCAGGTACAGCAACCACGCGAGCAACATACCCGCGGCCGCGAGCACGAACGGCGCCGCCTGCAGCCCGTGGGCGATGAACGGGCCCATGCCCTGGTAGCCGCGCGCGATGCGCCCCACCACGTCGTGGCCCGGCAGCACCTTGATGGCCTCGGCGAAATAGCCGCCGAACAGCACCGGCTCGAAGGTCATAAAGCCGGCGAGAAACGATGGAATCGCGAGCAACACCAGCGGCACGGTCACGACCCAAGGCGATTCGTGCAGGTGGTGCTTCGTGTGCTCGTCCATGCGCGGCTTGCCGTAGAACACCAGGAACAGCATGCGGAACGTGTACAGCGCGGTGACGAACACGCCACCCAACACCGCGGCGTAGGCCACGCCGCTGCCGGGTAGAGTCGAATAGTGCACCGCCTCGATGATCATGTCCTTGGAGAAGAAGCCGGCGAACGGCGGGATGCCGGCGAGCGCGAGCGAGCCCACCCACATGGTGACGAAGGTGATCGGCATGTATTTCTTCAAGCCGCCCATCTTGCGGATGTCCTGCTCGTGGTGCATCGCGATGATCGCCGAGCCGGCACCCAGGAACAGCAATGCCTTGAAGAACGCGTGCGTCATGAGATGGAAGATGCCGACCGCGTAGGCCGAGGCGCCGAGCGCCACCATCATGTAGCCGAGTTGCGACAGCGTGGAATACGCGACGATGCGCTTGATGTCGTTCTGCACGACGCCCACGAGCCCCATGAAGAACGCGGTGATGGCGCCGATGACAAGCACGACGGACAACGCGGTTTCGGACAGTTCGTAGAGCGGCGACATGCGCGCGACCATGAACACGCCAGCGGTCACCATGGTGGCGGCATGGATCAGCGCCGAGATCGGGGTCGGGCCTTCCATCGAGTCCGGCAGCCACACGTGCAGCGGCACCTGCGCGCTCTTGCCCATGGCGCCGACGAACAACAGGATGCAGATCACCGTCAGCAGGTTCCAGTCCACGCCCGGCATGATCGTGAGGGTCTGCTGCACGAGCTGCGGCGCCACCGCGAACACCGCGGCGTAGTCGAGCGAGCCGAAGTAGAGATAGATCGCGGCGATGCCGAGCAGGAAGCCGAAATCGCCCACGCGGTTGACCAGAAACGCCTTGAGGTTGGCGTGGATCGCGGTGTCGCGCGTGAACCAGAAGCCGATCAGCAGGTACGAAACGAGGCCCACCGCCTCCCAGCCGAAGAACAGCTGTAGGAAATTGTTCGACATCACCAGCATCAGCATCGAGAACGTGAACAGCGCGATGTAGCTGAAGAAGCGCTGGTAGCCGGGATCGTCGTGCATGTAGCCGATGGTGTAGACGTGCACGCACAGCGACACGAACGTGACCACGACCATCATGAGCGCGGTCAGCGGGTCGATGAGGAAACCGACTTCCATCGGGATCCCGCCGGACACGCCCCAGGTGTAGACCGTGCCGTTGAAACGGTTGCCGGCGAGCACGTCCGGCAGCACCACGAATGCCGAGAGCGCGAACGCCACCGCCACGCCGAGGATGGCCACGGTGTGCGCAAAGCCGCGTCCGAGCTTCCAGCCGAGCAGGCCGGCCAGCACCGCGCCGGTAAGGGGCGCGAGCGGCACCAGCAGGTAGATCGTCGTCATGTCGAGATCGAGCATCTGTCAGCCCTTGAGACTGCTCAGGTCTTCGACGTTGATGGTCTGGCGGCTGCGGAACAGCACCACCAGGATGGCGAGGCCGATAGCCGACTCGGCCGCGGCCACCGTCAGGATGAAGAACACGAACACCTGCCCGGCGGTGTCGCCGAGGTAGTGCGAGAACGCGACGAAGTTGAGGTTCACCGCAAGCAGCAGCAGCTCGATGGCCATGAGCAACACCACCAGGTTCTTGCGGTTGAGGAAGATGCCGACCACGGCGAGCGCGAACAGGATCGCGCCCAGGATCAGGTAATACTCCAGCGGTATCATGGCCTCCCCTCTTCTCCTCAGTTCTTCTTTTCCGCCGGCATCTTCACCAGCCGCACGCGATCCTCGCGCCGCACGCGCATTTGCGTCGCCGGGTTCTGGTACTTCGTGTCCTTGCGCCGGCGCAGCGTGAGCGTGATCGCCGCGACGATCGCCACCAGCAGGATCAGCGCCGCGATCTCGAACGGATACACGTAGGTCGTGTACAGCACCCGCCCGAGCTCGCGTGTATTGCTGTGCCCGGCCGCGGCGGTCGCGGGTTCGGGCATATTGGCCGCATCGAACGGGCCCGAGGCCAGGATGAACGACATTTCGAGTACCAGCAGCACGGCCACGAGTCCGCCGATTGGCAGGTACTCGCCGAAACCCTCGCGCAGGCGCGCCACGTTGATGTCGAGCATCATCACCACGAACAGGAACAGCACCATGACCGCGCCGACGTACACCAACACCAGCGCGATCGCCAGGAACTCGGCCTGCAACAGCATCCACAGCCCGGCGGCGCTGAAGAACGCCAGCACCAGGAACAGCGCCGCCTTCACCGGGTTGCGCACGGTGATGACGCAGCCGGCGGCGAACACCAGTACTGCGCTGAAGACGTAGAAAACCAGTTGCTTGAATTCCATCGGTTCCGGTTCTTATCGATACTTGGCGTCCGCTGCCTTCATGGCCGCGATTTGCGTTTCGTGTTTATCGCCCGTCGCGAGCAGCCGGTCCTTGGTGTAGTACAGGTCGCCGCGGCGCTCGCCGTGGTAGTCGATATCGTGCGTCTCAACGATCGAATCCACCGGGCAGGCCTCCTCGCAGAAGCCGCAGAAGATGCACTTGGTCATGTCGATGTCGTAGCGCGTGGTGCGGCGCGTGCCGTCGGCGCGTTCCTCGGACTCGATGGTGATGGCGAGCGCCGGGCACACCGCCTCGCATAGCTTGCAGGCGATGCAGCGCTCCTCGCCGTTCTGATAGCGGCGCAGCGCGTGTTTGCCCCGAAAGCGCGGGCTCATGGGCGTGCGCTCTTCCGGATACTGGACGGTGATCTTGCGCGCGAACAGGTGCCGGCCCGTGAGCACGAGGCCCTTGAGCAGCTCGATGAGCAGGAAACTGTTGATCCAGCGTGTCAGCGCGTTCATGTAGTTATATGACTAGACGAGCGTAGCAGGGCTTCATCAATGGAACAGGTAACCCCAGGGGGTCAGGAACATCGCCACGCCGATGACGACGATCCACACCAGCGTGACGGGGATGAGCACCTTCCAGCCCAGGCGCATGATCTGGTCGTAGCGGTAGCGCGGGAACGTGGCGCGGAACCACAGGAAACAGAACAGCAGGAAGCTCACTTTAAGAAGGAACCACACCAGCGGCGGCACCCACGTGAACGGCTCGACCTCGAACGGCGGCAGCCAGCCACCGAGAAACATCACCGCGGTGAGCGCCGAGATCATGATCATATTGGCGTACTCGGCGAGGAAGAACACCGCGAACGGCATGCCGGAGTACTCGACGTGGAACCCGGCGACGATCTCGGACTCGCCCTCGGCGACGTCGAATGGCGAACGGTTGGTCTCGGCGACGCCGGAGATGAAATACACCAGGAACAGCGGGAACAGCGGTAGCCAGTACCACTGGTGCAGCCCGCCGGCCTGGGCGTGCACGATCTCGCGCAGGTTGAGGCTGCCCGCGGCCATGAGCACGCCCACGAGCGCGAAACCCATGGCGATTTCGTAGGCCACGATCTGCGCCGCCGAGCGCAGGCCGCCGAGGAAGGCGTATTTCGAGTTCGAGGCCCAGCCGGCGATGATGATTCCGTACACGCCCATCGAAGTGAGCGCCAGGATGAACAGCAGCCCCGCGTCGATATTGGTGAGCCAGAGCGTGTCGGTGAACGGAATCACCGCCCAGGCCACCAGCGACGGCGCAATCGCCAGGATCGGCGCGCCGATGAACAGGAACTTGTTGGCGTTCGCCGGAAGAATGATTTCCTTGAACATCAGCTTCACGGCGTCGGCGATCGGCTGCAACCAGCCGCGCGGGCCGACGCGGTTCGGGCCAATGCGCACCTGCATGTAGCTGATGATCTTGCGCTCGGCGTAGGTGAGGTAGGCGACGCACAACATCAGCGGCAGCACGATGGCCACGATCTTGGCCAGGTTGACGATCCCGATCTGGGACCACTCGGGCAGGCCGTTCCAGAAATTGAGCAGGAATTCCATGCTACACCCCCGCCACCGTCACGGCTGTCGCTGCGCCGAGGCCGGCGGTTTCCGGCCAGCCGGCGGGAATGAGCACGCAACCGTCGGGCACGCGCGCATCCACGACCACGGGCAACTGCGCCTGTCCAGCCGGCGCTGTCACGCGCGCAGTGTCGCCGGATGCAACACCGAGGCGCCCGGCCTCGGCGGCGTTGAGACGCACCGCCGGCGGCGGGTTGTCGGCGGTCGCGGCGAGCGATGGCGCGCGCCGCACCAGCGCGTCTACGCGGTACATCGGCACCTCGACGATACGCGCGAGCGTCCCGCGCGCAGGCGGGTTTCCCGCGCCCTCGGGCAGGCGCCAGTTCTTGAGGCGCGCGGAGGGCGGCGGCGTTGCCGGAATGTCGCGGCGCACGGAGTCGATGCGGCTGTACTCGAAACCGGACAGGCCCAGGAGCGTGCCGAGCATACGCAGGATCTTCCAGCCCGGACGCGACTCGGCGAGCGGCGGCGATGCTTCGTCGAACGACTGCGCCCGACCCTCGGCGTTGACGAACGTCCCGGCGGTTTCGGTGAACGGCGAAAGCGGCAGCCAGGCGTGCGCGTACTGCACCGCGCCTGAGGCGTAGATCGAGGGCCGGAACGTGGTCAGCATCACCACAAACTCGGCCGCTTCCATGGCGGCGCGTGCGGCGGCGCCATCGAGGCAATCGAGTTCGGGCTCGACGCCGAGCAGCACGTAACCCTTGAGCGGCGCGCGCAGCATGTCGCCGGCATGACGCCCCGCCGGCGCGCCGCGCTGCGGCACGCAGCCGGCGATCCAGGCGCCGGCGCTGTTGGCCTCCGGCAGGTGCCCAAGCTTGGCAGAGCAAAGCCCGGCGATGAACTCGGCGATGGCACGCAGCGTCGCCGCCTGCGAATGCGAGCACGCGTAGTTCCCGAGCAGCACTGCGGCGTTCTCGCTGCGGGACAAACTCTCGGCGATAGCACTCTCGGTCGCCGTCGGGCGTTCGCGACCGAGCAGCGTCTTGATCTCGGCGGGCACATTGGCCTTCGCCAACTCAGCCAGAGCGACGGCAACGCCGGCGAGCGTGCGCACCATGACCGCGGGGCTGACCACGGCCTTCGGGCCGAGGTGATAATTAAAGGAATAGTCGACCGGGTTGACCGCCATCACCGCCGCGCCCTTGAGCGCGGCCTTGCGCAATCGCAGGTTGAGCAACGGCTGGTCCTTGCGCGGGTTGGCGCCCACAAGCAACACCGCCTTGCAATGCTCAAGATCGGCCAACGGTTGGCCGAGCCAGGGGAAGACCGGCAGGCGGTCGTCATCGCGGAAATCGGTCTGACGCAGGCGATGGTCCACGTTGCCGCTGCCGAGGGCGCGTACCAACTTCTGCAACAGATAAAACTCCTCGAGCGTCGAGGTCGGCGCCGCGAGTGCGCCGAATTGCTGCGGCCCGTGGGCGGCGATGACCTGCTTCAGGCCTTCGACGGTGAATTCGAGCGCCGTCTGCCAGTCCACCTCCTCCCACTGGCCGTTGCGCCGGATCATCGGCTGCTGCAGGCGCTCGCCGCTATCCACCGCCTCGTAGCTGAAGCGGTCACGGTCGGCGAGCCAGCATTCGTTCACGGCTTCGTTATCGCGCGGCAGCACGCGCAGCACGCGCCCGCGCCGGGTCTGGACATACAGGTTCGCACCCACGCAGTCGTGCGGGCTCACCGCCGCGCGGCTCACCAGCTCCCACGGACGTGCCGAGTAGCGGTAGGGCTTGGAGGTCAGCGCACCCACCGGGCAAAGATCGATGACGTTGCCCGAAAGCTCAGAGCTGACGGCACGCTCAATATAAGTTCCGATCTCCATGTGCTCGCCGCGACCGGTGGCGCCGAGCTCCATCTGGCCCGCGACCTCCTCGCCGAAGCGCACGCAGCGCGTGCAGTGAATGCAGCGCGTCATGTCAGTGGCGATCAGCGGTCCGATGTCCTTGTCGGCGACCACGCGCTTGGATTCGTGGTAGCGCGACACGTCCTTGCCGTAACCCACGGACAGATCCTGCAGCGTGCACTCGCCGCCCTGGTCGCACACCGGGCAGTCGAGCGGATGGTTGATGAGCAGGAACTCCAT
>SCRL01000051.1 GCA_004298065.1 Gammaproteobacteria bacterium | reverse complement strand
CGGCACGGTCCTGCTGTACTTCGCCGCCGAGCGCGTCATCGCCGGCGCCGACGAGGCGCTCTTATGGAACGTGCTGTACAGCGCCTCCGCGAGCCTCGAACCGACGGTGCTGACCATCGCTTTCGTGTTCCTGCTGGTCGGCTACGGCACCAAGGTCGGCCTGGTGCCGCTGCACAACTGGCTGCCGGACGCCCACTCCGAAGGCCCGACGCCGATGTCGGCGATTCTCTCGGGCCTGCTGCTTAACGTCGCGCTGTACGCGCTGGTGCGCGTGAAGATGATCGTGGACGGCTCGCTGCACTCGAACGTCGCCGGCTACCTCATGATGGGCTTCGGGCTGTTGTCGTTCATGGTCGCCGGGCTGTTCCTGCACCGCCAGCGCGACATCAAGCGCATGTTCAGCTATTCGTCCATCGAGCACATGGGGCTCATGACTTTCGCCTTCGGCCTCGGCGGGCCGCTGGCGACCTTCGCGGCGCTGTTGCACATGACCGTGCATTCGCTCACCAAGAGTGCGATCTTCATCACCGTCGGCCACGCGGCCCAGATCGCCGGCACCCAGAGCATCGAGCGCATCCGCGGCCTGATCCGCACCCAGCCTGCGGTCGGCTGGGGCCTGCTGATCGGCACCGTCGCCATCGCCGGGTTCCCGCCGTTCGGCGTGTTCACCAGCGAGTTCCTGGTGCTGACGGCGACCATGAAGTCGTGGCCGTGGCTCACGGTGCCGCTGCTCGTGGGCCTCGGCATCGCCTTCGCCGGGTTGTTCCGCCACCTGCACCCGATGGTTTATGGCGAGGCGCCGGAACACCAGCAGCCGGTGCGCGCCAACATGTTTCCCGTCATGGTGCAGCTCGCGTTCGTACTCTGGCTCGGCCTCGCGATTCCGGCATTCCTCGCCGACTGGTTCAATCAGGCCACCAAGCTCATCTCCGGGAGCATGCCGCTGTGAGCGCCGCCTGGATCGACACCCTCCTCGGCCGCCTTGCGGCGCGCGACGTGCACCTGCGCGAGGAACCCGCGCCCGGGCTCGCGCCCGCGCGCCTGTTCACCGCCAAAACCGACGATTGGGGCGCGCTGGCGCACGAGACCAGGAACCTGGAATGCCGCTGGGTCGCGGGTTTCGGCGAGGACGCGGGCGATTACATCCTTATGAACACCGTGTTCGAGAAGGACGGCGCCTATCTCGTGGCGCGCACGCAGGTCAAGCGCGCCATGCCGTTCCTGCCCTCGCACACGCCGTATTACCCCGGCGCCGACCGGCCGGAACGCCACATCCAGGACATGCTCGGCGTGGCGTTCACCAATCACCCCGATCCGCGCCGCTGGACGCGCCACCAGGCGTGGCGCGATGCTGATTGCCCGTTGCGCAAGGACTTTCCGGTCGCGGGCCGGATGACCGGCCCCACGCCGCCGGACGATACCTACAAGTTCCTGTATGCGCAGGGCGCGGGTGTGTACGAGATTCCCGTCGGACCGATACACGCCGGTACCATCGAACCGGGGCATTTCCGTTTCCAGGCTGTGGGCGAGACCGTGCTCAATCTCGAAGAACATCTCGGCTATACGCACAAAGGCATCGAGAAAATCGCCGAAGGCCGCGACGCCGACGGTCTGGCGCGTCTCGCCAGTCGTGTCTCGGGCGATTCCACCGTGGCCCACGCCTGGGCCGCGTGCATGGCGATGGAGCGGGCCGCCGGCATCGACGTCCCGGCGCGTGCGCTTTACCTGCGCGCCATCATGAGCGAGCGCGAGCGCGTGGCCAACCACCTGGGCGACATCGGCATGGTGCTGAATGACGTCGCCTTCACGTTCGGCTTCTATCAGTTCAGCCGGCTGCGCGAGGACTGGCAGCGCCTGTCGCGCGAGGCCCTCGGCCACCGCTTCATGATGGACCGTGTGGTGCCGGGTGGCGTGGCCGCGAATCTCACCGACCAGATGGCGATCGCGATGCAGGCGCAGATCGCCGCCATGCGCCCGGAAATAGAGAATCTCATGGGCATCGCCGACGACACCGCCTCGGTTGAGGACCGGCTGGTGACCACCGGCTACCTCGCGCCGGAAACCGCCAAGGCCTACGGCGCCCTCGGCTACGTCGGCAAGGCCAGTGGCCACGGTTTCGACGCCCGCCGCAACGCGCCTTACGCGCCGTACGATCAGCTTCATGTCGAGGTGCCGGTGTATCAATACGGCGACGTGGCCGCGCGCGTGAAAGTGCGGGCGCAGGAAGTCCTGATTTCCTTCGGCCTGCTCGACAAGCTGCTGACCTCGCTGCCGGACTCGCCGCTGCGCGCCAACTGGAAGACGCCGGCCGCGGGCGCCGAAGGGCTGGGAATCGTCGAAAGCTGGCGCGGCGAGATCGTGACCTACGTACGCTTCGGCGCCGACGGCAAGATTGCGCGCTTCTTCCCGCGCGACCCCTCGTGGACCACCTGGCAGGGGCTGGAGAAATGCATCCGCGACAACATCGTGCCGGATTTTCCGGTGTGCAATAAATCCATCAATGGCTCGTACTCGGGCCACGACCTCTGACCATGCTGCGCATCCTCGCCAAAATCCAGAAGATCGGCATCGTCACCGAGCCGCTGCCGAAGATCGACGAACCGGTCTTGCAGCAGGTCGGCGAACAGCTGAAAGCCAAGGTGGGTGAGCTGTTCGGCGGCAGCCTCGCGATCCGCCAGGTGGATGCCGGCTCGTGCAACGGCTGCGAACTCGAAATCAACGCGCTCGGAAACCCCTACTACGGCATCGAGCGCTTCGGTGTGCATTTCGTCGCCTCCCCGCGCCACGCCGACATGCTGCTCGTCACCGGCCCGGTGTCGCGGCACATGGAGGCGGCGCTTAAACGCGCATACGACGCCACGCCCGAGCCGAAGCTCGTCATCGCCGTCGGCGAGTGCGGCGCCTGCGGTGGCGAGTTCGGCGTGTCCTACGCCTCCTGCGGCGCGGTGGCGAACGTCGTCCCGGTGGACGGCGTCATCCGCGGCTGCCCGCCGACGCCGCTCGATCTGATGCGCGGGATTCTTGAGGCAATCGGGAAGTTCCAGGCCAAACGGCCCTGAGCGGCACCTATAATCGGGTAGGAAGATCGGATACCTGCTCGTGAAACCCGTCCGCACTGTTTTCTTCGTCTCCGACCGCACCGGCATCACTGCCGAAATTCTCGGTCGCACCCTGCTGACGCAATTTCGGGATGTGGAATTCCACAAGCACACCCTGTCGTTCGTGGACACGGCTGAGAAGGCCCGCGCGACGCTGAAGGAAATCAACGACACCGCCCGCGGGGAAGGCCAGCGGCCACTCGTCATCAGCACCCTGATCGAGGACAAGGTACGCGAAATTATTTTCACCGCAGACGCACTGTGCATTGACCTGTTTGCGGGCTTTATCCAGAAGCTCGAATCTGAGCTTGGTATGGAGTCCTCGCACGCCCTCGGTCTCACCCACGGCATTGGCGACGAGCTGGCCTACCAGAAGCGCATCGATGCCATTAATTACGCTCTCGCGCACGACGACGGTGTCACGACGCGGAACTACGAACATGCGGATGTGATCCTGATAGGCGTCTCACGCACCGGCAAGACACCGACCAGTCTTTACCTTGCCATGCAGTACGGCATCCATGCGGCCAATTACCCGCTGACACCGGATGATTTTGGTGATACCCGCCTCCCCGCGCCGCTCGTACCTTACCGCGACAAGCTGTACGGACTCACGATCAACGCCGAACGCCTGTCGCGCATCCGCAACGAGCGGAAACCGGGGAGCCGTTATGCTTCTATGGAAAACTGCCGGGAGGAAATCGGATCAGCTACCGCCATCATGAACAGCGCGGGCCTACACATCCTCGACACCTCCACGAAATCCGTCGAGGAAATCGCTATCTCCATCCTGCACGATACGGGGCTGATGGAGCGGGTGCAGCGATAATCTTGTTTAAATCAATCATCGCAGTAATTACGCGACATTCTGCATGCGATTCGCGAAATCGCGACCAGAGGTAGCTGGCGGTAAGGGCTTCCCATCCTTCCGGTATAGCTCGATGGCCTCATCGACGATTGTGCAAAGTTCATCGAATACCTGCTTCTCGTCGTCGCCATGACAACCACCCAGGATAAGCCCGGGCGCACTTCCGACGTAGCACTGGTCTTCTTCAGACCACTCGACGATCTTTGCGTATTTTGCGCTGTCCTTCATTTCTTCAACTCCTTCAGGGCAAATCGTACGGCACGAATCTGGTAATACTTCGCGTCATCCCCAGGATTGCCGGAGATCGTTACTGGCATCCGAACATTCGGATGCACGAAATTCCGATGGCTTCCTTTCCCGCTGCGATTTACAAAGCCGGCTTTCTCCAACTCAGCTATTAGCTCCCTTATTTTCGGTGGCATCAAACCGTCCCTAGTTGTTGTCGGCTGCGTCAGAAACTGACCCCGCCTTTTTGTAACAGTTTAATCCACCGATTAAGGGCCTGCCAAACCAGGGGCCACTATTCCCCGATAATCTTTACCAGCACCCGCTTTTTTGCGGCCGCCGTCGAACTCGCCGTAGAAAATCTGCTCCCACGGACCGAAGTCGAGCTTGCCTTTCGTGACCGCCGCCACCACCTCGCGCCCAAAGAGCTGGCGCTTGATGTGCGCGTCGGCATTATCTTCCCCAGTGTCGTTGTGGCGGTATTGCTCAACCGGCGCGTGTGGTGCGAGTCTTTCGAGGAATTTCTCGAAGTCGCTATGCAATCCTTCCTCATCGTCGTTGATGAACACCGACGCCGTAATGTGCATGGCGTTCACCAGACACAGCCCTTCCTTAATGCCGCTCTCCTTCAGACATTCCTCGACCTGTGACGTGATGTTGATGAACTCACGCCGGGTCTTGACGTTGAACCAGAGCTCTTTGCGGAAGGATTTCATGGTGTCTCCAGAGACATTGGAGATGATAGTTGATTCAACGACCTCTCAGCATAAAAAATGCAATTCCGCCAACGATAAGGACACCTAGCCATTGGGTCATTAGCATGCCTGTGTCCACTGATCCCACCATCCCGGCACCAACAGTTCCCTTCGGGAATGCAGGTGGATTAAACAAGAACGCATAGCCCATATTGATTTCGCCTCCGCCCCTATCCAAAAAATGGAATGGCGGATACAGCAGCATCGCAATAACTCCTGCAATCACAACAAGAAGAACTATCTTCTGATAACCATTCATGTGAATCACCCCATAGTTATTCTTCTAGGTAGCAATAAGCCAGTAAAAAATACCAAGAATACCGCCCCCGACTAGAAACAAGATGAGGATCTTCCAAATATCTATTTTGGCGGATTTACCCTGCCCTCGATGAATGATGAACCCGCGAGCATCTTTTATAAAGTTTGGCGCATGCTCTTCGGCAACCAAGGTACAGCTTCTGTAACCCATTAAAAATGAAACTGATCGCCAGTTGAGCGATGTTAACGAGGCTGTGTCAGGAAATGGTGTTTCGATTAAGCCAAACACGTCATTTAAATTGACATAAAAAAGGAGGTCCAGCTCCTTACGAACAGTGAGCGGGTATTTTTCGTTCGCTAATGTCGTCGCCTCTTTGAGAATCCGGACATAAACATCAGATATGGTCGTATCCCTGGGCGTGAAGTCTTCAAGGAGATCACTCGGCTTGGTCGCGCGAACCGCCTTATCAAGATTTTCTTTATACTCCTGATGTCTACGTCGACCCTCGGTAAGGATTTCCTTTATTTCAAAGGCTGCATCGCGAAACTGAACATCCGGAGGATCCTGCCGCACAGATCTTACTTCTCGTTCCGTAAAACAGAACCCCAGATTCATTAAAAATTCATTCACAACCCATCGTTCTCTTTCAGACTTCTTTTCAGAGCGAAAAAAATCAACGGACTCAGCTATAGCTTTCCGCTGGGCCTCCAAGTAATCCTCATCGGTCATTGAGTTATCTTTAAATTTAGATGCCACACTAAAGCGACTTCATCTTAGCAGCCACCTCATCACGCACGTACACCGGTAACGCTTGTTCGGCAGTAACTGTCTGACCCGCTTTAAAAAGCTCCATACCAAGTTCCGCAACATGGCGCGCCTTGGGAAAGGTCTGCTTGCGCCACTCGTTCACATGGCTACCGAGGCGTGTGGTTAACACCGTTGCATACTGATCCCACCCGTTCCCCGCCCCAATCCACCCGCTTCCTTCAGGCAGAGGAACTGCAGCAGGTGCGATGACGATTTCCTGTCCCTGAAGTTCCACTAGCCCCTTCTCGTTCCGGGCAAACGCGCCCCAATACACCTGATTCATGCGCGCGTCGAAAGAGGCGAGGACTTTGGGGGCGTCCACGCCTTGCGCAAGCACGGCGAGCGAGGAAACGGGAACGACAGGAAGGTTCGCGCCGAAAGCCAAACCCTGCACCACACCGGCGCCGATACGCAGACTGGTGAACGAGCCGGGCCCGCGGGAGAAGGCGATGGCGTCGAGCTGTTTGAGGGTGAGCCCGGCTTCGGCCAGCGCCTGCTGCACCATCGTCAGGATCAGTTCGGAGTGGTGCTGGCCGAGGTCGAAGCGCTCGTGCACCTGACCATCCATCCAGACGGCGACGGAGCAGGCTTCGGTAGAGGTGTCGAGGGAAAGAAGTTTCACGACTTTTCTTCAGGCATCGTACAGGCACCGCATTCGCGTCGGAAAATCGAGAAATAGCGAAAGTAGATGCCGATCCAGAGTGGCAGCAGCCAGATCCAAACCCAATCCAGCACCTCGGGCACCACCTCGCCGCGCTGCCAGGCAAGTGCTGTCGTCAGCGACTGAAGGAACAGGAAGAAAAGCGCTACGCCAGCAACCATGCCGGGTAATACCCGGCGCCAGGGAAAGGCCGGCAGGTTGCCGTCAGGCGCCGCCATGAGCCAGCAGTTGCCCAAGCCGCTGAGTGAATATCTCGCGGTCGAGGTGCCGTTGCTTGCCGGTGCGCTTCGGGTTCGACCAGATCGGATCGGGGAAATGCGTGTCGTCGTAAAACCGCGGGATCACGTGCCAGTGCAGGTGCGGCACCTGGTTGCCGAACGAAGCGAGATTGATCTTGTCCGGATGCATCAGGTCGCGCAACACGTGCTCGACCGCGTACACCACGCGCATCAGATGCTCGCGCGCGCTGCCGTTCAGGTCGCTCATCTCCTTCACGTGCGACTGCCAGATCACGCGACAGTAGCCGGGATAGTCATGGTCACCGACCAGAATCACGCGGCACAGCCGATCGTGCCAGAGCACGGTCTCATTCTGCGGATGACACAGCGAGCAGGTTTCCATGATTATCCCTTCACGGGTTTGACCTTCGAAGCCGCGAGTTTGGCGCGCTTGCGCGCCTCGTCGATATTATCCGCGTTGGCGAGCGCCACGCCCATGCGCCGGCGGGTGAACGACTCCGGCTTGCCGAACAGGCGGATATCCGACTGCGGCACGCGCAGCGCCTCGGCCACGCCCTCGAAGGCGATGCCCTTCTCCTCCAGGCCGCCGTAGATCACGGCGCTCGCACCCGGCGCGCGCAGCGCAGTCGAAACTGGCAGGCCCAAAATCGCACGCGCGTGCAATTCGAATTCGTTCTGTACCTGGCTGATCATGGTTACCATCCCGGTGTCGTGCGGGCGCGGGCTGACCTCGCTGAACCACACCTGATCGCCCTTCACGAACAGCTCGACGCCGAAAATGCCGCGCCCGCCGAGGTTGTCGGTGACTTTCTTGGCTACTTCGCGCGCCTTTTTCAGCGCCGCCGGACTCATCGGCTGCGGCTGCCAGGACTCGACGTAATCGCCCTTCACCTGCACGTGGCCGATGGGTTCGCAGAAGAACGTCTCAACCTGGCCGGACTCCCCCACCGCGCGCACGGTAAGCAGCGTAATTTCATAGTCGAACCTGATCATCTCCTCGACAATGACGCGACCTTTCTTGACGCGCCCGCCCGACATGGCGTAATCCCAGGCCTTCTGCACGTCCTCGGGCGCATTCACCGTGGACTGGCCCTTGCCGGAGGAGGACATCACCGGCTTGACGATGCACGGATAGCCGATGCCGCCGTCGATGGCCTGCTTCATTTCGTTCACGCTTTCGGCGAAGGCATAGCGCGAGGTCGGCAGTCCCAGCTCCTCCGCCGCAAGCCGGCGGATGCCCTCGCGGTTCATGGTAAGCTGCGCCGCGCGCGCCACCGGGATGACGGTCGCCAAGCCTTCCTTTTCGATTTTCGCCAGCTCGTCGGTGGCGATGGCCTCGATCTCCGGCACGACGAGGTGCGGCCGCTCTTTTTCAATCAGCGCGCGCAGCGCGGCGCCATCGGCCATGTTGATTACGTGCGCGCGATGCGCCACCTGGTGGCCCGGGGCATTGGCATAGCGGTCCACGGCGATGACCTCGACGCCGAGACGCTGCAACGCGATGATGACCTCCTTGCCCAGCTCTCCCGCGCCCAGCAACATCACGCGCGTCGCGCTCGGGCTCAGCGGCGTACCGATTCTCATTTTTTTCTCTCCCTAAAGAAAAAATTTCACAGGATTAACAGGATTTTTCAGGATTTACAGGATTAATTCAAAAAATGTTTCTTGGTTTTAATCTTGTTAATCCTGTTTAATCCTGTGAATCCTGTTGAATGCTTTTATCGAAAATGGTCATGGCCGGCGGCCTTCGGCGCATACAGCTTGCCATCGGCATCGAAGATCCGCAGGCCGGACCCGGATTCGATCATCCCGATTTCGGCCATGTCCGGGAACCGGGATTTTATTTTTTCCAGCGCCGGCAGGTTCGCCGGCGGCACCGTGAAGCATAATTCGTAGTCATCCCCGTTGGCCAGCGCCAGGTCCCAGCCGACGTCCTTGAGATGCGCGCGATAGATCACCGAGAGCGGCAGGCGTTTGAGCTCGACGCGCGCGCCCACGCCGCTGCGCTCGAGGATATGGCCGAGGTCGGCGACGAGACCGTCGGAGACGTCGATCGCGCTCGAAGCGATGTCGCGCAGCACGAGCCCCTCCTCCAACCGCGGTTGCGGCCGGTCCAGACATTCGGCAACGGCATTCAATTCCACCGGCGTGAGCTTGAGCTTGTCGAGCCGGTATTTGAGCGCCAGACCGGCATCGCCGAGAGAGCCCGTGACATATATATGGTCACCGGGCCGGGCGCCGGCGCGCGTCAGCGCCTTGCCGTCCGGGACGAAGCCGTGCGCCTCGATGGCGATCGTGACCTGCGGGGCGCGCGAGGTGTCGCCACCGACGAGCGCCACGCCGTGCCGGTGCGCAAGCTCGAACATTCCCTGGCAAAACCTGGTGAGCCAGGCCTGGTCCACCTCCGGCAGGGCCAGGTTGAGCAGGAACCAGGCGGGCTCGGCGCCCATGGCCGCGAGGTCGCTCAGGTTCACGGCCAGCGCCTTGTGACCGAGGGCGGCGGGGTCCACGTCCGGCAGGAAGTGCACGCCGGAAACGAGAATGTCGGTGGTGACGACCAGCTGCTGCCCGGGAGGCGGGCGCAATAATGCCGCATCGTCGCCGATCCCGAGCGCCACGTCCGGGCGCGTAACCGGTTCGCGCGCGAAGTACGTGCGGATCAGCTCGAATTCGTTCACGGGCCGCCCTCAGGCGGAGGAATGGGCGGCCGCGACTTCCTTGGCGCGCAACTCGGCCGCGACCTTGTCCAGGATGGCGTTGACGTACTTGTGGCCGTGCTCGGCGCCGAAGGTCTTGGCGAGCTCGACGGCCTCGTTGAGGATGACCTTGTAGGGAATCTCGGGCTGGAACTCGAACTCGTAAGCCCCAAGG
>SCRL01000005.1 GCA_004298065.1 Gammaproteobacteria bacterium | reverse complement strand
AGTTGAAGTTCTTCGGGGCGTAATACTCGGCGAGATGCTCCTTCCAGACCTTGGTCAGGGGGAAGCGGTCGTCGATCCAGGTCAGCAGCTTTTGCATCACGCGGCTCCTTTCTGGTCTTCGCCGATGACGATGCGGCCGTCGGTGAGATATTTATGCGGCGGCACCGGCAAGTTGGTCGGTGCCGGCACGTTCTTGTAGACGCGCCCGGCAAGATCGAAGAGCGAACCGTGGCACGGGCAGAAGAAGCCGCCCGTCCAGTCGGCGCCGAGGCCCGACACCGCGCCGGCTTCGAGGCGCTTGTCCGGCGAGCAGCCGAGGTGGGTGCAGATGCCGACCACGATCATGATTTCCGGCTTGATCGAACGCGTGGCGTTCTGGGCGTAGTCCGGCTGCTGGTCCTTGACCTCGGACTTGGGGTCGGCGAGCTTGGCGTCGATCGTCGGCAGCGCCTTCAGCATTTCCGGCGTGCGCCGGACGATCCACACCGGCTTGCCGCGCCACTCGATTGTGAGCAGCTGGCCGGGTTCGATCTTGCTGATGTCCACTTCCACCGGGGCGCCGGCCGCCTTGGCGCGGGCGCTGGGTGTCATGCTGAGGACAAAGGGCGTGGCCGCGAACGCGGTCCCGACGAGGCCCAGACCGGTCGTTACCAACAGCAAACGCCGGCGCTGGTTGACACCATCTTCACTCATGAAACCCCCGGGGAATGATCAAAAAATAGGCAAAATATGGGATGAATCGCGATTTTTTCAAATGGATTCATCGAGTTATTCGTATTAGCGGCTACTAATGGGCTTGCGAAGCGCGGCATAGGATTATATAACGCCCTGCCCGAGTCAAGCAGTTTGCGGAAATTTCCGCGTCGGCATTGCAATTTGGCGACATTTACCGTTCACGCGGAGCGCGAGCTTCGCACAGGCAACCGATCCCGCACATGATCCCGATCAAGCGCCCCGCATGGTGGACCGTCGCCCAGGTGGTCGTGGCCGGACTCGCGCTCGCCTTCATCGCCACGCTGCTCTGGCCGGAACTGCTGCGGCCCGAGGCGCCGGCAGTTGAAATCCGCCAGTCGGCCTCCGACACGCCGCTGCTCGGCGCCGGCCCCTACTCCTATAACGCCGCGGTGGAGAAGGCCGCACCGGCCGTGGTCAACATCAACACCGCCAAGGTGGTCACGGTGCGCCCGCACCCGTTCTTCGACGATCCGGTATTCCGCCAGTTTTTCGGGCGTGACGCGGATGGGCTCATCGGCCCACGCCAGCAGGTGGAGCGCAGCCTGGGGAGCGGCGTGATCCTGAGCGACCAGGGCTACATCCTTACCAACCACCACGTCATCCGCGGCGCCGATGCGATCCAGGTGTCGCTGCGCGACGGGCGCATGGCCCAGGCCAAGGTCGTGGGCTCCGATCCCGAAACCGACCTCGCGGTGCTCAAGATCGAGCTTAAAAAATTGCCGACGATCACGCTCGGGTATTCGGAACGCATGCGCGTGGGTGACGTGGTGCTCGCCATCGGCAATCCCTTCGGCGTCGGCCAGACCGTGACCATGGGCATCGTCTCGGCCACCGGGCGCAATCGGCTCGGCATCAACACCTTCGAGAACTTCATCCAGACCGACGCCGCCATCAACCCCGGCAATTCCGGCGGCGCGCTGGTGGATGCGGAGGGTCGTCTGGTCGGCATCAACACCGCGATCTTTTCACGCAGCGGCGGCTACCAGGGCATCGGCTTCGCCATTCCCGTGAGCATGGCCCAAGCCGTGCTCGAAGACATCCTCAAACACGGACGGCCGCTGCGCGGCTGGCTCGGCATCGAGGCGCACGAGATCAACCCCGACATTGCGCGCGCGCTCGGCCTGAAAAGCACCGACGGCGTCGTCATCACCGGCATCGCGCGTAACAGTCCGGCGCACCGCGCCGGCTTGCAGCCGGGCGACGTTATTCGCGCCATCGACGGGAAGAAAATCGCCACCGGCGGCGACGCGCTGGTCGTCATCTCCAGCCGCCGCCCGGGCAGCAAGCTCAATCTCAGTGTTGTGCGTGACGGAAAGGAAACGACGATCGAAGTGACGGCGATCGAACGTCCGGCGCGCCCGGCGGATACAGGCTAAGACGGCTATTCACCACAGAGAACACAGAGGGCACGGAGATTTTTAAAATTAAAAACTCCTCTGTGATCTCTGTGTCCTCTGTGGTTAAGAAATCTTAATTCAACAATCTCGCGTGCGTGGCGTTCCAGAAGGCATCCTGACGCACCGCGGTCTTCCCTTTCTCCAGCGCCGCCCGCGCGGTTTTCTTCAGCGCCGCGTCGCCGGTCTTTTCTGACAGCACCAGACTCGCTTCGATCAACACCGCTGACGGCGACGGCAACGGCCCATCGGCGATGGCAACTTCGTCCGCGTCTGCCTGGATCAGCGTCGCCCCGCTCAGGCGCCAGCCGCGCTCGGAATAAAACTGCCGCCACGCCGCAGTTGCGACAGCGCGCGCGGTTTCGTAATCGCGGGCCTCGTTCGTGAGCCGCGCCCATTCGAGCAGCCCCTGCGCGACATAAGCATAATCTTCAAGCGCCACAGCACCGACCGCGCGCCCCTTGTCCACGGCGCGCTTCAGCACCTTGCCGTCCCAAAGCGTGTTCGCCAGGTATTTTTGGATACCATTCGCCACTTCGTGATAGCGCGGCTCGTTCGTCACGCGCGCGGCTTCGGCAAAGGCCGTCAGCGCCAGCCCGTTCCAGCCAGCGAGCAATTTGGCGTCGCGCGGCAAGCCGCGTTTCGCGCGAACGGCGCGCAGTTTGTCCGAGGCCTGCGTCAACAGCTTCTCGACGTCGGATGCCTCCACGCCAAGGCGCTTCGCCGCCTCGGACGCAGTCAACACGCGCAGCGGCAGATAGCCGGCCTCGAACGGTGCGGCATCCTGCATGCCATAAACCAACCGGTATGCCTGCGCCTCGCGCTCTGTGAGCGCCGCGGCGAGCGCCTCATTGCTCCAGAGGTAATAACCGCCCTCGATGTTCTTGTCGTCCACCGCCGACAGCGAGGCGATAAGCGCGCCGTCGGAACCGCGCATGTCGCGCGCCATGAAATCGAGCGTGGCGCGCGCCAGCGTTTCGTAACGCGGTGCGTGCAAGACAGCGGCGGCGTGCAGATAGACGCGCGCCAATAGCGCATTGTCGTAAAGCATCTTCTCGAAATGCGGCGTCTTCCACGAGGGATCGACGGTGTAGCGGAAGAAACCGCCGCCGAGATGGTCGTAAAGCCCAAGGTTCGCCATGTTGTCGAGCGTCAGCGTCAGGAGTTCCTCAAGACGCGGATTGGATTTCGCTGCCTGCTGCGCCAGCAATGCCTGAAGCTGCGGCGCCATCGGGAACTTGCTCTGCTCGCCGAACCCGCCGTGGATGAAGTCGGCCTGCGCCAGCGCCTCCTCGATCAGCGAGCTCGCCTTGGCCGGCGCGGGCGGCGGCGTCAGTCCACGCGCGGCCTCTTCGCGCGCCAGGCGCTCAAGCGATGCCCGGTCCTTGGCCCACAACCCCTGCAACCGCTCCAGCACCTGTTTGAATTCCGCCGGCGGCAGATAGAGCGCGGCATACACAGGATGGCCTTCGGGCGTGACGAACACGTTGAGCGGCCAGCCGCTCGTGCCGCGCGTGCGTTCGGCGAACTCGATCAGGCGCGCATCAAGCGCCGATTCGAGCTCGCGATCGACTTTTACCGGGACGAAATGGCGATTGAGAAAGCGCGCGATGTCCTGATTCTTGTACGACTCGCGCTGCATCACGTGGCACCAGTGGCAGGAGAAATAGCCGACGGAGATGTACAGCAGCTTGCCCTCGCGGCGCGCGCGCTCGACGGCGGCCGCGTTCCAATCCTGCCACGCCACCGGGTCGGTGGCGTGCATGGCGAGATACGGCGAGGGATGGTGTTTGAGCTGGTTGGACAGTGGCGCCGCGGATACCGCCAGCGGCAGCAGGGACAGGGCGATCAGGAGAAACCGGACGATCATGCCCGGTTAGACGGCGAGAATCGCGATTTATTCCCGGCGCTTCTTGCGATTTTTTCCCGGGTTGCTGTCCGGCAGCGCGGCCAGCGCCTGCTCGTGCTTGTCCATCTCGGCCTCCATCTCGGCGTCGCTTTTTTCCTTCTGCTCCGCCTGACGGCGCAGACGCCGGGCGATGAACAGGCCGATCTCGAACAGGATCAGCATCGGGACCGCAAGCAGGAACTGGGACAGCACGTCCGGCGGCGTCAATACCGCCGCGACCACGAACGCGCCGACGACCACGTACGGACGTTTCTCGGCAAGCGTCTCCGGGTTCACCATCCCGATCCACGACAGGATCACCACCGCCACCGGCACCTCGAACGCCACGCCGAAGGCGAAGAACATCGAGAACACGAAGTCGAGGTACGACTTGATGTCGGTCATCATCTGCACGCCCGGCGGCAGGATGTTGACGAAGAAACCGAACACCGCCGGGAACACCACG
>SCRL01000050.1 GCA_004298065.1 Gammaproteobacteria bacterium | reverse complement strand
AGGCCGACCTGAGACGTGAGGGACCCACGTTGTTTGTGGGCGAGCCTTCCGGGGCAGAACGGTTTTGGTGACTTTTGCCAAGACAAAAGTCACCCGGGGGTGCAGGGGGCGGAGCACCCCGCGGTTTTTATTAAAATTGCCGCCAAAGGCGGCACAAACTATAGCCGCTTGCGGATATCTTCGAGCAGCCCCGCGGACGCCTCTTCGATCATATCGAGCACGCGATCGAAACCGGCCGCGCCGCCGAAATACGGATCGGGCACCTCCTGCTCTGGCCAGCCGGGCGCGAATTCCATGAACAACCGCACCTTGTGCTCGAACCCCTCGGGACAAATGTCGAGCAGGTTCTCGTAATTCTCTCGATCCATGGCAAGCACGTAGTCGAAGCGCTCGATGTCGCCGCGCGTCGCCTGGCGCCCGCGCAAACTGCTGAGATCGACACCGCGCCGGCGCGCCGCTTCCTGTGCACGCGCGTCTGGCGGATGGCCGATGTGGTAAGCGTGGGTGCCGGCCGAGTCGATCTCGATGTGCGCGTGCAGCCCCTCCTCTGCCACGAGCTTGCGGAACACCCCTTCGGCCGTAGGTGAACGACAGATATTGCCGAGACAAACGAATAAAACGCGAATCACACGAAACCTATTTGCTGAAATATTTCCTGACCCGTTCTAGATCCTCGGGCGAGTCCACGCCTGCCGGCGGTGCCTGGTCGGTGATGTGCACCGCGATGTGTCCGCCGTGCCACAGCACGCGCAGTTGCTCCAGCTGTTCGGCCTGTTCGTACGGGCTCGGCGCCAGCCCAACGTATTTAGCGACGTAGCCAGCGCGGTAGGCGTACAGCCCGAGGTGGCGGTGCGCCGGTGGGCTGCCACCGTCGCGCGGAAACGGAATCGGCGCGCGCGAAAAATAAAGCGCATAGCCATTGGCATCGAACACCACTTTCACCACGTTCGGATTGCGCAGCTCGACGTCGTCGCGGATCGGCGTGCCGACCGTGGCGACTACCGCGTCGGTGTGCGCCGCAAGCGCGTCGGACACCTGACGCACGAGCGCCGGCGACATCAGCGGTTCGTCGCCTTGCACGTTGACCACGATTTCGTCTGGACCAATGCCGAGCTTCTGAATCGCTTCCGCCAGGCGCTCCGTGCCCGAACCGTGCCTGGCCGAGGTCATCACGACTGCGGCGCCGAATTGTTTACAAGCGTTGTGGATGCGCTCGTCGTCGGTCGCGACCGTGACGGTTTTTGCGCCGGCTTCGTGCGCGCGTTCGACCACGTGCCGGATCATCGGCTTGCCGGCGATGTCGAGCAACGGCTTGCCGGGCAGCCGGGTCGAGGCGTAACGCGCAGGAATGATGACGTGCATTTCTATCGTTTTTATTTGGGCAGCTCTTCTGACGTGAGCTTTCGCGCCTCGTCCTCGAGCATCACCGGGATGTCATCGCGGATCGGATATGCGAGGCGGTCGGCGCGGCACACGAGTTCGGTCTTGACCTTGTCGTACACCAACGGCCCCTTGCACAGGGGGCACACGAGAATGTCGAGCAGTTTTCTATCCACCGCCTTGCTCCTTGAGCCAGCGTTGCAGGAAGTCGCCCAGCGCGGGATCGGGCTGCGCCGTTACCGCCAGGTACCAGCCGGTTACGCCCGCGAGGCGCTCGCATTTTACCGCATCCTTCTGGGTCATGAGGATTTCGCCGCCGTCGCGGAACTGAAGCTCCTCGGTCCGATAGCGGTGATGATCGGGAAACGGATGTTCGATGACTTCCAGACCCAGGCCGCGCAGGTGCTCGAAGAAACGTGCCGGATGGCCGATGCCGGCGACGGCGTGCACCGCTTGGCCGCGAAACCGGTCGGCCTCGGCCGTGGTCTCGGGCGCCTCCAGGCGATGAAACGTGCGCGTCGCGAGCGCCATGCCCCACTCTCCCGTTTTCGGCGTTCCGAGCGTCACGCACGCATTAACCTCGGAAAGCCGGGACAACGGCTCGCGCAACGGACCGGCGGGCAGGCAACGGCCGTTGCCGAAGCGGCGCGCGCCGTCGATCACGGCGATTTCAAGA
The DNA here is from genome assembly GCA_004298065.1 of Gammaproteobacteria bacterium. Taxonomy (GTDB): domain Bacteria; phylum Pseudomonadota; class Gammaproteobacteria; order Acidiferrobacterales; family Sulfurifustaceae; genus SCRL01. Next base: position 26,626 of record SCRL01000050.1, on the reverse strand, counting down.
TCGCGCGCTAGACGGTAATGCTGCAGACCGTCGTCGCTCACGATGATGTCGCAGCCGAGCGTCTGCGCCAACCGCCGCGCGCCGCGCACGCGGTCGGGGTCGGCCACCACCGGACAACCGGCCTCACGCGCGAGCAGCACCGGTTCATCGCCGACGGCGTCAGGATCGGACTCGGGTGTGACCGTCTGCGGCCAGTCCGTAGCGGCGCCGCCATAACCGCGCGTGACGATGCCAGGTTTACGGCCTTGCTCCCGAAGAAAGCGCGCAAGCCAGATGACCAGCGGTGTCTTGCCGCTGCCACCGACCGTCAGGTTGCCGACAATGATCACCGGCACACCCGGATGCGTGGAATGCAGGACGTGACGCCGATAGAGCGCGCGCCGCACAACGGCGAGAAAACAATAGAACCAGCCCAGCGGCGCGAGCAGGTGGCTCAGGAAGGTGTCGCGGTACCAGTGCTGTTCGATGTCCGCCACGGTATTACGCGGCGGCGTCGTTAAATTGGTTACGGTACAGCCCGGCATAGATGCCGTTGCGCGCCAGCAGCTCGGCGTGCGTGCCGGTCTCGGCCACGCGGCCCTGCGAGAGCACCACGATGCGGTCGGCGTGCTCGACGGTGGACAGGCGGTGCGCGATCACCAGCGTGGTGCGGTTCTGCATCAGCTTGCGCATCGCGTCCTGCACGTAGCGCTCGGATTCGGTGTCCAGCGCCGAGGTCGCCTCGTCGAGAATGAGGATCGGCGCGTTCTTGTAGAGCGCGCGCGCGATGGCGATGCGCTGGCGCTGGCCGCCGGAGAGCCGCAGGCCCTTGGCGCCGACGTGGGTGTCGAGCCCGGCGGGCATCCGCTCGACGAATTCGAGCACGTGCGCCGCGCGCGCGGCTTCCATGAGCCGCGCCTCGTCCACCGTGCTCGGCGCGCCATAGGCGATGTTGTTTTTGATGGTGTCGTCGAACAGCAGCGTCTCCTGCCCCACGAGCGCAAGATGCGTGCGCAAATTCGCGAGCTTCAGGTCGTTAAGCGAAACGCCGTCGAGCAGGATCGCGCCCCCGGTCACGGAATAAAAGCGCGGTAACAGGCTAGCGCAGGTGGTCTTGCCGCTCCCCGAGGCGCCGACCAGCGCCACTGTTTGTCCCGGCTCGATCGCGAACGACACGCCGGCAAGTGCGTCCGTGGCTCCGGCCGGGTAGCGGAAATGCACGTCGCGGTATTCGATGCGGCCCTTTACGTTGGCAAGCTCGGCCGTACCGGTATCGGGTTCGGCCGGTTCGTCCAGCAGGCTGAACACGCTGCTCGCCGCCGCGAGGCTGGTCTGAATAACCTCGTTTACTTCCGTCAGGCGCTTGGCCGGGTTGATCATGGAACTGATGGCGGCGATGAAGGCGACGAAGATGCCCGGCGTGACGTCGCCCATGCTCAGGGCGACATAGATAGCGAACGCCAGCGCGAACGAGGCGATGAGTTGCACCAGCGGCACGCCGATGGCCGAGATCGCGGTCTTGCGCATGATTTCGCCGCGGTTGCGCTCGTTGGCCGCGGCGAACGCCGCGATCTCGTGCCCCTGGGCGCCGAAGGCCTTGACCACGCGTTGCCCTTCCGTCGCTTCCTGCGTCACCTGCGAAATCTCGCTCATGCTCGCCTGGATACGGTGCGCGGTCTTGCGGAAGCGCCGGCTCATGACGCGGATCAGCAGCGCCGACACCGGCGCCAGCACCACGAAGATGAACGCGAGCTTCCAGTTGAGGTACAGCATCAGGCCGAACAGCGCGAGCACCGTGAGGCCGTCGCGGATGATGACGAAGATGGCGTTGTTGACGGCGTTGGCGATCTGCTCGACGTCGAACAACATCTTCGAGAGCAGCATGCCCGAGGGATGCAGGTCGTAAAAACCGCACGGCAGGCGCAGCACGTGCGCGAACACGTCGCCGCGCACGTCGGCGATGATGCGCCGCCCGACCCAGCTGATGGCGTACTGCGAGAGAAAATTGCCGACGCCGCGCAGGATGAACAGCCCCACGAGCGCGACCGGGATATAAAGGATGGCGTCCGGCCGGCGGCCGACGAAGCCCTCGTCCATTAGCGGCTTCATGAGCGCGGCGAAGCCGGCGGCGGTGGCCGAAAGGATCAGCGCCCCCAACACCGACAACAGGAACACGCTCTTGTACGGCCAGGCGTACCCGAAGAGACGGCGGTACAGCCGCCGGTCGTGCTTCGTATCGAACGTTGTTCCCGACACGTTTCTACCTACTCCGGTCCCTGGAGTCGTCGGCCGCGGGTGTCACGGGGCGTCGCCGGTCGGGGCCTGGGTGGCAAACGACAGACGACCGAAGCCGAGCCGGCGCGCCGCGTCCATCACGCGCACGACGGATTCATGCGGCGCCTTGCCGTCGGCCTGGATCACGATAAGCGGGTCCTTCTGGTTGCCGGCGGCCTGGGCCAGCACCTGGCGCAACGCCTCCGGCGTGGCGTTCAGCATCTGGGTGTTGTTGAAGTAGATACCGCCGCGCGCGTCGATGGTCACGCGCACCGACGTCGGCTCGGGCCGGTCCTCGGTCACCGCCTGCGGCAAGTGCACGCTAAGCTGCGCTTCTTTCGAGAAGTGCGTGGTGACGAGCAGGAAGATCAGCGTCAGAACCAGGACGTCGATCAGCGGAATCAGGTTGATTTCCGGTTCTTCGTCGCTGCTGCGGCCGCGAAAATTCATTTGCCTAGTCCCGCTCGCGTTCGCCGTGCAGGATCTCGACCAGCTTGATCGCCTCCTGCTCCATGTCGATCAGCAGTCCCTCCACGCGTCCGCGGAAGTAGCGGTAGAACATGACCGCGGGGATGGCGACGCCGAGGCCCGAGGCGGTCGCGACCAGCGCCTGGGCGATGCCGTTGGCGACGATCGAGGGATCGCCGACCCCGCGGCTGCCGATGCCGGAAAACATCTCGATCATGCCGAGCACGGTGCCGAGCAGCCCGAGGAACGGCGCGATCGCGGCGATGGTGCCGAGCGTGCGCAGGTAGCGTTCGAGCTCCGGCGCCACGTGCCGGCCGCTGTCCTCGATCGCCTCCTTGATGATGTCGCGCGAGTGTTTGCGGTTCACCAGCCCGGCGGCGAGTATGCGCCCGAGCGGCGAGCTGTCGCGCAACAGATTCAGGCGCTGTTCATCCAGCTCCTTGCGCGCGAGCCACTGCTGCACCTGCGTCAGCAGGTTCGGCGGTGCGACGAATTTTCTCTGGAGGGACCACAGACGCTCGCCGATGATGGCAAGCGCGGCAACGGAACACAGCAGAATGGGCCACATGACCCAACCGCCGGCGCGAAACAATTCAAACATGCGATATGGTTAACCGAGGGTTATAAAGAGTGCGGGTAATTTAACAGACGGGGCAAAAAGCTCAAGCTGGACAAGCACCTGCGACAATCTGTCATCCCGCGGGCGTGTACTGCCAATAGCGACGACGACGTTCGCGCCATGCGTTGACCGTTGTCCCCGCCGCGGTCAGGCGCACGTCGATGGCGCCGCTCGCCGCCGAATCCAGCCGGCGCACATGGGCGGCGTCGTAGCGCGCCGCCACGTCCGGATGCGGATGGCGAAAGCGGTTGCGGTAGCCGACTGGAAACAACACGACCGCCGGTTTCACAGCGGCGATGAACGCATCGGTCGAAGATGTCTTACTGCCGTGGTGCGGCGCCACCAGCACCTCGGCGCGTAATTCCCCGCCCTGTGCCGTCACCAGCCGCTGCTCGGCCTTGGCCTCGATGTCAGCCGGCAGCAGCACACGACCGTGCGCCGTGCGCACACGCAGCACGCACGACTGGTCGTTCTTTTTCCCGCTCTCGCCCGGCGCCGGATTCAGCACGACGAACTCGACGCCGTCCCATTCCCACTTCTGCCCTGCCTCGCAGGAACCGGCGCCGTCCACGCGTTCGGGCACGCTGCTGAGAATTTTTTCCACCGGCAGCAGGCGGCGCAGGGATTCCGTGCCGCCGATGTGATCGTTGTCGCCGTGGCTCACGATCAACGTGTCCACCCGCTCCACGCCCTGCGTGCGCAGGAACGGCGCCACCACCGCGCGGCCGGTGTCGAACGTGCCGAAACGGGGTCCGGTGTCGAACACCAGCGTATGCGTCGCCGTGCGCACCACGGCCGAGAGTCCCTGGCCGACATCGAGCAGCGTGAACCAGGCCTCGCCCGGTGCCGGAACTGCCGGGCGCCACAATGCGAGCGGCAGCAGCCACACGGCGCCGACCCATCGCGCCGGCCAACCGCGCGGTGCGAGCAGCCAGACGGCGCCGACCATGGCCGCGAGAATGCTCCAGAGCGGCAACGCCGGCCGCGTCCATTGGCCCCAGGACAACGTTGCCAGCCAGTCAAGCACCGGCCACAACTGCGCCAGCAACCACGCCGCCAACTCGAACAGCGATTGCGCAAGCGCCGGCCACACACCGAGCAGTGCGATACCCGCGAGCGTGAGCGGCACCATTAACAAATCGAACACCGGCACTGCCAGCAGGTTGGCCAGCGGCGCGACCAGCGACACCTGCTGGAACAACGCCACCATCAGCGGCAGCATGCCGAGCGCGATGGCGAGCTGGAGATAACCCCACTTGCGCCACCACTCCAGGCGCCAGCTGCCGCCCTGGGCGACGAACAGGATCACCGCCACGGCGGCGAACGACAGCCAGAAGCCCGCGGCCATGACCGCGAGCGGGTCGTACACCAGCACCGCGAACAACGCGATCGCGAGCAATTGCGTCGGCGGAATTTGCCGGCGCAATAAAATGCCGCCCATGGCGACGGTCAGCATGATGAGCGCGCGTTGCGTCGGAATCACGAAGCCGGCGAGCGCGCTGTAGACCGCGGCCGCAGCGATGGCGCAGACCGCGCCGACCACCGGCGCCGGATACCTTAATACGGTGTAACCCGGCAGCGCCCACAGGAAGCGTCCGAGAAAAAACGCGATGCCGCCGATGAGGCTGATGTGCAGCCCGGAGATGGCGACGAGGTGCAACGTGCCGGTGCGCCGGAAAATATCCCACTGCGCGTTGCCCACCCCGCCGCCGTCACCGTTGGCGAGCGCGACGACGATACCGGCGAAGGCGTTGTCCGGCAGCTGCGCGTGCATGGCCGCGCCGAGTTGCTGGCGCAGGCGGTCGATGGCGTAGCGTGGCGCTGCCGCTTCCAACCGCTGCGGGGTTTCTTCCAGCCGCACGTAGCCGGTGGCGCGCATGCGGTTGCGGAACAGGTGTGCCTCGTAGTCGAAACCACCCGGATTTTGTAACCCGTGCGGGCGTTTCAGACGCGCCGTCAGGCGCCAGCTTTCCCCCGCCCTGGGCGTGAATTCACCACGTCCGGCATTCAGCAGAATGCGTGAGGGACCGACGACCGCCTGCCCTTCGTGCGCCGCCGCCGTGACGTCGAACGGGAAGCGCCAGCCGAACTCGGTGCGGGTCGGCAGATCGGCGACCGCGCCTTCGAGCACCAGGTCCTGGCCTTCGAGTGCCGATGGCAGGCTGTCTTCAAGGATCAGCCCGGCGCGGAAACTGATCCAGACCACCCCGGCGACGAAGAACACCGGCACCAGCCACATCGGCCGACGCCAGGCGAGAAACAACAAGGGAATCAGAGACAGCGCCCACCACAGCGTGGGCAGCGCAGCGAGTTGCTGCACCAGCAGGATGCCTGCGAGAAACGCGAGCGCCGCGAGTCGGATATTCAGACTCCTTCTGAAAAATCCTTAACTAATTTTTCACCACAGAGCGCACGGAGCACACAGAAAAATTCTTATTTAGATTAAATCTCTGTGCTCTCTGCGTCCTCGGCTCCGTAATCGGCGCATCCCTGCGCCACTCCTGTGTTCTCTGTGGTGAACTCTGTTATGCCTTTTTCAGTACACCGTCTTCGAGCTTCAGCACCCGATCCATCTTCTCCGCCAGCGACGGGTCGTGGGTGACGACGATGAAGCTGGTGCCGAACTCGCGGTTCAGCTCCAGCATCAGGTCGTACACCGACTGGGCGTTGCGCCGGTCGAGGTTGCCGGTGGGTTCGTCCGCGAGCACGCACAGCGGGTGCGTCACCATGGCGCGCGCCACGGCCACGCGCTGGCGCTCGCCGCCGGAGAGCTCGCCCGGCTTGTGCGCCAGGCGCTCCTTCAGCCCGACGCGCGCGAGCATGGCCGCGGCCTGGTCGAAGGCATCTTTTACCGGCCCGCGCCGCAGGATCAGGGGCATGGCGACGTTTTCGAGCGCGGTGAACTCGGGCAGCAGGTGGTGAAACTGGTACACGAAGCCGAGCGCGCGGTTGCGCAGCTTTCCGCGCGCGGCCTCGCCGAGCGCGAACAGGTCCTCGCCGTCCACGGTCACGGTGCCGGCCGTGGGCCGGTCGAGACCGCCGAGCAGATGCAGCAGCGTACTCTTGCCCGAGCCCGAGGCGCCGATAATGGCGGTGCGCTCGCCGCGCGCGATCACAAGATCCACGTTCTTGAGCACCTCGACGCCGAGCGGGCCTTCCTCGTAGGTTTTCTTCAAGCCGTTACAGGCAAGGACGGTGCCGTTCGGCTTGGTCGCGTTCGTCGTCATTCGTAGCGCAACGCCTCGGCCGGCTGCACGCGCGAGGCGCGCCACGCCGGGTACACGGTGGACAGCAGCCCCAGCACCAGCGACGCGCCGGAGACCATGAACACGTCGCGCCATTGCAGGTCCGACGGCAGGTCGCTGATGAAATAGACGTCGGCGGCGACGAACGAAGTGCGGAACAGCGCCTCGATGCCGTGCACCACGGCCTCGACGTTGAGCGACAGCAGCACGCCGAAGAACGTCCCGACCAGGGTGCCGACCACGCCCACGAACGCGCCGTTCACCAGGAAGATACCCATGACGCTGCCCGGGCTCATGCCGAGCGTGCGCAGGATGGCGATGTCGGCGTGCTTCTCGGTCACCACCACCATGAGCGTCGACACCACGTTGAACATCGCGACCGCGACGATCAGCAGCAAAATAATGAACATCACGGTCTTTTCGATCTTGAGCGCGCGGAAGAAGTTGCCGTGCTCGCGTGTCCAGTCGCGCGTCACGTAGCTGCGCCCGAGCTTGTCTTCGAGCGCGTACGCCACTTGCGGCGCGATTTCGAGGTCGTCGAGCTTGAGCCGCAGGCCGCTGACCCGGTCGCTGAGCTGGTACAGCGTGGCGGCGTCGGCCATATGCGTCAGCACCAGCCCGGAGTCGTATTCGTGCATGTCGGCCTTGAACAGGCCGACCACGGTGAAGCGCTTGAAGCGCGGCAGGATGCCGGCCGGCGTCGCCAGCGCCTGCGGCGCCACCAGCGACACCTGGTCGCCGAGATCGAGGCCGAGCTTCCACGCGAGCGTCTTGCCGAGGACGACGCCGAACTCGCCGGGCTTGAGCGCGTCGAGCGAGCCGGCGACGATCTTGTCGCTCAACTCCGAGACCTGATTCTCCTCGCCCGGCAGGATGCCGCGCACGATCACGCCGCTCACGACCTTGCCCTTGCTCACCATGCCCTGCCCGAGCACGTACGGCGCGAGCCCGGCCACGCCCGGCTCCTTGCGCAACTGCTCGGCGAGCTGGCGCCAGTCGGCCAGCCGCCCGCCCTCCTGCGTCACCGTGACGTGCGAGATCACGCCGAGGATGCGCGCGCGCAATTCCTTGCCGAAGCCGTTCATCACCGACAGCGTGGTAATGAGCGCGGTGATGCCGAGCGTGATGCCGGCGATGGAGATGAGCGAGATCAGCGAAATGAAGTGAGAGCGCCGGCGGGCGCGCACGTAGCGCAGGCCGATGGCAAGCTCGAACGGGCGGATCATGGCCGGGGATTAAATCAGAGATACCTATACACCGCCAGTTTAGCGGCGTGCTTCCTGCGCGGCGTCGATCGTCAGCACCGCGACACCGTCGCGGTTTTCGAGCTGCGTCCCGAGCGGCTTGGAAATCTGCTGCAACTCGGCCACGACCTTGTCCGCCGCCGCGCCCACCAGCGGCAACGGCTGGAATACGACCTCGGCGTTGCGCACGTTGAGCGGGTGCAGCCGCAACTCGGCAAGCTTTTTGTGCATCCTCGGCTCCGTAATCGGTGCGTCCCTGCGCCACTCCTCACGGAACGTCAGTACGGCGACGGCGCTGCGGAACGCCTCCGGGCCGTAGGTGCCGAAGGCGAAGTTGCCGAGGCTGTAGAGGATCACGCCGTGCTTGTAGCGCTCCACGCCCTGGAGCACGTGCGGGTGGTGGCCGATGACGGCGGCGGCGCCGGCATCGATGGCCGCGCGCCCAAGTTGTTTCTGGTAATCGCGCAGCTCGGTCTTGCCCTCCTGCCCCCAGTGGAACGAAACGAGAACGATATCCGCCTGCTGCCTCGCCGCGACGATGTCGGCGCGCACCTGCGATTCATGGCCGAAGGGCGAACCGGGGCGCTCGGCCGTGGCCCAGAATTCTTCCGGGAACGTGAGCGTGTAGGCGAGAAACGCCACGCGCACGCCGTTGGCTTCGAGGATCGCCGGCGTGCGCGCCTCGGCGAGGTTCATGCCGGCGCCGGTGTGTTTGATGCCGACGAGGTCGAGCGCCTCTAACGTGTGCCTCAGCCCCTCCGCCCCCTGGTCCATAGTGTGGTTGTTGGCGAGCGACACCACGTTGAACCCGGCGTTGAGCAGCGCCGGCGCGACCTTCTCCGGCGCCGAGCGGTAGCGGTACTTCTTCGCCACCGCCTCGTGGTCGGTGTGCGTCAGCGGACCTTCGAGGTTGCCGAAGACGATGTGCGATTGCTTCAGCAGCGCGCGGGTCTTGTCGAATGGGTAGTCGTAACCGAAGCGCTCGAACTCGGGCGTGCCGGTGCCGCCGAGCATGATGTCGCCGACGGCGGCGATCTTGAGCACCGCCGGCTCCTGCGCCTGCGCCGCAACCGACGCAGTGAGCGCCAATACCACGATTAATGCTCTGTTAAGAAATTGCATAAGAACTCAAAAGAAAAAATTAGACAGGATTCACAGGATTAACAAGATTAAACCCAAAAAAGCTTTACGAGTTAATCCTGACAATTTTGTTTGGAACAAAATTGGACGGCCAAAGGCCGCCCGAAGGGCGCGCTCCATGGATGGAGCGTGTCAAAATCCTGTTAATCCTGTGAATTCTGTTTTTCTACTTCTTGCGCGCCGCCGCCAGCCGGCTCAGGGCCTCGCGCAGCTTGGGGTCGGCGACGTCTTTCGCCAGCGAGTCCAACATCATGGCCACGCCGTTCGGCATCGGTTTGGCCTTTGCCTTGATCTCGCGTGGCTTGGCCATCCTGAGCAGGGTCTCACGGTCGAGGCCGCCCTTGGGCTTGATCTTGACCTCGATGCGGGTGATGTCCTTGAAAAACTTCTCGCGCCGCAGGCGCACGATCATCTCGCGCGCCTCGTGGCGCGCGCGGCTGGCCCAGACCGGGCTGTCGGCGTTCACGTGCAGGATTTTCTTCTCGTAATGCACCGGGCGCACGTGGTTCGACAGCGGCGCGTTCACCTGCCGCTCCCACAGCACGCACAGCTGGGTGTTCTCGGCTTCCTGCTGGCGCAGGTCCTTGAGGAAACTCGACGGCAGGAACGCGCCGAGGCCTTGCACGCCCTTCGCCGCTGTCTTGCGCTTGTCCGCACCCGTCGCCACGAACGCATTCTACCGTTAACATCCTGACATGCACGACTTGACGAAAATTGTCGCCGCCAATCTCGCGCGCGTACGCGACGAAATCGCCACCGCCGCCCGCGCCGCCGGTCGCCGACCGGAGGACATCCGCCTCATCGCCGTCTCCAAAACCCACCCGCCCGAGGCCGTCGCCGCCGCAATCGCCGCCGGCCAGACCGATTTCGGCGAAAACACGGTGCAGGAAGCCCTGACCAAGATACCTTTATATGCGTCGGTCACCTGGCACATGATCGGGCACTTGCAGTCGAACAAGACCAAGTTCGTCCCCGGCCATTTCGCCTGGGTGCACTCGATCGACAGCCTCAAGCTCGCGCAGAGGCTGTCGCGGCAGGCAGCGGAAAAAGGCGTCGTGCTCGATGCGCTGTTCGAGGTCAACGTCACCCGCGACCCGGCCAAGCACGGCCTGGCGCCGGAGGAACTGGCGCCGGTGCTCGATGCCTTATTAAAGGAAGACCACCCCGGCCTGCGCCTGCGCGGCCTCATGACCATCGGCCCCTATCCGGCGCCCGAAGCCGACAGCCGCGCCTGCTTCGCGCGGTTGCGGGAATTGCGGGATGAGTGCCGGAAACGCTTCGGCCTGAGGGACTTCACCGAGCTATCGATGGGCATGAGCGGCGACTACGCCGCGGCCATTAAAGAAGGCTCGACGATGGTGCGGATCGGAACGGCGATTTTTGGGGAAAGGGATTACAGTAAATAAATCCGCCCTCCCGCATCGAGTTATGTTTCCTCGACTATTGGTTCACGCCTTGTATTTCCGTGCATTCTGTTTCCCCTGCACCACGAACAACTGCCGTGGTGTTCACAGCCTGGGAAAACATGGGTAGAAGTCCCATCGCGCACGCTACCGTCTTTGTTTAGCCACTTTCTCGATTTACCCAGTCGCAACTGTGGCCGTTTAGTTCGTTGCGTCCTGCTCATATTTCACCGTTATGGCGGTAATCAGCCGCTTTTCAGAAATTCCCGTAGTGTCATTATCCGGATTCCTTCATAGCTGCCGAGATCGAGCATCGCCTGATCACCCGTTACGATGACATCGACGCTGCCGGCAACAGCGCACTCCAAAATACGGTTGTCCGGTTCGTCGTCCAGCACCGTGAGCTTGGTACGAGGCGCCACGACTTCCCCGAGTTCGGACAGGAAAACCGCCACGCGTGCGAGTTCTTCCGGGGTGCGGTCGAACTTCCGTGCGAGGACGTCGAGAGTCTCACGAATGACCGGCTTGGAGATGACCAACTCCACGTCTCCCTGTGCGGCTTTCATGACGGCTTCCTCGGCTCTCCCGCCGGGAAAGACGAACGCAGAAACGAAAATATTGGTATCAAAAACCGCCCTCACCGGCGGAGATACCGTTCCAGGTCTTTCTCGGTCAGGATGCCCTTTGCTTTCGCCTTCCGGCTCCAGAAGCCCTGAATGGCGCGCAGCTCGCCCTTGAGCCGGGCAGCGCGGGTAGCGCGCAGCGCGTCCTGAATCACGGCACTAAGGGTTTTGCCCTCGGAGCGTGCGATTTCCTCGGCTTCCTTCGCCAACTCAGGTGGCAGCGAGATTGTCTTCTTGACGGCGCTACTCATGGTGCCCTCAACGTGGTATGAATTAATACTACCAGTATAGGCGTCGGGTGGGAACGTGATCAAGGAATTGGATGTCGTCGTGCTGTCATCGGACCTGCCCGAATATGGTCTGATAGAGGGCGATATTGGCACCGTCGTGCTCGTCCACCACGAGGCCAAGGGATTCGAGGTCGAATTTGTGGCTCTCGACGGCGAAACCATCGCAGTCGCCACTCTACCAACTGAAAAAGTCCGGCCTGTCCGCCACGGCGAAATCCCGCACGCCCGGCGAATGGCGAACGCCTGAGCGCCGACGATTTTCGGGGAACGGGATTACTCCAAACACTGAGACCGGATGGCAATTTGTCAAAGTCGCTACGCTGGCCCATAATGCAACACACTGTATTGCAATTGCCCTGGGGCAAGCCATGAAGTCGATAACCACCAGCGTCCGCCTGCAGTCCAATCTCGCCACTCGCCTGGAGCGCGCGGCGTCGCGTCTGTCACGCGGCAAGAATTGGATCATCTCCAAGGCGCTTGAGGAATATCTGGCCAAGGTGAATCAGCAAGACCTGGCAGAAGAAGCACGACGCCAGTCGCGCATGGCGGCCCGAATCGAAGGACGTCGCAAGCCCGATGAATTCTGGGAAGAGGATATCCCGGAGTGGAAATAAACCGCGGGGATATTGTCGTTGCAGTTTTTCCCAAGGACTACGGGAAACCGCGCCCGGCGGTAGTCGTCCAGTCTGACTTGTTCAACGCCGAACACCCGAGTATCACCCTCTGCCCGATCACGAGCGAGCTGCGTGCCATGCCGCTTTTCCGCCTGGGTGTGTCACCCAGCGGCAAAAACGGGTTGAAGAAGCGAAGCCAGATCATGGTAGACAAGATCATCACGGTATCCACTAAACGTCTCGGCAAAGTGATTGGGGAACTGGACACGGACGACATGCGCACTTTGGATAGAGCGTTGCGCCTGTGGCTCGGCCTGACCTAATAATTTAGGTGCGCGATGAAGATTCGATCTATCAAAACCGAAGCAGGCTACAGCATGGCACGGGCCGCTAAAGAGCGGCGGTTTACATTTGACGCGAAAGTACCGAATGCCACCACCCGTAAGGCGATTGAACAACTCGAAAAGGGCAAGGGCAAGCGGTCCACCTCGGCCCGCACATTGGTGGAATTCTTCGGGCACTCTTCCTTGCGCGGTGTAAAAATCAGGCGCTCGCGAGACACTGGCCGAAAACTAGTAAAATTCTGAGCTTTCGATAAACATGAGTGGCGACTACACCGCACCGCCCTGCTTCGCGCGGTTGCGGGATTATGAAATGACGAGGACTTAAAGATGGGTGCGCAGTGGAAAACCAAGATTAAAGAAACGACGGCCGCCGCCAAGGGCCGCGTTTTCACCAAGCTGGCCAAGGAAATCATGGTCGCGGCGCGCGCCGGGGCCGATCCGGACATGAACGCCAAGCTGCGCATGGTCGTGGACCAGGCCAAGAAGGCGTCCATGCCCAAGGACACCATCGAGCGCGCGATCAAGAAAGGCGCCGGGCTGCTGGACGACGGCGTGACCTACGAAAAAGTCACGTACGAGGGCTTCGCCCCGCACCGCGTGCCGGTGATCGTCGAATGCCTGACCGACAACGTGAACCGCACCGTCACCAACATCCGCATCCTGTTTCGCGAGGGGCAACTGGGCAACTCGGGTTCGGTTTCGTGGGATTTCGACTATCTCGGGATGATCGAGGCCGCCCCGGCCGCCGCCGGCGCGGACCCGGAGGCCGCCGCCATCGAGGCCGGCGCCAGCGACCTGGAGCCGAGCGAAGAAGGCGCGACCGTGTTTTACACCGCGCCGGCCGACCTGGACGCGGTCTCCCGCGCCCTGCCGGCGCATGGTTTCACCGTCCAGTCCGCCCAGCTGGGCTACCGGCCGAAAAACCCGGTGACGCTGGACGACACCGCGCGCGCGGAAGTCGAGGCGTTCCTGAAAGCCATTGATGCCGATGATGACGTGCAGAACATCTATGCGGGACTAGCGGATTGAAGCTTGCGTCAGAAAAGTAGAATGTCCCTATTTACCTATTCCGAATTTTATACGATAAAAAATTAACGCATGGGCAAGCGAAAGCCGGTACCGAAATCGGTTGAGAAGGATGTTCTAATAGCTTCGCGTCGGCGATGCTGCTTGTGTGTTTTTTTATATGATCGAAACGAAGTGTGCAAAGGGCAAATTGCGCATTTAAACCAGAACCCGAGTGATTTTCGATTTGAGAATCTAGCCTGGTTGTGCTTAGAACATCACGATGAGTATGACGGCACAACCAGTCAGTCAAAAGGCCTCACCCTAGATGAGGTACGAGAATATCGAGACCGCTTATACGCTCGACATAATTGGGATGCCAAACAGAGCAGCCCGGACGACGCTCAGGCTGTCGAATTACAAGCACTCCCAGAAACATCTGAATATGAGACTGTAAGAAAAAACTTCGCGTACGAGCTGAAATTTACCTTGGCTCCGTGGCGTTTTCCGCTCTGGCAGGTTGCAAACAGGTCTGAATTTTTCGCATACAAGGCAGGCAATAGGGCGGATGGCATTTGCCTGATCGAACGCATTGATCTTCCAGATGGACGGATTGTTATCGCTTGCATCGAAATGGCTGGGAATCCCGGCAATAGCATTACTAATTGTGTTGAGGAATTGTGCTTCCAGGTGTGCGAAAGATTTGATATTCCTGCTGAACGATTGGTATGGCTGGAGCACTATGACTATGATGGGAGAGATGAATGGGACATGGTGACGTTCGAGCAGAAACCACCGCGTGGGCCATTTGCGAGTCCTGAATGGACTGTAATGACGCCTGAATTATGGCGTGAACTCAAATTAAAACCCAAAAAAAGAATTACACAATGGCACGGCAACTATTATTCAAAACTGACCAAACTCTTTGATTGGCCAACAGAAGCTTTGTTGTGAATAACCTACCTAGAACTCACCGCCAGAATGATGGAATAGTCGGGCGCCCTTACTTAGCGCCACCATTTCGGTGGATGTTTGATAAAAGTGCCAATATCTTGATATTCCCAATATAAAGCGTCGGGAAGCAGCGTACGCCATCGCGCCCGAGTTTCTGATGATGGATCAATAACACACAACTTTAAGCGTTTTTTCCCTTTTAACGATAAATGGAAAAGTTGTTGTGCCTTGATATCTGTCGTAGGCAAAGAATAGCCCCAGATAACAAGCTCGGCGGTTGCTGAGAGCCGGTTATATGCCTTCTTCCACAACCTAAGCCAAGGCTCATGCTCAATTCGCTTGTCCCAAAAAGGCAAGAAGATCGGGAATTTTGTTCCATTCCCCGAATGGCCACGATACCCTGGAGCGTCGTCAAAATCCTCCCAAGCTACCGTTTGCACATTGAGTGATTCATCGTTTCTGTTCCATCTCCAATTAGAGCTACCGTGTAATTTCAATATGATTGGCCCTTGAACATCGTTTTGATTTGCATCAAGCGCATAAATCCATGGACCAAATTGTCTATGTTGTGATTCGAATTTATCCCTTATAGCTCGTTCGACTACTAAGTCGTAATTGAAGGTAATAAGAGCGTCCTTATCCCCCAATCTCTTTAAGATCTCCCTATGGTGAGCGCACGTTTTCTTACCATGAGCGGATCGCAACAATGTTTGAATACAGACCGCAAAATCTAATACAACACTAGCGTCTTCACGTTTCAGCTCATTGCCGCTAAGTTTCTTCGAAAGGTAAGCCTGCAAATGAAGTGTGTAGAAAGACCGCTCCATGGATCGCCAATACTCATAGGGTAATAGCTTCAAGCGTTCCAATAGGCTATTGATGTGCTTCTTATTGGACGAAGTATGGGGCTTAGCGTATTCACGCTGCAGCAGATCAAAAAAGTCAGAATCAAGTGGAGAGGGGCTATCCGATTCAAGGGCGTAGCTAACTCCACGGCTGGCTCCAGCCCCTAATACCACCACTCGACGGCTTTCTGTTCTTCTGAGAGTCATTGCTGTTTTCTTTGGATTCTTTACGACAATCTGAACCGTCTGCGTATGGCAAAAACAAATAGCGCGATTAAAACAACCGACAATAACCCATGAAATGACAGCCAAAGAGCTAGAAGACCATTGCTTGGCGTTACTAATATTTTGATGCCAAAAATACCTAGCGGATTAATTACTGGCTGTGCGGCAAGATAAACCGCGCGCGTAAATCTCCCGCCTAAACCAGATTCAACGAGAGATTTCTGCCAGCCAAAGTAATTCTGGTCGGCATTTGTGGGTAATGCAGTTGCATCGCTAGCAAAAATTATGGCGAGTGATAATACATACAAAACAAGCAACCAGATGACCGGTCTTAGCGTTGATGAACCAAAATCAGAAAACCACTCATACAAAATACTTAGAAATTTATTTGTGCGCCCATCATATTCACGCTCAAGCGCCAACTCAGCGGAATGAAACAGAGCCGCTGACTGCTGATTCTCAAGCTTCTTTAGATGCCCACGCATGTTCTTGTATGCTTGGACATCCCTGATGAGGTAACCGCTTCTAGTTCGTGGAAGAAATACAGTAGTGTCAAACGCTACCGGACCAATAAACGGGCTTTGTTTTTCAGGAATTGGGCATTCGATGTCTAATATACAACCACCCTTCATCGAGAGCGATTTGATTGCTCCCTCCATAAGAATGAGGCGCCCAACGTTAGTGTTGGTAATTGTAACCAAACTAGGCTGTCTAATTGTTAATTGAGCAATATTGCAATTATTAATTCGTAAAGAGATTTCTCCTCCATATTCTGTAGCAACTTCAATCTCACGCACTGAAACATCCGTTAAGGTAAGCTGGCCTGGACGGGCTATCCGAATAGAATGGATGTACGAATCCTTTGGGCTGGATGTACCATTTATACATGGACCCCCAGGTTGAGCATCGTGATTAAAACTTCGATTCAAGCTGATTGATACAACTTCTCCCTTATTCACGTGTTCATGAATAGCAGTAAAAAATTCCCCGAGGACGTTTGGTTCGGGGACACCTCTTCTGCCATTCGTAATGGATTCTAAATTATAGTTTGCATCGGTCTTTGAGGTAGCGAGCACGTCGACGCACCAAGACGAAAAACTTCTATAACCATTGCCAAAGACATGAGGGAATTTGGACGACAAAAGCTTTTTAAACATGGTCTGAAAGTTCCTTTGTCTATATCTGCGTATCTGACATCAAGCTTTGCTAGTTGTGCGAGATGCGAGATACGCACCAAAAATAATTAAACTCCCACCCACCCACTCCCTCACCGTCACAACCTCATCCGTCAGAAGCTGCTGCGACACGGCCCCGGCCACAAGCTCTATTAAGGAGATGACCGCCGAACGGTGGACGGGCATGTGCGTGACGCCGTACTGGACGAGCGTGGTCATCAGCAAGATGCCGAAAATCCCGAGCATGGCGGCGCCGACGTAGGTTTCGGTGCCGGCGGGCTGTCTTGCACCGGCGTACCATATACGGTACGCTTTGCACGTGCCCGGCCAACAAAAGCTCAACGCCGTCTTCTATCGTAGTCGAAGCGGCGTGGAGCCGGTACGTGACTGGCTGAAAGGATTGCCCAAGGCGGACCGCAAAGCGATCGGCGAAGACATTGCCTACGTGCAGTTCAAGTGGCCGATCGGAAAACCTCGCATTGACCATTTGCGGGGGTCGGTCTGGGAAGTGCGCACAACGCTCGACAACCGCATCGCCCGGACGCTGTTTGCGGTAGCGCACGGGCAGATGGTGCTGTTGCACGGCTTCATCAAGAAGACGCAGCGCACCCCCGGCGAGGAAATCGATCTCGCCATCAAACGTTTTAAGGAGTGGCAACATGGCGAAACGTAATCCCCATACCGGCTCCCGGTTCGATGACTTCCTGAAAGCGGAAGGCATCTATGACGAGGTCCAGGCCAGGGCGCTGAAGCGCGCGCTCGCCGAGAGCCTCAGTGAGAGCATGGAAACAACGAAGCTCGGCAAGGCCGAAATGGCGCGCCGGATGGGCACCAGCCGCTCGCAGCTCGACCGGGTGCTCGATCCGGAGAATACCTCGGTACAGCTCGATACGCTGATCCGGGCCGCGCGCGCCGTGGGTAAGGTGGTCGAGATCAAGATCAAACGGCAAGCGAAGGCTGCCTAGCGGACTTGATGCGAACGACCGGTTCCGGCTGCAAGCCAGGCATGACGCTTCCCTAAGTATGGGTCGCTCTTGCCGACAAGTACGCCCCGATCACAATCAGCGCCCCGCCCACCCATTCCCTCACCGTCACAATCTCATCGGTAAGCAACTGCTGCGACACGGCACCGGCCACAAGCTCTATTAAGGAAATCACCGCCGAACGGTGGACGGGCATGTGCGTGACGCCGTACTGCACGAGCGTGGTCATCAGCAGAATCCCGAAAATCCCGAGCATGGCGGCGCCGACGTAGGTCTCGGTGCCGGCCGGCGGGACGGATATCCGGCTCAACGCGATAATCGCCACGCACAGCACCACCACCCCGCTCCAGACGCTTAATACCTTGGCATCGAGCGACAGCTCCTGGGCCTTGCGGGTGATGACGTTCGACAGCGCGAACGCGAAGCCGGACGACAGCGCGTACCAGTCCGGCAGGCTGCTCGGCCAGGGGAAACCGAGGCGCGCGTCCCAGAGCATCAGCAGCGCCCCGGTCATGGCAACGCCCAAGCTCACGACCGCCATGCGCGACGGGCGCTCGCGCAGGATCAGCCATCCCAGAATCACCGCCCACAGCGGCGAGAGATAGAACAGCAATAAAACGCGCAGGATGTTCCCGCCGAGCACCGCCTCGACAAAAGCAATATTCGTCCAGCCGGCGGCAAGCATGAGCAGCGTCGCGTGGCCCGGGCTGCGGACGAATTCGGCGAGCGCCTTGTGCGTGCGCGGCAGGCTCACGACCAGCGCCGCGCCGTAGAGCACGAGCGTGAGCCAGATGCCGGAAAGCCCCTGCGCCTCCAGCAGCCGCATCGGATACCAGATGACGCCCCACATGCTGGCGCCGATGAGCAGGCTGGTGACGGGCGAAATCGTCAGGGTTCGGTTGGCCGTCACTGTGCGGTTCCCGTATAATTTTTGCGATGAATTCCCGACTCGCGAGCCTGCAACGCTATCCCTTCGAGCGGCTTGCCGAACTCATCAAGGGCGTCACACCGCCGGCGAGCAAGTCGCCCATCAAGCTGTCGATGGGCGAGCCGCAGCATGCCGCACCGGCTTTCGTTTTGGAAGCGCTGACGCGGAACCTCAAGGGCCTGTCGCACTACCCGACGACCAAGGGTTCGCCCGCATTGCGCCAGGGCATCGCCGACTGGGCCTCGAAGCGTTTCCAGCTCGACAAGCTCAAGCTCGACCCCGAGCGCCACGTGCTGCCGGTCGCCGGCACGCGCGAGGCGCTGTTCTCCATCGCGCAAGCGGTTATCGACCGGCGCAACCACGCCGAGCAGCCGGTCATCATTTCGCCCAATCCGTTCTACCAGATTTACGAAGGCGCGGCGCTGCTCGCTGGCGCGCGGCCGTTTTTTCTGAACACCACCGAAGCCAACGGCTACCGCATGGACTTCGCCAAGGTCCCGGACGAGGTCTGGGACCAGGTGCAGATGATCTACATCTGCTCGCCCGGCAACCCGACGGGCGCGGTCATGACCCACAAGGACCTGGCGATGCTGCTCGGCTTCGCCGAGGAGCACGATTTCCTGATCTGCTCCGACGAGTGCTATTCGGAAATCTATTTCGACGAGGCCAAACCGCCGGTCGGGCTGTTGCAGGTGGCGAACGATCTGGGCATCGAGGACTACCGCCATTGCCTCGTGTTCCACTCGCTCTCCAAGCGCTCGAACCTGCCGGGGCTGCGCTCCGGCTTCGTCGCCGGCGACGCCGAGACGATCGCCGAGTATTTCCAGTACCGCACCTACCAGGGCTGCGCCCTGCCGCCGCCGACGCAGGCGGCGAGCCTCAAGGCCTGGAGCGACGAGGCGCACGTGGCCGAAAACCGCGCGCTCTACCGCCGGAAATTCGACGCCGTGCTGGAAATCCTCAAGCCGGTGCTGGACGTGCACAAGCCCGAGGCCGGGTTTTACCTCTGGCCGAAGCTGCCGATCAGTGATGAGACCTTCACGCGCGAGCTGTACGCACGCGAGAACGTGCTGGCACTGCCGGGGAGCTATCTCTCGCGCCCGGCCCAGGGCACGAACCCGGGCGCGAACCGCGTGCGCCTGGCGCTGGTGGCCGGCTACGACGAGTGCATCGAAGCGGCCCAACGCATCCGGAATTATGTAGAATCGCTGTAAATCAACGGAAAAAGGCATTCACCACAGAGATCACAGAGAACACAGAGACAGATAAATATCGGTTTTACTCCGTGACCTCTGTGCACTCCGTGGTGAATTTTTACTTTTTTAGGGCTTCATAAACGGGGAAACAGATGAGCAACATCCAGAGCATCATTGACGAAGCCTTCGAGCGCCGGGCGCAGATCACGCCGCGCAACGTCGAGACGCGCGTGAAGGACGCGGTGTGGGAAGCGATCGACCTGCTCGACACCGGCAAGGCGCGCGTGGCCGAGAAGCGGGACGGCCAGTGGGTCGTGAACCAGTGGCTCAAGAAGGCGGTGCTGCTGTTCTTCCGCATCGAGGACAACCAGTTCATCAAGGGCGGCTACACCAACTATTACGACAAGGTGCCGTCCAAGTTCGCCGACTACAACTCCAAGGCGTTCCGCGAGGGCAGCTTCCGCGTGGTGCCGCCGGCGGCGGTGCGCAAGGGCGCGTACATCGCGCCGAGCGCGGTGCTCATGCCCTCCTACGTCAACATCGGCGGCTACGTCGACGAAGGCACGATGGTGGACACCTGGTCCACGGTCGGCTCCTGCGCCCAGATCGGCAAGAACGTGCACCTGTCCGGCGGCGTCGGCATCGGCGGCGTGCTCGAACCGGTGCAGGCTGCTCCCACCATCATCGAGGACAACTGCTTCATCGGCGCGCGCTCCGAGGTCGTCGAGGGCGTGATCGTCGAGGAAGGCGCGGTGATCTCGATGGGCGTGTACATCGGCAAGAGCACCAAGATCTACAACCGTATGACCGGCGAAGTCACCTACGGGCGCATCCCGGCCGGCGCGGTCGTGGTCTCCGGCAACCTGCCCTCGTCCGACGGCAAGTACAGCCTCTACTGCGCGGTGATCGTGAAGCAGGTGGACGAGAAGACGCGCTCCAAGGTCGGCATCAACGAATTGTTGAGAGATATTTAACTAAAAATTTCACCACGGAGGCCACAGAGCGCACAGAGAAAAGACAAAACTCTGTGATCTCTGTGTTCTCTGTGGTGAATAAAAATCATATGATCGACCCCACACTCGAACTCGCCAAAGAACTCATCCGGCGCCCGTCGGTGACGCCGGACGACGCCGGCTGCCAGCAGCTCATGGCCGAACGGCTCAAGGCCATCGGTTTCCGCTGCGAGCACCTGCGCTTCGGCGACGTCGACAACCTCTGGGCCGAACGCGGCGACGGCGCCCCGCTGGTCGTGTTCGCCGGCCATACCGACGTGGTCCCGCCCGGCCCGCGCGAGAGCTGGACGAGCGACCCGTTCGAGCCCACGGTGCGCGACGGCATGCTCTACGGCCGCGGCGCCGCCGACATGAAGGGCGCCTGCGCCGCGTTCGTGACCGGCATCGAGGCCTTCGTCGCCGCCCACCCGACGCATAAGGGCGCCATCGGCCTGCTGATCACCTCGGACGAGGAAGGCCCGGCGGTGAACGGCACGGTCAAGGTCATGGACTGGCTCGCGGCGCGCGGGCGCAAGATCGACTACTGCATCGTCGGCGAGCCCTCGTCGGTGAAAACCCTGGGCGACGCCATCAAGAACGGCCGCCGCGGCTCGCTTTCCGGCAAGCTCACGGTGCGCGGCGTGCAGGGCCACGTGGCTTACCCGCACCTGGCGAAGAACCCGATCCACACCCTCGCCCCGGCGCTCGCCGAGCTCGCGGCCATCGAGTGGGACCGCGGCAATGCCGACTTCCCGCCGACCAGTTTCCAGACCTCGAACATCAAGGCCGGCACCGGCGCCGAGAACGTCATCCCGGGCGTGCTGGAGCTGTGGTTCAACTTCCGGTTTTCGACCGCGGTGACCGACGCCCAGTTGAAAGAACGGACCGAGGCCGTGCTCAAGAAGCACGGGCTGGACTACCAGCTCGCCTGGACCCTGTCCGGCCAGCCGTTCCTGACCCGCGGCACCAAGCTGATCGAGGCGGTGCGCGCGGCGGTGCGGGCCGAACTCGGGGCCGAGGCCGCGCCCAACACCGGCGGCGGCACCTCGGACGGGCGCTTCATCGCCCCCACCGGCGCCGAGGTGGTCGAGCTGGGCGCGCTCAACAGCACCATCCACAAGGCGAATGAATCCGTGGCCGTGGCCGATCTGGAGAGACTGGCGCGCTGCTACCGGCGCACGCTGGAACTGCTGCTGGGCGCGCAATAACTTTTTACTTCAGAATCAATTCCATACCTGAATAGATTTAATGCATTTTCGAAACAGATAACCGGCTTCGTAACGCTATACTGAGAACAATAACGGCGAGTGTGGGGCATTCTTCTTTGGGAACGGCAACCAAAAAGCGCCAACCAACGATCAGCCTGGCCATGGCCGGGCTCACCGATCCGGGGCGCGTGCGCCCGGAGAACGAGGACTGCATCGCGTTCCACCCCGATATCGGCTTCGCGGTGCTGGCCGACGGCATGGGCGGGCACCAGGCCGGCGAGGTCGCGAGCCGCATGGCGGTGGACGTCATGACCCGCTTCTGCACCGACGTCTTCGCCAGCAACGAGCGCAACGCGGCCGGCGGCGAGCCCTGCGCCTACGAGCATGAGACCCTGAAGGCGGCGGCCGAGGCCGCCAACACCGCCATCTTCGAGATGGCGCGCCATACCCCGGAATACGCCGGCATGGGCGCCACCCTGGTCACGGTCCTGTTCCAGAACGGCCACCTGTGCGTCGGCCACGTCGGCGACTCACGCCTGTACCGCCTGCGCGCCGGCAAGCTCGCGCAGCTCACGCAGGACCACTCGGTGGTGCAGGAACTGCTTAACCGCGGGCTGGTGACGCCGGAACAGGCGCGCCAATCGGTAAGCAAGAATCTGGTCACGCGTGCGCTCGGCGTGGACCTCAAGGTCCAGGCCGACTTCGACACCCTGTCCACCGAGCCGGACGACCTCTACCTGCTGTGCTCCGACGGCCTGAATGACGTACTGACGGACTCGGAAATTGAATACCTGTTGAACACCCCGGACGCCGGCCTGGGCGACATCGCGCAGCGGCTGGTGGACGCCGCCAATGCCGCCGGCGGACCGGACAATATTTCCGTCATTCTGGCGCGCACCGCCGGGCGCTTCCGCCGCGCGCGCAAGGCGGCGCAGAAACTGCAAAGCGCGCTCGAGAACGTTTAATATCTTCCCAAAACCGTTTCACAGCAGCCGGATCTTAGAGCCACTCATGGGTAAAATCGTCATCAAGCTGAACAACAGCGTCGTGGACCACGTCGAGCTCAACCAGGGCGACACGCGCATCGGGCGCAAACCGGGCTGCGAGATCCACCTCGACAACCTCTCGGTGAGCGGCGAACACGCCAATATCTTCACCATCGGCGGAGATTCGTTCGTCCAGGACCTCGGCAGCACCAACGGCACCTACGTCAACGGCAAGAAGGTCGCCAAGCACCACCTGAAAAGCGGCGATAGCGTCAACATCGGCAAGTACACCCTCATGTACCTGCAGGACGACGTCGAAGCCCCGTCGGACTACGCCAAGACCGTGATCATCACCACCCCGGTCCAGCCGGAGCCCATCAAATCGTCGGCGCCGGCCACCGAGAAAATCGTCAAGCAGGCACCCCTGGGCCAGGCCGTGATCATCGCCCTCGGCGGCGCCGGCAAGCGTATCGAGCTCACCAAGACCGTGACCAATCTCGGCAAGGGCGGCCGGCGCGCCGGCACCATTACCCGCACGGCCGACGGCTATCTCCTGGCCTCCGGCGGCGACGACCACCCCAAGCTCAACGGCCGTCCGGTTTCCGGAAAACAAGTCAAGCTGCGCAACGGCGACATCATCGAGGTCGCCGGCACGCGCCTGCAATTCCAGCTGAAGTAGTAAATCCCGCCATGCCGCGCGTCTGTCCGGTCTGCCTGAAGCTCAGTGAGGACGACGTGGCGCGCTGCGAGTGCGGCTACAGCTTCGATGCCGGCGAGGAGCTGGTGGGCAGCCGCACGGTCGAGGTGGTGCGCCAGGCCACGACCGAGGACCAATACGAAAAATTCTACGCCGCGCGCCTGGAACAGGCGCAGAACGAAGTGAAGTCGCTGATCGCGCGCTACGGCACGAGCGGCTGGACACCGGCGCAACGCGCCGAAATCGAACAGGCGATCAAGCAGGTGGAGAAAGCCAAGGCCGATCTCAATGACCAGCGCCAGCGCACCGGCGACGCGCAGAAACACCTGGAGCAGGCCAAGACGCGCGTCCAACTGCGCCACCTCGACTCGCTGACGAAGAAGAAGATCTGATTCACCGGATTAATACAAAAAAGCATTCACAGGATTAACAAGATTAAAACCAAAAAGCTTTACGTCTTAATCCTGTAAATCCTGAAAAATCCTGTTAATCCTGTGAAATCGTTTTACTGAAGTTTTTCGAGCGCCTCGGACAGGCGCCGCACCGGAATCAGCTCGACGTCCGCATCATTCCTCTCGCCCTTCTTCGGCATGTTCGCCGCCGGCAGCAGCACGCGCCGGAAACCGAGCTTGGACGCCTCGCGGATGCGCTCCTGGCCGCGCGCCACGGGCCGGACCTCGCCCGCGAGCCCGACCTCGCCGAACACCGCCAGATCGCGCCCGAGCGGCCGGTCGCGCAGGCTCGACACCGTCGCCGCCAGCACCGCCAGATCGGCCGCGGTTTCGCCCACGCGCACGCCGCCGACGACGTTCACGAACACATCCTGATCGTACGTCACAATGCCGGCATGCCGGTGCAGCACCGCGAGCAGCATCGCCAAGCGGGTGGTATCGAGGCCGACGCACACGCGCCGCGGATTGCTGAGATGACTCTGGTCCACCAGCGCCTGCACCTCCACCAGCAGCGGGCGCGTGCCCTCCTGGGTCGCCAGCACCACGCTGCCGGCGACGGCATCGCCCTGGCGCGACAGGAACATGGCCGAGGGGTTGCCGACCTCGCGCAACCCGGCCTCGGTCATGACGAACACGCCGATCTCGTTGACCGCGCCGAAGCGGTTCTTGATGGCGCGAATGATGCGGAAGCTGCCGCCGGCATCGCCCTCGAAATAGAGCACCGTGTCCACCATGTGCTCCAGCACCCGCGGGCCAGCAAGCGTGCCTTCCTTCGTCACGTGGCCGACGAGGAACAGCGCAATGCCGTGACCCTTGGCGAAGCGCACCAGCTGCGCCGCCGATTCGCGCACCTGGGCGACGCTCCCGGGCGCCGATTCGAGCATGCCGGTGAACATGGTCTGGATCGAGTCCACCACCATCACCTGCGGCTGCTCCATACGCGCGCACTCGATAATGTTCTCGACCTGGTTCTCGGTGAGCAGGCGAACGGCGTCACCTCGGAGCCCGAGGCGATGCGCGCGCAGGGCGATCTGGTCGGCAGATTCCTCACCGCTGATATAGAGCACGCTCGCAGCCTTGCCGACCTCGGCCAGCGCCTGAATCAAAATGGTGGATTTGCCGATGCCGGGATCGCCGCCGATCAGCACCACCGAACCCGGCACCAGGCCGCCGCCGAGCACGCGGTCAAGCTCGGCGATGCCGGTCGGCAGGCGTGTGAGCGCGCTCGGGCCCACCTCCTCCAGCGACTGGGGCACGGCGGCGCCGGTCTTGATGCGTCCGGTGCGCGACGACGCGGCGACGACCGATTCCTGCAAGCTGTTCCACGCGTTGCACGACGGGCACTGCCCGACCCACTTGGGGTTGGTGGCGCCGCACTCGCTGCAGACGTAGGCCGATTTCGCTTTAGCCATAAAAAAAGAAATTAACCACAGAGAACACAGAGTTAAGAAATATTTTTCTACACACCTCTGTGTCCTCTGTGCGCTCTGTGGTGAATCGTTTATTTCATCACCACGCGCGGGATGCGCTCGGCGACGTGGCACAGAATCTCGTACGAGATCGTACCGGCTTTCGCCGCCACCTCGTCCACCGGCAGGCCCTCGCCCCACAGCACCACCGGATCGCCGACGCGCGCCTTCGGTTGCGCGCGCAAATCCACGGTGATCATGTCCATGGACACGCGCCCGACGAGCGGGACGCGGCTGCCGTTCACCAGCACCGGCGTGCCGGCCGGCGCGTGGCGCGGGTAGCCGTCGCCGTAGCCGATGGCGACGACACCGACCGGCATGTCCTCGGGGCAGACGAAGTCGCCGCCGTAACCGATCGCCTCGCCCTGGCGCCGATGATGCACCGCGATGAGTGCGCTCTCGAGTGTCATTACCGGTTTCAGATTCAGTTCTTCCGCCGTCTTGCCGAGCAAGGGCGAGCCGCCGTAGAGCATGATGCCGGGGCGCACCCAGTCGGCGTGGCTCTCCGGCCAGGCGACGATGCCGGCGGAATTCGCGAGGCTCGTTTCCAGTCCGAGGCTGTTTACTTTCGAGCGGAACAATTCGATCTGCGTACGCGTGGCGGCATTCGCCGTGTCGTCGGCATTGGCGAAGTGCGTCATCGCGCGAATGTCGTGAATGCCCTTGAGCTGGCGCAGACGCGCGAGCACGTCGGTGAGCTGTTCGGGCGCAAACCCGATGCGGTGCATGCCGGTGTCGAGCTTGACCCAGACGGCGTGCGGCAGCGCCGCGGGATGCGATTCGAGCAGGTGCAGCTGTTGCTCGTTGTGCAACACCGGCGCGAGCTGACGCAGTTGCAGCGCCGGCAGCTCGTCGGAGCTGAAGAAGCCTTCGAGCAGCATGATCGGCTTGATGACCCCGGCGAGGCGCAGCTGCATGCCCTCTTCCGTCGAGGCGACGGCGAAGCCGTCGGCCTCCTTGAGGGTGTTGGCGACCCAGGCGAGCCCGTGGCCGTAGCCGTTGGCCTTGACCACGGCCAGGACGCGCGCCGTGGGCGCGTGGGAGCGGACCTGTTGGAGATTATGGTGGAGCGCCTGCGCGTCGAGCCGGGCGCGCGCCGGGCGTGCCATTTTAGGAAGCCCTACTCGCTGTGCTCGTTCGTCTTGTCATAATTTTAGGAAGCCCTACTCGCTGTGCTCGTCGCCGGTGGGATGAAGGCGAGGGCCGCGCGACAGGGATGTCGCGGTTGCGGATTTCGTCTTGTCATATCTATGGAAGCCCTGCTCGCT
>SCRL01000049.1 GCA_004298065.1 Gammaproteobacteria bacterium | reverse complement strand
GGTGCGTGAGGGATCACGCACGTGCGCATCCGGCGCAGGGATGCGCCGTATGCGCACCTCCTGAGGCCGACCTGAGACGCGAGGGACCGGCGTTGTCTGCCGGCGAGCCTTCCGGGGCAAAACGGTTTTGGTGACTTTTGCCAAGACAAAAGTCACCCGGGGGTGCAGGGGGCGGAGCGCCCCGCGGTTCTTAATTTATTTTTTTATGCTTTTTACCGCCGGAGGCGACCGCCTTTTCATTGCGGTATTGATACTGCTTCCCCAGCTTCTCGTACCGCGCCTGCATCGGCATCAACATCAACACCAGTACGGCGATGGCGAGATAGCCGGCGACATTGCGCAGGGTCTCGGGCAGGGTCCAGAGAAAGGCGAAGCCGACGACGATCGTGAGCCCCAGGATCAGCATCACGTTCAGGAAACCGACGCGGATCTTGGCCGCGTAGGTCAGACGAAAGCGCTTGCGGCACGCCGGGCAGGCATGCGCCGTCTGGCCCGCGAACAGCGTGCGCCAGACGAGCTTGCGCGGCAGCGGCTTACGGCAGTGAGGACACGTGGGGGCGGCGGTCACAGCGTCTCGTTCTTTTGTGTGCGAAGCGCGCATTATTCTGCATCCCCACATTGCGGTCCAGCCGGAATGCGGGGCTGGACAGTGCCGGCGGGATGGCCGATCATCCTGTATTCCTCGTCGGCGAGGAGAGAACCTATGGACGATAAGAAATACGTCAACGCGCAAATCACGGACAAGCTGGATGAGAGCAGCCTGCCCGTGCTCGATGGCACGCTCGGCCCGGCGGCCGTGGACATCCAGACGCTGTACAGCCGCCACGGCCTGCTCGCCTACGACCCCGGTTTTCGCTCGACCGCCTCGTGCAAGAGCTCCATCACCTTCGTGGACGGCGACAAGGGTGTGCTGCTGTACCGCGGCTATCCGATCGAGGAACTGGCCGAGCACAGCGATTTCGTCGAGGTCGCCTACCTGCTGATGCACGGCGAGTTGCCGACGCCCGCGCAGCGCCATGAGTTCGACGCTGCGATCGGAATGCACAATCTGCTGCACGAGCAGATCATGACCTTCTTCCGCGGCTTCCGCCGCGACGCCCACCCGATGGCGGTGATGGTCGGCGTGGTGGGTGCGCTGTCGGCGTTCTACCACGACGTCATGGACATCCGGAACCCGGAGGACCGCCTGCGCGCCGCCATCCGGCTTATCGCCAAGATGCCGATGATCGCTGCCGCGAGTTTTACCTATTCCGCCGGCCGCCCGCAGCGCTACCCGAACAACAAGTACGATTACAGCTCGAATTTACTGCAGATGATGTTCGGCGCGCCGAACCAGGAATACGCGGTCGATCCGGTGCTGGCGCGCGCGCTCGATTGCATCCTGATCCTGCACGCCGATCACGAGCAGAACGCTTCGACCTCCACGGTGCGTCTCGCGGCGTCTTCGGGCGCGAACCCGTTCGCCTGCATCGCCGCCGGCATCGCCTCGCTCTGGGGTCCGGCGCACGGCGGCGCCAACGAGGCGGTGCTCAAGATGCTGATGGAGATCGGTAGCGTCGAGAACATCCCCAAGGCCATCGCGCGCGCCAAGGACAAGAACGATTCGTTCCGCCTCATGGGCTTCGGGCACCGCATCTACAAGAACTTCGACCCGCGCTCGCGCGTCATTCAGCAGCAGGCGAAGAACGTGCTCACGCACCTCGGCAAGAACGATCCACTGCTCGACATCGCGATGCGGCTGGAAGAGATCGCGCTCAAGGACGAGTACTTCATCGAGCGCAAGCTGTACCCGAACGTGGATTTCTATTCCGGCATCCTGCTGCGCGCGATGGGTTTCCCGATGAACATGTTCACCGCGGTGTTCGCGGTGGCGCGCACCGCCGGCTGGGTGTCGCATTGGCTCGAGCTGCAGCACGAGTCGCACGGCATCGACCGGCCGCGCCAGCTCTACGTCGGGAGCACGTTGCGTCACTACCCGGGCGAGCGCCAGCCGAAGCTCGTCCGGAAATAAAAAACGGGGCCATCGGCCCCGTTTTTCTTCCTGTCTACCTTTTCTTCAGGAAGCGATCCGTCGCGGCGCGGCGCTTCTCGTACGCCTCGCGCGCGATCGCGACGTCTTCGAGGAAGTAGGGCAATTCGTCGATCGTGAGCGCCTGCGGGCCGTCCACCAGCGCCTTCGGCGGTACCGGGTGGAAATCCACGAGAATCATATTGGCGCCGGCGACGACACCCTGCGCGGTGACGTGCATCACGTCCAGGATCCCGTCCGGCGCGCAGTCGCGCGTGCCGACCGAGTGCGACGGGTCGATGCATACCGGCATGCGCGTCAGGCGCTTGACCACCGGGACGTGCGCGAAGTCGACGAAGTTGCGGTGCGGGTCGCCCATGTTGGTCTTCATGCCGCGCAGGCCGAACACCACGTTGCGGTTGCCCTCGCTCGCGAGATATTCGGCGGCGTTGAGCGACTCTTCGAGCGTGATGCCGAAGCCGCGCTTGAGCAGCACCGGCAGCTCGCGCTGGCGCCCGACGATCTTCAGAAGTTCGAAGTTCTGGGTGTTGCGCGTGCCGATCTGCAACATCACACCGGTGGGCTTGCCGGTTTTCTCCAGCGCCTCACGGACCTCGTCGAGGTGCGAGTCGTGGGTAATCTCCATGGCGATCACCTTGATGCCGTACTTGCCGGCGAGCTCGAACACCCACGGCAGGCAGTTCTTGCCGTGGCCCTGGAACGAGTAGGGGTTGGTGCGCGGCTTGTAGGCGCCCATGCGCGTGCACACCTGGCCGTTGTCGCGCAGCGCCTTCAGCATCATCTCGACGTGCTGTGGGTTGTCCACCGCGCACAGACCGGCGAAGACATTCAGGTTGTCCTGGCCAAATTTGACGCCGTTGTATTCGAAGCCCGCCGGACGCGGGTCATCCTTGTGCCGTCCAAGGATGCGGTATTCCTCGGACACGCGCACGACGCGCTCCACGCCCGGCAGGGCCTCGATCTCGGCCTTGTCGAGCGAGGCGGTGTCGCCGATGAGATAGATTTCGGTCAGGGTCTGTTGTGCGCCGATTTCCTGGTGCACGCGCGTCTTGACGTTCGGCTTGTTGGCGAGGAAGTCGAATACCTGGCGGTACTCGGGGCTGTTCTCGCCGACGTCGGATTTGAGGATGACGATCATCTGTTGTTCCTTATATATATATATACTTTCGCTGCGCCTGAGGGCGCGTATTTTAGGCAAGCCGGAGCCGAAAGGCACGTCAGGGGAGAAAAAAATGGAGCATTCTTCGCATTCGGGGCCGCCATACGACCTCGCACGCACGCTGCTGGAGCGACAGGTGCGGGTCGAGACCTTCCGCGCCAGCGGGCCGGGTGGCCAGCACCTGCACAAGACCGAGTCGGCCGTGCGCCTGACACACCTGCCTTCCGGGGTGGCGGTGACCGCGTCCGGCACCCGTTCCCAGGCGCGCAATCGCGAGATTGCCTTCGAGCGCCTGACCGACCGTCTGCGCCAGCTCAACCGCCGCCCCAAGCCGCGCAAGGCGACCAAGCCCTCGCGGGCGGCCAAGGCGCGGCGCCTCGAATCCAAGAAACGGCACTCGGCGCTCAAGCGCCGGCGCACCGCACGCCCGGAATACTGAGCGGGTCCACCCTAAATGTCCGAATTCGCCCCGGTTTGATGCACATTTCTGGCACACCCCTTGCCGCCTTCCCCGGGCGCGTTGATTGTTTTATTCGGGGAGTTCACGTTAGGATGTTCGCGCCGCCGCGCACGACGCGGCGGTATTGATGCAGAGACAAGAAAACGAGGAGCCTGTATGCAATCTGGTACTGTAAAGTGGTTCAACAACGCCAAGGGATATGGCTTTATTGTCCCAACCGACGGCGGGGAGGATGTGTTCGTTCACTTTTCCACAATCGAGGCCGATGGGTATAAGACGCTCACCGAAGGGCAGAGCGTGGAGTTCGAACATACCCAGGGACCCAAGGGAAGGCAGGCGACGCGCGTGGTACCGCGCTGATACGCCGCCACCCAATAATCTTTCTAAATTTTCGGGAAGCCGGCGTCACGCCGCGCAATATGTGCCGATTCAATAGGAGCCCCGTCGCGCACGGGGCTTTTTTTGTTTTTAGAAATGGCGTGTATGCTGCGCAGCGGCAATAGGAAAAACTTTTATTTCCGGTGGATGTAACGCATGTCGCTTGAGCAGCTCATCGCAGATTACGGCTATCTCGCGATCCTGATAGTCACTTTCATCGAAGGCGAGACCATCGTGATTCTCGCCGGCGTGGCCGCGCACCTCGGCTACCTCGAACTGCACTGGGTGATCGCGACCGCCGTGGCCGGCAGCTTCTCCGGCGACCAGCTCTGGTACTACATCGGCCGGCACTGGGGGCCGCGAATCATCGCCAAGCGATTGTCGTGGCAGGAGGGCGCGCAGAAGGTGTACAAGCACCTGCACAAGCACCAGTACTGGCTCATCCTCACGTTCCGCTTCTACTACGGTTTGCGCAACGTTACGCCGTTTGTGGTCGGCTCGGCGCACATCCCGCGGCTGCGTTTCTTCACTCTCAACCTGATCGGCGCCATTGCCTGGGCCATCATTTTTGCCTACGTCGGTTACGGATTGGGTGAGGCGGCGTCGCAGCTCTTCATCGAGGACTTCAAGCGCTACGGGCTCTACCTGCTTGGCGGATTGGTGCTGGTCGGTATCGCCATCTGGCTGACGACGCTAATTCTCCACCGGCGCAAGGCGCGCCAGCACGGGCTCAAATAGCAATTGCAGCGTGCACTGACCGGACATTGCCGGCTTCCTTTCCATGAAAGCCCCTCGCTCCCTGCTGTGGAAATTTCTGCCGCTGATGGCGGTTTTTGTGATATTGCAGGTCGGGCAGCTGTTGTTCGGCATCGTAGGCGTCAGCCACCTGGGCGAAGAGAGCAGCCTGATCAACGAAGCCGGCAAGCAGCGATTTCGTGTCCTGCTGCTGGCGGACATCGCGCGCAACGCCGTGAACGCCGGATCCTGGGGCCGGGAAGAGCGTGCGCGGTACGAGGCACTGCTGGCCGATTACACTGCCTTCTCCGAACGTTTCATTGCGTTTCTGGGCGCCTCGAACCGGGAGGTTCACCGGGCGCAGCTGGTCGAAGCTGCCGCCGTGCACACGGTTTGGCGACAGGAGCTGTTGCCGCTATTAAACAGCGTCGACCCTTCACGCCCCGCGTCCGCGCTTGCCTTGCTCGCGCGCTACCAGGCCAGAGTCAGGACTCACCTGGAGCGCCTGGACCGGGCAGTCACCATCCTCGAGCAGCACACGCAATCCGAGGCCGCGCTGCTCACCACGCTTAACTTCTTCGTGCTCGCGACATACATCGCACTGATCGCGCTGAGTCTCTTCCTGATTTACCGTTTTGTGATCCGGCTGCTGCATCGGAATATCGAGGCGGCCCAGGCGATTGCCGCCGGTGCCTACGACCGGCGCGTGACGGTGCCCTCGCGCGACGAGCTCGGCGTGCTGGCCGAAACCTTCAATCGCATGGCGGCGGCGATTGAGGAGAAGACGCGCCGGCTGACGGCCTATAACGAAGTGGCTGCCACCATCACGTCTTCGTTGAGCGCCGACGAAGTGCTTGACCGGATCATGCGCTACGGCCGGGACATGAGCGGCGCCAGGGCGTCGTGCGTCGTCTTTTATGACGCGCCACAAAACCGCTTCTACGGCCAGGTGACGGCCGGGTTATCCGGGCGCTTTGTGCGCAATATGGCCTTTCGCGCCGGCGGTTTGGCCGACCAGGTTTTCTCCACCGGCAGCTACGTTCTCAGCAACGACAGGCCTAAAAACCGGCACAAACTCAGCCAGCTGGCGCGCGAGGAGGGCATCCGCGGCTTCATCTGCCTGCCGCTGATGAGCCATGCCACCCGTCTCGGCGTGATCTATTTCTACCTTGCCGACCGCGATTCCTTTACGGATGACGAAATCCAGCAGCTTTCCACGTTCTCCCATCTGGCGGCGAGCGCGATCGAGAACGCGCGTCTCTATGCCGCCGCCGTGGAGCAGTCGGTCACCGACGCGCTGACCGGGCTCCCTAACCGTCGCCAGTTTGATGTGCGTATCGCGGAGGAGATCGAACGTGCGCGGCGCTACGGCAAGGGCTTTTCGCTCATGATGCTGGATATCGACCATTTCAAGCGCATCAACGACCAGCACGGTCACGATGGCGGCGACGCCGTGCTCCGGCACCTCGGCGGCATCCTGCTCGGCCAGGTCCGCGAGGTGGATTTCGCCGCCCGCTACGGCGGCGAGGAATTCATTTTCATCCTTCCGGAAACCGAGGGCCCCGGGGCCAGGCTCGTGGCCGAGCGCATCCGCAACGCCATCGCCGCCTCACGCTGCCCGTTGCCGAACGGCAGTGCGATCCGCGTGACCGCCAGCATCGGCATCGCCACCTACCCGATATGCGGTGACAACATCGAGGAGCTGTCGCGCCACGCCGATCAGGCGCTGTACGTCGCCAAGGAGAGCGGACGCAACCGTGTCGTGCTCTATGACGAGACACTCAAGGCCGAACTGGAGCGGGACCCGAACCGGATTGCCGCGTTGTTGCGCGATACCCTCGCCAATATCGAGCCCATCGTGACGGCCATCGCCACCAAGGCCGGGTTTTATCGTCACCACGTTCGTGAGGTGGAACAGGCCGCACAGTGGCTTGCGGACGTGCTGGACTTGTCCGCCGCGGACCGGGAGGCGCTGCAGCTCGCCAGCCAGCTGCACGACATCGGCATGGTGACGATTCCGGACGCGGTGTTGAGCAAGCACGAAGGTCTTTCATCCGAGGATTGGGCGTTCATCCGGCAGCATCCTGCCGCCGGGGCCGATATGCTGGAGCAGGTGCCGGCGCTCAAACATGTCGCCTCTATTGTGCGTCATCATCACGAACGCTTCGACGGTGGTGGCTATCCCACCGGTCTTGGGGGTGAGGAAACGCCGTATCTGGCGCGCGCCTTGGCGGTGGCCGACGCCTACGCCTCGATGGTCGCGGACTGGCCGGGGCACCGTGCCGGGACGCGCGAGAACGCCGTGGCGGCGCTAAACGCCGGGGCCGGCACCCAGTTCGATCCGGCGATTGTGAAGGCGTTCGTTCAGGCGCTGGAAAAAACGTCGCCGGACAAGCCTCAGGAACGCTCCAGCGCGACGGCATAAAAGCCGTCGGTGTGATGCCTGTGCGGCAGCAGCCGCAGGGCATCGCCGGGCATCTCCAGCGGGATGTGCCGGCGCGCGAGAATCTCCCCGATCGGCACGATGTGGAAGTCGCCGTGGCCGCCCAGAAACGCCGCGACCACGTCGTCGTTTTCCTCCTGTAGCAAACTGCACGTGGCATAGACCAGCCGCCCGCCCGGTTTCACCAGTTTCGCCGCTTCATCGAGGATGCGCGTCTGCGCCTCGACCAGCGCCGCGAGATCGATGTTGCGCCACTTGATATCTGGATTGCGCCGCAGCGTGCCGGTCCCGGAGCAGGGCGCGTCCACCAGCACGCGGTCGATCTTGCCGCGCAGCCGCTGCACGCGGTCGTCGCGCTCGTGCGCGATGGCGACGGCGCGCACGTTGCCCAGCCCGGCGCGTCGCAGGCGCGGCGTGAGTTTCTCCAGGCGCCGCGACGACACGTCGAAGGCGTACGCCGTGCCGGTGTTGGCCATGAGCGCACCGAGGTGCAGTGTTTTGCCGCCGGCGCCGGCGCAGAAGTCCACCACCATTTCGTGGCGTTTCGGTTCGAGCAGGTACGACAGCAGCTGGCTGCCTTCATCCTGCACCTCGAACAACCCGTCCTTGAAGCTCTGCGTGTTGAACAGCGAGGCGCGCTCGGCGCGCCGCAGGCCGATGGGCGAGTACGGCGTGGGTTCGGTCGGGTGGCCTTCCTGCGCGAGACGCGCGCGCACCTCATTGCGTTCGGCCTTGAGGCTGTTCGTGCGCAGATCGAGCGGCGCCGGCCGGTTCAACGCGTCGGCGAGGGCCAGCGTTTCGTCATCGCCAAATTGCGCGCGCAGGCGTTCGGCGAGCCAGTCGGGCAGGTTGGCGCGCACCGCGAAGGGCAACGAGGCGCGATCGAGACCGCGCACGCGTTCCGCCAGGCCGCGCGCGTCGCCGCGGTATCCCAGTTCTTCGAGTGCCCGTCCGCTATAGCCCTGCGTGACGAGGTGGGCCGCAACCAGGTCGAACGTCGAGGGTTTTGGTTTCGCGGTGAGGTATTCCAGCACCCGCATTTCGCGCAGGCAGGCATACACCGTCTCGGCGACGAAGCCGCGATCGCGCACGCCCATTTCCCTGTGCGCGCGGAAACAGCGGTCCATCTGCGCGTCCGCCGGCAAGGTGCCGGTGAGGATATCGCCCAGCAGCCTGGCCGCGAGCTGAAAGTGGGAGGGGTGAGGCACTACTATTTGCCGTAGCGCTTCAGCAGGTCGTGATACGCGTCGATGCGCCGGTCGCGGAAAAACGGCCAGATGCGGCGTACGTTCTCGCTGCGCGCGCGGTCGATCTCGGCCACCAGCACCGCCGGGCGGTCGGTCGGGGCCTCGGCCAGTATCTCGCCCTGCGGGCCGGCGATGAAGCTTGAGCCCCAGAACTGGATGCCAGCGGTGCGCCCGTGTGGATCGGGCTCAAGGCCGACGCGGTTGCACACCACCACCGGCATGCCGTTGGCGACCGCGTGCGCGCGCTGGATGGTCATCCAGGCCTCGCGCTGGCGGGTTTTTTCGGCGTCGTCGTCGGTCGGGTCCCAGCCGATGGCGGTGGGGTAGAGCAGCAGGCTCGCGCCGTGCAGCGCCATCGCGCGCGCGGCCTCGGGGTACCACTGGTCCCAGCACACGAGCACGCCGAGCACGCCGGCCGAGGTCGCGATCGGCGCGAAGCCGAGGTCGCCGGGTGTGAAATAGAATTTTTCCTCGAAACCGGGATCGTGCGGGATGTGCATCTTGCGGTAGATGCCGGCGAGCGAACCGTCGCGTTCGAGCGCCACGGCGGTGTTGTGGTACACGCCCGGCGCGCGGCGCTCGAACAGCGAACCGACGATGACGATATGGAGCTCCTTCGCCAGCTCCCCAAGTTCTTCCGTCGTGGGGCCGGGGATGGGTTCGGCCTGGTCAAACCGCTTCACATCCTCGTTCTGGCAGAAGTACACGCCGGTGTGCAGCTCCTGCAGCAGCACCAGTTCGGCGCCGCGGGCGGCGGCCTCACGGATGCCGGCAATGGAGGCGTCGAGGTTGGCGCGCCGGTCCTCGGTGCACGATTGCTGCACGAGGCCGACGGTGAGCGGGTTTTTCATGGCGGGCAATGGTAGCACGATCCTGCTTTCCGGCCCCGGGCTTGACGGGCGCGCACGGCATTTTTATCGTTTGCGCCTCCAGACAATCCTCATTCGGAGCATTGCATGAAACGTACAGTCGGTTTTATGGCAGCGCTGCTGCTGGCGGCCCCGGCCTTCGCGGGTAAGACCTATCAGGTGACCGGCCCGGTCGTGGACGTGTCGCCGACCTCGATCACCGTCGAGAAGGGCAAGGAGAAGTGGGAGATCGCGCGCGACGCCGGCACCAAGGGCGGCGCCGACGTGAAGAAGGGCGACAAGGTGACGGTCGAGTACAAGATGACCGCGACCAGCATCGAGGCGAAGGGCGGCAAGGCCAAGGGCGACGAGAAGGGCAAGGGCGAGGCGAAAGGCAAGGACAAGAAGTAAATCGCCGTTTGCAGATATAGGCGGGAAGGTCCGGAAGGGCCTTCCCGTTTTTGTTTATGTCGCCTGCGGCGACAGTTGTAATAAACACCGCGGGGCGCTCCGCCCCCTGCACCCCCGGGTGACTTCTCTTTGCTCGTGCAAAGAGAAGTTACCAAGAGAAAGCACGTATACACCCATTTGGCCGTGCCCGGCCGTTACGCCGGCACAGCAGCACTACCACACCCGGCCGTCTCAAGAGGGACGGGGCAAGCAAAGACTTGTGCCACTCGGCGCCATACGTGGCCCGGTGAAGCCACCGCAGTTTTTTTAATTTAAGGAAGAACGCCCATCGGCAACTGCATCGTCACGCAATGCAGGCTGCCGTGCTGATAGATCAGTTGCAGGCAATCGATGCCGACGATCTCGCGGTCGGGGAAACAGCTCTTTAGCCGTTCGAGCGCGACGGCATCGGCGGAATCGCGGTAGGTGGGCACCAGCACCGCACCATTAATAATGAGAAAGTTCGCGTACGTCGCCGGCATGCGGTTGCCTTCGTCGTCGTACTTCGCCTGCGGCCACGGGAGCGGCACCAGCCGGTAGGGGCGGCCGTCGGCGGCGCGGAAGGCCTGCAATTCTGCCTCCATTGCCTTCAATTCCTTGTAATGCTCATCCGCCGGATCGGCGCAGGCGACATAGGCGATCGTGCGCGCGTCGCACAGACGCGCGAGCGTGTCGATGTGACTGTCGGTGTCGTCGCCGGTGAGGTAGCCGTGTTTCAGCCACAGGAAGCGGTTGAGTCCGAGCAGTTCCGCGAGCTGCTTTTCGATCTGTGCGCGCGTGCGATGGGGATTGCGCGTGCTCGCGAGCAGGCAGCGCTCGGTGGTGAGCAGCGTCCCTTGCCCGTCCACCTCGATGGAGCCGCCTTCGAGAATCAGGTCTACCGTCTGTAGCGGGTTTCTCCCGAAAACGCCTTGGCCGCAGATCGTGCGCGTAATGGCGTTGTCGAGGTCATGGGCGTATTTGCCGCCCCAGCCGTTGAAGCCGAAGTCAAGCAACGTCAACTCGTCCTGGCACTGGACCGCGATCGGTCCGTGGTCGCGCGCCCAGGTGTCGTTCGAAGCGGCGAGTGAGAGCACAACCCGGCCGGACGGCACGCCCGCGGCCTGCAATCGTCCGGCGACGTGCGCGCGGTGGGATTCGTCGTAGCACACGACCAGCGCCTTCTCGAAGCGCGCGATCTGGCGCACGATCTCGGCGAATACCGGCTCGACCTGCTCCAGGATCGGCGCCCAGTCGCTGCGCACGTGCGGCCAAGTGAGCATGACGCCGCTTTGCGGCGCCCACTCGGGCGGAAGGTAGGTGCGGCAGGATTTTTGCGGCATGGGCGGGCTCGATGTGGCGCGCATCATACCATGCGAAAAGGTTTGACCCGGGCGCGGGGTTGGTTTTGAATGTGCGCCTTCCCGTGATCGCCAGAACAACACCATGTCGCTGATTCGTCCCTTTG
Source organism: Gammaproteobacteria bacterium (assembly GCA_004298065.1). GTDB lineage: Bacteria > Pseudomonadota > Gammaproteobacteria > Acidiferrobacterales > Sulfurifustaceae > SCRL01. The sequence continues at coordinate 34,714 of SCRL01000049.1, read as the reverse complement.
CCGGCCTGCGTCCGGCGCTGAGCCGCGCCGCCGATGTCGTCGCGCCGCCCTATGACGTGCTGTCGAGCGAGGAGGCGCGGGTGCGTGCCGCCGGCAAGCCCTGGTCGTTTCTTCACATCTCCAAGGCCGAGATCGACCTGCCACCGGCGACCGATCCCTATAATCCGGCGGTGTACGCCAAGGCGCGGGAGAATTTCGATCGCCTGTTGAAAGAGGGCGTGCTCGCGCGCGACGCCGAACCTTATTACTACTTCTACCGGCTGGTAATGGGCTCGCACACCCAGGTGGGGGTCGTCGCCGCGGCGTCGGTCGCGGCTTATGAAGCCGGCCGCATCCGCCGCCACGAATTCACGCGCCCGGACAAGGAAGACGACCGTGTGCGTCAGATCGACGCGCTCAACGCCCAGACCGGGCCGGTGTTCCTGACCTACCGCCACAGCGAAAAAATCGACGCCATGGCCGGGATCGTCACGCGCGGCAAGCCGGACGTGGACGTGACCGCGGACGATGGCGTGCGCCATACGCTCTGGGTCGCGCGCGACCGCAAGCTGATCAAGGCGCTCACCGAGGCGTTCGAATCGCTCGACAAACTCTATGTCGCCGACGGCCATCACCGTTCGGCCGCTGCCACGCGCGTCGCGAATTCGCGCAAGGCCGCCAATTCGAAACACACGGGCGAAGAGGCGTACAACTATTTCCTCGCCGTGATCTTCCCCGACAACCAGATGCAGATTCTCGACTACAACCGCGTGGTCAAGGATTTGAATGGGCTTGCGCCCGAGGCATTTTTGAAGAAGTTGGAAGAGGCATTCAACGTGAAGCCGGAAGCCGGCGCGGTGAAGCCGGCGAAGGCGGGCGAGTTCGGGATGTACCTGAAAGGACAGTGGTACCGACTGACGATCCAGCCCGCGCGTGTGCCGGCGAACGATCCGGTGAAGCGGCTCGACGTGAGCCTGTTACAGGACCACCTGCTTGCGCCGGTCCTCGGCATCGGCGATCCGCGGCGCGACAAGCGCATCGATTTCATCGGCGGTATCCGCGGCCTGAAAGAGCTGGAGCGGCGCGTGGATTCGGGCGAGATGGCGGTGGCGTTATCGATGTTCCCGACGTCGATTCACGACATGATGGCGGTGGCCGATATCAACGAGGTCATGCCGCCCAAGTCCACCTGGTTCGAGCCCAAGCTCGCCGACGGACTCGTGTCGCACGTGCTCGACTAGGCGACCGACCCGATTTTCCAGGACGACGTCGGCAGCCAGTTCTTCAGCGGTCCGCAGGCCTGCGGCTTGCTGATGAAGTAGCCCTGGGCCTCGTCGCAACCGAGGGCGGCGAGGGCATCGAGCATCGCTTTCGTCTCCACGCCCTCGGCGACGATTCGCAGACCGAGGTTGTGGCCGAGTTCGATCACGGAGCGCACGATCATCGCATCACTCTTGTTCGCGAGCATCCCACCGACGAAGGATTTGTCTATCTTGACCTCGTTGACCGGGAGGTGCCGGAGGCTGGCAAGCGAGGTGTACCCGGTGCCGAAGTCGTCGATCGAGAGCCACACGCCCATGCGGCTTAGTGTCGCGAGGGTTTCCTCGGCGCGTTTGGGGTCGAGCACGATGGCGCTTTCGGTGATCTCCAGTATCAATTGGTGCGCCTCAGCGCCGGTGGTCTTGAGTGCGTTCTTGACCATCTCCGGCAGATGCGGGTCGTGCAGCGAGCGCGCCGAGAGGTTCACGCTTACCCGCAGCCGGATACCCTCGCGGCGGGCCCCCTGGCAATGGTTCAGCGCATCCGTCAGCACCCAGCGGGTAAGCAGTGTGATCAACCCCGTGTGCTCGGCGGTCTCGATGAATTTGTCGGGTGTCAGCAAGCCGAGGCGCGGATGCTGCCAGCGCACCAGCGCCTCGGTGCCGACGACCTGACCGGTCCCGATTTCCACTTTCGGCTGGAAGTGGAGCAGGAGCTGGTCGCGCTCGATGGCGTCGCGCAGCTCCGCCATGAGCCCGAGCCGCTCGGGATTGTGGCGGTCGTATTCCGGTGTGTAGATGGCGTATCCGGTCGCCATCTGTTTGGCGCGGTACATCGCGATATCCGCCCGCTGCAACATGGTTTCCGCATCGGCGGCATGGTCGGGCGCAAGCGCGACGCCAATGCTGGCCTCGACAGCGATCGGGATGCCGTCAATCATGAACGGGGCTTGCAGGAAATCCTGAAGTTTCTTGATGACGAGTTTCACGTCGTCGGTCGCCGTCAACCTGGGCAACAAGATGCCGAATTCGTCGCCGCCGAGGCGCGCGACCGTGTCGGGCGCGAACAGCGCGCCCTGTAGGCGCGTGCCGACCTGTTGCAGCAGCACGTCGCCGCGCGCGTGCCCGAGCGTGTCGTTGACATCCCTGAAACGTTCGAGGTCCATGAGCAGCAACGCCAGCGGATGGCCCTTGTCCCGCGCCGCCTCGGCGGCCTGTTGCGCTTGCTCGAGAAATCGTGCGCGATTCGGCAGTTCGGTGACCGGGTCGGTGTAGGCAAGACGGCGGATCGTTTCCTCCGCCATGCGGCGTTCTTTCCGCACGTGCGCCTCGCGCAGTTCGCGCTCGACGGCGGGCACGAGGCGCTTCAGGTTGCCCTTGAGGATGTAGTCGTGCGCGCCGGCCTTCATGGCGATCACCGCGCGGTCTTCGCCGATGGTGCCGGAGACGATAATGAATGGGATGTCGAGCCCCGTGCCGCGCAGCAGCGCCAGCGCGTCGAAGGCATTGAAATGTGGCATGGTGAAATCGGAGAACACGATATCCCAGGCGCGCGCGGCGAGCGTCGCGCTCATCGCTTCGGACGTGTCCACGCGCGCATGCGTCGGCTCGTAGCCGCCGCGCTTGAGCTCGCGCAGCAACAGCTCGGTGTCGTCCTCCGAATCCTCGACGACCAGCGCGCGCAGCGGTTTCATCGTGCGCTCCCTCCCTGGCCGGGCGGGGTTTCATTCAGCACCAGCCAGTAGAGTCCAAGGCTTCGCACGGCTTCCATGAACTGGCTGAAATCCACCGGCTTGCGGATATAGCTGTTGGCGCCGAGGCGGTAGCCGTTGATAAGGTCCTGCTCCTCTTTGGAGGAGGTGAGAATCACTACCGGCATCAGTTGCGTGGCAGGATTGGCGCGTATCTGTCTCAGCACCTCGAGCCCGTCCACTTTGGGCAGCTTGAGGTCGAGCAGTGTGATCGCCAGCTGCTTGTGCGGATCGCGGTTGGCGTGGGCGCCGCGGGAGAACAGGTAGTCGAGTGCCTCGGCGCCGTCGCGCGTCACCACCACCTCGTTCATGATGTTGTTCTTCTTGAGCGCGCGCAGCGTCAGCGCCTCGTCGTCCGGGTTGTCCTCGACCAGCAGGATAGTTTTGCTTTCCATGGCGCCTCCTCAGGCGGTGCGGTTGGCGGGCAGCGCGAAGAAGAACGTCGCGCCCTGGTTGACGGCGGCCTCGGCCCAGACGCGGCCGCCGTGGCGGTTGATAATCCGCTGCACGGTGGCGAGGCCGATGCCGGTGCCGGGAAACTCACTCATGGCGTGCAGGCGCTGGAACGCGCCAAAAAGCTTGTCAGCGTAAGCCATGTCGAAGCCGACGCCGTTGTCGCGCACGTAGAACGCGCGCTCGCTGCCGGTATCTCGTACGCCCAGCTCGATGCGCGCCGCCGGTTGCCGGCCGGTGAACTTCCATGCGTTAGACAGCAAATTCACCAATGCGATCCGCAGCAGTTTAGCGTCACCCTCAGCTTGCAGACCGGACTGGATGGCTACCTCGACTTGGCGCTGGGGCTCGATGCGCCGCAGGTCCGCCACCACGGACTCGGCCAGTGCGCTCAGGTCCACCGTCTCACGACGCATCTCGGCGCGCGTCACGCGCGAGAGCTGGAGCATGTCGTCGATCAGCTCGCCCATGCGTGTGGCGCCAGCGCGCACGCGCTGTAGGTAATTCTTGCCCGCGTCGTCGAGTTTGTCGGCATAGTCTTCGAGCAGTGCCTGACTGAAGCCATCGATGGCGCGTAGCGGCGCGCGCAGGTCGTGCGATACCGAGTAGCTGAAGGCTTCGAGCTCCTGGTTGGCGGCCTTGAGTTGCTGATTGGCCGCCTGCACCTTCTGCGAACTCTGGAATATTTCGGCCTCCATCTGCTCCATGCGGGCGCGCATCTCGGCGGCGTTACCCGCCGGCTGCGATTTCTGGCGTACAAACCCGGTGACGTCCTCCACCCGATGGATGATGTACTCGATCCGGTTGCCCACCCCGAGCACGGGGGAGTTGATCGGGCTCCAGTAGCGCTCTTCGAAAGTGCCGTCGGGGCGGCGGATGTCGTATTTCTGGATCGCCATGGTGTCCGCGGCGGCGGTCCGGCGCACCCGGTCGAGCGAGGCGCGCAGGTTGGCGGTGCCGGTGGCGCCTGGGTCGTCGGGGTTGTCGGGAAACACGTCGAACAGGTAGCGCCCGACGATCTCCTCGCGTTTGGTCATGGTCGCCTTCAGGTAGGCGTCGCTCACCGCCACGATCTTGAAGTCGGGCGCGAGAACCAGGTAAAGACCGGGGAGTGACTCGAAGAGGTTCTCAAAGATGGTGCGATTGCGGAGTAACTCGGTCTCCGCGCGTTGGCGTGCCACGGCGACTCGCGACGCCAGGAGTATCGCCGCTGCGGAAAGCAGCAGGACAAGGCCATATCCCGTCAACAACCGCCGGAGCTGATCGTCGCGCGCGGCCAACGCGCGGGATGCGCGCATCGGTTGTTGCGCGACGACGCCCCAGCCGTATCCGGGCACGAGCGCGTAGGCGACGATGGAATCCTCCTGTTCCCCCGGTTCGAACCCGACCGTTACGCCATGCCCGTCCAGCCGCATTTTCTGCACGACCGGGGTTTCCGACAGGTTGACGATGTCCCCCGAACCCGGATGTCTGGAGTGAAACGCGAGCTGGCCCTTCGAATCGACGAGGTAGATGAATTCCCCACGGTCGGTGGCGACCGTCTTGATCCACTCGATCAGGCTATCGATGCGGATTTGCAGCACCAGGATACCGACCACGTTTCCGGCCGCGCTCTTGACCGGCGCGACCACCGCGAAAACATTGAGCTGCGGAGCGGCCGTGCGCTTGTAAACCGAAGAGATGTAGGGGCGCCAATCGCGGCGTACGCCTTGGTACCACTCACGAAACGCGAAATTCATCCCGCGCACACCGGGCAACGCCGGTATGTCCGCCTTCAGCGTTCCGCTGACATCGGCAAGGAACAGCCGTTCGATCTGTGGCAGGTCCTTCGGCACGGCGCGCATGATTTCGATCGCTTCATCCCAATTTCCTTCTGCAACGAGATCCCGGAACCGAACGCGTGTGGCGAGTGAAACGGCGACATCCACGACGCGACTGAACTTTTCCGCCAGCGTGGCGGCCGCGAGTTGTGCGACAGCCTCTCTGCGCGACAGCGCCACGGCGGTGAGTTCGTTGTGGATCTCACGATAGCTGTAAGCCGCCGTGCCGACGACCGCGGCCGATACAAGCGACAACACAATCCAGCGGGTGGATGAGTGCGTGAGGAGCGAGACCACGCTGGGACGCAGTTTTGCCAGGTCGGTCATGACACAAATGCCCGGCTGGCGGAGATACAGGAGAAGGGTCGGATGAACGGAAACACGCATCCCCGCAGACTGAGCGAGCGTCCACGTTGTTGCGTCCGATCTTTCATCTCAGGGGCAACTTCCATCCTTATCCCCTTATTTCCGTTTTTGTTTTTGTTGAACTTTAAGTTTAGGCCAGTTTTCAGGTTAGGGGGCACCGTGAATCGGGCCACACCGGCCTGGTCCAAGGGCGAAGGTTGGAAAACTAACGATTTAGCGTTTGCCGCGACCGCCGACGCGATCGAGCAGGGTGTCGAGCAGGGGGGCTGGCAATATCCGTTCGAGTAGTGCGGACAAGTAGGCGGGGACCGTGACTTGGTAGCGGCGGTGCGGGCGGCGGGATTCGAGCGCGCGTGCCACACGCTTCAGCACCGCTTCGGGCGGGAGCGTGAAAGGCTGCGGGCCGCGCTGGCCTTCGAGGCGACCGATCATGGCCTCGTATTGCGCGCGGTGCGTGCTGTGATCCTTGTCGATCCAGGTTTTGAACGCTGCGTAGGCGTTGTCGCGAAAGCGTGCCGTGATAGGACCGGGTTCGACGAGCGAGACATGGATGTTCGTCCCGCGCAGCTCCAGGCGCAGGGCGTCGGTCAATCCTTCGATGGCGTATTTGCTCGCGCAGTAGGCGCCGCGGTAGGCGAGCGCCACGTAGCCGAGCATCGAGCTCATCTGCACGATGCGGCCTTCGTTCTGCGCACGGAAGATCGGCATCAGGAGCCGGATCAGCTCCTGTCCGCCGAAGACGTTGGTTTCGAATTGCGCTCGCAGGCCGTCGCGCGACAGGTCCTCGACCGCGCCCGGCAGCCCGAAGCCGGCGTTGTTGACGAGCGCGTACAGGCGGTTGTCGGTGCGCCGCAGGATTTCGCTAACGGCAGCGGCGATGGAGGTCGAGTCGTCCAGATCGAGCGGCAACGATTCGAAGCCCTCGGCGGCCAGGCGCTCGACATCGGCCGCCTTGCGCGCCGTAGCGAACACACGAAAGCCCCGCTCGCGCAGCCCGTGGGCGAGGCAGTAGCCGATGCCGGAGGAACAGCCGGTAATGAGCGCGCTGCGCATGGTCGGCCTAGTCTAGCCGATGGCAATACGCGTTCCCCCCCCCGCCCGAAATGACGCATATTTGCATCCCTCGGCACCGCAAACGGCACGTCCATGTGCCGCGGTTTGGGATATAATCCCGCCGCTTTTTTTCGCAACCGACGATCTTTGTTGCCCTGATTCGCTTCTCAATGACCGCTACCACGACATCCACCCAGCCCAACGGCCGCCTGCGCGTCGGCGTGCTCGGCGTCGGCTACCTCGGTCGCTTCCACGCCAAGATCTACGCCGGCATGCCGGACGTGGAGCTCGTCGGCGTGGCGGACGTGAACGCCGAGGCGGCCAAGACCGTTGCCTCGCAGTACGGCTGTCAGGCCTACACCGACCCCAAGGCGCTGCTCGGCAAGGTGGACGCGGTGAGCGTCGTCGTGCCGACGGTATACCACGCCGAGGTCGCGCGGCCTTATCTTGAAAGCAAAGTACACATGCTGATGGAGAAGCCGATCGCGCCGGGCTTGGAAGAGTCGCGCGCGCTGGTCGAGCTTGCCGAACGCGCCGGGGTGATTTTCCAGGTCGGCCATCTCGAACGCTTCAACGCCGGTGTCATGGCACTGAGCGAGCGTTGCACCAACCCGCGTTTTATCGAGGTGCATCGTCTGAGCACCTTTGTCGAGCGCGCCACCGACGTGGACGTCGTCACCGATCTCATGATCCACGACATCGACATCGTCCTGGCGCTGGTGAAGTCGCCGATCAAGAACATCGCCGCCAACGGCCTGCCGGTCATCACCGACCACGTGGACATCGCCAACGCGCGCATCGAGTTCGAGAACGGCGCCGTGGCCAACGTCACCGCGAGCCGTGTGTCGAACAAGAAGTTCCGCCGCATCCGCGTGTTCGGCGACCGTCATTACTACGGCCTGAACTACGTGGACCAGAAACTCGAAGTTACCGAAGCTGTTCCCGGTGGCGACGGTGGCAAGTGGCCAAAGGTCGAGACGAAAGTGCTCGACATCACGCCGCGGCCGCCGCTCGATACCGAGCTCGAATATTTCGTGAAATCCGTGCGCACCGGCGCGCCGCCGCTCGTCACCGGGCGCGTCGGGCTGGAAGCGCTTCGTGTCGCCATGCTCGTGAAGGAGAAGATTGCCTGATGCACGCCGTGACCAAACCCATGCCGGTGCCGTTCCTCGACCTCACCACGCAATATAAGGAGCTGGAAACCGAGTGGCTCGCCGCCATCCGCGAAACCGGCAACCGCGGCAGCTTCGTGCTCGGTCCGCACGTGCAGGCGTTCGAGAAGGAATTCGCCGAGGTCGTCGGTGTGAAGCACGCCATTGGTGTCGCCAACGGCACCGATTCGCTGTATCTCAGCCTGCGCGCGCTCGGCATCGGTCCGGGCGACGAAGTCATCACCACGCCGTTCACGTTCTTCGCCTCGGCCGAGACCATCGATATGGTCGGCGCCACACCGGTGTTCGCCGATATCCTGCCGGACAGTTTCTGCCTCGACCCCGCGAGCGTGCGCGCGAAGATCACCGCCAGGACCAAGGCGATTCTGCCGGTGCACATCTTCGGCCATCCGGCGGAGATGGGCGAGATCATGGAGATCGCCCGTAAGCACAAGCTCACGGTTGTCGAGGACTGCGCGCAGGCGTTCGGCGCCACGCACAACGGCAAGGTCGTCGGCGCGATGGGCGACGCCGGCAGCTTCAGCTTCTATCCCACGAAAGTGCTCGGTTGCTACGGCGACGGCGGCATGATTACCACGAACCGCGACGACCTGAACGAGCATATCCGGCGCCTGCGTAACCACGGCGCGTCCAAGCCCTTTATCCATGTTGAAATCGGCATGAACAGCCGCCTCGACGAGATCCAGGCGGCGCTGCTGCGTCTGAAGCTCAAGCGCATCAAGGCCGACATCGCCGGTCGGCAGCAGGTGGCGGCGGAATACACCCAGCGTCTTGCCGGTTCGGCAGTGAAAACGCCGTCGCTCCCCAAGAACGGTACGCACGCCTTCAATCTCTACACCGTCCGCATCCCAAAGAAACGCGACGCCGTGCGCCAGGCGCTCACCGATGCCCAGATCGGCACCTCGCAGTGCTATCCCCAGGGCCTGCATTTGCAGGATGTCTATAAGAAGCTCGGCTACCAGCCCGGCAGCCTGCCGGCCTGTGAGCATGCCAGCACCGAAACGCTATCGCTCCCCATCTACCCCGGCATGCCACTCGGGCACATCGAGCGCGTGTGCGAAGTCCTGCTTACGGCGGTGAAGGGCGGATGAAGCCCGCCGCGCTGTTTTTGACCCTGGCGCTGCTCGTCGGCAGCGTTCCTGTGTTGGCGGACGAGACTGAAGCGAAGGCCGGCGAGGCGGTCGCGAATATCCTGTTCGATTTTGACGGCAGCAACGAATACGTGAGCTATCGCGTGCGCCCGGACGGCTTTGTCGACGCCACGTTCGCCAGCAATACCCCCGAGGCGCTCTATACCGAAGTCGTCGAAAAGCTGCGCGCCAACAAGGACATCAAGGGCGTGCTCGCCGGCCGCGGCGGCCCGACCTGTTCGCGTTTCTAGCTGACGCTCTCCCTTGTGACGAGATAGCGCCTTCACGGTGGTCGCTCCCAGCGATTAGCCTGTCGACCCAGAACGGTCCGGGCCTGCTTCCGGTTCCATCCGGTCCAGCGGACTGCGCACTCCACGGCCACCGCGTTGCAACACATGGGTATAAATCATGGTGGTCTTCACATCGCTGTGCCCCAGCAATTCCTGCACCGTCCGAATATCCTGACCGCTTTCCAGTAAGTGCGTCGCAAATGAATGGCGCAAAGTGTGCGTGCGCACGCGGGTGGGGAATCCCAAATCGGATGCCGCCTGTTTGATGGCGCGCTGCACGTTTTGCTCGTATAAATGATGCCGTCGGATCTCGCCGCTCACCGGGTCCGCCGACCGCGTCGGCGCCGGGAAAACATATTGCCATGGCCACTCGCGCCCGGCGTTCGGATACTTCTCCGCGAGCGCATGCGGCAGATAGACGCTACCGAATCCCTCGGCCAGGTCTTTCTTGTGCAGTTCGCGCATACGTGCCAGATGTGTTTTCAGCGGCTGGATCAGTGAGTCGGGCAACACCGTTACGCGATCCTTGTTGCCCTTGCCGTTGCGCACCGTGATTTGCCGATAGTGAAAATCCACGTCCTGTACGCGCAGTTGCAGGGCCTCCATGAGGCGCATGCCCGTGCCGTACAGCAGACGTGCCACGAGTTGGTATATCCCTTCAAGCTGGCCCAATAGGCGACGTACCTGCTCCGGGCTCAAGACTTCCGGCACGTGCACACTGCGCTTGGCTCGGGTGATGTTGTCCATCCAGTCCAGTTCCCGACCAAGTACTTCCTTATAGAGGAAGAGAGTGGCGGCCAAGGCTTGATTCTGGGTTGAAGCCGCGACATTCTTGTTCACGGCAAGATAAGCCAGGAATGCCGTAATCTCCTTTTCGCCCATATCGCGGGGATGACGCTTGTTATGGAACAGGATAAATCGCTTGATCCACTGAAGATAGGTCACCTCGGTACGCAGACTGTAGTGTCGGACGCGGATGGCGTCGCGCACCTGGTCGAGCAAACGGGGTTGTTCCATAGTGCCTCCCTGCACAGGTCTTGATGTGATAAAAAATACTAATACTTTGATTTTTATCACATCAAATTTTTTATCCAGCCTAAATGCCGGTTTACAACCCGGGATTTAGGCGGTCGAATTTAAGTTGGACGGTCGCGCAGCACCTCGATCGTGCAACCTGAAAGGACTCTGCCTTCGATGAACGACAACGATGCATTTCAAGCGGTGCGGGGACACTCGGCGCTAGCCGCGCGACCCTCCAACGGGGCGCGAGTTGCGCGCTCACTCGGGCCGGGCCGGCGCTGCGCGCCGCCCAACCCTCGTTCGAGCCGCCACCGCGCTCCGCGCGGCTGCCGCCCGCTCGCGAAGGTCAAGAGACTGCGTCTCTCTCCCTTCGCTCGGGGTGCGGCTCAACTCGCGCCCCGTTAGCTTGCAAGAAACACCGGCAGCGATTTACTGAGAGTCCACATGGAACAATATCTCGAAAGTAGTGAATTCATCGACTGGAAGCATCCGACAATAGCGAGAAAGGCAGCGGAGCTTGCCGAGAGCTGTGCCTCAGACGAAGCGGTGGCGAAAAACTGCTTTGAATTCGTCCGTGACTCCATTAAGCACAGCTGGGACTACCGGAAAAATCCGGTCACCTGCAAAGCCTCCGATGTCTTGCTCCACGGTACTGGCTACTGCTATGCCAAGAGTCACTTGTTGGCCGCCCTATTGAGAGCCAACGGAATCCCGGCTGGTCTGTGCTACCAGAGGCTTACTATTGAAAGCGACGGACCCCCTTACAGCCTTCATGGCCTGAATGCTGTTTATTTAAAGCAGCATGGCTGGTATCGAATTGACGCTAGAGGTAATAAGCCTGGAGTGGCTGCCGAGTTCTTCCCTCCGGTTGAGAAGCTTGCCTTTTCAATCGCTCACTCTTCGGAAAGAGATTTTCCTGAAATCTGGGCTGAACCGTTGCCGTCGGTAGTGAAGGCACTGACCAAAAACAAAACAGTTGAAGAGGTATTTCAGAACTTGCCAGATGTCGAAGTATTGCAAGCTAACAAATCGCTCAACCCGGACGCGGCAAAAAACGCCGCGCCGATTAGCTAGCTCGTTAGGCCACCACAATCAGGAGGTCCGTCATGTCAACAGTCACTGCAACAGTACGTGAAAGAATCCAGGCGCAGGGCTTCTGCGGCTTGGATGACAAAACATGCGCGCAGATTGATTATCCATTGCGGCTGTCGCCAGCAATCTGCATGGTATGGGCAGCCGTGGGAACAGCGCTCGCTTCGCCAACGATTCTGTGGGCCTTGGTGCCCTTTGCGGCACTGGGCGCAATTCTGCCGGGGCATCCTTTTGATGTTCTTTACAACTATGGCCTGCGCCATCTACTCGGGACACCAGCACTGCCCCGTTACGGAGCCCGTCGACGCTTCGCCTGTGCTTTGGCGACGATCATGCTTATTGCCGCTGCATGGGGCTTTCAAGCAGGCATGCCCATGGTCGGCTATATCGTCGGTTGGTCGCTTGTGGCCGCTGCGTTCGTGAACGTCAGTACGGGGTTCTGCATACCCTCGTTCATTGTTCGCATCTTCTTCGGTAAGGTGGTCTGTGGGTAATCTGACGGCCTAACAACCGCTTCGAGAGCGACCTCGCAAAGCGCTGCGCGCTTTGCTCGTCGCCTCAAGCGGGACGTTATGTGGCTTAGAGGAACAGGAATGAGCATCGCCGTACTTAGCCCAGCAATTCCACAGCTGCCAACCGGCAATATCGAAATAACGGCGGAGTTTTTTGAGTCCAAACTCAACTTCGTGATTGCCGAGAAGTTCCCCGAATACAAGCACCTCATTATCAAGAGAGGGAAAACAGAAATTCATTTCTGGCAAGCACCTACCGAAGCTGAGGCGAGGGCGATTGCATGCCAAAGTAGTTGCTACATACGGGTCGAAAATATCGAGGCGTTGTTTGCCGAGTTTAAGGCTAACGGCGCGCTCTTTGCTTATGAGTTAACAAAGCAGCCGTGGGGAATGTATGAAATGCAAGTCAACGACCCTTACGGTAATGCAATACGTTTTGGTGAGCAGTATGAATAGAACGCCACATAACAACGCGTTCAACACCGACTTGCAAAAGCGGCGCTTCGCGCCACTTTTATTCGCAGGTTAACGCGAATGTTAGTTTCCATCCAAAGAAATCACTCGCGCCTTGATTTTCCCCACTACGTCCACCAGCGGCATCAGCTCCGCCGAACTTTCACCCTCGATCAGCTTGATGTGCGTGGCATCCACGCCGACCTGACCGAAGGTCGGGTCCACGGTAAGCCATGTCCCGCCGATAAGGCTTTCGTTCCAGCTATGGTAGAGAAAGCCCTTTAGCTCTTCCGAGTAGGCAAGACCGTTTACGACACGCGTCGGGATGCCGAGGGCGCGGGCGAAGGAAGTGTAGAGATAGGCGTGCCCCTGGCACTCGGCTTTTCTGGTTTCCAGCACGTCCAGCGCCGAGAACACGTCCACGGGTGATTTCTGGATGTTCGCCTGTATCCACGCCACCAGCTGATTAATGATCTCTATCGGTTCTTTCGCACCGCCGGCGATCTGTTGCGCCTGCATGCGGATGCGTGGCTCGAAGCTAGGCACGGTGACGGTCGGGCGGAGGTAGTGGTCGCGTAGTTTGGTGTCAGAGGTCCCGGTAATTGCCGGTGGCGGCAACACACGACGGATTTCGCAGGCGGCGACATTATTCGCCCATTCGCAGCGCTGGCCGCCATCGGTCGGCGGCGCGAGGCGCTGCTCGATACCTTCGATCTCGATTTTCAGATAATCGAGCTTGCGCGCGTTCGGGATCGGCCGATCTGGGCGCACCATGCTGAAATCGAGCAGCACGTCCTGCTTGTTCAGGCTTGCGAGCGCGAGGTAGCGCTTGGCCTGTTTTTCGGTTTCGAGCGCGGAGATGAGTACGCCATTCAGCGCCATTTCGAGCTGCGGCAGGCCGTCGGCGCTCACCCACGTCGTGGTCTTGTGGCCGTGCATCCGGGTTTCGATTTTGTAGGCCGGACCACTGAAGAGCTTGCTGGTTTCGTAGGCCAGCACTGTCTGTGTCACTTCCGCCAGCACCTGCGTCTCGCCGTCGTACACCGTGTAGCGATACTCGCGCCCGATTTCGAGGCCGTGCAGCAGCGGATAGAGCGGCAGGATGCTGGTCGAGTACACCGGCTCGGTGAGCGGAAGCGTCTGGTCGGTGGTGTTCTTTGCCGTGACGATATGCACGCGCAGCGCATTATTCTCGACTTCGCCGGTGAGTTTCAGGTCGTTGCCGTCGATGTGATAGTCGTACTCGAAGCGCCGCAACGCCAGATTGCTATCCACCCGGTCGGCGCTCTTGAAGCGGAATTTCTTTTCGAGTCCGAGAAAGTGCAGCACGAACGAGGCTTCGGAACGGACTTCGTGCTGTCCGTCCGCGGGCGCCAGTGAAAGATGTGAGAAGCCGATCTTGGCGCCGTTGAAGATGATGCCAGTCCAGTATTCCTTGTAGGGCCACTGCGCCAGTTCGTATTTCGGTGACGGCGTCGGCGGCGCCCCGGCTTTCTCGAAATACCAGCTCGCACAGCCGGAAAGCCAGGCTGCAAGCAGCAGGACGATGGGGATTCGCAGGGCACGGATCATATACGCCTCGATCCGTAATCTTAGAACCTAAAGAAGAAAAATTAGACAGGATTCACAGGATTATCAGGATTTTGGAAGACAATTAAGAAAGCTAATTGTCTGGAATTTCTTTAGCTTTTAATCCTGTAAATCCTGTTAATCCTGTCCATTCGCGCTGTTAGGGCTGTTGAGGCGCGCCTTGGCGACCGCTTCGGTGAGCGTGGCCGCGCCCCACATCGCGGTTTTCTGGGCCAGGCCGTGGACGATTTTCCCGACCACGCCGGGGCCTTCGTAGACGAGCGCGGAGTAGATCTGCACCAGCTCGGCGCCGGCGACGAGCTTTTCCCATGCATCCTCGGCGGTTTCGATGCCGCCGACGCCGATAATGGGAATTTTCCCTTGCAGGTGTGCATACAGCTTGCGGATGACGGCCGTGGACAGCGCCTTGAGCGGCCGGCCGGAAAGGCCGCCGGCTTCCTTCGCCAGCGGCGCCTGCTCCAGCCCCGGGCGCGCGACGGTGGTGTTGGTCGCGATCACGGCGTCGATCTTGTGCGCCTGCGCGAGCGCGGCGATGGCGGCGATCTGGACGTCATCGAGGTCGGGCGCGATCTTCACCGCCAGCGGCACATAACGCCCATGGATGCGGGTGAGCGTCGTCTGGTCGGCCTTGATCGCGCGCAGCAATTCGTCGAGATTCTCCTGCGACTGCATCTCGCGCAGCCCGGGCGTGTTGGGCGAGGAGATGTTGACCGTCACATAACTTGCGTGCGGATAGACCGCGCGTAGCGCCGCGAGGTAGTCGTCCACCGCATTCTCCAGCGGCGTGTCCTTGTTCTTGCCGATGTTGATGCCGATCGGGCAGGGGCACTCCCATTGATACACGTTGTTCAGGAATAGCGCGACGCCGACGTTGTTAAAGCCCATGCGGTTGACGATCGCGTGCGCCGCCGGCAGGCGGAACAGCCGCGGTTTCGGGTTGCCCGGCTGCGGGCGCGGGGTGACCGTGCCGAGTTCGAGGAAACCGAAGCCGAAAGCGGCGAGCAGCGGCGCGTATTCGGCGTTCTTGTCGAGCCCGGCGGCGAGGCCGACCGGGTTGGGAAATTTTATCCCCATGACCTCGACCGGCAGCCCGGGCGCGCGCGCGCCGCGCAAGCAACGGCTGAAACCGGGGAGGTAGTTGAGCGCGCGCAGCGCGCCGAACGCGAGACGGTGGCTGGCCTCGGCGTCGAGCCGGAACAGCAGTGGTTGGATGAGCTTGTACAAGCGGCACATTCTCGTTGTGGTGCCGCGATGATAGCGCACCGCCACGCACGTTCATATTGCCGCCGGATGCTTCCGAAAGCAGTTATGACGCCACTGCCTTGTTGCCGTTTGTCGCCTCGGCGCCCGGGGCGCGCGTCGCGCCCAGCTCGGTGAGGAAGCTCGCCGCCCAGCGATAGATGTTGTTCTCCTCGACCTGGCGCGACAAGTGCTGCATCCGTGCGCGCCGTTCGGTTTCGTTCATCTCGATCCCGGTGCGCAGGGTCTCGGCGAACTGCTCGGTATCATAGGGATTGACGATCAGCGCGTCGGCCAGCTCGCGCGCGGCGCCGGCGAACTCCGACAGGATCAGCACGCCGTTGCCGCCGGTCTGGGCGGCGACGTACTCCTTCGCCACCAGGTTCATGCCGTCGTGCAGCGAGCTGACGATGCCCATCGGCGCCATGCGCAGGAAGGCGTGCACGGTTTTGGCGTCGTGGTGTGCGATCAGGAAATGGATGGGTTTCCAGCTGTCGGTCTGGTACTTCCAGTTGATCTCGTCCGCAAGCGCTTCGAGCCGGTCCAGGTGCTCGCGGTAGCGAGGGATGTGCGTGCGGCTCGGCGCGCCCAGCGCGACGTGCGTGAAGCGCCCGCGGTATTGCGGGTATTTCTCGAGCAATCGCCCGACGGCGCGGAAGCGCTCCGGCAGGCCCTTGGTGTAGTCCACGCGATCCACGCCCACCGCGACGAAGCTGTCGCCGAGCTGGTACTGTTCCTTGAGGGCGGTCAGCTGACTCACGAGGTTCTCGCCCTCGGGCACGTGGCGCTCGGACCAGGGCTGGACGCTGATCGGAAACGGTCGCACGAGCGTGCGGCTGCCGCGCAACTCGACGGCGAAATGGTCCCAGTCGAGGCGCGATTCCAGCACGCGGTCCACCGTGTCGAGGAAGTTGTTGCAATACTGTTGCAAGTGGAAGCCGAGAAGATCGGCGCCGAGCATGCCATCGAGAATTTGCGGGCCCCAGGGACAGATGCGAAACGCTTCCGGGTTGGGCCAAGGGATGTGCCAGAAGAGCCCGACGCGCAGGTCGGGGCGCGCTTCTTTCAACATCCGCGGCACCAGCGCGAGCTGGTAGTCCTGCACCAGCACCACCGCTTGTCCGGCGCCGACCTCGTCCAGCACCGCGTCCGCGAAGCGGCGGTTGGAGCGCTGATATTGTTCCCAGTCGTCGGCACGGAAGACCGGGCGTTCGTGGGCGATGTGGCATAGCGGCCACAGACCTTCATTCGAGAAGCCGTAGTAATAACCTTGCTCCTCCTCGCGCGTGAGCCACACGCGCCGGAGCGTATAGCGCGTATCGCCCGGTGGCACCGTGAGCCGGCCGCCGGGGTCGGCCGTGGCGCGGTCGGCGTCGCCGGCACCGTGCGCGATCCACACCCCGCCGCAGGCCTGCAGCACCGGATCGAGCGCGGTGACAAGCCCGCCCGCCGGCACGATCGCGCGCGGTTTGCCGTCGCGCCACTGGTGCATATACGGTTCGCGGTTGCTCACCACGATGAGCTGGTGCGCCTCGCCGAGGGCGGCGAGACCGTGTGCCCGCAGTCGCTCCGGGGTCCAGACCTGCTCGGCGTGCAGCGCCGCTTCGGACAGCGCCTTGCCGGTGGAGCGGGCCGCGCGGAACGACGCCGCGAGCCGGTCCGATTCGCTGTGCAGCCGGCCCGAGGGCAGTCCCGGCGGCGCCTCGGCGACGTTCTCCGTGCGCAGCCGCCGCATCCAGTCGGCGAGTTTGCGCAGTGGCCGCTCGTAGGCGAGCCAGGTACTGCCCACCACGAGCGCCACGGCGAGCAGCGTGACGATCAGCACCCAGAAGCCGAACTGCGCAAGCCGGGTGACCACACGCTCGTCGAGATAAGTGACGTCGTGCACCACGACCAGCACGCCCGTGGGTGCGCCTTCCTCGGGCAGCGTCTGGGCGTAGACATGGACCCGCATGCCCGCCGCGCGCGCGAGTTGCGTGGCTTCCTTGCCGGTACGCAGCGCTTCGCGCATTGCGCCCTCGATCCGGCCGGTGAATTCGGATACTTCTTTGCCCGCGGCGAGCAGCTGGCCGTCGGCCCGGAACACCGCGTAACCGAGCAGTCGTCGAAAACCCTCAAGTCGCGGGCGGAGCTGCGCGCGCGCCTGCTCGTCCGGCAGGGTAAGAGCGTGCACGACGCGGTCGGAAAGTTGTTGTGCCAGCACGTGCGAGCGGCGCGCTACGTCATCGAGGTCGATCGCGCGCTCGCTTTCTACCTGGCGCCAGGCGAAAAGTCCGGTGACGAGGCCGATGATGGCAGCGATCAACAGCCCCAGGCGCAACGAGCGCGACAGTTTCGGGCGGGCATTTTTGGCTACGTCTCTCATCTCAACCTCTCGTCCGTGCGGCGTCGTGCCAGCGGTCGAGGAAGTCCAGCAGCTCCGCCGGCGGGCGCAGCCACAGGCCGGCTTCCGTCGGGCGGAAGTCCTGCCGCACCAGCACGCCGAGGCCCTTGTCCTTGATCGCCTGGAATGCGTCTTCGTCCGTCGTGTCGTCGCCGAGATAGGCGGCGACGGCGCCGGACGATTCCGCGAGCAGCGTGTCGACCACGTAGCCCTTGTGGCGTCCCGGCGCGCGTAGCTCGACGCCGCCGTCGAAGTCGTGCCACACGAGATCGCGGTGCAGGCCCCGATCCATCCAATTCTCGAAGACTTCGCTATGGATGTTCGCGATCTGGTTGGGGGCGAGCCCGCGCCAGTGGATGGCAATCCCTCCGGGTTTGCGCTCGCAGCGCCCGCCGAGGGCTTGGATGCGTGTTTCGAGCGCGTCCGCGTCGAGCAGTTTGACCAGTACAGCCTCGCTAATCGGCGCCACGGCGTAGTCGCCGTTGGGCTTGAGCTGCTCCCAGCCGTGTGAGCCCCAGATTTCCGGACGTCGTTTGAGCGTGAGCAGTGGCAACAGGTCACGCGTCCAACGCCCGGTGATCAGCACGACACGCGTCTGACGGTCCTTCATGATCGCGTCCAGCCGCTCGCTCACGCCGGGATAGGGCCGTGCCCGTGCCGGGTCGACGTGGAACGGCGCGAGCGTGCCGTCGTAGTCGAGCAGCAACAGGCGCTTGTCGGCGGCATGCACACGTTCGAAAAATCCCGCCGTATCGACGTTCTCGCGCAGCGTTTTCATGGCCGCGGTCACTCGAGTACTACCCGATCGCCGGCGCCGTGCAGCAGCGCGACCATGAGCGTGAGGTATTCGCGCAACTGGCGCGTGATGAGGAAATTCTCGCGCACGAACTCGTGCGCCTTGCGGCCCATCTCCACGAGCTTGTCGTGGTGGTGCAGCAGGTAGCGGATACGCAGCGCCGCGCCTTCGGGCGAATCGACGAGAAACCCGGTGTGATGGTTGACCACCTGCAGTCGGATGCCGCCAGTGTCGCCGCCGATGACCGGTTTTCCCTTCCACAGCGCCTCGGCCACGGTCAGGCCGAAACCTTCGCGCACGGACTTCTGTAATACAAAATACGCCGCACGCTGGAGCGCATTAATAGTGCGGTGCGCGTCCGACGGCAGGAACAGGACGTGCGCGTCGGGATCGTCCTTGACCGCGGCCTGCACCTCGGCGAGCACGAGGTCGCCCTCCGGGTCGTCGTCGGCGCCGCCGCCGGCGAGCACCAGCTGCAATGGCGGGATAAAGGCCTTCGCCAGCCGGTAGGCCTGAATCACGCCCAGCGGGTCCTTGAAGCGGTCGAAACGCGACACCTGCAGCATCATCGGTCGATCGGGATCGATGTGATAGCGCTCGCAGGTCTCGCGCACCTCCTTCTCCGACAGCTCGCGGTTCTTCTCGCTCAGGGGATCGATGCTCGGCGGGATGAGGTACACCGGGTGCGGCAGCATCTGCGCGAAGTCGGCGAGCGAGAACACGCTAGCGTCGTAACCGGCGATGAAGCCGCTCAGGTATTTCCACACCTGGCGTTGCGGATGGCTCGCGTCGATGTGGCAGCGCCAGACCCACTTGCCCTTGCGCTCGGGGATGTACCGGAGCAGCGCCGCCGGCTGCGGGTCGTGGATGAACACGATGTCGGCGTCGCGCAGCAGGGCGCGATGTTCCTCGGCGTTCTGGGCGTTGGTTTCCTCGTAGGCCTTAAGCAGCGATTCGGGCACCACCGCCGTTCGACCCTGGAGCGCGTTGTGAAACAGTTTGGTGCATTGGTAGAACTCGTTCTTGCCGAGGACGATTTCCCAGTGTGCGTCCATCCCAAGCTCGCGTTGCAGCGGCACGAGCTTCGTGAGGATTTCGGCCACGCCGCCGCCGACGCGCGTGGAGTTGACGTGCGCGACCTTCATGCCCTTGAGCGGCTCGGCCAGTTGCAGCAACTGGTCGATCGTGTCTTCGCCGGCGACGGCGGCGTATTCGTGTAGTAGCGCGTTCACGCCGGTTCCTCCGCGTGAAAATAGTCGCTGAAAACCGTCGCGAGCTTTGCGCGCAGCTCGCGCAGGGTGACGAAATACGGGTCCACGCCCGCGAGCCGATCGCGCAGCGTCGCGTATTCCTCGCCGAATCGGTCGAGCCAGGCGCGAAGATCGTCGAAGCCCTGCGGCGCCCGCCGCCGTGCGTCGATGAAGTGGTAATAAATGCTGCCGAGTGACAGCGAGAGTAGGGCTGCGGCCAGCTCCTCCGGTTGGGTGACGCGCTTGTGCGTATCGAACACCACCGTTTGGGCGCGTATGAAGTGGAATTGCTGGTCGCGGCGGGCCCAGGTGAGAAACTCGGTTTCGTCCAGCCGCTGCTCGATGCTGTCCAGCAGCTCCTGGCGCAACCCCTCGAGGTCGCCGAACTCGGCCGGGTCGATGATGCCCAGGTGCTCGGCGAGGCGTGTGTCGTGCAGCGCATGGCGCGCCCACGAGGCAAAGTCGTTGTTGTACTCGGGGTCGTCGAAGTGCGGGCGCAGCAGTCCGCCCCAGAAATGGTAGTAAATGCTGCCCGGGTGCACCGCCTGGAGGTGGTCGCGCAACTCGCGCAGGTTCTGTGCGCGCCGCCCGGTGGCGATGGCCGCCAGCGCACAGTCCTTGACCACAAACGGCTCGATGCTCGGTCTTGCAGCCATTCATACCTCCACACGGACGGCGGGCACCGCCGGTTTAACCTGGCTTTGGAAGCGCCGCCATGCGAGGCGGGTGCTTCTATATATTTTTTCTTTGGCGCGATACGGCTTCGCCGGGAACTGCCGGTACTGATTCCGTCCGCCCGTTGCGACGGCTATGGTCGCACGGGCGAACTGCGGTGGGTTTGGAAAACGACGATGATCGGATTTAGCCACAATTTCCGGGTCGTGCCAACCCGATGGCGTCGCCGTGTTGACGACCGGCGGGAAGCGCTATGATGAATGGGCAATTGGCCACATCCACAGGAGGACTAAGCCATGAGCGTACGTAAGGTAAATTATTTCGCGATGCACGTTTCCAACCGCCCCGGCGAGGCGGCGTGCCTGCTGAAGGAGCTGAAAAAACAGGGCGTGAATCTTCTCGGCTTCACCGGCTTTCCGGACGGCCGGCGCTCGCAGGTGGATTTCATTCCGGCGAATACCGCCCAATTCCTGCGGGCGGCGAGAAAGATCGGCATGCGCCCGGGAAAAAAGAAAACCGGCTTTCTGGTGCGGGGCAAGGACCGCACCGGGGCGCTGGGTACGGTGATGGACCGGCTCGCCAAGGCAAAGATCAACGTCACGGCAGTGGACGGTGTGAGCGCCGGCAACGGAAATTTCGGCGCGATCCTCTGGGTCAAGTCGAAAGACGTCACCCGCGCCACGCGCACATTGCACGCGCACTGACGCCGTCAGGCGCTGACGTCCACCACGACGCGCCCGCGGACGCGTCCCAACAGGATTTCGTCCGCGAGACGCGGAAGCTCCGCGAGCCGGACAACAGTGGTGAGTGCGTCGAGTTTTTCCAATGGCAGCTCGTTTGCAAGCCGGCTCCACACCTGCTTGCGGCGCGCGACGGGACATTGTGTTGAGTCGATGCCGAGCAGGTTCACGCCGCGCAGCAAGAACGGCAGCACCGTGGTTTCGAGTTTGTTGCCGCCGGCCAAGCCCACCGCAGCGACCGAACTGCCGTAGTGCATCTGCGCCAGCGCGCGCGCGAGCATCGTCCCACCCACGGCGTCCACGCAACCGACCCAACGCTCCGATTCGAGCGGCTTGGACGACGGTTGTGACAGCTCCTGGCGGTCGAGGATCGTGGTCGCGCCGAGCGATTTGAGATAGCCATGCAGCTCCGGGCGGCCGGTGACGGCAACGACGCTATAGCCGCGCGCGGCGAGCAGGAGCACCGCAATCGATCCGACGCCGCCGGTGGCGCCCGTTACCAGCACCTCACCCTTGCCGGGCGTGAGGCCGTGATCTTCCAGCGCCATCACCGCGAGCATGGCGGCGATACCGGCGGTGCCGATGGCCATAGACTGTTTGGTCGTGAGACTTTCGGGCAGCGGCAGGAGCCATTCGCTTTTCACGCGCGCTTTTTGTGCGTAGCCGCCCCAGTGAAGTTCGCCCACGCGCCAGCCGGTAAGCACGACGCGATCGCCGGGGTGGAACAGGCGGCTGCGCGATTCCATCACCGTGCCGGCGAGGTCCGCGCCGGGCACGTGCGGGTACTGATGCACCAGCCGGCCGAGACCCTTGAGAATCATGCCGTCCTTGTAGTTGAGGCTCGAGTATTCGACGGCGATGTCGACGTCGCCGTCCGGCAACCGGGTTTCGGACAGCTCTTCGATGGAAGCGGTCACGCGGTTCTGGTTTTCCTGTAACACCAGTGCTCGGAACATGATCAATTCCCCATTTTCATCGCTGCACGATCCAGCCATACCTCAATCCCCTGCGCATTGAGCTCATAGTCCAGTGCGAGCAGCGTGTCGAGTTTGGCGTCGCTCAGGCGGCAGCCGTGCGCGCGCAGGCGCGGGAGCAGGATATCGCGCTGACCCTGGATCAGCCGCGCATGCCGGTTTTCCACGTCCCGCCCGGTCTTGGCCATGACGACGAAGGCGTCGATCAGCTCGTGCATTTGCTCGGCGGCGCGCTCGACCTGCGCGATGCGTCCGAAGTGTGTGAGATACAGATACTGCGGATGAAGTTGCAAGAGGCGGTCGATGGAAGCATGCAATGCCTCGGGCTCGAACTGCACCGGCGTCGTCGTGGGGAACACGAACGGGCCCTTGTCGGTATCGAGCTCGCGGTAGGAGAGGCCGAAGGTGTCGCCGGTGAAAAGCCCCCGGCTGCGCTCGTCCCACACGCAGAAATGGTGGCGTGCGTGGCCGGGTGTGTCGAAAAAGCGCAGCGTGCGGCCATTTAGGTCGAGCGTGAAATCGTCCGGCGCCTCGATCACGCGCGCTGCTTCTATCGGTACGATCTCGCCGAAGTCGCGGGCGACGGCCTCGGGGCCGTAGACGGCGGTGACACCGGCAATGAGTTTCGTCGGGTAGATCAGGTGGCGCGCCCCCTTGGGATGCGCCACCAGGCGGGCGTTCGGGCAGCGGCGCATGAGCTCGCCGGCACCGCCGGCGTGGTCGAGGTGCACGTGCGTCGGGATCACGTAAGCGACGTTCGGGGGCGCGAGTCCCTTCTGCCGCAGTACGTCGAGCGCATCGGGCACCGAGCGCGAGGTGCCGGTATCGATGAATGCGACACGGTCACCCTCAACAATCAGGTAAAGCGCCGCGAGTCCGGGGCGTTGGTAGTGCGCGTCGATGGCGCTGATACCGTGCTCGTAGTCGAGGAGTCTCGCCATCGCGGCATTGTGCCATCGCGGGCCGCAACTGTGCAGCCGGCGCGCGCTTTCAGGTAGAATCACCGCTTTCGCGTCACCGGAGTGTCGCATGTCGAAAAAGTTGAACCGCTACAGTTCCCGCATCACCGAGCCGAAGTCGCAGGGTGCCTCGCAGGCGATGCTCCTCGGCACGGGCTTGAAGCCCGCGGACCTGGCCAAGGCCGAGGTCGGCATCGTCGCCAACTGGTGGGAGGGCAATACCTGCAACATGCACCTGAACGACCTCGCCGCCAAGGTGAAGGACGGCGTGACGGCGGCCGGGCTCGTGGGCATGCGCTTCAACACCATCGGTGTGTCCGACGGCATCTCGATGGGCACCGACGGCATGTCGTATTCGCTCCAGTCGCGCGATCTCATCGCGGACTCCATCGAAACCGTCATGGGCGCGCAGTGGTACGACGGGCTCATCGCGTTGCCCGGTTGCGACAAGAATATGCCCGGCTGCCTCATCGCCATGGGCCGACTCAACCGTCCGGCGATCATGGTCTACGGCGGTACCATCAAGCCGGGACATAGCAAGAAGGGAGAAACGCTCGACATCGTCTCGGCGTTCCAGAGCTATGGTGCGTTCATCGCCGGCAAGATCGACGAGGAGACGCGCGAGGACATCGTCGAGCACGCCTGCCCCGGCGCCGGCGCCTGCGGCGGCATGTACACCGCGAACACGATGGCGAGCGCCATCGAGGCGCTCGGCATGTCGTTGCCGTACAGCTCGTCCACGCCGGCGGTCGAGCCGGGCAAGTGGCAGGAATGCCTGGATGCCGGCAAGGCGATTCGCTACCTGCTCGAAAACGACATCAAGCCGCGCGACATCATGACGCGTGCCGCATTCGAAAACGCCATGGTCATGGTCATGGCGCTCGGCGGCTCGACCAATGCCGTACTGCACCTGATCGCCATGGCGCGCGCCGTAGGCGTGCCGCTCGTGATCGAGGATTTCCAGAAGGTGAGCGACCGTATCCCGTTCCTTGCCGACCTCAAGCCCTCCGGCAAGTACGTGATGGAGGATCTGCACAACGCCGGCGGTACGCCGGCGGTGATGAAGTACCTGCTGGAGAAAGGGTTGCTTGACGGCAGCTGTCTCACTGTCACCGGCAAAACCGTGGCCGAGAATCTCAAGAGCGCGCCGGGGCTCAAGGCCGGGCAGGACGTGTTCATGCCGATCGAGAAGCCGATCAAGCCCACAGGTCATATCCGCATCCTGCGCGGCTCGTTCGCGCCCGGCGGCGCGGTCGCCAAGATCACCGGCAAGGAAGGGCTGCGCTTCTCGGGCCCGGCGCGCGTGTACGACTGCGAGGAGGACATGCTGAAGGGCCTCGAGCGCGGCGAGATCAAAAAGGGCGAGGTCGTGGTGATTCGTTACGAAGGTCCGAAAGGCGGCCCCGGCATGCCGGAAATGCTCACGCCGACCTCGGCGATCATGGGCGCGGGGTTGGGGAAAGATGTTGCGCTGATTACGGACGGCCGCTTCTCCGGCGGTTCGCACGGCTTCATCATCGGCCACGTGGTGCCGGAGGCGCAGGAGGGCGGGCCGATCGCTTTGGTAAAGAACGGCGACGTCATCACCATCGATGCCGAAAAGAACGCGCTCGACGTCGAAGTGAGCGAGGCCGAGCTCGCCAAGCGCAAGAGCGAGTGGAAGATGCCGCCCTACAAGGCCACGCGCGGCACGTTGTGGAAATATATCAAGAGCGTCAAGAACGCCTCGGAAGGCTGCGTCACGGACGAATAAAACCAAAACACGCCCGTTCCCTTGGGTGTTGGCGCTGGTGTTGCTGAGCACCCTGTGGCTCGGGATCATGGTGATCGCGAGCGTCCTGAGCTACGAGCACAGATTGCCGGTGCGTATCGAGAACTGGAAGCCGGTTCCCGCACGCTAGCTTCATCCCGAGCGCCGGCGCGGTCGGCCGCTGCTCGGCGGTTGTTCCGGCAACTACTCCCGGCGTTGCTCTACCTCCGGCATCCCTGCGGCGCCTAGCAGTTCGTTTTTCAACGAACTGCTAGAATCTGCCGATGAGCGCGATCCCGTACGAAGATAAAAAGCAGCGCCTGATCGATTTCCTTCGCGTCCACCAGGAAAGCGGCGTTCGCCTCGGCAAGCCCACCTCCAACCTGTTCCGCGATCGCAAGGCAACGGCGGCACCGCGCCTGGATGTGCGCGATTTCAACAACGTCCTGCGCGTCGATCGGGAGCACGGCTTCGTCGAGGCCGAGGGCATGACGCCGTACGCCACGCTCGTGGCCGAGTGCCTGAAACACGGCGTCATGCCGACCGTCGTGCCGCAGCTCAAGTCCATCACCCTCGGTGGCGCTACCACCGGTTGCGGCATCGAGGCGACGTCGTTCCGCTACGGTCTGGTGCACGAAACGGTGCAGGAAATGGACGTCCTGCTCGGCGACGGGCGCGTGGTCACTGCCGCGCCGGGCAACGAATACCAGGACCTGTTTTACGGTTTTCCCAATTCCTACGGCACGCTCGGCTACGCCTTGCGGCTCAAGGTGAAGGTCATTCCGGTAAAGCCGTACGTACATGTCACGCACGTCCGCCATACCGACCCGAAGGCGTTTTTCGCCGCGCTGGCGCAGGCCCGCGACCGTGCCGACGTCGATTTCGTGGACGGCGTGGTGTTCGGGCGCACCGAGCTGGTATTAAGCCTCGGACGGTTCGTGGATACAGCGCCGTACGTGAGCGACTACACCTACGAGCGCATCTATTACAAATCGCTACGTGAGCGCGGTGAGGACTATCTTACGACCGAGGACTATATCTGGCGCTGGGACACGGACTGGTTCTGGTGCTCGAAGAACGTCGGCGCCCAGAACCCGCTGTTGCGGCGGCTTTATGGACGCCAGCGCCTGAATTCGGTCACCTACACGAAGATCATGCGCTGGAACAGCCGCTGGAAGCCGATGCACTATCTGCACAAGCTCCTCGGCATTCATTCCGAATCGGTGATCCAGGACGTCGAAATCCCGATCGAACACGCCGAGGCTTTTTTGTCGTTCTATCACGACACCATAGAGTTCCTGCCGGTGTGGGTCTGTCCCACGCGCACGTACGACCCAAATGCGCGTTTCGAGTTGTACCGCATGCAGTCGGGAAAGCTTTATGTGAACTTCGGCTTCTGGGACGTGATCCGCGGCCGGAAGAAATTGCCGGCAGGGTATTACAACCGGCAGGTGGAGCAGAAGGTGATCGCGTTCGGCGGAATGAAATCGCTTTATTCAGACTCTTATTTCACGCCCGAGGAGTTCTGGCGCATCTACAACAAGCCGGCGTACGAGGCGCTCAAACGCAAATACGATTCTTCCGGCCGCTTCCGCGACCTTTATGCCAAGTGCGTGTTGCGCGAATAGCCTTCGTCGGCGCCTGTTCCCGACGGCGCTCTACCTCCTCCATCCCTGGAGTCGTCAGGCGTGACGGCTGAAATGCCCGTGCGGTGCGCCGGCGAATAACTGGCGGAACTGGTCGCCGCTCACGCGGATCAGCTCCTCATGGTCGCCGGCCTCGAAGTACACCTCCGGTTGTCCCATCAGGCTGTCGTCCAGCACGGTGTCGATCCCGTAGGCCTCGCCGAACGGCGGGATCGCGCCCAGCTCGCAGTCGCGAAACAGCTCGCCCACCTCGCTTTCGGTGGCGAGCCCGAGGCGGCGGTGCAGCGCATGATGCAATGCGCCGAGTTCGAGCCGGCAGCTCGCGGGCAGCACAGCCAGCACGTAACCGCTGTCGTCCTCAAGCAGCACCGCCTTGGCCAGGCGATCGCCCGGCACGTGCGCGGCCTGCGCCGCTTCGCTGCTGGTGGAACTGTGGGTGTGGGACAGCACGTCGTATTTCACGCCTTCGGCAAGCATGAAGTTTCGCAAGGAATTGGCGATCGGCATGGAAACCTCCTCACGCGCCGGAACCGGGCGCGCAATTCGATTTACGCTAGTCCGAACGGCAGGGGATTGGTTTGACCGGGGTCAAAATTTCCCCGGCACGGTGTAACGCTATTGCGGATTCAGGCGTGGCGCTGGAAACCGTCGAATACCCCGGCGATGGCGTATTCCTCGGTACGCAACTCGAATTCCGGAATCAGATTGGCTTTCGCTGGCGACGGTGTGGAACCGGGGGAGGGTTGCTTCGTGCTTTCCAGGCTTGGGAACACACGTTGAACCTTGGCGGCCTGGATATCGCGGAAGGTGGTGCTGGCCGTCGGAGAAAATCCCTCCATAGACGGCATGTCCGGCACGGGCGCTGTGGCGACGGTATTTGTCGTTGCAATGGCCGCGGAAGAAACGGGCGTCGCTACAACGATCGCCGGCGATAGGGCGCGGCGTTGGGGCTGGGATTTGCGCGTCTTTCTCGCGTGCACGGCTTCGCTCGCTTGCACGGACTTCTGCCGCTGCGCCGTCAGGTCGTTCTTGGCCGCTTCGACAGCCCGGAGCGCGCGTTGCGCTTTTTCGAGCTGCTCGGGCGTCCACTTGCCCGGACCGCATTCTTCGCGCACGGCGCGCAAGGCCTCCATCATTTGTTGCAGGCGCGCTTCCAGATAGGCTTCGTAGAGCCGCTCCTCGGTTTCGGTGCGCATGACTTCCGCGGTCAGGCTGGAGTCGGAGGCCTGAGCGTGTTCGAACGACTGCCCGCAGGCGCATACGGCGGCGTTCATCGGCGCCTGGGCCATGCACTGGCTGCAGACTTTATAGAAGATACTTTGCGACATGTTTGCCCCTGTTGCGGCGCGCAAGGTTAGTCACAACCCCTTGTCTGGCGGCCGTTTTCCCGATTCGAAGTATCTATAGTGCCCATCAGGCCGGACGACCAGATGCCGGGCGATAGCAGGCCGTCTGCTGCCGACGGGTGGCGTGGGGAGGGGATGGGCGGCTCGGCGGAGCCTTCCTCGAACCGGGATATCGCCGGTGATATAAAGTAGCGCCCCGGATCTCATTCCATGCCGCCATCCCCAGCCATCCATCCCGCCCACGACGCCGTCGCTGACGTCTTCAATCGGGCCGCCGCCGACTACGACAGCCCGGCGCTGCGGTTTTTCGGTTTCTGCGCGGACCGTCTGGTGATGCGGCTGAATCCCGCACCCGGCGACAAGGTCCTCGACATCGCCGCCGGCACCGGCGCGGTGACGTTGGCCGCGGCCCAGGCCGTCGGGCCGTCAGGGCGGGTCATTGCCATCGATCTCGCCGAGGGCATGCTCGAGCGGCTTGCGCGCAAGATCGAGAAGTTCGGCATCGGCAATGTCGATCTGCACGTGATGGACGCCGCGGCGCTTGAGTTTCGTCGCGATTACTTTCACCACGTTGTTTGTTCCTTCGGGTTGTTTTTCCTGAGCGACATGGCCGCGGCGCTCGCGGGCTGGGTGCGTGTGCTGCGCCCCGGGGGGAAACTGATGTTCACCGCGTTTGGGCCGTCGGCGTTCGAGCCGATGAAGCGGCTGCTGCTTGCGCGTCTCGAGAGCGAGGGCGTGGACACCGGCGCGTCCGCCCGGACCGCGCATAGCCTGAGCGACCCGGAGGCGTGCCGCGCGCTGCTCACGGGCGCCGGACTTGTCGATATTAATGTCGAAACGGCACAGCTCGGCTACCACCTGCTCAAAGCCGAGGATTGGTGGGAGGTCGTGTGGGGCGCCGGGCTGCGCGGGCTGGTGGAGCAACTGCCGCCGGTGCGCCGCGACGCGGTGCGCGCCGCGCATCTGGCAGAAATCGCGCCGCTCATGACCGACAAGGGCCTGTGGCTCGATATCACCGTGCATTTTGCTGGAGGCAAAAAGGCCTGAATCGCAGAGAACGTATTTCCGACGCGCCAGCTCGGAAATGCGATGTCGGCTTGTCTTACGACATACGGTGGATGAAATATAATAAAAACGTATCTGGTATCGCGGCTACCGGGAGACGGATGAGCGCCATTCCTTCCACGAAAGAGGTTCCGCACTACGCCGTCTGTGCGCGTTGTCGCATCGCCGAGTTGTGCCAGCCGGTGCGGCTCGGCCTCGATGCACGTGCGGCGCTGGAGCGCGTCATCCGCCGGCGTCGCACCCTGAAGCGTGGTGAATATCTGTTCCGCACCGGCGATCCCTACCACGCCGTCAGTGCCCTGTGTTCCGGTTCGGCCAAGAGCAGCGTCACCCGCGACGACGGTTCGGTGCAGGTGTTGAGTTTTCATTTTGCCGGCGAGCTCGTCGGCCTGTGCGGCCTGGGCGCGCAGCAGCATCTGTGCGATGCCGTCGCGCTCGAAACCTCCGACGTATGTGAGATTCCGCTCGGACGCCTGTTCGAGGTGGTGGAGCAGTCCCCGGCGGTGCGTCAGTTCATGTACCGCCTGTTCGGCGAGGAACTTGAGCATCAGCACCAGCTGATGCAGCCGCTGGTCGGCCGGACCGCAGCGGCGGAGCGCCTCGCCGCCTACCTGCTGAGTCTGGTGCAACGTTACGAAAGCCGCGGTCTGCCGGCGCGCGAGATTTACCTCAGCATGTCGCGCCATGACATCGGCAACTACCTCGGTCTCGCCAAGGAGACCGTGAGTCGTCTGTTCAGCCGCTTCGAGGACGACGGGCTTATCAGCGTGCGCGCGCGCCGGTTGCGGGTGAACGATGTCGCGCGTCTGACGGCGCTCGCCGACAGTTCGCACCCAAATGCCTGACACCGCCTGAACATGACATTCATCATTTTTCCCGGCGGCGTCATCCTCGCCAGTGCCACACCACCACATCCCGACGCCGCCGAAGGTCGCCTGACCTAAGGTTGCAGCAGCTTCCGGTAACGCCGCCGGTTTTTCAGCAGCCGGCGGCGTTGCTGTTTCCAGGGGTCGGACCAGGCAAGTTCAGGTGTCATGAGTGCACGGCACAGGCGCAGCATGCCTTCGACATCGTCGATACGAACGTATTCCGGCGCCGGTGCGCCCGTGTTGTCGTCGATGTTGTGGTAATTGCCGAGCGGCACCGACAGGCCGATCGCGGGGTAACCCCAGGCCGTGGCGGCGGTGGCCTCGCAGGTGCCGCCATCCATAATGCGGCGCTGGTGTTTCCCCGGCAGTGTCCGCTGCGCCAGTTCGGTGAGCACGTGCAATGCACCGGGATCGAACACCGTGCGCCGGTCGCCGAGGCGCACCACCGGCCCCTTGCCGATATGCGCGCCGGGTAATGCGCGCGAGGTTTCGAGGCTGACGCACACCACCGGTCGGCGCGCGGTGTTGAGCCAGTCGAACTCGAAGTGGTTGATGGCGCCGACAAAGCCGACCTCCTCGGCGCGCGTGAGCAGGCCGAGAAACGGCGTGCGCCGTTTCTCGGCAAAGTGTTTTACCGCGGTGTGTACCACGGCAAACACGCCGACGAGATCGTCCGCGGCCTTGGTGTTCAGCCGCTTGCCCGCGCGCCACACCGGCGCGCGGAACCGGAACGCGCCGAACAGCGTTTCCGCCGCCGGCCGTTCGGGCCAGTTCGACTTCTCGATGACGATCTCGGCTCGGTGCAGGGCATGGCGTGTAGCGCCAAGGCGGATATTCGCCAGTCGTCCCTGCGAGACATAACAATCGCCGCGCGCGAGCCACACCGGCGCGCCGGCCAGTTTCTTCACCGGCGAGCCGCCGTGCCACTCGATTTCGAGGCGGTTGTTCGACAGCCAGCGCCGGCCGTGAAAGCCGGGGTGGTCCATGTGCGCGATGAACAGCCGTACCGGCTCGCGATGTCGTTGGCGGATCAGGCGCAGATATTCGGCGCGCGAGCCTACGCCGACGACGAGATTCCCAGCGGGGTCGCGGAAGAACGGCACCTTGGCGCGCGTGAGCCACGCGCTGATCACGGCCGCCACGGCATCCTCCCGAAACGGCGCCGTCGGGCAGGCGAGCAGCGTCGTCAGGCGGTGCAGGTCGGCGCGGTTCATGGTCCGCGACTATAACGGCCGTGCTTGATGTGCATCAAGGCGCTCGTCTATCGCCGGTGCTGGACTGTTTATGTCCGACAACGAAGGAGGGTACAGCCATGACCTTGTTGACGGCGGTAATCATCCTGGCCGTGGTCGCCACGGCGGGCGCACTGGCGGGCGGCATTGTTTCGATGGCGCAAGGCGGCGAATACGACCGGCGCCATAGCGGCCAATTCATGTTTGCCCGCGTCGGGCTCCAGGGGTTGGCGCTGGTATTGCTGTTGATCGCGTTGCTCGTTGCCGGCCAGCGCTAAGCCATAACCGGCGCGGAGCGCGCGCTTTCCATCCGGTGCAACGCCGGATAGAATGCGCGCGTTTTTTATTTCCAGCCACCACGCCGCCATGCTGCTGCCCCTGATCTTCGACGTCAACGAGCACGACTTCGCCCACAAGGTGCTCGATACCTCGCGCGACAAGCCGGTGATGGTGGATTTCTGGGCCGAGTGGTGCCCGCCGTGCCGCGCGCTGACGCCGGTGCTGGAGCGCGTCGTGCACACGCGCCGTGACATCCACTTAGCGAAAGTCGACGCAGACGAGAACATGAAGCTCGCCGGGCGTTACCAGCTGCGCGGCTTCCCGACGGTGATTCTGTTCGTGAACGGCGAGGAGATGGCGCGCTTCAGCAGTGCGCGCCCGGCTCAGTGGGTACAGGCATTTCTGGATCAGCACCTTGCCACGGATGCTGGCGCACAGGCGGCGGAGTAGTCGGGCGGTTACTCGACCTTCAGCAGGATCGTGCGTCGCTCGCCGGCGCTGCTGTCGACGCTTTCGAAGATCGCCCGGACATTGTCATCGCCGCGTCCGAGGATTTGTCCCAGGTCCAGCCATTCACCGAGCTTCGCCGTCACCGTCGTCGAAACCTGCTGCACGCTCGCCAATCCCGCCGCGCGATCTTCGAGCCGCATGAAGCGCGGTACGATGTCGAGCTGTACCTGATTACCCGCAAGCCGCGGGCGCACCTCGAAGCCGGTGGTGACGTCCTGGAATTCCACGCCCTGGCTGATGGTCGGCGCCGTGCCACTGTAGCGCTTGATGTTCGTCATGTGCGGCACGGACTGGCCGACGCGGATGAAGCCACGGCTCCCGTCCTGCACACGCAACACCTGCGTCAGGTCGTCAATGCGCGTTTCCTGGCGGCGCTTGGTGTGGTAACGCAGGCTGTTATCGGGCGAGTTGCTGCCGACGGTGAGCCCCTCGCTGTCCGAGGTGTTGCGTGGCAGCTTGATACGGATCTGGTCGCTCACCTGTTTCTCGCCCTTGAGCTCGTGCAGGATACGGTCGGCGTCCGCGGCCGCGACCTGGCGCACGCTAAGCGTGAGGTTGCGCCGGGCAACGTCCAACTGTCCCAGCACGCGCTCGATTTCCTTCAGGTTCTTGTCCGAGGTGCGCACCAGCAGGCGGTAATCGGTGCCGCTGATGGCGTCGCCCGGACGAAGCAAGGGGCGGATGACCGGGATGAGCTCCTCGGCTGGGCGGTGCTTGAGCTGGATGATGCGCGTCTCCTCCACCGCCGCCGCAACGAGCGTGGGCACGACGAGCAGCAGGGCGAGGGCGAGCTGGCGCAGAATCATAGGCCGGTGGTGTGAAGTCGTTGCACGGGCTCGCTGCGGTCCCACATTTCGCGGAAGCGCTGCAACAACTCGGCCGCGCCGTGGGCATCGGCGGACGACGACAGGCATTCGGGGCGCGTGAGGTCCTGCTGGTGCAGGTAGCCCAGCCGGTCCACGACGACGAACATTTCCTTGAGCCCGATGTGCTGCTCGCTCACGCGGCGCAGTTGCACGAAGTCGCTCATGCGCTGGCACAGCTGGACGACCCGGTCGTTGTCGCGCACGGTCTGCTCGCTGTCCTCAACCAGGATGTGCACCAGGTTGTGCCGGTCGCGGGCGACGAAGCTCGCAAGCAGATGCGTGATCTCGCCGGTGTTGAACAGGGATGGATCGAGATGCGGTGCGAACACCCGAATCTCGTGGCGCGCCTGGTTGGCGAGCAGCGTGAGCTGCGCGCGCACGGCGTCGCGGTTTTTGAGCAGCGCGTGCGTCGGCGCGGTCGCGCCTTCAGTTTGTTCCGTCATGCAGGTTTGCCCGGGCCGATGTATCCAAATATAGCCTGTCGCCGGCCCGGGTGGACCCGCATCAGCGGCCGAGGGATTTGGCCTGCTGCGCGGCGTTGCCGGTGTAGGTCGCGGGCGTGAGCGCCAGCAGGCGCTTCTTGGCGTCCGCCGGGATGTCGAGGCCGTTAATGAAGGCCTGCAGCGATTCGCGGGTGATGCCCTTGCCGCGCGTGAGCGCCTTGAGTTTCTCGTACGGCTCGGGCACGCCGTAGCGACGCATCACGGTCTGCACCGCCTCGGCCAGCACTTCCCAGTTGGCGTCGAGGTCGGCCGCGAGGCGCGCGGGGTCCACTTCGAGCTTGCCGATGCCCCGTTGGCACGAGCTGTAGGCGAGCAGGGCATAGCCGAAGCCGCTGCCCAGGTTGCGCAGCACCGTCGAGTCGGTGAGGTCGCGCTGGAAGCGCGACACCGGCAGCTTGGCCGCGAGATGCTCGGCGAGCGCGTTCGCGAGCCCGAGGTTGCCCTCGGCGTTCTCGAAATCGATCGGGTTGACCTTGTGCGGCATGGTCGAGGAGCCGACCTCGCCCGCCACGACCTTCTGGCGGAAGTAACCGAGCGAGATATAGCCCCAGGTGTCGCGGCAGAAGTCGAGCAGCGCGGTGTTGAAGCGTGCCAGCGCCTGCATCAACTCGGCCACGAAATCGTGCGGCTCGATCTGGGTGGTGTAGGGGTTCCACGCGAGCCCGAGATTCTCGACGAAGCCCTCGGCCATCGCCGGCCAGTTGACGTCGGGGTAGGCGGCAAGGTGGGCGTTGTAATTTCCGACCGCGCCGTTGATCTTGCCGAGAATCTCGACGTTTGCGGCCTGATCGCGGGCGCGTTGCAGCCGGTAGGAAACGTTGGCCAGCTCCTTGCCGAGCGTGGTCGGCGAGGCCGGCTGGCCGTGGGTGCGCGCCAGCATCGGCTGTTCGGCGTGGCGCGTTGCCAATTCGCCGATGCTCTGGATGAGCTTGTCCATCGCCGGCAGCAGTACCGCGGCGCGCGCTTCCTTCAGCATCAGCGCGTAGGCGAGGTTATTGATGTCTTCCGAGGTGCAGGCGAAGTGGATGAACTCCGCGGCCTTTTCAAGTTCGGCGTTGCCGCGCACTTTCTCTTTCAGAAAATACTCGATCGCCTTCACGTCGTGGTTGGTGGTCGCCTCGATTTCCTTTACGCGGCGCGCGTCGGCCTCGGTGAAATCCGCAGCGATGGCTTGCAGTTGCTGCGCGGTTTTGGCCGAGAACGGCGCCACTTCGGGAATCTGCGGATGCTCGGCGAGTGCCTGCAGCCAGCGCACCTCGACCCGCACGCGCAGGCGGATCAGTCCGTACTCGCTGAAATACGGCCG
The DNA here is from genome assembly GCA_004298065.1 of Gammaproteobacteria bacterium. Classification (GTDB taxonomy): domain Bacteria; phylum Pseudomonadota; class Gammaproteobacteria; order Acidiferrobacterales; family Sulfurifustaceae; genus SCRL01. Next base: position 386 of record SCRL01000049.1, on the reverse strand, counting down.
CAGTGCACTGGTGGCGCGCGCATAGCGGCCATCGAGCGGCGAAACCGCCGTGAGCGGGCTTAGGTCGAGTTTCGGTTCGGTTTTCATGGATGGCGTCGGGGTGGGTGATTGAATATAGGCGCGCAGTTTTTCGATTTTGCTGTAACCGGGGTCCTGAATATGACCGCCGATGAATTTGCGCAGCCATTCGAGACCGACGCCGGTTTCCTTGGCTACGGCCGGCAGCCGTCCCTTCTGGGTGTCGAGGAAGCGCAGAATCTCGTCGACCGTGCGGTTCACGGCGCTATTCTAGTAAGAATTTACCCGTATTAGTACCGTCCCGTCGCCGCTTCCGTGTGCGCTGTAACGGCGACCGCTTCACGGATGGTGCCGCCGCCGAGACATTC
>SCRL01000048.1 GCA_004298065.1 Gammaproteobacteria bacterium | reverse complement strand
GTGACGGTCAGCCCGCTGACACCCGCTTCCGACAACGCCTCGCGCACGTCGTCGAGCTTGAACGGCTTGATGATGGCTTCGATTTTTTTCATGGTTCGCCTCTCGCACGCCGGTTAAGTGGAAATCGCGATGCAAAACAGCATAACACAGGCCTGCGCCGTGCCGATCACTTGCGCCGCCCGCCGAAGCCAGACGTGATCGGATAGCGGCGGTCGCGGCCGAAGGCGCGCGGCGTGATGCGCACACCCGGCGGCGCCTGGCGGCGCTTGTACTCGTTGCGGTCCACCATCGCGACGACGCGCCGCACCGTGGCCTCGTCGAAGCCGGCGGCGGCGATGTCCTCCGGGTGCTGGTCGCGTTCGACGTAGCGTTCGAGGATGGCATCGAGGGTGTCGTAGGACGGCAACGAGTCGGTGTCTTTCTGGTCCGGCTTGAGCTCGGCCGAGGGCGGGCGGTCGATGGTGCGCCGCGGGATCACCGGCTTTACCGTGTTTCGGTACTCGGTCAGTCGGTAGACAAGCGTCTTGGGCACGTCCTTGATCGCGGCGAAGCCGCCGGCCATGTCGCCGTAGAGCGTGGCATAGCCGACCGCCATCTCGCTCTTGTTGCCGGTCGTGAGCACGATCTTGCCGGTCTTGTTCGAGATCGCCATGAGCAGCATGCCGCGCGTGCGCGCCTGGAGATTTTCCTCGGTCGTATCCGCGGGCAGACCTTTCGACTCCAGGGACGGAGGAGGTAGAGCAACGCCGGGAGCGATTGCCGAGAACTCCTCCTTGAGCGCGCCCAGGAACGCCTCGAACATCGGTTCAATTGGAATCACGCGATAAGTGACATTCAATGCCTGCGCCAGCGCCTGCGCGTCTTCGAGACTCATCGCGGCGGTATAGCGCGAGGGCATCATCACCGCCTCGACGCGCTCGGCGCCGATGGCATCCACCGCGATGCATAGCGTCAGCGCCGAGTCGATGCCGCCGGAGAGCCCGAGCACCGCGCCCTTGAATCGGTTCTTTTCGATGTAATCGCGCACGCCCAGCACCAGCGCGGAATAGGCGCTTTGCTCTTCGGACAGCAACGGCGCTACCGATCCCAGCTTGAAACGGCCGTCGGCGTAGTCGATGACATAAAGCCCTTCTTCAAAGGCCGGCGACCGCTGCGCGAGCGACCCGTCACCGTTGACCGCGAACGATTCGCCGTCAAACACGAGCTCATCCTGGCCGCCCACGAGATTGACGTAAAGAATCGGCACGCCGTTGCCCTTCGCCGCCCGGGTGACGACGTCGTAACGTTCGCGGCTCTTGTTCAGATGAAACGGCGACGCGTTGAGGTTGAGCACGAGCTTGGCGCCCGCCTTTGCCGCCTCGTCCACCGGCCAGCCTTCCCACACGTCCTCACAGATCGTGATCGCGGTCGGGATACCCTGCAGCGACACGACACACGAGCCGCTGCCGGGCACGAAATAACGCTTTTCGTCGAAGACACCGTAGTTCGGCAAGCAATGCTTGGTATACGTCGCTTCGACCTTGCCCGTACGCAACAACGACGCGGCGTTGTAGAGCCTGCCGTCGCGCCGGCGCTGCGGATGGCCGACGATGACGTCGATGCCGGATGCGCCGCGTGCGAGATCCGAGAGCCCCTGCTCCACCGTGGCCACGAAATCCGGCCGCAACAGTAGGTCTTCCGGGGGATAGCCGGTGATCGCGAGCTCGGGGAAGATGATGACCTGCGCCTTGAGTTCGTCGCGCGCGCGCACGATCGCGACGCGCATCTTCTCGACGTTGCCGGCGATGTCGCCGACGAGCAGGTTCAGCTGGGAAAAGGCAATGCGCAGCGCGCTCATGCGCCCAGCACTTCGCGCATGCGCCGGCCGATGTCGGCCGGCGAACGCACTGTGTGCACACCCGCGGCCTCAAGCGCGCGGTATTTTTCCTCGGCCGTGCCCTTGCCGCCGGCGATCACGGCGCCGGCATGACCCATGCGCCGGCCGGGCGGCGCGGTGACACCGGCGATGTAGGCCACCACCGGCTTGGTCACGTGCTTCCTTATATATGCCGCCGCGTCCTCCTCGGCTTGGCCGCCGATCTCGCCGACCAAAACGATACCTTTTGTTTGCGGATCGTTCTGGAACAGCTTCAGGCAGTCCACGAAATTGAGGCCCTGGATCGGATCGCCACCGATGCCGATGCAGGTGCTTTGCCCCAATCCTTCGAGTGTCGTCTGATACACGGCTTCATAAGTAAGCGTACCGGAACGCGACACGATGCCGATCGAACCGGGCTTATGGATGAACCCCGGCATGATGCCGATCTTGCACTCGCCCGGCGTGATGATGCCGGGACAGTTCGGACCGATGAGGCGCGCCTCGGGAGAATCCTTGAGTGCCTCTTTCACGCGCAGCATGTCGCGCACCGGAATGCCTTCGGTGATACAGGCGATGACTTTAATGCCCGCCGCCGCGGCTTCGAGGATCGAATCGGCGGCGAACGCCGCGGGTACGTAGATCATGGTCGCGTCGGCGCCGGTCTTGGCCACCGCATCGCGCACGGTGTCGAACACCGGAAGGCCAAGATGCGTTTGCCCGCCCTTGCCGGGTGTAACGCCGCCGACCATCTGCGTGCCGTAAGCGATGGCCTGCTCCGAGTGGAACGTGCCCTGCTTGCCGGTGAAGCCCTGGCAAATGACTTTCGTATTCTTGTTAACGAGGACGCTCATGGCTCACCTCGTCGCGGCCACGGCCTGCTTGGCCGCGTCGGTCAGGCTGTCGGCGGAGACGATTTTCAATCCGCTTTCCTTGAGCAGCGCCCGCCCCTTTTCGACGTTCGTGCCTTCGAGCCGCACGATCACCGGAATTTTCACACCGACCTCGCGCACCGCCTTGATAATGCCCTCGGCGATGAGATCGCAGCGCACGATGCCGCCGAAGATGTTGACGAGGATCGCCTTCACGCTGGCGTCTGACAAAATAATCTTGAATGCCTCGGCAACCTTGTCGGCGGTGGTGCCGCCGCCAACGTCGAGGAAGTTCGCCGGCGCGCCGCCGTGCAGCTTGATGAGGTCCATGGTGGCCATGGCGAGTCCGGCGCCGTTCACCATGCAGCCAATGTTGCCGTCGAGCGCGATGTAATTGAGCCCGTACTGGTGCGCCTTGTGTTCCTTGGGGTCGGCCTGGGCCGGGTCGGCCAGCTCCTCCAGCGCCTTCTGGCGAAAGAGCGCGTTGTCGTCCACCTGCACCTTGGCATCCAGCGCGAGCAGTTCACCCGCCCCGGTCACGACCAACGGATTGATCTCGACCAGCGCCAGGTCGCGCGCCTTGAACATATGAAACAGGCTCAGCATCAGCCTCTGCAGCTGGCCGACCTGCTTGTCCTTGAGCCCAAGGGCAAAGGCGATCTCGCGGCACTGATAACCCTGCAGGCCGGCGACCGGATGGGCCACGGCGCGCAAGATTTTCTCAGGGTGACGGGCGGCGACCTCCTCGATCTCCATACCGCCCTCGCTCGATGCGATGAATACCACCCGTTCGAGTGCCCGGTCCACCAGGCAGGCGAGGTACAACTCGCGCGCGACCGCGCAGGGCGCCTCGATGAGCAGTCGGTCCACCGGCTGGCCCGCCGGCCCGGTCTGGCGCGTGACGAGGCGCGCGCCGAGCAGTCCATCGGCAGCCTTCTCCAGCTCTTCGCGGCCACGGACCTTCTTCACCCCGCCGACCTTGCCGCGGCCGCCGGCGTGGATTTGGGCCTTAACCATCCAGGTGTCGCCGCCCAGTTCCTCGGCCACGGTCAGGGCCTCGCGCAGGGAGAACGCCGGTTTTCCAGATGGGACAGGAATGTTGAATTCCGCGAGCAGTGCCTTGGCCTGATATTCGTGCAGGTTCATATGGTTATGTTCGCTTTGTTATACCGTTTGTTATATCCGGCCAAATGGCATACCGCTGATATTACTGCCTGTTGCGGCTTTTTCCGATCGTAACGCCCGATGAAGCCGCGCATTGTGTCGAAAAAACACGGCCATATCCATGCATGGACTCTTGTATTAACCAAGCATCATGATTAGGATTTCTGACCGACCGGTCGGTCAGTATCTTAGGTGAATCGTTCATGCCGCAACCAGCAGCGCAGCCGCCACAGCAGTCGGAAACCGTCGCCCGCATCCTCGCCGCAGCCGAGGAGCTTTTCTCCCGCCGCGGCTTCGACGCCGTCTCCATGAACGATATCGCCGAGGCAGCGGGCGTCAGCAAGGCCAACATCTTTCATCACTTCGAGTCGAAGAATGCGCTCTATCTCGCGGTGGTGCGCAACGCCTGCTCCGACAGCGTCGAGCGACTTCAGCAGCTGCAGCACGAGGACGGCGCCATTTCCGGTCAGCTGGCGGATTTCGCCGGCAACCACCTGAAAAACATGCTTGAGCACGACCAGGTTTCGCGCCTGATCCTGCGCGAGATTGTCGGCGAAGAAGGCGCGCGGCGGGCGCAGGAACTCGCGGAAAAGGTATTCGGCCAGAATTTCGCCATGCTGGTGGAGATCGTGCGGACCGGCCAGCGCCGCGGCGAACTGCGCGCCGACCTCGACCCGGCCATGGTCGCCACCCTGCTCATCGGCGCGAACGTGTTCTTCTTCGAGTCGCAGGAAGTGTTGCGTCACTTCAAGGACGTGGATTTCGCCCGCGAACCGGAACGCTACAGCCGCATGTTGATGGACATCCTGCTCGCCGGCATCCGCGCGCCGAAACCCTGATCCCGCTTTTCGACTTCACGGAATCGTCTCCATGACAAGAACCACCGCGATACCCGCTGTTCTCCTGACGCTGGCCGCGCTGCTTGCCGGCTGCGGCAACAAGGAACCGCCGAAACCGCCCGAGAAGATCACCAACGTCACGGCCGCGCGCGTGGCGCAGAAGGACCTGCAAATCACGGAATCGGCCGTGGGCATGGAAACCGCGCTCGGCGTGGCGCTCGATTACGACCCCACGCGCGGCGGCGGCAGCACCTTTTACGTGCGCCTGCCCTTCCCCGAACACGTCGCCAACCAGCTCAAGCTCGGCCAGGCGGTGACGCTCATGAGCTTCGCCGGCGACAAAAAAGCCCAGGGCCGCATCCGCGAGATCCGCCCGCCGCTCAACATCACCACGCAGTCGCGCGACGTCATCGTCACGGTCACGAACGCCGGTTGGCGCCCGGAGGGGAGCATCCGCGGCGAGGTGAGCCTCGGTGTGCGCCGTAACGCGCTGATCGTGCCGGAACAGGCCGTGGTGCTGCGCCCCACCGGCACCGTGGTGTACGTCGTCGATAGCGAGGTCGTGAAACAACGCGGGGTCAAAACCGGCGTCGTGAGCGACGGCACCATCGAGATCGTCGAAGGTCTCAAGGCGGAGGAAACCGTCGTCGTCGACGGCGCCTCGCTGCTCTCCGACAACGCCAAGATAAAAGTTCGTGAGTAGCGCCATGAGCCGCAGAGCAGGGGCCCCGCGCCACGCGCGGGGATGCGACCGGCGAAGGGCGCAAGCTGCCGACAGCGCGGTATATAGATTAACCCCCGTAGGTACGGAGGCGGAAAAATGACGCTGCCTGAATTTTCCATCCGCCGGCACATCTTCACCCTCATGGTGAGCCTCGTGCTCATCCTGTTCGGCGTGATCGCGCTCAATCGCCTCGGGCTCGACAAGTTCCCCAAGATCGACTTCCCGATCGTTGCGGTCGTGACCACCATGCCGGGCGCCGACCCCGACATCGTGGATCGCAACATCACCGACCGCGTCGAGGAGGTCGTAAACCAGGTGCCGGGCGTGAAGTCCATCATTTCGAGCTCGTCGCTCGGCGCCTCGGTGGTGAACGTCGAGTTCGAACTCGAAAAAAACCTGGACGTGGCCTACCAGGAGGTCAAGGCCAAGGTCGACAGCATCGTGAAGCGACTGCCGGAAGACGCCGATCCGCCGGTGGTGCGCAAGGTCGAGGTCGGCGCCTCGGCCGTGGTGTGGGTGGCGCTCACCGGCAACCGCACGCTCCAGGAGCTCAACACCTACGCCGAGGAAATCATCAAGCCGCGCCTCGAAACCGTGAGCGGCGTCGGCGAGGTCCTGATCGGCGGCCAGATCAAGCGCACCATCCGCGTCTGGCTCGACCCGGATCGCCTGCGCGCCTTCGAACTGTCGCCGCTCGAGGTAGCGAACGCCATAAAACGCGAGCACGTGATCCAGCCGGCCGGGTTCCTCAACAGCCCGAGCCGCGAGTGGCTCATCAAGTTCGACGCCGAGTTCAGCCGCATCAAGGACATGAGCCAGATGGTCGTGGCCTACCGCCAGGGCGCGCCGGTGTATCTCAAGAACGTGGCACGCGTCGAGGACGGCCTCGAGGACGCGCGCAAACTCGCGCGCTACAAGGGCGAGCCGGCCGTCGGGCTCGGCATCGTCAAGACCTCGGACGCTAACACCGTCGCCGTGGTGAACAAGATCAAGGCGCGCGTCGAGAAGGAGATCCGCCCCAACCTGCCCGCGGGCCTCGACATCCGCTATTCCTCGGACGATTCGATCGCCATCCGCCAGTCCATTGCCGCGCTCCAGGAACACCTCGTGCTCGGCACCCTGTTCGCCGCGCTCATGGTGTTCCTGTTCCTGAAGAGCGGGCGCTCGACGTTGATTATCGCCACCGCCATTCCGGTGTCGCTGTTCGCCACCTTCGCGGTGATGTACTTCGCCGGCTACACGCTGAACAAGATCACCCTGCTCGGGCTGCTGCTGCTCATCGGCGTGGTCGTGGACGACGCCATCGTGGTGCTGGAGAACATCTTCCGCCACCGCGAGGAGGCGCACGAAGAGAAAGAAAAGGCGGCGGTCGAGGGATCAAGCCAGGTGATCTTCGCCGTCATCGCCTCGACGCTCACGCTCGTGTCCATCTTCCTGCCGGTGGCCTTCATCACCGGTATCCTCGGGCGCTTCCTGTCGTCGTTTGCGCTGGTCGTGGTCATCGGCGTGCTGGCATCGCTGTGGGTGTCGCTCACACTCACGCCCATGTTGTGCGCGCGTTACCTGACCATGCCCAAGACCCACGGGCCGGTATACAACTTCCTCGAAGGTGCCTTCGTGCGGCTGGAGCGCACCTACCGCGCGCTCGTGGCGCTGGCGCTCGCGCACCGCTGGAAGGTCGTCGGCGTCGCCGTCGCGATCGTGGCGTCGAGCGTGCTGGTGTTCAAGTACGTCGGCAAGACGTTCGTGCCGGAAGAGGACGAGTCGCGCTTCATGATCATGACCCAGGCCCCGCTCGGCGCGAACCTCGGCTACACCGGAAAAAAACTCGCCGAGGTCGAGGCGATCGTCGCCAAACACCCGGAGGTCTACAGCTACTTCTCGGCCGTGGGTCTCGGCGAGGTCGGTCAGGTGACCACCGGCCGAACCTTCGTGCGACTGGTGGAGCGCGATGAGCGCAAACTGTCGCAGTTCGAGATCATGCGCGAGTTGCGCCGCGAGCTGAACCAGATCCCCGGCATCCAGGCGTTCCCCGCGGCGATCTCGCCCATCGGCGGCATGCGCGGCGAACCGTTGCAGTTCGGCATCCTCGGTCCGGACCTGCAAAAAATCGATGAGCTCGCGCGCGAGATGGTTGCGCGTCTGTCGAAGGTCGAGGGCATCGCCAAGCTCGACAACGAGCTCAAGCTCGACCTGCCCGAGGTGCGCCTCAATCTCGACCGCGAGCGCGCCGCCCAACTCGGCATCTCGGCCGCCGACGTGGCGCAGACACTCAACACCATGACCGGCGGCGTGGACATCGCCGAGTTCCGCGAAGGCAGCCAGCGCTACGACATCCGCCTGCAGGTCGAGGCCGGTGAGCGCACCAGCGTCGAAAGCCTGAAGAAGATCTTCGTCAAGAGCAACCGCGGCGATCTCGTGCGCCTCGATAGCCTCGTGGCCGTCGAGCAGGGCCTGGGCCCGGCGGAGATCAAGCGCCGCAACCGCCAGTACGCCGGCTTCATCTACGGCGCGCTCGAAGGCCTGCCGCTCGGCGACGCCACGACGGCGGTGAACCAGATCGCTGCGGAGATCCTGCCCGCGGGCTACTCCATCGCCTACATCGGCCAGGCCGAGGAGTTCGCGCGCACCGGCGGCTACGTGGTGTTCGCGTTCTCGCTCGCGCTGGTCATGATCTACATGGTGCTCGCGAGCCAGTTCAACTCGCTCCTCCAGCCGCTCGTGGTCATGGTCGCGCAGCCGCTCGCCATCATCGGCGGCGTCACGGCGCTGTGGATGTTCGGCGAGACGCTCAATATCTTTTCGATGATCGGCATGATCCTGCTCATGGGCCTGGTGGCCAAGAACTCGATCCTGCTCATCGACCTCACTAATCAGTACCGCGCGCAAGGCATGAGCATCCGCGACGCGCTCAGCGAAGCCTGCCCGCACCGTATGCGGCCGGTGCTCATCACCTCGCTCACGGTCATCGCCGCGATGATGCCGGCCGCCATCGGCCTTGGACCCGGCGTCGAGAGCAACCGGCCGCTGGCGCTGGTGGTGATGGGCGGCATGATCTCCTCCACTCTGCTCACGCTCGTGGTGGTGCCGTCGGTGTACTCGCTGGTCGAAGAAGCGCAGGTGCGGCGCCACGCCGGAACCCGCACGCCGGCAACCTTGCTGGCCCGCGTGTTGGCAAAACTGCCGCGTCGGTGGAGGAAGACAGCATGAAACGCCTTATCACCCTCCTTTCGCTGCTGCTTACCGCGGCACCCGCGATAGCCCAGGACCTGACTGAAACCTACCGTCAGGCCCAGGTCAGCGACCAAACCTTCGCCACCGCGCGCGCCAACTACGAGGCCAATCTCGAAAAGGCGCCGCAGGGCCGGGCGCAGCTGTTGCCGACAATGAGCTTGTCGGCCGGTACCACGGAGACCGATCTGCATTCCCAGGGACCGACGATCGACGGCAACTTCCGCTTTGGCACCGACACCTACAGCCTGAACCTGAGCCAGCCGGTTTACCGCAAGCAAAATTACGCCACCTACCGCCAAGGACAGTTCCAGGCCAATCAGGCCGAGGCCGATTTCGCCACCGCGCGCCACGACCTGATCATACGAGTCGCGCAGGCGTACTTTGGCGTGCTCGGCGCGCAGGACGTGCTCGACTACAACGTCCGCGAACGCACCTCCATCGAGCGCCTGCTCACGCTCGCGCGGCGCCAGTTCAGCGTCGGCGCCGCGAGCCTGGTGGACGTACACGAGGCCGAGGCACGGCTCGACGTCGCGCGCGCCCAGGAGATCGCCGCCGCCACCGACCTCGAAGCGAAGCGCGAGGCGTTGCGCGTGCTGACCGGCGCCGCGCCCGATGCGCTCGTGCGCCTGCGCCGCCTCACGCCCGTTCCGCCCGACCCGGCTGACGCCGAAAAATGGGCGCAGCAGGCGCTCGGCAACAACCCCACCGCGCGGGCGCGCGCCGAGGCGCTCGAAGCCGCGAAACAGGAGCTCGAAAAGAACCGCGCCGGCCATTACCCCACGGTCGATATCACGGCCGCGCACAGCTATTCCGACGCCGGCGGCAACTCGCTCGGCCAGTGGAGCAAGCAGCGTTCGAACCAGGTGGGCCTGCTGTTCCAGCTGCCGCTTTACCAGGGTGGCGCCGTGTCCTCGAAGGTGCGTGAAACCGTGGCGCGGCGCGACGAGGCCGCAAGCCGCCTGGATCAAGCCAAGCGCGAGGCGGCGCAACTGGCGCGGCAGTATTACGCAGCGGTGGTAAACGGCATTGCGCGCCTCAAGGCACTGGAACAGGCGCTTGTTTCCAACCAGCGCGCGCTCGAAACCACCCTGCTCGGCTACGAACGCGGCCAGCGCACCGGCGTGGACGTGCTCAATACCCAGCGTCAGCTGTTCGTGACGCGGCGCGATCTCGCGGCCGCGCGTTACGACTACCTCAACAACCGCCTGCGCCTGCTCGCCGCCGCCGGTATGCTCGACGAGGCCGAGTTGGAGGCCATCAACCGCCAGCTCGGCGAAACCCCTACGAGCACTAACGGAAATACCTGACAACCACGGCACCGCGCTACCATGGCGCCATGGCCGTCCGCGTACTGAGCAGCCTGTCCGAAATCCCGGCCGCCGAGTGGAATGCCGTCGCCGGCGACGCCAACCCGTTCCTGCGACATGAATTTCTGTACGCGCTCGAACGCACCGGTTGCACTGGAGGCGAAAGCGGCTGGACGGCACGGCATCTGGCCGCGTCGGACAATGCCGGGCGTGTGATTGGCGTGGTGCCGCTCTACCTGAAGGACCACTCCTACGGCGAATATGTCTTCGACTGGGTCTGGGCCAATGCCTACGCCCGCGCCGGACAGGGCTACTATCCGAAACTGGTCGCGGCGGTTCCTTTTACTCCCGCATCCGGACCACGTCTGCTGGTCGCGCCAACCGCTGACCGCGAATCGGCAGCCAGTGCGCTGATCGATGCCGCGTTCGATCTCGCGCGCGCCGATCACGTCTCGTCGCTGCACTGGCTGTTCACGTGTGACGGGGACACGCAATTGCTCGAATCGAGCGGCTTCCGGCGGCGCACGGGGTACCAGTTCCACTGGTCGAATCCCGGCTATCGCGACTTCGACGATTTCCTTTCCACTCTCACCGCCGAGAAGCGCAAGAAGCTCAAGCGCGAACGCCGTGCGGTGCGCGAGGCCGATGTAACCGTCGAGATCGTCGAAGGCGATACACTGAACCACGGAGATTGGGAGCGGTTCTACGGGTTCTACCGCGCGACGGTGCAAGCACATGGCGCCATCGCCTATCTCACGCGTGACTTTTTCCCGGCGCTCGGCGCCGCTTTGCCGCAGCACACGATGCTCGCCCTTGCGCGACAGGGGAAGGATGTCATCGGCGGCGCGCTGTTCCTGCGCGGGTCGGACACGCTTTACGGGCGCTACTGGGGTGCCACACACCACGTCCCGGGCTTGCACTTCGAGACCTGCTATTACGCGCCTATGGAATACTGCATCGCCCGGGGCTTACGGCACTTCGAGGCCGGCGCCCAGGGCGAGCACAAGCTCGCGCGCGGCTTTGTGCCCACACCGACGTACTCGGCGCATTGGCTGGCGCACCCGTCGTTCGCGCGCGCCGTGGGCGATTTTCTCGCCCGCGAGCAGGCCGGCATGGAATATGAAATGAATGAATTAAACGAGCATGCGCCATTCAAACGCGAACGGACCGGCGTAAACTCAGGCGCAGGCTGATCATGAACCTGAACATGGGCCGCCGCCTGCACATTCTGCGAACCGGTACCGGCGTGGAATTCCCGCCGGTGGAAACCGCTTCGCCCGAGGGGTTGCTCGCGGTCGGCGGCGATCTGCGCCCGGAACGCCTGCTCGCCGCGTACCAGCACGGCATCTTCCCCTGGTACAGCGAGGGCCAGCCGATCCTGTGGTGGTCGCCCGACCCACGCGCGGTGTTGTTGCCGGAGAATCTGAATATATCGCGCAGCCTGCGCAAAACGCTGCGCGCCGGAAAATTCCAGGTCACGCTCGATACTCGCTTTCGCGACGTGATGCGCGCGTGCGCGGCACCACGCCCGCAACACCCTTATGGCGGCACCTGGATCACGCCGGACATGATCGATGCCTATACCCGCTTGCACGTGCTCGGCTGGGCGCACTCGATCGAGGCATGGCAAGAAAACGAGCTGGTTGGCGGGCTCTACGGCATCGCACTCGGCGGCGCGTTCTTCGGCGAATCCATGTTCGCGCGCGCCAGCGACGCCTCGAAGGTGGCGTTCGTGCATCTCGTACACCAGCTTGTGCGTTGGGGTTTCACGCTCATCGATTGCCAGCAATACACCGAGCACCTGGCGCGCTTCGGTGCACAGGAAATTCCGCGGCCTGAATTTATGCACCGGCTCAACGAGGCGCTTACTCTGCCCGACCGCCAGGGCCGGTGGTCGCTGGATGCCGACATCGCTGACGCCAGCGTGTTCCGGGGACCGTCATGACGCGCCGCCAACAAACCCCGACGCTGTTCCTGTCGCTGCCGCACCCGTGCAGCTACCTGCCGGAGCGCACGTCCACGTCGCTGTTTCTGGACCCGCGCCTCAAACTCGACAGCGAGGACTATACCGGTTACATGCGCCTCGGTTTCCGGCGCAGCGGCGATTTCATCTACCGCCCGCACTGCGGCGTGTGCCGCGCCTGCATTCCAGTGCGCGTGCCGGTCGCGCGCTTTGAGCCGAACCGCGGCCAGCGGCGTATTTGGAAGCGCAATGCCGACGTGACCGTGCAGCCGCACCCGCCAGTGTTTTCCGCCGAGCACTTCGCGCTCTACACGCACTATCAGGCACAACGCCATCCCGGCGGCGGCATGGACGACCCGGACCCGGAGAAGTATCTCGGCTTTCTCGCCGCGAGCCGCATCGACACTGTGTTTCACGAAATCCGCTGTGGCGGCAAACTGCTCGCGGTCGCGGTCGTGGACCACCTGCCCGACAGCCTGTCGGCGGTGTACACCTTCTATGATCCAGGTGAGATGGAACGCGGGCTCGGCGTGTACGCGGTGTTGTGGCAGATCGAGGAAGCGCGCCGGCTGGGACTGCCGCACGTCTATCTCGGCTACTGGATCAAGGAATCTCCCAAAATGGCCTACAAGGCCAGCTACCGCCCGCTCGAGGCCTTCCTCGACAACCGCTGGGTCACGCTCGATCCCGACGCTGTCGCACAGCGGTAATGTCCCCGTCATCGCCCGGTCATCCCTGCCCGGCCTAATGTCCGGCGGGCGGCGGCGTCCTGCGGCCGACCGTCTGGCACGGCGCTTGCTTTATGTCGTGCAGGCAAACGGCGAGGAGCACTCCATGCTGAGCTACCTGTACCGTCTCGTGACCGACTATCAGCGCAGCCACGGCTACCATCCCAACCTCGTTTACCTCAACCGGCTGCACTATTTCATGCTGCGGCAGAACCTGGCGGGGCTGCGCAGCGAAGAGGCCATCGTGCGCTTCCTCGGGATGAACATCGTCATCAGCCCCGAAATCTGTCATCCGGACGTCGCCTGGGTGACCTCCGCCCGCCAGAAATCCGCCGTCGGCTATCACTAGCCAGTCTGGCGGAAAGGCTGTTCCGGCAGCTTGCGACAGCAACTGCCGCTCCCGACCCCTCATCTGGGGCTAAATCCGGCTTTACGCCCGTGAATGCCTGCGGCATCATACGCCGCCACACAAACCCCTCCGGCACCGCCGGGCGGGTGTGGCTCCCAACTCTGAGGTAAAGGCAACGCGTGGCGAAGGAAGAACACATTGAAATGGAAGGGACCATTCTGGAGACCCTTCCGAACACCCTGTTCCGGGTGAAGCTCGACAACGGCCATGTGGTCACGGCCCATATCTCCGGCAAGATGCGCAAGAACTACATCCGCATCCTCACCGGCGACCGCGTGACGGTACAGCTGACCCCCTACGATCTCACCAAGGGCCGCATCACCTTCCGCGCCCGCTGACGCGAAGCGGTTATAGAAACACAAAGCCCCGGCATGCCGGGGTTTTTTGTTTTGAACGTATGTCGAGTTATTCCTCGATTGGCGTCGTTAGTTCGAAAACCGTTTTCTGTCCCCTATTTATCTGCCTTATTCCGGCACTCCAATATTCGAACTCTACATGAATGCTCGAAAAGTTCCTTCCTTAAAATTAATTACTGGGACCCTAACAGGGGCTCCATTTAGAGTGAGGCCTTCAATTTTTATACTAAACGGAGTGTCCGAAGATGGTGGGGATACAGGAAAATACAATTCAAAACATGCGCCACGAAATAAACCATAATTTGGCCCAGAACCAAAATCATGCTCGGGATAATTACCACATTCCCAATCTATAACCCTTGCATCAAGACCCGAAAACACAAGTTTAATATTCTTTGGATGAAGAGATCTATTTCGAAGCTCTAAAAATGTAATTTGAGGGTCAAATCTGTAGCCAGGAACTTTAGGATCAAACCAAAAAGATATCCCAAAGTAATGAAGATGATCATTATTATAAAATCGTGTCCGATAATTCGAAACCCTCATAAAGATTTCGATATCGGGTCCTACTAATAATCTCTTTCCTTTAATTTGCCAATGAGGATTGGCATCAATATGTGGCTGACTTTCAAATCCTTGATAACAGCCTACCAACATAGCAACGCTTACTGTTAAAAAGTATATGCGTTTTTTCAGATTAAAAATCATAGCTATCGCTTAACACATAAGCCCCATGCAGGAGCGCCGTAACTTAGACCTTTAAGTGAAATGAAATAAGGAAATAAGGGACAGACCACAATTATGGCTGGACATCTGCTTTCCTCCCTTCGCTGCCAACCACATTGAAAATACAGGGGCAGATTTATTTCCTACATTAACAAAAAGCCCCGGCATGCCGGGGCTTTTTTGTTTTGCGCATATGCCCAGCTATTCCTCGACCGACGCCGCCTCGGGCGCCCGTACGGTGGGCGTAATCTCGAAGCCGAAGCCGTCGTCCGAGCCGGTCACCTTCACGTGCCCGCCGCCCGCGAGCTTGCCGAACAGCAGCTCGTCCGCCAGCGGTTTCTTGATGCGCTCCTGGATGAGCCGCGCCATCGGGCGCGCGCCCATGGCCGGGTCGTGGCCGTGTTTCGCGAGCCAGTTGCGCGCGGCTTCGTCGAGTTCGATGGTCACATGCTTGTCGGCCAGCTGGGCCTCCAGTTCGAGCACGAACTTGCTTACCACATGGCCGATGGTCTGCTCGTCGAGCGCCTTGAATGGGATGATCGCGTCCAGGCGGTTGCGGAACTCGGGGCTGAAGAGCTTCTTGATCTCCTGCACGTCGTCGCCCGCGTGGTCCTGCGCGGTGAAGCCCATGGACGTGCGCGACATCTGCTGCGCACCGGCGTTCGTGGTCATGACGATGATGACGTTGCGAAAATCGGCCTTGCGCCCGTTGTTGTCCGTGAGCGTGCCGTGGTCCATGACCTGCAACAGCAGGTTAAACACGTCCGGGTGCGCCTTCTCGATCTCGTCGAGCAGCATCACCGCGTGCGGATGCTTGGTGATGGCCTCGGTCATCAGTCCGCCCTGGTCGAAGCCGACATAGCCCGGCGGCGCGCCGATCAGGCGCGACACCGTGTGCCGCTCCATGTACTCGGACATGTCGAAGCGGATGAGTTCGAGCCCGAGCACGCGCGCGAGCTGGCGCGTGACCTCGGTCTTGCCCACGCCCGTGGGACCGGAGAACAGATACGAGCCGATCGGCTTCTCGGGATGCGCCAGCCCGGAGCGCGCGAGCTTGATCGCGGTCGCGAGCGCGGAGATGGCCTCGTCCTGGCCGAACACCACCAGCTTGAGGTCGCGTTCGAGCGTCTTCAGCGCCTCGCGGTCGGAGGTCGAAACGGTCTTGGGCGGGATGCGCGCCATCTTGGCAACAATGCCTTCGATGTCATGCACGCCGATGGTCTTCTTGCGGCGGGCGACGGGCAGCAACTGCTGCGAGGCGCCGGCCTCATCGATCACGTCGATGGCCTTGTCCGGCAGGTGGCGGTCGTTGATGTAGCGCGCCGACAGCTCCACCGCCGTGCGCAGCGACTGCTGGGTGTAGCGCACGCCGTGGTGCTTCTCGAAGCGGTTCTTGAGCCCGCGCAGGATTTCGACGGTCTCTTCCACCGACGGTTCGGTGACGTCGATCTTCTGGAACCGGCGCGACAGCGCCCGGTCCTTCTCGAAGATGTTGCGGTACTCCTGGTACGTGGTCGAACCGATGCAGCGCAGCTCGCCGGTCGACAACACCGGCTTGAGCAGGTTCGAGGCGTCCATGGCGCCGCCCGAGGCCGCGCCGGCGCCGATAATCGTGTGAATCTCGTCGATAAACAGGACCGCGCCTTCCTGCTTCTTGAGCTGGGCGAGCACCGCCTTCAGGCGCTTCTCGAAATCGCCGCGGTACTTGGTGCCGGCGAGCAGCGCGCCCATGTCGAGCGCGTAGATGGTAGCGTTGCTAAGTACCTCCGGCACCTCGCTGTCCACGATCTTCTTCGCCAGGCCCTCGGCGATGGCGGTCTTGCCGACGCCGGCCTCGCCGACGAACAACGGGTTGTTCTTGCGCCGGCGGCACAGCACCTGGATCGTGCGCTCGACCTCTTTATCGCGCCCGATCAGGGGATCGATCTTGCCGAGCTTGGCCTGTTCGTTGAGATTCACGCAGAACATGTCGAGCGGCTTGCGCTCGACAGCAGCCGCGCCCTCTTCGCTCTCTTCGGACGCGGCCGGCAGCTCGCCCGCGTTCTCGCCCGTCACCTTGGAAATGCCGTGCGAGATGTAATTCACCACGTCGAAGCGGCTGATGTTCTGGCGGTGCAGGAAATAAACCGCGTGCGATTCCTTTTCGCCGTAGATGGCGACCAGCACGTTGGCGCCGGTGACCTCTTTCTTGCCCACGCCCTGCACGTGCAACACCGCGCGCTGGATGACGCGCTGGAAGCCGATGGTCGGCTGGGTATCGACCTTGCTGTTGGGCGGCAGGCGCGGCACCTGCTCTTCGAGATAGGCCGCGAGGCTGCGGCGCAGCTCCTCGACGTTGCCGCCGCAGGCGCGCAGCACGCGCACGGCGGAGGGGTTGTCGAGCAGCGCAAGCAGCAGGTGCTCCACGGTGATGAACTCGTGGCGCTTCTCGCGCGCGTTCTGGAACGCGCTATTGAGCGAAAACTCCAGTTCCTGGGACAGCATGTTTCTACCTCTGGGCGAACCCCGTTACAAACCAGCCGTTATTCGGGCTCCATCGTGCATTGCAGCGGATGACGGTTCTCCTTTGCATAGGATAGCACCTGCCGCACCTTGGTTTCGGCGATCTCGCAGGGGTAGATACCGCAAATCCCCACCCCGCGCTGGTGCACGTGCAGCATGATCCGCGTGGCATCCTCCCGGTTCTTCTGGAAGAACCGCTCGAGCACGACGACCACAAACTCCATAGGCGTATAGTCGTCGTTCAGCAGAATAACTTTATAGAGCCGCGGCTTCTGGAGCTTGGGCCTGGCTTCCTGGACGACGGGGCCTTCGAGATATTGCTGCTTGTCGCTCATAACTGTCTGAATTACCTGAATGTGCCCGAACCGGCGGCACAACGCACCTATTACATTGTGCGACCGCGGGCCGAAATTTCAACCCTCGGCATTATGGCACGGAAAATCGGCGCGCTTCCGGCCGTCCGCCGGACTGGCTTGACTTGCTGAAGAAAAAAAGGAAGATGGTCCGGGCGTCGCGTTCATCGGCGCTTGGCCGATGGAGTCGGCGCGTCCCAGCAACTTGGAGTAAGCGGCCTCACGGCCGTGGCACGAGGGGGATGTTATGGCAACAGGAACCGTGAAGTGGTTTAACGCCACCAAGGGGTACGGCTTCATTACCCCGGTCAACGGTGGTGACGATGTGTTTGCGCACTACTCCGCTATCGAAATGGAAGGTTACAAGACGCTCAAGGAAGGCCAGAAGGTAGAGTTCGAAATCCAGGATGGCCCCAAGGGTCCGCAAGCTTCCCACATTCGTTCGAGCATGTAGCAATAATTCCACCTGCGAGCCGTAATTGAAAAACCCGGCCGAGGCCGGGTTCTTCTTTCTAATAGGTCGTTTTATTTCCGCTTGGTCCGCTTTTTCGCCGGCTTCGCGCGCTTCGCTTTCTTTGCTGGCTTCGCCGGCTTCTTCCGCGCCTTGCCTTGCATGTTGCGAACGATCGCTTCACCGAATGCGGAACAGCTTACCTGCTTCGCGCCTTTCAGCAGTCGCGCAAAGTCGTAAGTCACGGTCTTCGCCTGAATCGCGCCTTCCGTACCTTTAATAATGAGATCGGCGGCCTCGGTCCAGCCGAGGTGGCGCAGCATCATCTCGGCCGACAGGATGATCGAGCCCGGATTCACCATGTCCTTGCCGGCGTACTTCGGCGCGGTGCCATGCGTCGCCTCGAACATCGCCACGGTGTCGGACAGGTTCGCGCCCGGCGCGATGCCGATGCCGCCCACCTGCGCCGCGAGCGCGTCCGAGATATAGTCGCCGTTGAGATTCAGCGTCGCAATCACGCTGTACTCCGCCGGGCGCAGCAGGATTTGCTGCAGGAACGCATCGGCGATGACGTCCTTGATGACGATCTCCTTGCCGGTCTTCGGGTTCGCGAACCGCATCCACGGGCCGGCGTCGATCAGCGTCGCGCCGAACTCGCGCTTCGCAAGCTCGTAGCCCCAACTCTTGAAGCCGCCCTCGGTGAACTTCATGATGTTGCCCTTGTGCACCAGCGTCACCGACGGGCGATTGTTGTCGATGGCGTACTGGATCGCCTTGCGCACCAGCCGCTCGGTGCCCTCGCGCGACACCGGCTTGATGCCGATGGCCGAGGTCGCCGGAAAGCGAATCTTCTTCACGCCCATTTCGCCCTGCAGGAAGCCGATCACCTTCTGCGCCTCGGGCGTGCCCGCGGCCCATTCGATGCCGGCGTAGATGTCCTCGGAGTTCTCGCGGAAGATCACCATGTCGGTCTTGTGCGGCTCCTTCACCGGGCTCGGCACGCCCTTGAACCAGCGCACCGGGCGCAGGCACACGTACAGGTCGAGGTCCTGGCGCAGCGTCACGTTCAGCGAGCGGATGCCGCCGCCAATGGGCGTCGTGAGCGGACCCTTGATCGAGACGACGTACTCCTTCACCGCCTGCATCGTTTCACCCGGCAGCCAGGTGTTGTCGCCGTAGGTCGCGACCGCCTTCTCGCCGGCATACACCTCCATCCACGCGATCTTGCGCTTGCCGCCGTAGGCCTTGGCCACGGCCGCGTCCACTACGCGGCGCATCACCGGGGTGATATCCACACCGATGCCGTCGCCCTCGATGAACGGAATGATGGGATTCGCCGGCACCGCGAGCGAGTTGTCGGGATTGACGCGGATGCGCGCGCCGTCGGCGGGGATGGTGATCTTGGACACGATCTTGCTTCCTTATTAATGAGTGCAAATATTCGAAAGGCGCGCATTCTATCACGCTGTGCGCAAGGTAAAATCGCGCGATGGCGCGGCTGATTCTCTTCAACAAACCCTTCGGCGTGCTGACCCAGTTCCGCGCGAGCGAGCACGGACCCACGCTCGCCGAGTTCATCCGCCTGCCCGATGTACACCCGGCCGGGCGGCTCGACAAGGACAGCGAGGGCCTGTTGCTGCTTACTGACGATGGCCAGCTGCAGCATCGCCTGACCGACCCAAAACACAAGTTGCCCAAAACCTATTGGGTCCAGGTCGAGGGCGAACCGACGGACGAGGCGCTCGAACGCCTGCGCCGCGGCGTGGTGCTCGATGACCAGCGCACGCGCCCGGCACAGGTGCGGCGGCTGCCGGAACCGGCGCTTTGGCCGCGCGATCCGCCGATCCGGTTCCGCAAAAACATTCCGACAAGCTGGCTCGAAATCGTCCTCACCGAGGGCCGCAACCGACAGGTGCGGCGCATGACCGCGGCCGTGGGCTTCCCGACGTTGCGCCTCGTGCGCGTCGCCATCGGCCCCTATGTGCTCGACGGCCTGGCGCCCGGCAAGTGGAAAGAGGCACCCGTCGGCGGTGGTATCATGCGCACATGATGTGGAAACCGAACGTCGTGGTCGCCGCCATCGCCGAGCGCGACGGCAAATTCCTGCTGGTCGAGGAGGAAGCCGACGGCAAACTGGTGCTGAACCAGCCGGCGGGCCATCTCGACGAGGGCGAAACCCTGATCGATGCCGTGATCCGCGAGACGCTTGAGGAGACCGCGTGGCATTTCGTGCCCGAGGCACTGCTCGGGGTTTATCGCTGGCCGCACCCCACCAGCGACGTTACCTATATCCGCTTCGCCTTTACCGGGCAGGTGCGCGGCCATGACCCCAGTCGCAAGCTTGACCACGGCATCCACCGGGCGCTCTGGCTCACGCCCGAGGAAATCCGCCGCGAGCGGGCGCGCCACCGCAGCCCGCAGGTGGAACGCGCGATTGACGACTATCTCGGCGGGCGCCGTTATCCCCTCGATCTGCTCAAGGAATACGAACCGGCGGTAGCGGCGCTTTCCTCCGTCAAGTCATGAGCACCCGCGTCGCGGTTGGCCTTTCCGGCGGCGTGGACTCCGCCGTCGCCGCACTGCTGCTCAAGCAGCAGGGTTTCGACGTCACCGGCCTGTTCATGAAGAACTGGGAGGAGGACGACACCGAATCCCGCTGCAGCGCCGAGGAGGATTTGAAGGCGGCGCGCGCCGTGTGCGCGCAGCTCGGCATCGAACTCAAGACTGTCAACTTCTCCACCGAATACTGGGACCGCGTGTTCCATTATTTCCTGGAAGAGCACAAGCGCGGGCGCACGCCGAACCCGGACGTGCTGTGCAACAAGGAAATCAAGTTCAAGGCCTTTCTCGACCATGCGCTCGACCTCGGCGCCGATCTGATCGCCACCGGTCACTACGCGCGCGTCGAAAAACACGATGGCGTTTACCGCCTGCTGAAGGCACGCGACACCCAGAAGGATCAGACCTATTTTCTGTATGCACTCGGACAGGCGCCGCTGTCGCGCGCGCTCTTTCCCATCGGTCATCTGACCAAACCCGAGGTGCGCGAGTTGGCGCATGCCGCCGGGCTGCCGAATTACGACCGCAAGGATTCCACCGGCATTTGCTTCATCGGCGAGCGTGATTTCAAGAGCTTCCTCGCACGTTACCTGCCGGCGCAGCCGGGTGATATCCGCGCGCTCACCGGCGAGCGCCTCGGGCGCCACGACGGTCTGATGTACTACACCCTCGGGCAGCGCCAAGGGCTGGGGATCGGCGGCGCCGGCGAAGCGTGGTACGTGGCGCGCAAGGACATGGCGAGCAATACCTTATATGTGGTTCAGGGCGAACATCATCCGGCGCTGTTCAGCGGCGGCCTCACGGCCGACGACCTGCAGTGGGTCACCGGCGCGGCGCCGGCGCTGCCGTTGCATTGCGCCGCAAAGAGCCGCTACCGCCAGCCGGATCAGGACTGCGTGCTGAGCGCCGCTGCCGACGATGTCGCCGTCCACTTCGACCAGCCGCAGCGCGCCATCACGCCGGGCCAGGCGGTGGTGTTCTACGACGGCGAGGAATGTCTCGGCGGCGGCACCATCCGTGAAGCGGTCGCCGTTACAGCGCACACGGAAGCGGCGACGGGACGGTACTAATACGGGTAAATTCTTACTAGAATAGCGCCGTGAACCGCACGG
>SCRL01000047.1 GCA_004298065.1 Gammaproteobacteria bacterium | reverse complement strand
GAGACAGGCCGAGGTGGTGAATACCGGGGCCAGCCCGGTCTTCTCGGCGATCTGCTCCCAGCCCATCTTCTTGGCGGCCTTGGCGGCGAGGATGGTTTCGGTCATTTCGGATTTTTTCATGGCAATGGCTCCTGTAGGCGGAAAGGGTGTATCGGTTAATTGGCCTGTACCCGGTCCACGGGCTGGCGACCGGCTGCGAGCGCGATTGGATTAACCTCCCGGGGGTGGGCGGACGCCTCGGCACCGGGGCCGCGTGCACCGCCCGCAAGCTCCTTCGACCGGCGCACGAGAAAATCCACCAAATGATTGCGGATGGCGTAGTACCCCGGCTGATGGATAATCGTGCTGCGCTCGCGCGGACGCGGCAGGTCGATGAGCACCGACTCGGCCACGCGCGCCTGCGGGCCGTTGGTCATGAGCAGCACGCGGTCGGCGAGCAAAATCGCCTCGTCCACGTCGTGCGTGATCATGAACACCGTCTGGTGGGTCTGCTCCCAGATGCGGATCAACTCCTCCTGGATCATGCCGCGGGTGAGCGCGTCGAGCGCGCCGAACGGCTCGTCCATCAGCAGCAACTTCGGCTGGATCGCGAACGCACGAGCGATGCCGACGCGCTGGCGCATGCCGCCGGAGAGCTGCGCCGGCTTGCGGTCCTCGGCGCCCTTCAGCCCCACGAGCCCGAGATAGCGGCGCGCGTGCTCCAGCACCTGCATCTTGCTCCATTGCGGCCAGCGCGCCTGCACCGCGAAGGTGATGTTCTTGAGCGCCGACTTCCACGGCAGCAGGCTGTGGTTCTGGAAGATCACGCCGCGATCGAGCGACGGCCCCGCGACCTCGCGCCCGTCCATGATCACCGCGCCGTCGCTCGCCTGGTCGAGGCCGGCAAGCACGTTCAGGATCGTGGACTTGCCGCAGCCGGAATGGCCGATGATGCAGACAAACTCGCCCTTGCGGATGGCGAAATTGACCTGGTCGAACACCGTGAGCGCTTCGCCGTCCTTCGATCCCGGGTAGCGGCGCGCGAGGTTTTCGACCTTGAGGAAAGAGTCAGTCATGGTGTTTCTCAGTCGGCGTACTGCACCAGGCGCTGGGCACGCGCGAGCAACAGGTCGAGCAGCATGCCGATCACGCCGATCATCAGAATGGAGAAGATTACGCTCGCCAGATTCAGGTTGTTCCACTCGTTCCAGACGTAGTAGCCGATGCCGGTGCCGCCGACGAGCATCTCGGCCGCGACGATCACGAGCCAGGAGATGCCGATCGAGATGCGCATGCCGGTGAGGATCGTCGGCGCCGCCGCCGGCAGGATCACCTGGGTCGCGGTCTCGAACCGGGACAGCTCGTGCGTGCGCGCGACGTTGATGTAATCGCGGCGCACGCTGGCCACGCCGAACGCGGTGTTGATGAGCATCGGCCAGATCGAACAGATGAAGATCACGAAAATCGACGACGCCCCCGAGTCCTTGATGACGTACAGCGCGAGCGGCATCCACGCCAGCGGCGAGATCGGTTTCAGCACCTGGATGTAGGGGTCGAGTGCCCGCTGCCACATCGGCGACATGCCGATGACGAAGCCGATGGGGATGGCGAGCAGCGCCGCCAGGCTGTAGCCCGCGAGCACCCGTCCGATAGAGTACGCGAGCTGGATGCCGATGCCCTTGTCGTTCGGGCCGGCATCGTAGAACGGATGGCTCAGCTCCTGGACGGCGTGGGCGAACAGCTTCGACGGCCCCGGCACGCGCGCGCCGGCGCCGGGCGCCTGGACCGCAAGCTCCCAGGCGCCGAGCAGCACGGCCAGCAGCAGCACCGACAGGATTGCCGCCCGCAGCGGTAACGACCACATCGCTATCGGCCTCCTACGCCCGCTTGATCTTGAAACTCTTCACGTACACCTCGGGCTTGGCCGGGTCGAACGCCTTGCCCATGATGGTGTACTTGGCGTACGTGGTCTTGGGCGGCGTGTAGCCGAGCTCCTTCATGATCTTGCCGCAGTCGGCGGCGCGATAGACCTGTTCGGCGATCTGCTTGTAATTCACGTCACCCTTGATGTAGCCCCAGCGCTTCATCTGCGTCAGGATCCACACACCCATCGAGTGCCACGGGAACGGGTTGAAGTCGATGCGGTTCGGCACGTTCTTCTTGTTGCCGAGGCCGTCATCGTACCGGCCGGTGAGCACCGCCGCCACCACCTCTTCCGGCTGATTGAGATAATTCTTGGGCGCAATCGCCTTGGCGATCGCGGCGCGGTTCTCCGGCTTCGCCGCATAGTGCGTGGCATCGACGATCGACTTGAACAGCGCGGCGAAGGTATTCGGCTGGGTCTTGGCGAATTCCTCGCTCGCGGCAAAGGCGCAGCACGGGTGGCCGTCCCACAGCTCCTTGGTGAGGATGTGGATGAAGCCCACGCCCTCGTACACCGCGCGCTGGTTGAACGGATCGGGCCCGAGGAAACCGTCGATGTTGTCGGCGCGCAGGTTGGCCACCATCTCCGGCGGCGGCACCGCGCGGATCTGGATGTCCTTGTCCGGGTCGAGGCCGGCCTCGGCCACGTAATAGCGCAGCAGGAAATTGTGCATCGAGTAGTCGAACGGCACCGCGAACTTGAAGCCTTTCCATTGCTTCGGATCGCGCTTGTCCTTGTGCTTCATGGCGAGCGTGATCGCCTGGCCGTTGATGTTCTCCACCGCCGGCATGTAGTACGGCTGCGCCGCCGAACCCACGCCCATGGTGATCGCGAGCGGCATCGGCGACAGCATGTGCGCCGCGTCGTATTCCTTGTTGAGCGTTTTGTCACGGATCACCGCCCAACCGGCGGTCTTGATGACCTCGACGTTCAGGCCGTGCTTGGCGTAGAAGCCCATCGGCGCCGCCATGATGATCGGCGTGGCGCAGGTAATCGGGATGAAGCCGACCTTGAGGTCCTTTTTCTCGAGCGGCCCGCCAGACTCCTTGACCGCCGCCTTCACCGCATCGAGCGGCAGCACCGAGGCGATGGCCGCGGCGAGCGTACCGCCACCGGCAAGACGCAGGAAATTGCGCCGCGATTCGTCGTGGTGGCCGAAGACCTCGCGCACCAGCGCGCTTTCGACGACGCGGTCGATGAGGCCCTCCCGGCTGTCCGGGGTGTCGTCCTTGGCGCCGGTCGCGGTGCAGCTATGGCAGGTGCAGCCGGCGGAATGCAGCTTCGTTTCGGGATCGAACGGATTGCGGAACATGGACATGACGGGCTCCTCTTTCAGTTAGCCGATGATTTCGAGTGAACGGGTAGCAGGCGGCGTGGCGTATTCCACGTCGCGGCGATAAAGGTCGTAGGCGGCCTGGTACTCCATGGTGCGCGCGATGTCGGCGATCCAGTCCTCGGCGTAGCCGGCGCGGCGCAGCAGGTGGAAACCCATCTCCATGCCGGCGGCGATGCCGCCGGCGGTGACGAGGCGCCCGCTGTCCACCACGCGCGCGCGGCTGACGCGGCACTTGGGCGCGAGCTTGGCCAGGCGGTCGAGCGGCACCATGCCGAGACTCGACGATTCGAGCCGGTCGGGCTCCTTGCGGTTAGTCGCGGCGAGCCCGTCGAGCAGTCCCATGCGCGCGTAAATCCACGAGCCGGTGCACACGCTCGTGAGCAGTGTCGTTTCCGGCAGGCTTTCGATGTAGGAAAACAGCCGGCGGTTGTGCATCTCCTGGCGCGTGCCGAAGCCGCCGGGAATGAGAAACGCGTCCATCGCCGGGGCGTCGTTGAAGCTGTAATTCGGCAGCACGGTGAACCCGGCCTGCGCCTGCACCGGGCGCAGCGCCTCGGCGACGAAAAACACGTCGAGCTCCGGGTCGTAACGGCGCGCGACCGAGAACACGCCGTAGGGCGCGGCGAAGTCGACGATCTCGGCATCCTTGAAGATGTAAATGCCGAGACGGAATCCGGATTTGGCGGTTTGGACTGGGACTTGGGCCATGACGCATCCTTAATCCTAGAGGTGGTCATGCTAGGGAACGGGGCGGTGCCCGTGTATCGCAAGAGGTTCGAAAGATGCGTAGTAGTGCTACTACGTTCTTAAATTTTTTCTTTATTTATTCAAAGGAGCATTGGCCGCCCGCGCCACGAATGGCTCGGTTACGATATGAAGCGGTCATTCGTACATCTATCTAAACTCGTGGCACATTCCAAATTCTTTGATAATTTGACATTTTGTGTAAAAACTGGCACTGTACGTGTACAGTGCCAGTTAAGAACTCCTCAGAAAAACTCGGTCGATCCGAAAAAAGAATTTCGGTCAACTCGAAGAACGAACCAAAACTATATAGGGAGCTGCTATTGCTCCTTCATACCCCCAGACGTTACGAAGAACTCGCGCCTGTCATAGATCAGTTCGGTCAAGAACAAAATCTATCGGCTAACGGAATTTACCGTCTGAAAACTCGGGTTCTTACTGAGGGCTTGAATAAGCTCGCGCTTCGATGGAAGGGGTCAAAAAAGATAAATCTATACTCGTCACTACCAAACAGTGATGCGAACCCGCTAGAGATAGCAGTTGCGTTCAGCCCCAGATCATATCTCTGTTATCAAACCGCTCTTTTTTGGAATGAACTCACAGAACAAGTTCCCCACACCTTTTATATCGCAACTGAGAGATCCGGCACTTCCTACAAGTCTGCTGCCCCAGAGAGCTTTGATGAATTTGAACTACGTGACGCGTTTGTAAAGCTGCCAAAAGAACATCCTAATGTAGCCTCGTTTGGTGAATATCGATTTGTATTCTTGGCCAGGGCATACACTGGCAATGCTGGTGTTGAATCTCGCCTTATTCCATTCAAGCAAGTGAAGGTTCAGATTCGTATCACAGGACTAGAGAGAACCTTGCTTGACTGTATCTCTGCGCCAGAGAATGCGGGTGGAATTGCAAATGCAGTCGATGCGATGAGGCGAGCGGCTGACCGAATTGAAATTGGCACGCTCATTGAGCTGTACACTAAACTGCATTTTAAGTATCCACATTGGCAGCGGGTTGGATTACTGCTAGATCGGCTAGTTTCACCTACTTACGCAGAGAAATGGAAATCCCACTTCGGTATTCCAAAGCACAAGTTTTATCTTGCTAAGGGATATAAACTTGGGTGGGAGTTCGATCAATTGTGGGGCGTGTACTACCCTAAAGGTCTTTTTAGATGACAATTGAAGAAGTCATACGTGAATGCGTAGTGGCGCTATTTTCCAATGAAATCCTCAGGCGGACTCTCGTATTGAAGGGTGGCACAGCATTATTTCTGGTCCAGAATATAGATACGCGACTATCTACTGATATTGATTTCTCAATTAGTGATGAAATAGAAAATCCAGATCAGTATTTTTCGTATGTAGCAGCCACATTAAGCGAGCATTTCCTGAGATTGGGATTCGAAGTATTCGATACAGAATTCAAAAAGAAACCGCGGGAACCGGCAGAAACTCAGCCAAGGTTTTGGGCGGGTTGGTATTTCGAATTTAAATTGATAGAAGTTGAATTTAGTTCACGTGATTTGGAATACAAACGCCGAGCTGCAATGATTCCGGACGGTGCGGCATCAAGTAAGAACGAGATTGAAATCAGCGAATATGAGTACTGCAACAGCACAGAGAAAGTAGAAATAGATGGTTCAGTGGTAACGTGCTACTCAACACCGCTATTAATTCTTGAGAAACTTAGGGCCATCTGCCAGCAACATCCTAAGTATCCTTATGGGAGGCTCAAAAATCGAGCACGTGATTTCTTCGATATTTACCAGCTTGTAAGAAAATATCGGTCAACAGAACTTTATGATGAGCTTAAGCGTCATCTACCGCGAGTGTTTGAGGCTAAAGGCGTTTCCTTGAATTTGCTAAAGGATATCTTTGAGCCTGATTTTGTAGCATTCCAAGCATCGCACTTCGGCTCTGTCGAAGCGACCGTCAAAGAGGCAACACAACCATTTGAGTTCTATCTTGAACAACTCCGGCTCTTAGTTTCGGAGCTTGGTTATTAAATAAGGATACTTGCTACGGTCTGCACTTGTGCAGACCGTATCATATATCGAATCTGTTGTCAACTATTGAAAACTATTCCAAAAACCCTGGCAGATACCGCCTCACGTATCCGGGGAACCAAGACCCCGTTTATTCTTAAACACCCCTGGTCGCTTTTTTAACTATTCCTCGTCACGACGCCATACTCACCAAATGATGACGTACCGCATACAGCGCGGTCTCGACGTCGTTGTGGGTGTTGATCTTCTCCATCACCCGCGCGCGATAGGTGCTGACGGTGTTCAGGCTCAACGACAACTGCGCGGCGATGTCGGTGAGCGACTTGCCAGCGGCGATGAGCGTGAACACCTGGTACTCGCGCTGCGACAGCTGTTCGTGCGGCGGCTGGCCGCTGTCCTTGCGCATGGCCGCGGCCAGCGATTCCGCGACCGTCGGGCTCACGAACATCCCGCCCTGCGCGACCTTGCGGATAGCGGTGACAAGCTCGGCGGGATCGGCGCCCTTATTAAGGTATCCGACGGCACCGAGGCGCAGGCTGCGCAAGGCGTACTGCTTCTCCGGGTAGGTCGAAACGATCAGGACCGGAAGCCGGGGGAATTCCTGGTGCAGCTGCTTCAGCACGTCCAGCCCGTCGCGTCCCGGGAGGGCAATATCCAGCAGGACGACATCGATGCCGCCGTCACGGGCGATTCGGATCGCCTCCGGACCGTCGCCGGCCTCGGCCGCGACCGCGAGGTCCGGGGCGTCGGCCAGGACCTGCTTCAGCCCCTGGCGCACGATCGCGTGGTCGTCACAGATCAGCAGCCGGATCATTCGTGTCCCCTTGCTCGTGCGAAAGCGGCAGCCACACGCGCACGCGCGTGCCGCCGCTCGCGGCCGGTCCGATCGCGAGCCGGCCGCCGAAGTGGCGCGCGCGCTCGCTCATGCCGAGCACGCCGTGCGCGTCGGGATGGCGCAAATGTTCCAGCGTGATGCCGCGGCCGTTGTCGCGCACACGAATCACTAATCCGCGTGCATCGGCGCTCACGCGCATCTCGACTGCGGTGGCGTTCGCATGGCGCGCGACGTTGTTGAGAATTTCCTGAAAAATGCGGTAGGTGCCGGTCGCGAGCGCGCCGTCCGGCGCCGGCGCCTCCGGCTCGATGCGCAGCTCCAACCCGCCGCGCAGTCCGGTCGCCTGCAGAAATTCCTGCGCGTGCCACTCCAGCGCCGCCCACAGGCCCTGGTGATCGAGGATCGACGGGCGCAGGTCGGTGATGATCCGTCCGACCTCGGTCACGGCGGTGTCGATCAGCCCGGCCATGGACGCGGTCTTGGCGACCAGCTCCGGCTGCGCCGCGAGCCTGGTCTTGAGCCAGCCGACGTCGAGCTTGAGCGCCACCAGCACGCTTCCGAGCTCGTCGTGGATCTCGCGCGCGATGCGCGAGCGTTCGTCCTCGCGCACTGTCTGCAAGTGCGCCGACAGCCGCCGCAGGCGCTCGTTGGTGCGCGCGACCTCGGCGAGCGCGTCGGTCAGCTCCTGCGTGCGCTCGGCGACGCGCCGTTCGAGCTCGTCGTGCGCGCGCTTGAGCAGTTCCTCGGCGTGTTTGCGCTCGGAGACGTCGACGAACGTGACCACCGCGCCGATGATGCGGTCACCGTCGCGGATCGGATAGGACGAATATTCGGCGTGAAAATGGCTGCCGTCGGCGCGCCACAGCACGTCGCAATCGAGGCGGCAGGATTCGCCCTGGCGAAACGCCTGGTAGATCGGGCACTCGTCGACGGGATAGTGCGAGCCGTCGGCGCGGGTGTGGTGCATGAGGTCGTGCATGTTGCGCCCCAGCACCTGCCCCGGCCGGTAGCCGAGGATCTCCGCGCCGGCGCGATTGATAAACACGCACCGGCCGTCGAGGTCGACGCCATAGATCCCTTCGCCGGTCGAAGCCAGAAGGAGCTCAAGCTGGTCGCGCCACGACTGGTGCGTGGCGACCTCGGGAAGGCGCGCCGTGACAGACATACTCCCTTCCGGTAGCAATCCGCGGGCCAGCATTCCTGTGCCGGCGACGGGAGGACATCTGCGCCGCAATCCTGCGGAATTCCGAAAAATTTCAGGTGGGTGGGCGGGCGGGAGGCACGGAACTACTGCCTAACGGATTACCAACTCGGTGCACGTCTGGGGCATGCGCACCAAAGCCGGGCGCGCTTACAGGAGTGAAAAGCGGTTTAGATTCCGAGCTGAGACCACAACTCGTCCACGCGCTTCTGCACTGCGCTGCTCATCGTGATCGGCCGGCCCCAGGGGCGGTTCGTCTCGCCCGGCCATTTATTGGTGGCATCGAGACCGAGCTTGCCGCCGAGACTCGGTTGCGGGCTCGCGAAGTCGAGGTAGTCGATCGGCGTGTTCTCCACCACGAGCGAATCGCGCGCCGGATCCATGCGCGTGCTCATGGCCCAGACAACGTCCTTCCAGTCGCGCGCGTTGATGTCGTCGTCCACCACGATCACGAACTTGGTGTAGGTGAACTGGCGCAGGTACGACCACACCGCGAACATCATGCGCCGCGCGTGGCCGGGATAGCGTTTCTTGATCGAGACCACCGCCACGCGGTACGAACACGCCTCGGGCGGAAGATAAAAGTCCACGATCTCGGGGAACTGCTTCTGCAGCAGCGGGATGAATACCTCGTTCAACCCCATCGCCAGCACCGACGGCTCGTCGTACGGCGAGCGCCCCATGTAACTCGAGTGGTAAATCGGCTGGTCGCGGTGCGTCAGGCGCTCGACGGTGAACACCGGGAACGTATCCTGCGCGTTGTAGTAACCGGTGTGGTCGCCGAACGGCCCCTCGAGCGCGGTTTCGCCCGGATAAATATAGCCCTCGAGCACGATCTCGGCGCTGGCCGGAATCGAGAGCGTGCCTGAACGGTCGGGGATGATCTCGCTGCGCGCGCCGCGCAACAGGCCCGCGAACTCGAATTCCGAGATCGTGTCCGGGATCGGCGTGACCGCCGCGAGCAGCGTGGCCGGATCGGCGCCGATCACCACCGCCACCGGGAACGGCTTGCCCGGGTTCGCCTCCTGGAACTCGCGGAAATCGAGCGCGCCGCCGCGATGGTGCAGCCAGCGCATGATGACCTTGTTCCGGCCGATCACCTGCTGGCGGTAGATGCCGATGTTCTGGCGCTCCTTGTACGGCCCGCGCGTGATGACGAGTCCGAAGCTGATCAGCCGCCCGGCATCCTCCGGCCAGCAGTGCTGGATCGGAAGCATCGACAAATCCACGTCCGCGGCCTCGAAAACATGCTCGCGGCAGGCCGCATCGCGCAGGCGCTTGGGCGGCACGTTCAGCACCTGGCGCAGGGACGGCAGCTTCTCGAGGATCTCGCGGAACCCGCGTGGCATCTGCGGCTCCTTGAGGAACGCCAGCAGCCGCCCGACGTCGCGCAGCTGGTCGATCGACTCACGGCCGATGGCCTGGGCCACGCGCCGCGTGGTGCCGAAGAGATTTCCGAGCAGCGGAATAGCCGATCCCTTCGGCTGCTCGAACAACAGCGCCGGCCCCCCGCGCCGGAGCGCGCGGTTGCAGATTTCGGTCATCTCCAGCACCGGGTCCACCGGCACGCGTACGCGCTTGAGGTCGCCCGCGGCCTCAAGGTCGTGCAGGAAATCGCGCAAATCGACGTAGCTCATGGAGCATTCACGTTAGGCGATGGAATCCGCGGTCTGCTTGATGTGGATCAATTACGTTGCAGGTGGCGTGGGAAATCATGCGCAACCATGCTGCCCATCAATCTTTCTGCCCCGGTCGCCGCGGCCCTGCGGTGGCCGCTGCGCCTGTTGCCCGACGCGGTGCACGCGCAGGTGTTCGCGCGCGCCTTTAACCATCTGATGCGCGGCCAGACGCTCGCGCGCCGGCTGCCGGCGCTCGACGGCAAGGCGGTGCGCATCGAGGTTAGCGACGTACCGAATCGCATCGATTTCGTCATTCGCGGCGATCGCCTGCTGGCCGCGCACGGAAGAGCGCCGGACGTCACCATCCGCGGCCCGCTGGCCGACTTCTGGAAGCTCGCCACCCGCGCCGAGGATCCGGACACGCTCTTCTTCCAGCGCCGGCTCTCCATCGAGGGCGATACCGAAACCGGGCTGCACGTGAAGAATCTGCTGGATGCGCTCGACTACGATTTCGAAGCGCACGTGCGCGCGGTGCTCGGCAAACGCCTTTCCGGTCCGGCCGTTGCGCTGATGGGCCATCTGCACCGCCATCGCCCTTCCCCTAAGGGTTGATCCAGTCCATTCCGGGCCGGCCATACCAATAGCCGTTGCACGACTGGTGAGGCGCATACGCCGCCAGTCGCGCGCGGCCCGTGTTTGAATCGAGCGCATCGTCGAGCACGGCGCGGAATATTTCCGCTATTTCAAACGTGCCGGTCGCCTGCGGTGAAATGCGCGCCACGTCCACGCCGAGCCGCTGCATTTCCGGCAGCTCGGCCACGAGGTTGCAGGTCTCGGCCGACTGGGTCTGGATGCCGTTCAGTATGAGAAACGGCTTGCCTTCCTGCGTCGAGAGCAGCATGCCGTCGGCGTAATCGGCGCAACAAAACCCGCAGTCGTCTTTGGACACATTATGGGCGCGCGCGGTGAAACAGCGCGCGGCGAACGCGAGCGGCAGGCGCCCGAAGGCGAATACTTCCGTCTCCATTCCCGCCGGGCGTGCCGCTTGCAA
The DNA here is from genome assembly GCA_004298065.1 of Gammaproteobacteria bacterium. Classification (GTDB taxonomy): domain Bacteria; phylum Pseudomonadota; class Gammaproteobacteria; order Acidiferrobacterales; family Sulfurifustaceae; genus SCRL01. The sequence continues at coordinate 38,443 of SCRL01000047.1, read as the reverse complement.
CGCGGCCAATTCCTCGCGACCCAGTTCCACCGGCAACACCCAGCGACGTGCGCCGGCCTGCGCCAGCATGTCGAGTGTCCCGGCGTTGTAGACGTTCAGATGCGGCCCGGCAACAAAACCCGCGCCGCCGGCGAGCAGGTTCACCGCGCCCACGTCGTTCGCTTCGACCGTAAACCGGCCGTTCTCGCACAGCCGGCGCATCGCGCCGAGCTCGGACTCGGCCTCGATCAGCGTCAGTGTCGAGAGCACGACCTCCTTGCCCGCCGCTTCGAGTCGCTCGGCAATACCGAGCCAGTCTTCCGCGCGCAGTGCCCGGCGCTTGGAGCACACGGTCTCGCCGAGATAAACGATATCCACCGGTGCATCGGCCGCACGCGCATAAAAGTCCAGGACCGTGTCGCGGTCCCAGAAATAGAGAATCGGGCCGAGCGAAAGCTTCATTGCCACGGCCGGTGATAGGCGCCGAGCGTGTGGCACGCGCCCTCGGCAACCTTGTCGAGCGCCGCGATCCACTCGGGCCGCGGCGCGTAGCCCGCGGGATCGCGCGCGCTGGCGTCGAGCGCGGCGCGCAGCGTGCGCGTGACGTGCGCCACATAGGCCGGGCTGCGCTGACGCCCCTCGACCTTGATTGCGGCCACGCCCGCTTGCTGCAACTGCGGCAGGATGTCGAGCACGTTCAGGCTGGTCGGCTCCTCGATGGCGTAATAGGTATGACCGCCGACCTCGAATCGTCCCTTGCACAATGTCGGGTAGCCCGCGGGCTCGCCGGGGCGGTAGGCATCGATAAGCACACCGTTCAGGCGCGAGCGCCGTTGCGCCGGCGTTTCCTCCCAGCGCACGGCATACGCCGGCGAGCACACGCCGCTCATGTTGGGCGAGGCGCCGGTGACGTAGGACGACAACTGGCAGCGGCCCTCGACCATCACGCACAGGCTGCCGAAGCCGAACACTTCCACTTCGACACCGACACGCTGGATGATCGCGCGCACCTGCTGCAACGACAGCACGCGCGGCAACACCACGCGTTGCACACCGAACTGGCGCGCGTAAAACGCGATCGCCTCGGCGTTCGTGGCCGAACCCTGCACCGACAGGTGCAGCCGCTGGCGCGGATGAGTCTGCGCGCAGTAATGCATGAGCCCGGGGTCGGCGAGGATGAGCGCGTCCACGCCCAACCCTGCGGCCTGGTCCACGGCCGCGCACCAACGGTCCCATTGCGCGGGCGCGGGATAGGTGTTGAGCGCGAGAAACACCTTGCGCCCGGCGCGACGCGCATACTCGATGCCGCTGCGCGCCTCGTCGCGGTCAAAGTTGAGGCCGGGGAAGTTGCGCGCGTTGGTGCCGTCGCGAAAACCGATGTACACGGCGTCGGCGCCGTGGTCGACCGCGGCCTTGAGCGCCGGAAGGCTTCCGGCCGGACAGACAAGCTCCACGGGAAATCAGCCGACGACGCCGAGCACGCGCCGGCGGAAACCCACGCCGAGGTCGTCGGCGATCTTTCGACAGGCGTCGATGTCCACGCCCGGGAGACCGTCAATGGCGGTGAGCGTGACCTCGGGCACGAACTCGCGCGCGCGGCGCGCAAAGTCGAGCACGGCGTCGTACGCGCCAGGCAGCAGCGGCCGGCAGTGGCGATTGTAGGTGGCCTCGTCCTGGGCGTTGAGCGACACCGACAGCGACTGGACGATGTCCTCGAAATCCGGTGTCACGTCACGCCCGTACACGAGATTTGCCAAACCGTCGGTGTTGACGCGCACGCGCGGGACCTCCCCGCGCAGGCGCGCGGCCACGTCGATGAGGGTATAAAGCCGCAACGTCGGTTCACCCAGACCGCAGAACACCACTTCGTCGATCTCGTCCGGGTCGCCGACGGCGACAACGATGTCGTCGGTCGCGGGTTCCTCGCCGCGCAACCGCAGGTTGTAGTCGCGCACGGTCCACTCGCCGTTGAACTTGGGACAGAAAGCACAGCGCAACGTGCAGCGGTTGGTGATGTTCAGGTAACGGCTGCCGCGCAGGGTATACCCTACGACCCGGGAATCGAAACGCACCTCATCCATGAATGGCACCCTAACGCGCATTATGAGCCGCCCGCCTTGATTCCCATCAACTGCGTTGTATCTGGCGCGATGAGCTGGTACGCGGCGTGACAGGCCACGCATTTTCCGAGGGTTTCACCGAGCTGTGTCAGCGCATGACGCGTGTCGCCCATGGCCTCGGCATCCAGCGCGATCCGGTCGAAATCCCGATGCACGCTGTGGCCAAGCTGCTTGAATTCGAGCGGGAGTTTCGTCATGAGCGCCGGCGAAACGCCGCCCGCGGCCGCCATGCCCATGGGCTTCGCGGCCGCGGCGATGGCGTTGGCATCGTTGCGCACCGCGGCGTCGGTGATCTTATGCACCGCGATTAAAAATCCGCGCATTTCGCTCAGCACCAGCGCGCGCTCCGGCGGTTCGAGCTCGATCGCGCGCCGCGGATCCTCCGCTGTCACGGTTGTCTTGCCGGCAATTAAAAAGACATATGCCATGACGGCGATCACCCCCAACAGCAGGCCGATGGTGGACAGATAGATAATCGAACTGCGTTTCATGTGTGTTTCGCCCTGCGGTGTTGCGACAGCGGATTGCTTTCCGACAGAAGCGCGGACAGATATATAACTGCGTCGCTCAGGTATTTACTTGACTCACATCAAGCGAGAAACTGGTCGACATGATTTCGATACGACACGCCGCGGAGCGCGGCCATTTCAACCACGGCTGGCTCGACACCTGGCATACGTTTTCGTTCGCCGATTATCACGATCCGGCGTACATGGGATTTTCCGTGCTGCGCGTCATCAACGAAGACTTTGTCGCGCCGGGGAAAGGCTTCCCGACCCACGGCCACCGCGACATGGAGATCATTACCTGGATTCTCGAAGGCGCGCTCGAGCACAAGGACAGCCTCGGCAGCGGCTCGGTGATCCGTCCGGGCGACGCCCAACGCATGTCGGCCGGCACCGGCATCCGCCATAGCGAGTTCAATCCCTCGAAGGACACGCAGGTGCACCTGCTGCAAATCTGGCTGCTGCCGAATAAACAGGGTGTCGCACCGGGCTACGAGCAGACGCGCTTCGACGACGCCGCGCTCGCCGACCGCCTGCGCCTCATCGCCTCGCCCGACGGGCACGAAGGCTCGGTGACGATTCATCAGGATGCGCGCGTCTATGCCGCGCGCCTGAACGGCACCGGGGTTGCGCACGCGCTGGCGCCCAAGCGCCGCGCCTGGGTACAGGTCGCGCGCGGCGATGTGACGCTCAACGGCCAACCACTCGCCGCCGGCGACGGCGTCGCGGTGGAAAACGAAACCGCGCTGCGGTTCAAAACCGACAAGCCTGCCGAGCTGCTCTTGTTCGACTTGCCGTGACCCTCATGTAACTGCCGCCGTCCCCGGCAACGGCATGGCCTGGCGCCAGGAGGATCGCATGACGATAACCACCGCGCAGACGACCATCCTTCGCCCGGTCGTCGAAGTCATTACCAGCGAACGAACCCTCGAAGGGGGCGGCTTCCCTGTCAGGCGACCGTTTCCCACCACAAGGTTGCCGCAGGTCGATCCGTTCCTGCTACTCGATCATCTGGGACCGGTGACCTGGGGTCCGGGCGAAGGCATCGGCGCGCCCGACCACCCGCATCGCGGTTTCGAGACCGTGACCTATCTCCTGTCCGGCGGCTTCCAGCACAAGGACTCGGCCGGGCATGCCGGCAAGCTCGCCCCCGGCGACGTGCAGTGGATGACGGCCGGCAGCGGCGTGGTGCATTCCGAGCTGCCGTCCGACGAGTTCATGCGCAACGGCGGCGTGATGCACGGGTTCCAGGTCTGGGTGAACCTGCCGGCGCGCGACAAGATGATCGCGCCGCACTACCAGGAAATCCCGACCGCCGGCATTCCCGAGGCGCGCAGCATCGACGGAAGCGTGAAAGTGCGCGTGATCGCGGGCGAGGCGCTCGGCAAGCGCGCGGTGATCGAAACCCGCACGCCGATCTATTACCTGCATTTCACCCTAGAGCCGGGTGGAACGATCCACCAGCCGGTGCCGGCCGGGTTCAACGCGCTTGTCTACCTGATCTCGGGCACGGTGCAAACCGGCAAGGAGCGCACACCCGTGCACGAGGGCCAGATGGCCAGGCTCGGCGACGGCGATGTCGTCGCGCTCGCGGCCGAGGCTGCGGCGCCCGCCGACCTGCTGCTGCTCGCCGGCCAGCCGCTCAACGAGCCGGTGGCCCGTTATGGCCCGTTCGTGATGAACACGCGCGAGGAAATCGAACAGGCTTTCCGCGATTACCAGTCGGGACGCATGGGCAGCATCCACGCGTAGCGCTGTACAGTAAACGTTCAAACCGGAGGGCTTCGCCATGGCACTCAGAACCGTAGTGAAACCGATATTGATTGCGACCACCGCCTTCGCACTGCTCGGCGGTTGCACCGACAGCGCTAAGCTGGCCGAGAAGACCAATCTCGAAAATTTCGACGATCTGGATTTCAACGTCTTCAGCGGCCAGAAGTGGGATCAGCTCGGCAAGAGCCACGCCCAGAACGTCATCGTCCACTGGCCGGACGGCCGCACCACCACCGGCATCGACGTGCACATCGAGGACCTCAAGGCGATGTTCGTGTATGCGCCAGACACCCGCATCAAGGAGCATCCCATTCGGATCGCCTCCCGCGAGTGGACGGCGGTCACGGGCGTCATCGAAGGCACGTTCACCAAACCGATGCCGATCGGCGGCGGCAAAACCATTGCACCGACCGGCAAGGCCTTCAGGCTGCCGATGGCGACTATCGGACGCTGGGAAAACGGCGTCATGGCCGAGGAGTGGTTGTTCTGGGACAACCGGAGTTTCATGAAGCAGATTGGTCTCGCGCCATAGCGGATTCAGGAACGATTGTCATGACAACCATGATAGGCATCGCCGGCAGCCTGCGGCGCGGGTCCTACAACTCCGCGCTGCTGCGCGCGGCGGTCGAGCTGGCGCCCGCCGGCTGCATCATCGACATCGCCTCGATCCGGGAGTTTCCGCTCTATAACGCCGACCTCGAGGCCGAGCGGGGCATTCCCGAAGCCGTTGTCGCGCTCAAGGCGCGCATCGCGGCCGCCGACGGTCTGCTGCTGGCAACGCCCGAATACAACAGCTCGATTCCCGGCGTGTTCAAGAACGCCATCGACTGGTTGTCGCGCCCACCGGCCGACCTCCCGCGCGTGTTCGGCGGCAAGCCGGTCGGCGTGATCGGCGCCACCCCGGGCGGCTGGGGCACGGTGCTGTCGCAGACCGCCTGGCTGCCGGTGTTGCGTTATCTCGGCATGCGTCCGTTCTTCGCCCGCTCGCTCTATGTCTCCGGCGCCGGCAAGGCCTTCGACGCCGAGGGGCGACTGGCGGACGACGAGTTGCGTGCGCGGCTGCGTGCCTACCTCGAACAGCTCGTGGCGTTCGCCGCGCAACGCACGCCCGCCGGATGAACCGCGGCAAGGAAACCCCGCATGGCCGCTAGCGCGCAACGGATGCCGGCGGTGTTCTTCGGGCATGGCAGCCCGATGAACACGCTGGAACATAACCGTTACACCGAGGCCTGGCGCCGGCTGGGTGAGTCACTGCCCAAACCCAAAGCGATCCTCGCGATTTCCGCGCACTGGTACACGCGCGGCACGGCCGTGACCGCGATGGAACGGCCGCGCACGATCCATGATTTCGGCGGATTCCCGAAGGAGCTTTATGCGGTGCGGTATCCGGCGCCCGGCGATCTCGCGCTTGCCGCGCGCGTGCGCAATCTGCTCGCGCCCGTCGACGTGCGACTGGACGAGGAATGGGGGCTCGACCACGGCACGTGGTCGGTGCTCGCGCACGCGTTCCCTGAGGCCGACGTGCCGGTGGTGCAGTTGAGCCTCGACGCCACCCAGCCCGCGCGATTTCACTATGCGCTGGCGGCGCGGCTTGCGCCGTTGCGCGACGAAGGCGTGCTGATCGTTGGCAGCGGCAACGTGGTGCACAATCTCGGGCGGATCCAGTGGACCGACAACGCGCCGCCGTACGACTGGGCGGTCCGCTTCAACGACAAGGTGCGCGACCTTCTCACCATGCGAAATCACGCGGCGCTGATCGCATTCGAGACGCTCGGCGCGGACGCGCGCCTGAGCGTACCGACGCCGGATCACTATCTGCCGCTGCTCTACGTCGTCGCCCAACAAGGCCAAGGCGAGGCCGTATCGTTTCCCGTCGATGGCATCGAGTACGGCGCGGTCGGCATGCTCGCGATCGCCGTCGGTCTCCAGTCAAAATAGGCCGAGGCCCGCCGCAGTGGGTGCGCGCTGTTCGGCAACGCGGCCAACCCCGTACAATAAGCCGCCTTCCACCCGGACGCCCGCGCCATGCACCTTATTACCTGCCGCCATCAGAACCACGAACGCCTTGGCGTTTTGCAGGAAGAGTCCATCGTGCTGCTGCCGCAGGAAGCCGGCTGGCCGGCGTCCATGCTCGAACTCATTGCCGGCGGCCCCGCACTGCTCGCGCGCCTGCGCGCCGAACTGCCGCGCCTGACAACGCGGATCGCGGCCGACAAGGCGGAACTGCTCGCGCCGATCCCGCGCCCGCGCAAGAACGTCATGTGTCTCGGGCTCAACTACAAGGACCACGCCGAGGAAATCGCCCGCGCCAAGGGCCTGCCGATCGAGCTGCCGGAGCACCCGGTGGTGTTCACCAAGAGCCCGACCAGCGTCACCGCGCCCGGCGCCGACGTACCGGCGCACGCCGGCGTCACGTCCGAGCTCGACTGGGAGGTGGAATTGGGCGTGGTCATCGGCACCGGCGGGCGCGCGATCCCCCGCGCCCAGGCGCTGGCGCATGTCTTCGGCTACACCGTCATCAATGACCTTTCGGCGCGCGATTTGCAGTTCCGCCACAAGCAGTGGTTCCTCGGCAAAAGCCTCGACGGCTTCTGCCCCATCGGCCCGGCGATCGTGACCGCGGACGAGATTCCCGATCCCCAGGCGTTGCGACTCGCCTGCCGCGTCAACGGCGCAACCAAACAGGATTCGAGCACGGCACAGATGATCTTCGGCGTCGCAACGATCGTCGAAACCCTCTCGCGCGCCATGACGCTCGAACCGGGCGACGTGATCGCCACCGGCACGCCCGCCGGCGTCGGCTTCGCGCGCCAGCCGCCGGAGTTCCTGAAGTCCGGCGACGTCGTCGAGTGCGAGATCGAAAAAATCGGCGTGCTGCGCAACCGCATCGTGTGAATCCGGTAATGGACGCCGTGGTCGAAATCGAGGGACTGATCAAGCGCTACGACAGCCGCGAGGTCGTGCGCGGCGTGAGCCTCTCGGTCCCGCGCGGGCGCTGCGTCGGCGTGCTCGGGCCGAACGGCGCCGGCAAGACCACGACGCTGCGCCTGCTGCTCGGCCAGTCGCCGCTCAACGGCGGGCGCATCCGCGTCTTCGGCCTGCCGATCCCCGAGGCCGGGCGCGCGGTGCGCGCGCGCACCGGCGTCGTGCCACAGATGGACAATCTCGACCCCGACTTCACCGTGGCCGAGAACCTGCGCATCTACGGCCATTACTTCGGCATCCCGGCGCACACGCTCGACGCGCGCATCCGCGAGCTGCTCGCGTTCGTCGAGCTCACCGACCGCGCCGACAGCCCCATCGGCACGCTCTCGGGCGGCATGAAGCGCCGCCTCACCATCGCCCGCGCGCTAGTGAACGATCCGGAGCTGCTGATCCTGGACGAGCCCACCACCGGACTCGACCCGCAGGCGCGGCACATGATCTGGGGCCGGCTGCGCGACCTGCGCGCCCAGGGCAAGACGCTGCTCATCACGACGCACTACATGGAAGAGGCCGAGCGCCTGTGCGACGAGCTGGTGATACTGGATCAGGGCCGGCTGCTCGACCGTGACTCGCCCGCGAGCCTGATCCGCCGGCACGTCGAGCCGGAGGTGATCGAAGTGCGCGGCGCCGCGGGGACGGTGCGTGCCGCGCTCGGCGGCGTGCCTGACTGCCGGTTGGAGGCAATGGGCGATACTTTTTATTGTTACACCCACGACGCCACGACGCACATCAAGCACCTCGAGGGCCGCGCCGATCTCACCTTCCTGCACCGTCCGGCCAATCTCGAGGACGTGTTCCTGAAGATCACGGGGCGGGAGTTGAGGGACTGACGATGCGCATGACCCTGGTGCCGCGCTTTCGCAATGCCGCGTTCGCCCTGTGGCGGCGCAACACGCTCGTGTGGCGCAAGCTGCTCGGGCCGTCCCTCCTCATCAACTTCGGCGAGCCGTTTCTGTACCTGATCGGCCTCGGTTACGGTCTCGGCCTGTTCATCGGCGAAATGATGAACATGCCCTACCTCACCTTTCTCGCCTCCGGCATCCTCGCCTCCAGCCCGATGAACACCGCAAGCTTCGAGGCGATGTACTCGGTGTACACGCGCATGATCCCGCAGCGCACCTACGAGGCGATCCTCACCACGCCGATGGAGGTCGCCGACATCCTCGCCGGCGAGATGCTGTGGTGCGCCACCAAGGCCGTGATTAACGGCGCTGCCATCCTCGCGGTCGCGGCGCTGCTCGGCGCGGTGAGCGGCTGGCAGGCGCTGTGGGTGCTGCCGATCCAGTTCCTCGTGGGGCTCACGTTCGCCGGCCCGGCGCTCGTCATGAGCGCGCTCGCGCGCGGCTACGATTTTTTCAACTACTACGTCACGCTGCTGATCACGCCGATGTTCGTGCTCTCGGGCGTGTTCTACCCGGTGTCGTCGCTGCCGCCGGCGTTGCAGGGCGTGGTGCAGTTCCTGCCGCTGACGCACGCCGTGGACCTCATTCGCCCGCTGGTCGCGGGCCAGCCGGTGACCGACGTGGCGCTGCACCTCGGCGTGCTCGCGGCCTACGGGCTCGTGGGCTATCTGGTAGCGGTGAAACTCGTGCGCCGGCGGCTGCTGGTGTAGTTCCGATTTACGTCCAGTCCTGCCTGCGTCATAGTTTGCACGCCTGAGAGGAGGAAAATCATGGAACGTTGCTTCGTCACCGTACGCACGGCCGTTGTGCTTGGCATCGCCACGCTGCTCAGCGCCTGTGCCACCCTGCCCTTCGGCGGCAGCGGCGGCGAAGGCGGCCCCGACGTGCGCGGCTTCAAAACCTACGAGGTTCTGTACGCCACCGACCGCTCGGCGCCCGATGCCGACGACGTGAAAAAGGGCCTGCCGTTCGGCAAGCGCCGCGGGCCGATGTCCTACGGCAGCGCCACCGTCACCGTGCCGACCCTCGCCTCCGTCCTGGTCCGGGAGAAATCCCTTATCCCGCTGGAAACCGAGAAGTACGACCCCACCAAGCACTTCACGATCAAACAGCTCGATGCCCTGGACGCACCCGGCTTCCTCGCGCGCATGCGCGCGGCCACGACCGGGGCAAAACCGAACGATGTATTGGTGTATGTGCACGGCTATCTGAACGACTTTCGCAACGCGCTGTTCCGCACCGCGCAGCTCAAGCACGACCTCGAATTCCCGGGCCCCGCCGTCGCCTACAGCTGGCCGTCGCAGGGCACGGCGTCGGGTTACACGCTGGATGAGGCCAACGCCGAATGGTCGGCGCACAACTTCAAGCAGTTCCTGAACGATCTCACAGCCAACAGCGGCAAGGCGCGGGTGCACGTCATCGCCCACAGCATGGGCAACCGCGTGCTCGCCGCGGCGCTGCGCGAGATGGTGTGCGAACGCGGCACCGCCGGCAAGCTGCACCACATCATCCTTGCCGCACCGGACATCGATGCCGACGTGTTCCGGCGCGACGTCATGCCGGTACTGCGTCTGAGCGCGACGCGCGTGACGCTGTATGTTTCCGAAGATGACAAGGCGCTCATGGCCTCGCACCTGGTGCACGGCTACGAGCGCGCCGGCGAGAAACCCATTGTCGCGGCGAACCTGGACACGGTGGACACCAGCGGTCTCGGCGCCCAGTGGTTCGAGTTGTTCCACTCCTATTTCGCTGAAACCAAACGGGTGCTGCAGGACATCAAGCACCTGCTGCTCCACGACGCCGCACCGCCGGCGCGCGAACTCAAGCCGCGAAAGTCCGACCGCGGCGACTATTGGGTGTTCAATTAACGAATATAAAGAACCCCGCTGAAGGCGGGGTTCGGTAACGATTATTGGGATTATCAGGCGGGTTCTTTCTCGGTTTCGGTGACAGGCTCGGAGACCGGAGCTTTCGGCGGCGCTTCCTTCGCCTTGCGGATTATCTCCCTGGCTTCGCGCCGCGCCCGCTCCTCTGCCTCTTCCTGAAGCCTCTTCTCATGCCAGTAGTCGTGACACATGCTTGCCTCCTTCCCTTCTCGGGATCGTGCACAAGCGATTTAATCCTGTCGCCGTCTTTCCGCGAGAACAAATCAGAATTTTTTATGTTGGCCGGCTAATTCCCGTACAATCGTTGCATGCTGCGTCAGATCGTCGGTTACCACCAGGACGAACACGGCGACTGGGTCGCCGATCTCGAATGCGGTCACGCGCAACACGTGCGCCATCGCCCGCCGTGGATCAACCGCCCGTGGGCGATCACGGCCGAAGGTCGCGCGCGCCATTTGGGGAAATTACTGCGCTGCAAGAAATGCCGCGAAGCGCAAGCCGGCGGAGCGTGAAAGCCCCATGACCCTGGCGGCCGTGGCGGCGCTCACGCTCTCGGTGCTGCTGCACGTGGCGTGGAATCTTATGGCGCGGCGCAGCGAACCGGATGCGCGCTTTCTGTGGTGGGCGCTGCTCGGTTGGCTGGTACTGGTGGGCCCATGGTCGCTGGTGCAGCTTGCGCTCTACGCCGACTGGTCGTGGCGCCTCGCAACCCTGCTCGGCATCACCTGCGCCGCCGAGGCCATGTATTTCCTCGCGCTCGGCAACGCCTACCGGCACGCGCCGGTGCCGCTGGTCTATCCCATTGCGCGCAGCTCGCCGGTCCTGATCGCGCTCTGGACCGTGCTGTTGTTCGGCGAAACGCTTTCCCTCGGCGGCTGGACCGGCATCGTGGTCAGTGTCGCGGGCGTGCTCGCGCTCGCCGCGACCGCGCGCGCGAGCAAGGACGAATCGGCAAGAGCGCTGCCGTGGGCGTTCACGGCCGCGCTCGGTACCAGCATTTATTCGACTGCCAACAAGCTCGCGGTACCGGCATTGCCGGGCTACGGCGTGATGCTGGGCTACGTCAGCGTCACGTTTCTCGCCGCCTGGCTCGCGCTCACGTGGGAAAACCACCAGCGCGGCCGTCGGCTGATACCGAAACTCGCGCCGCATCCGTTCAAATGGATCGTCGGCGGGCTGTGCATCGGCAACGCCTACGCGCTTGTGATCTACGCCATGCAGTTCATTCCGGCGGCCTACGCCGTGGCCTTCACCAACGCCGGCATCGTGCTCGCCGGCGTCATCGCCATGGTGGCGTTCCGCGAACGCGAGCGCTGGCGCACACGTCTCGCCGCCATGCTCGTCGTCTGCGCGGGACTGGCGCTGGTGGCGGCGGCGTAACGCGTCAGTCGAGCGCGAACGCGAGCGCGATCGGGATGCTGACAAAGGCGCCGAGATTGCCGAGCATGACGATCGAGGCGACCTTGCCCGGCTCCTGGCGGTACTGCTCGGCGACGAGGTAGTTCAGCACCGCCGGCGGCAACGCGCCGAACACGAGCAACAGATTCGCCTGCAACGGCGTGAGATCGAGGAACGGGCGCACCAACAGCACGATCAGCACGCCGGTCGCGGGGCAGACGACCGCGCCCAGCGCCCCGGCGCGCCACAGGCGCAGGTCCACGCTCGTCAGACGCGCGCCAAGCGAGAACAGCAGCAGCGGGATCGAAGCCTGGCCGAGCAGCTCGATGGCCGCACCCACCGGCTTCGGTACGCTCCCGCCGGTCAGGCTGAAGGCGATGCCGGCGAGCGTGGCGACGACGATGGGCTGCTTGAGAATGTTCAGCCAGTGGGCGCGCCGGTCCATCATCCAGGTGCCGAGCGTGAAGTGCAGGCCGTTCTCGACAATGAACAACACCACAGCCACCGGCAACGCGCGCTCGCCGAACGCGAACACCGCGAGCGGCAGACCCATGTTTCCGGAGTTGGTGAACATCATCGGCGGCACGAAGGTCTTGGGGGCGATGCCCGCGAGCCGCGCCACCGGCCAGGCGAGCAGGCCCGAACCGAGCACCACCGCCGCGGCCGCCGCCGCGAGCGGCCCGTACTCAGCGAGATTGAAGTTTCTGCCGGAAAGAACGTGAAACAGCAGCGCCGGCAGCAGCACCGTCATGTTGAGCTGGTTGGCCGCGGTCAGGTCGGGCTTGCGCCAACGGCCGTAGAGATAACCGACCGCGACGATGGCGAAGACCGGGAAAACGATGCCGAAGATGCGAAGCAGGAGCATGGGCAGGGTGCGCCGAAACGCGCGGGCATTATGCGAGTATCGGCCGTGTGCCACAATGGCGCCGACGGCATTTCACATCGTGCGAAAACCCTGCGGGTGAAAACAGGATCATGCCCTACGCCGACATCGCCGACCTGCCCGCCTCCGTGCGCAGCCACCTGCCGCAACACGCGCAGGAGATTTATATGAAGGCATTCAACAATGCCTGGCGCGAATATGCCGATCGGGAAGACCACGAAATAATCGCGCATCGCGTGGCGTGGGCAGCGGTGAAGCGGGTTTATCGCAAGGAGGGCGATGCTTGGGTTCGCAAATAGCCCCGCGCACGTTGGGGCTGTTCAATTCCCGCACTGAAAAAAGCATTAAGTCGCGCCGCGGCTTGGAGTAATCTCAAAGCGTTTCATCCCGCCATTCTCGCAAAGGAGAGCAACGATGAAATGCTATACCGTCACCGAAAAGGGCGTGACGCCCGGCATCGAGCTCGGCGGCAGCGCACCCTACCCGCACGTGATCGTCGGCGATCCCGACGAGCAATACGACCACCGGCGCGTGGAAGTAGATGGCGCGCTCGCGGCCGGCGCCAGCGGCGGAAAAATCCTGAAGTGCTCGATGGTGCTGGACCGCAAGGAAGGCGAGCTGCGGCGCGTGTCCTACAAGCTCGTGCCACCGGACGGCAGCGACGACGACAAGGTGCTGGTGTTGTTCGCGGTGCGCGTGGCCGATGCGCGCACGTGGTACGAGGTTCCGCGCGACACCTTCATGCTGGCCAAGGGCTGGATCTCCAAGACCCGGCGTGGGCCGAGCGTCGCGGCACCGGTCGAGCTGGTGGTGCTGAAGAAGGACGACGCCGCCCGGATCTACAAGGTCGAAAGCCTCGCCAACTCGCCGGTGCTGATGCTCACCGTGCGCTTCGACGGCGGCGGCGAGCTGAAGGCCGCCTAGAGTCTTATCGGCCTATTTGAAGCTCAGTTTCAGCGCGCGCCGCTGGCGCGCGAGCTGCCGGCGCACGTGCACGAGCGGCACCGCCGCGCCGCGATTAATTCCCTCGCAGTGGCGCGCCTCGGCGCGCCAGCCGAAGCGCGACTCCACGATCTCGGGCCAGAACGGATAGGTGACGCACTGCGTCGGGCGCACCGGGTAGATGCGGCAGCGCTTTTCGCCGTCCAGGAACACGCAGCGATCCCCGTTCCAGCGCAGGCTATGCTGGCCGTCGTCGAAGCGTTGGAGGTAGCGGCGCCGGAACCACGCGGGCGAAACGCCGAGGAACTTACGGATGCGTTCGCGTTCCGCGGGCGTAACCGCGACGTAGTATTCGAGCTTCGAGTTCGGGCGACCGACGCAGCAGCCGCCGCAGCCGGTACATTCGAAGCGCAGCTTGCGCTTGCGGGACATCGGGGGATTCTCGGGATTCAGCCGGCGCGGAGTTTACCCGATGCGCCGGCGATTCTCACTCGGTGGAGGCGGTGCGCTTGCCGGCGAGCGCGGCGTGCAGCGTGTGCCAGGCGAGCGTGGCGCACTTCACCCGCAGCGGGTATTCCTTGACGCTCACCAGCGCCGCGAGCTTGCCCATCAGGGTCTTGCCGTGCGCCGCGGCTTCCTCGTTCGTCAGCACCTCGTGCACGTCGCGGAACAGCGCCTCGGCCTCGTCCACGGATTTGCCCTTCACCGCCTCGGTCATGAGCGAGGCCGAGGCCGTGGAGATGGCGCAGCCGCCGCCCTCGAAGCCGATGTCCTTGATGACGCCGTCCTCGACGCAGGCGTGCACGCGGAACTCGTCGCCGCACAGGGCGTTGAAGCCGTGCGCGCTGTGGTTGGTGCACGCCGGGCGCAGCGGATAGTTCCGCGGCTTGCGGTTGTGGTCGAGGATGATTTCCTCGTACAGCGTGCGAAGATCGCTGAGATCGGTGTCCATGCCTACAGCTTAATCGCCGTCGCGGCCGGCTTCTACCCTGCAAATTGTGCGGATTGCGGCGCCGGGTCAGTGGCGCGAGGGTTCGAGCGTGGCGTCGAGGTTAAGCTCGTCGCAGAACTTCATGAAGTCGTCGCGCAACTGGCCGATGTGGGTCTTGGCCGGCATGCTGATGGTCATGCTGAGCGAGAACATCGGCGTGCCGGTGTGCGCCGCCGGGTAGGTCCAGCTCGTCAGCTCCTCGATGTTGATCTCGCGGCTGGCGAAGAAATCGGCGATGTCGTGCACGATGCCGGGCTGGTCCATCGACACCACGTCCACCTGGTACGGCACCATGTCGGCGCGCACCGCGCGCGGCTCGGTGTACTTGGCGGTGACGATGAGATCGAGCTTCTTGGCCAGCGCCGGGACCTGGGTTTCGAGCTTGGCGACCGCGCTCCAGCTCCCCGAAATCAGCACGATCAGCGCGAACTCGCCGCCGAGTACGGTCATGCGGCTGTCCTCGATGTTGCAGCCGGAATCGAGGATCGACTTGGACACGTCGTTGACGATGCCGGGCCGGTCCTTGCCGACGGCAGAAATGACGAGGTGCTTGCTGTTGTTGTTACTGCTGCTGTTCATGGGGAAACGGGTGGTGTCGGTGCGCCGAAGGAGCCGAAGTGTAGCCCCAAACACCGGAACGGAACAGCGGTTACTTTTTGCCCTTCTCCAGCAGCCCCTTGAGGTCGGCGAAGGGACTGTGCGTCGCGGCCTTGGGTTTGGAATGCGTCAAACCGAACTCCGCGCCGGCGCCGGTTACGAGGTGCGAATATTTCTGGTGCTCCCAGTCGTGGCAGTACATACAGAGATTTTCCCAGTTGCTGCCGTCGGGCGGGTTATTGTCGTGGTTGTGGTCCTTGTGGTGCACCGTCAGCTCGTGCAGGTTCTCGCGCGTGAACTCGCGCCCACAACGGCCGCAGACATGCGGGTGCAGCCGCAACGACTGCTCGCGATAGCCCACCATGCGCGTATCGGCCTCCTTGCGCGCCTTGGCGACAATCTGGTCGAGCTTGCTATTGTCAGCCTGGCTGCTTGGGGGTTTGCGGGGCAGATGCACGGCAAAAACCTTGGTTAAGGTGACTCACGTTCCCAGCATTCGGTCTGGGAAATATCGAGCTCACAGAGCTTGATGGGTTCCACGACCTCCATCTCTTTTGTAAGCGCGGCAACTATTCCCGGCGTAGGCGCACCTTCCTTGAAACGCATGGCGCGGTGAATCATGTACATATCTTGCGAGCCTTTGATGGCAATGTAATAAGCGATTTCACCATAACCTTCCTTGAGTCCCGAGCGGTGGTCCCCAGGTATCCCGGCGCACCCGATCAGGGCCGCGAATGCCTCGTGCGCATCCACTTTTCGGACTCCAAGTGGCTGCACAATCAATTTCTCGTTACAGATCTTTTTATGTTGTGCCATCATCGCCCTAAGCATGAACTCAGGACTAACCTTTGGATTCTTGGCCAGGCCCTTGAAGCCCTGGACCGTGATCATTTCCTCCCAACGCTGCACCGTTTGGCCGACCGGAACATACTCCATGATGTAGTGGCCGCCGCTGGCGTTCTCAAAACCCGGCTTCCACCCGGGCGGCAGCCCATGCACGAGACGCTGGCCAAAAATCGGCATGGAGGCATTAACCTTCTTCGCATCCGTTGGAATACTGTTAACACGTTTCCAACGCTCCTCGTCAGCGAGCCCGATATTGCTGAACAGAAAAATGGCCATCGCCGTTAACGCAATCTTTCGAAGCACCATCCCTCCTCCTTGCACCTACTCAAACTCAATTCTGCCCAGAAAATAAATCTGTCCCAATTTTTACGTTCAGTTTTCCTGGCTAAATGGTTCCTGACACCTTTTCACCTGGCTGACACCTTTTCACGCTGACACGCAGCCGTTACACGTGCCCGTCTCGGTCTACAGGTTAGTCATTCAATCGAATGAACCTTACGTCCTCATTCCCACCGATAGCAATTGGCAGAAAAAGATACACCAGACCAGCGGTTGCAAAGCTTTTTCGGTATTTTCCATGACCACGGCTATCCAGACCAAGCTCCGCGGATTCGTAGTACGGTCCCACAAGTGGTTCTCCAGCCTTAAGGCCTGCAATGCCTCCGCCAAGATTCAACCTAATGCGACCATTCCCAATTTCAAAGTCTTTCCCTTCCACAAACGTGGATTCCTTCTTTACAACAGTGTTCACGACGGCTTTAACCACGAGCGTATGGTTATCTATTTTTCGGACATGAATGGTTTCTATGTCCTTATGTTCCAGCCCTTTCTCTTTTGGCCAAATTATTCTGGACAGGTAAATGGTGTGTGAACTAGTTCTTCCTTCACCTGAGTTTTTATATATTCCTTCAATATCCTCGATCTTCTCAATGTGGCCAAAACCAGCGTTATTATCTGGACCGGATGAAATACATCCACTAATGATTAACATCGAACCTATCAAAAGCTGTGTTGTTTTTGTGCGCATTAGTTTGGGCTAACTGAATCAAGTTGTAGAAAAATACCCAGTCAGTCAAATCTCGTTCTTGCAATATATTTCGCTATGTTTTGCGAAGTTCAAGGCTTGGTCTCGCCGGCAGGCGCAAGCTTCAGCTTTGGCACTTCCTCCGCCAGTGCAGCGACGCGCGGGTAAAGAATGATCTCGATGCGCCGGTTCTGCTGGCGGCCTTCGGGTTTCGTGTTATCCGCTATCGGGTGATATTCACCCAGGCCCGCGGCTTCGAAACCATCGGGCGGGATTTTCGTGGTCTCGGCGAGGAAGCGCACGACGGTGGTGGCGCGCGCGGTGGAGAGCTCCCAGTTGGTGGCGAACTTGCTCTTGAGGCTCTTGCCGATAGGGACGGTATCGGTGTGGCCCTCGATGCGGATGACCTTGTCCTTGTCGTGCGCCTGCGCGAGCACCTTGCCAACGCGCTTAAGCACGTCCTGGCCCTTGGGCGAGATCGCGGCCTCGCCGGAGGCGAACAGGATTTTGTCGAGAACTTTGACCGAGAGCCGGTCGGCGAGCTGGCTGACCATGACCTCGCCGGCCTCGACCTCTTTTTTCAGGCTCGCAAGCATGTCTTGCTGAGCCTGTTTGAGCTTCGCGAGCTCGGCTTCCTTTTCCTTCGAGAGCTTGCCGACCTCGCCCTTCGCCTGCGCGAGCTGCTGTTCCAGCGCCTGCGCCTTGCTGGCGCTCTCGTCAGCCTTCTGCCGCAGCGTGCCCTGGTTCCAGAACAGGTACCCCGCAGCACCGACGGCGACAACAACCGCCGCCAACAACCCCTTGGACAGGTTATTCCACATGCTCCACCTCCCATTCGGGTCCATTTGAATTGAGGCCGCAAGGAGCGGCCTCAAGCGGAGACAACACTCGGTATGTTAAGCCCTGTGCCGGCTTTCGCCTACCGTCACGCCGCCGGCGATGAGGTGCGCCGTGCGCAGCGGCTCCGGCAGCGCGCCATTCACCGCTAACCGTTTGATCAGTTCGGCAGTTTTTTCGAGCGAAATACCGGCGCGCTGGACGTACACGCCCGCCGCCGGCTCCATAGGCCCGAGGCGTTCGATCAGCGCCCATTTGCGCTTCCCGCCCGGGACACGGTGCAGCAGCGCGCGCCGGATGGCGGCGAAATCGGGTTGTTTACGTGCAACGACAATGACGGGAATCATGAGCACGGCGTGCAGCTTGTGGATGTCCACGACGTTGAAGCCTGCGAAGGCGATGCCTTGCAGCAGGATCGCCTGCGCGTGCGCACGAAAGCGCGAGCGCGCGATGAGATCGATCAGAACGCGGGTGGAATTGGCGCCGTCGCGCCGGACCTTACCGGAGAGCACGCCTTCGAGTCGCGTGCCGGCGTAGACCGCGCCGACGATAAGAACGTCGCCGCGGTGTGTGCGCTCGAAGGGCGCATCGTCAAAGCCGATGACGTGCGAGATGCGTCGCGCCATCGGCCCGATGACGAACTAATACGCGCTGCTCAGGTAGGACTTGGCCTCTTCACCGGGATTCGGCAGACCGGCCACGCACCAGGCGTTGAGACACGAGTGGAACAGGTCGTGCACCCAGTGACGGTCGCGGTTGTGCTGGCGACAGACCTGGATCATCGCCGGGGCGACGCCGTACTTGCCGTAGTACTCGCGTAGCGCGTGGATCACTTCCCAATGCTCGTCGGTGAGCTCGCCCACTTCGAGCAGGTGGGCGATTTCCTGCGCTACGGCTTCGTTCCAGGTGGATGGATCTTTGAGCAGGCCGTCGTCGTCGATCTCGAACGACGGCAATACGCATGCAGGCTCGGACATGGCACACCTCCTGTGCTGCAATCCGAAAGAACAGACTTGGTAACAGTATAGACCCGCGCGCCGGCGCAGGAATGGCTCGGGAACAACCGGGGAATTAACGAATAAGTTTGTCGGCTTTGTCGAATGCGGCATTCGCGCCGGTTTCGTCGCCCAGCGCGCGCTTCGCCTCGCCGATGACGCGCCAGTTGGCCGCGCGCAACACCTTGTCGGCGCCGGCCCAGGAGTTGGAGCGCGCCGCCATGTTCGCCGCCTGGGACGCATCGCCCTGCTTGAGCTTGAGCTGCGCCAGCTCGTGCCACAGGCGCGCGTTGCGCGGTTCGATGCGCAGCGCGCGTTCGAGTGCGGCGCTGGCGCTCGCATAATTCCCCGCAGCGACATCGGTACGCGCGCTGTCGGCGAGCGCGACAACGGCACCGCTGCTGGACACCGGCGTGCTCGCGACCTTTTCCTCGGGCGTCTTCGGTGCGGGCGCCGGCGGCAGCGCGGCGCACCCGGCGGCGAACGCCGCGAGCAAGAAAAGAATCGAAAGGGAAAACCGCCGCATGGAAATATCCGTCTGTTGCAGACGAATGCTACGGCGTGCGCGTCACTCGAACAAGCGTTGCCACCAGCTCTTCGCCGGCGGCTTCTCCTTTTTCTCTGGCGCCGGAGGCGGCGGCGCGGCGCAATCCGAAACCGCCACCGGTGCGGTACCGGCGAGGAACGGCAGCTCGACGGCGCCGTCGCAGCCGAACCCGGCGCGCAGGCCGCTGCGCGGGTCGATCGTCACCTGCTCGACGTTCTCCGGCAGCGGCGGCACCAGCGGTTCGCGCGCGATCGGCGCCATCAGCTCGCCCCACACGGTCATGGCGCCGCTGGCGCCGGTCAGGCGCGACGGACGGTTGTCGTCGTAGCCGACCCACGCGACCGCCAGGTAATCGCCGGTGAACCCGGCGAACCACGAATCGCGCAGCTCGTCGGTGGTGCCGGTCTTGCCGGCAATGTTGAGCGTGGGCGAGAGAAACGCCGTGAGTCCCCTGGCCGTGCCCTCGCGCACCACGTCCTGCATCGCGGCGGTGACGAGATACACCGGCGCCGGCTCGACCACTTGCTCGACGGAGAGCCCGTAGCGCTTGAGCGGCTGGCCGTCGGCGGTGAGCACCTCGCGGATCGCGCGCAGCGGCGTGCGGAAGCCGCCGCTCGCGAGGGTCTGGTACATCTGCGTCACCTCGAACGGCGTCAGGTCCACCGCGCCGAGCAGGGTCGCGGCATACGGCGGCAGCTCGTGCTCGATGCCGAGCCGGTGCATCGTCTCCAGCACCTTCGGGATGCCAAGCTCGGTGCCGAGACGCGCGGTGGCGACGTTGTACGACTCCGCGAGCGCGGTGCGCAGCGGCACGCGCCCGTGGTATTTGCGGTCGTAATTTTGCGGCTCCCAGTCGGGCGCGCCGCGGCTCTTCCACACGAAGCGCTCGTCGCTCAACGGCGTGACCAGGGTGTACTGCTGCGGGCGTGAAAGCGCCGCGAGATAGACCGCGGGTTTCAACAACGAGCCCACCGGGCGCTGCGCGTCGAGCGCGCGGTTGAAGCCCTGGTAGCGCACGTCACGACCGCCGACGAGCGCCTGCACCTCGCCGGTCGCGGTGCTCGTGACCACCGCCGCGCCTTCGAGCGGCGGCTGGCCGTCCTTGCGCGCGCGGTCGAGGATGGCCAGGCGGTTCGTGAGCGCGCGCTCGGCCGCGCGCTGGGCATGCGGGTCGAGCGTAGTAAAGATCTTCAGGCCTTCCGAGCGCAGGTCGTCTTCGTCGTAGTCCTGGCGCAGTTGCCGGCGCACCAGCTCCAGAAACGCCGGGTGCGGCGAGGTGCCGATGCCCGGTTTGGCGACGACGCCGAGCGGCTCGGCCTTGGCGCGCAGCGCCTGTTCCGGCGTGATGTAGCCGAGACCGCGCATCTCGGAAAGCACCAGGTTGCGCCGTTCGAGCGCGCGTTGCGGGTGCCGGTGCGGATCGTACAACGCCGGGCCTTTCACCATGCCGACCAGCAGCGCCGAGTCGGCAAGCGTGAGGCGGTTGAGCGGCTTGTCGAAGTAATAGTGCGCCGCAAGCCCGAAGCCGTGGATCGCGCGATTGCGGTCCTGACCCAGATAAATTTCGTTCAGGTAGGCCTCGAGGATTTCGTCCTTGGCGTAATGCAGTTCGAGCAGCAGCGCCATGAGCATTTCCGTGGCCTTGCGCCGGAGCGTGCGTTCGGGCGTGAGGAAATAGTTCTTCACCAGCTGCTGCGTGAGCGTGCTGCCACCCTGCACGCCGCGACCGGTGAGCGTCGAGAGCGCGGCGCGCGCGACGCCGCGCGGGTCCACGCCGATGTGCGAATAGAACTGGCGATCTTCCATCGCCAGCAACGCGCTAACCAATTCGCGCGGCGCCTCGTCGAGTTTGACCAGCACGCGGTCCTCGTTGTGCGCCGGATAGATACCGCCGATCGGGAGCGGGTCGAGCCGCGCCAGTTTCAGCTCCGTGTAGTTACCCTGGTCCCAGAGGGCGTCGAGGCGGTCGTCCCGGAATTCGAGGCGTAGCGCCAGCGCCGGCTGCGCGCCGTCCCAGAACGCGAACGGCCGGGTGACGAGGTCGACGCCGCCGGCGCGCGGCTCGAAGCGCCCGGGCTCCATACCCTCGATGCCGCGCTTGTAACCGAGCAGCTCCAGCTCCTGCACCAGCTGCGGCGGCGTGAGAGCCGCACCGGGGAAAAGTTCGAGCGGGCGCGCGTACACGCGCGCCGGCAGCGCCCAGCGCCGGCCGGTGAATTCATCGGTCACGCGCCAGTCGAGATAGAGCGCGAACAGCGCCGCCGCGAGCAGCGCGATAAGCAGCGCCACGCGCAGGAAACGCTTCAAGGGGAACCGCCGCCAAGCGGCAGGAATCAGCTTCATCGTTCGACAATCTTCCGCCGGCGGGGATGCCGGCGGACACCTATATATATTAAGAGTTCTTGACCACAGAGGACACAGAGATCACAGAGTTATTTTGGTCCCCTTCGATATTCTCCGTGCCCTCTGTGTTCTCCGTGGTGAACGGCCGTTTTAATGTTTCAGCGTGGCGGCGAGACTGGCGGCGAGGTCGGCGACGGTTTCCGGCTCCATGTCGAAGCCGAGTTCGGAGCCGGGGTTGAGCGTGATGCCGTAGCCGCTGCCCATGTTTTCCAGCACCCACTGAAACGGTTCGAGGATGCCGGCGGCGAAACCGGGGTAGTCCGTGAGAAACGGCCGCGCGCGCTCGGGGCTGGAAAACAGTACCAGGATCGGCGTGTCGTCCTCGCCCGACAGCACCAGCGGCTGGGCGCGCGTCGAGCGCTGGATGTTCGCCACCGGCGCTTTTTCATCCTGCACCGGCATGAACACCTGCGAGGTCATCAGCGTTTTCAGCAGCTCGTCGCTGTCTATGCGGCCTTCCTGGGCGGCAAGAAGCTGTTCTTCAAGGGTGTTGCGCGGTGTGGTGTCGGTCATGGCGGCAGTCTTGGGGAAACAGGACGCAAATGCTGGGGCTTTGGCCGCGCAATTTCAACCTTGCACCACGAGAGGAATTAGTGGCTCGTTCCCTCCGAGCGTGTGATCTTGTTATAAACGTTGTACTTGCCTGAAGGCTTCTTCATCGGCAGGCGTTTGATCTCTTTCAGCGTCGCGGCGTCGTACACCACCAGCGCCCCGTCCATTTCCCACACCGACACCAGCGCGTATTTGCCGTCGCGCGTGAATTCGGTGTGCGCCGCGGTCTTGCCGGGCGCGGGCTTGAGGGTCTTTACGACTTCAAGTGTGCGCTTGTCGATGAGTTGCATCGTGTCTTTGGCCCGGCTCATCATCGCGTCGCCCCAGGCATAGGGCGTGTTCTCGTGCGAGCGCAGGAAAAATCCGGGGCCGGCGGTGTCGATGCGCTTGATGACCTTCCAGTCCTTCATGTCCACGATGGAGACCGAACCTTCCTTCAGGTTCGGTGTTGCCATTACCGGTTTTCCTTCATATTCCCAGGTGATGCCGGAACCGAGATGCGGCAAACCGGGCAGATCGATATCCGCGATCTTGCGCCCGACGATGAGATTCACCACCTGCCCGCCTTTACCCTCACGCGCGGCACCGATCAGGTGCTCGTATTTCTGGTCGAAAAAGAAATCGTCGAGTACGTCGTCGAGCTTGATGCGCCGCACCGGGAACGGCCCCTTCTCCGCCAACCCCTCGCCCATGCGGTAGTCGTGCACATACCCCTGGAAAATCGGTTCGTGATCCGGACTGTAGGGAATCTCCCAAACCTCGGGGATGTCCTTGAGCGCGGCGATGAAACTCTTGCGCGGGCCGGCGTCGTACACCGCCGACACGCGCGAGCCCTTGCCCTCGCCGTCCTGCACCGCGATCACCATGAGCGGCGTGAGATCGCGCGCGTCGAGCACCGTCAGTGTGTGCGGCAGGGTGTTGCCGACCAGTACGACCTTGCCGTCGCCCGAGACTGCAAGGTTGCGCGTGTTGATGCCGGCGCGGATTTCAGCGACGTATTTCAGGTTGTACAGATCGAACTTGGATATCCAGCCGTCGCGCGAGGCGAAGTAGACGTAGCGCCCGTCGGGCGAATACTTGGGCCCGCCGTGCAGCGCGAAGTGCGTCGGGAAGCGCCCGAGCGGCTCGAATTTGTCGCCGTCGAGAATGGTGACGTGGTGATCGCCGAGCTCGACCACAACGAACAGGTTGAGTGGATCGGCCTTGAATACCGGCTTGTCCGACAGGCGCGCAGCATGCAGGAATACCTTATGGCTCGCCCGCATGGCTTCGATACCCCACTCGGGCACTTGCGGCAGCGGCGTATAGACCAGCTCCGCGAGCGCGGCGATGTCCTCGTCCGCGAGCTTACCGGCAAAACCCGGCATCTGCGTCGCCGCGCGCCCGGCACGGATAACGTTCAGCGCCTCGGTTTTCTTCAGTCGCCCGAGGTTCTCCGGCAGCAACGCCGGGCCCATGCCGCCGAGCCGGTCGGCCCCGTGGCAACTCGCACAGTGGGTTTTATAGAGCGGATCTACGTCAGAAAAAGCAGGAACCACAGAGGACACAGAGAACACGGAGAGAATAAAAACAAACCTTGAAATCTTTTTCACAGATTTCTGCCTTTCTCTGCGTTCTCTGTGCGCTCTGTGGTGAATTCTACTTTGCAGCACTCCGGCGAGTGTATGGCGTCACGGTCAGGCGCTCGCCCGCGTGCTCGACGCCGATTTCCTCGTCCGTGAGGTAACACGCCGGGTCCTCGGCCCAGGGGTCGCCGGTGAGGCTGTAGGCGCGCACGCGCGTGTTGCCGCCGCAGATGTCGAAATAGGCGCACTGGCCGCAGCGGCCTTTGACGTTGCGCGGATTCGCCTTCAGTCCGGCCATGAGCGGGTCGGAGGTGTCCTGCCAGATTTCCGAGAACGGCCGGTTGCGCACGTTGCCGAGCGGGTAGTTCCACCAAAAGGTATCGGGGTGGACGTTGCCGAGGTTGTCGATGTTGGCGATGTTCACGCCCGAGGAGTTGCCGCCCCACTGCGCGAGTTTCGCGCGCAGGTGGTCTTCCAGATGAGGGAAGTTTTTCCGCACCCAGTACAGCAGGTACACGCCGTCGGCGTCGTTGTTGCCGGTAACAAATTCCTTGTGCAGCCCGCGTTGCGTGTAGTCCCAGCAGGTGTCGAACAACAGGTCCATCGCCTGGCGCGTGGTCTTGAGCACCACGTCGTCCTTGCGATTGATGTTGCCGCGGCCGGCGTAGTTCAGGTGCGAGAGGTAGAACTTGTCGATGCCTTCGTCCTCCATGAGCTTGAGCAACGCCGGCAGCTCGTGAGCGTTGTCCTGGGTCAGGGTGAAGCGCATGCCGACCTTGATGCCGCGTTCGTGGCACAGACGGATGGCGCGCATCGAGGCGTCGTACGCGCCCGTCAGGCGGCGGAAGCGGTCGTGGGTGTCTCTCAGGCCGTCGATGGAAATGCCGACGTAGTCGTAGCCGATGTCGGCGATGCGCCCGATCATGGCCTCGTCGATCAGTATGCCGTTGGTCGAAAGTCCGACGTAGAAGCCCATGGTCTTGGCACGCCGGGAAATATCGAAGATGTCGGGACGCAGCAGCGGCTCGCCGCCGGAGAGGATCAGCACCGGCACACGGAACGCCTTGAGGTCGTCCATCACCCGGCAGACTTCATCCGTCGAAAGCTCGCCCGGAAAATCCCGGTCGGCCGAGATCGAATAACAATGTTTGCAGGCGAGGTTGCAGCGGCGAATGAGGTTCCAGATCACCACCGGCCCCGGCGGCGCGCGCCGGGGCCCGAGCGGCGTCGGGCTTTTGATTTCCTGCATGTACTGGCTGATGCGGAACATGGTTCACCCGTTCAGGCGCAGGCCGGTCTTTTTCAGGATGCGCGTGCTGTAGAGCACCGTGTGCGCGCGGGCGTACTGGCCGAGGATGCGCGCGATCATCTGCACGTGCTCCTCGACTTCCTCGCGGCTGCGGCCGTGCAACATCGCGAACAGGTTGTACGGCCACGCCGGCAGGATGCGCGGGCGCTGGTAACAGTGTGACACAAAGTCGAGGCTGCCGACCCACTCGCCGATTTCCAGCACGCACGGATCGGGCACGTCCCACACCGACATGCCGTTGGCCGCGTAACCGAGCGCGTAGTGGTTCGGCACCGCGCCGATGCGCCGGACGATACCGTGCTCCAGCATGCGCCGCATGCGCGCCATCACGTCCTCGGGCGTAATGCCGAGGCGCTCGGCGAGCGCATGGTACGGCCGCGGCACCAGCGGCAGGCCGCCCTGGGTTTCGACGATCAGGCGCCGGTCGGTGGCATCCAGCGTGGCCGGCGTTTCGAGGGCAAGGGCGCGCGCGGTGTTCATGCCTCGAACCTCAGGCCGACGTAGAATTCCTCGATCTTCGGCAGGTTGTACACCTTGAGCCCGGTGGCACGCTCGATGTCGCCGATCACCTCATTGATGCGTCCGGGGTGCTCGGTCGCGAGCACGAACCACATGTTGAACGCGTGCTCCCGCCGGTAGTTGTGCGCCACCTCGGAAAAGCCGTTGACGATGGCCGTCACGTGTTCGAAATCCGCCTCCGGCACCTGCATCGCCGCGAGCGTGAGCGCGCCGCCGAGGCGTTCGGCGTGGTACATCGGCCCGAAGCGCGTGAGCGCGCCGTCGGCCAGCAACCGTTCGAGTCGCCGGATCAATTCATCCTCGGAGATGCCCAGATTCGTCGCCGCTTCGGCGTACGGACGTTCGCATACCGGCAGGCCGCCCTGGAGCGCATTCACGATACGCCGGTCGGTGGCGTCGAGCGCGACGGCCTCAGCCGGACGCGGCATGGGCGTCCTCCTTGTTCTCGGCATGGTAACGCGCGCCGCACTGCTTGAAGCGCCGGCGCGAGAACAGCACCTCGTGCGGGAGCGATTGCAGCCCGCAACGGTTGACCATCCATTCGAGATTCGACAGCACCTCTTCGCGGCTCTTGCCATGGATCATGCAGTAGAGATTGTAGCGCCACTGCGGCAGGCGCCGCGGGCGCTGGTAACACAGCGTGATAAAGTCGAAACCGGCAAGGCAGCGCCCGAGCGCACGCACCTGGTCGTCGGGCACGTCCCAGACCACCATGGCGTTGGCGCCGTAGCCGAGCTCGTGGTGGCGCACGACCACGCCGAAGCGGCGCAGCACGCCCGACTGCTTCAGGTGCGCGAATCGCGCAATAACCTCGGCCTCATCGAGCCCGAGACGTGCAGCGACTTCGGCGAACGGCCGCGGCGCGAGCGGCAGGCCCTTGGCGACCACCGCAAGCAGCCGCCGGTCGGTGTCGTCCACCACCGGCGGTATCGAGTGCGTGTTCAATTCAATGTTCATCTCCATCGCAAGTCAAACCCCAAGTCGATGTGGTAATCCTCAACGAGCGGGAAGCTCAGCACCTCATAACCGCTGCGCTCGGCGATCTCGTCCAACACGTGTTGCAGGCGCGCGCCGTCCGGCGCCGCCGCGACGAACCACAGGTTGAGCGCGTGCTCGCGCTCGTAGTTGTGGTTCACCTCGGGATAACCGTTGACCAGCGCGGCCACGCGCTCCAGGTCCCCGGCCGGCACGGACATGGCCGCGAGCGTGCTCGCGCCGATGGTATTGGGGCGCACCACCGCGCCCACGCGGCTCACGGCGCCGGCCGCCTTGAGATGCGCGAGCGCCGCCAGCACCTCGGCCTCGCTCACGCCGAGCTGTTTCGCCATGTCGGCGTAGGGCGTGGGCGTGAGCGGGAAATCGTGCTGAAAGTCGTTCAGCAGTTTGCGCTCGAGTTCGGTCAGGTTCGCGTGTGGCAGGGTCATTGTCCGATCCGATGCGCGCGCGCGCTGAAAAAGATGCCGGAGGGCTTGTCCGCCGGAAGCGCCGCCAGCTCGGCGAAGGTCGCGGTGTCGTACACCCGCACCAGGTTGTCGTCGCGCACCGACACCCAGCAGGCCTCGCCGCGCGGCGTGAACTCCATGTGCAGCACGCCCTTGCCGGGCTTGAGCGTGCGCACGGTCGCGAGCGTTTCGCTGTCGAGCACCTGCACCGTGTCGTTGTGCGGCGGCGCGAAGTTGACCCACACGTGGCGCCCGTCCGGGCGCGCGACCACGAACACCGGCTGGCCCGCGAGCGGCACGCGCGCGAGCTCTTTCCAGTTGCGCGCGTCGACCACCAGCAGCTCGTGGCGTCCGGCCGCCGGCACGAACAGCCGGTCGCCGGCGGCGGCGATGTAGTCGAGGTGCGGCATCTTGTACACCGGCAGCGGCTGGCTGCCGCGCCCGTAACCCTCGACCACCTTGCGCGCGCCGGCAGCAGGATGCCACAGGTCGAGCAGCGCCAGACCGTCCTCGCCGAACAGGCCCGCGAGATACCAGCGCCCGTCGGCCGTGACCGTGCCGTCATAGGGCTGCTTTCCGGTATTGGAAAATTTCGTTACCCGCGGCGCGCGCGGATCGCGTGCGTCGGCGAGCCAGATTTCGCCCGCGTCGTAGAGCGCGAACACGAAACGGTCGCCCGGCGCGTCCACCAGCCCCACGACTTTCGAGCGCGCGCCGTTCGCGCCGTTCGCGGGAATCTCCGCCAACGGTGCGAGCGAACCCGCGTCAAACAGGCGCACGCCGCCGGGCTCGTAATTCGATACCGCGACTACCTTGCCGTCCTGCGAGATCGCCCCGCCGATGGCATTGCCCGCCTGCACGATGCGCTTTTCGATTTTGCCTGTGAGCAGATCCACCTTGGTCAGGCCGCCGTCGCGCCCGAACACGTAGGCGTAGCGCGCGTCGCGCGAAAACACCGCCGAGGCGTGCGACAGGTCGCCGAAACCGTCGATGCGCGCGATGCGCGTGCGCGCCGAGGTGTCCACCACCTGCACGCTGCCGGTGGCTCGTTCGATGACCAGCCCGAGATCGCCGGTGCCGCGCGGACCGGCGCAGCCGCTCACCGCCAGCACCAGCGCGGTGAACAGGCTGAGGCGGAGATGTTCAGCGCGCGTGGGCATGGGCGGTTCCGTTGAGCAGATGTTCGACGAGCCAGCCGGCTTCGGTTTCAGTGAGGAACGGGCTCCACGGCGCCATTGGCGTGCCCGGACGGCCGTGCAGGATGGTGGCGCGCAGACTCGCCGGGGACTTGCCCGCGAGCGCTTCGGGTGTGAGCGCGGGACCGAGCCCGCCCTTGAGCGTAAGACCGTGACACGAGCCGCAGTCCTGCGTGAGCATTTGCCGCAGCTCGACCTGGCGCGGCGGCGGGACATCGCCCGCCGCCGCCAGTGTCGTGCAGAGCGCCCCTATGGCGCCCATCAAACCCGCGCCGATGCCGGGTTGCATGGCTCTCTCCCTTCCTAGAAAGGGGGGGCGGATTGCCCGCCCCCGAACCACCACTAGGAGGTTAGTACACGTCGTGCTGCGTGTTATAGACGTTGAACTTGCCGGTCGGCGTGATCAGGCGCTTGTCCTTGATCACGTGCTTCAGCTTCCGGGTCTTGTCGTCGATCACGACAATCGCCGATTCCTGGGTCGCACCGTTCCACACCGAGAACCAGACCTCGTCGCCGGTCTTGTTGTACTCCGGCTGCACCACGCGCTTCGGTCCCTCGCCCAGACCCGCGAGTTCGGCGATCTTCACCACCTCGAACGGCTTGTCGAGATTGTCGATATCGAACACCGCGACCGACTGGTAGATTTCGGCACTCGGGTTGAGCGTCGTGTCCACCCACAGGTTCTTCGACTTCGGATGGGTCTTGATGAAGAGCGACCCGCCGCCCTGCGCCTTGAGCGAACGCACCACCTTCCAGGCGTTGGCCTTGTGCTTCTCCGGGTCGGTGCCGATCAGCGCCACGGTCTCGTCGCCGAGGTGGCTCGTGGCCCAGACCGGCCCGAATTTCGGATCGACGAAGTTGGCGCCACGGCCCGGGTGCGGAATCTTGCCGACGCCGTCCTTCACCAGCTTCACCAGCTTGTTGTCCTTGGCGTCGATCACCGCGATGGTGTTGCGCTGGTTGGCCGCGACCATGAAGTAGCGCTTGCTCGCGTCCCAGCCGCCGTCATGCAGGAACCGCTCGGTGCCGATCGTGGTCACCTTGAGGTTGTTGATGTCGCTGTAGTTGACCATCAGCGTCTGGCCGGTCTCCTTCACGTTCACCACGAACTCCGGGTGGAAGTGCGAGGCCACGATCGAGGCCACGCGTGGCTCGGGGTGGTACTCCTGCGTGTCCACGGTGTAGCCGCGGGTGGCGACGATCTTGAGCGGCTCGAGCGTGTCGCCATTCATGATCGTGTACTGCGGTGGCCAGTAGGAGCCGGCGATGGCGTATTTGTCCTCGTAGCCCTTGTACTTCGAGGTGTCCACGGAGCGCGCCTCGAGGCCGACCTTGATGACCGCGACGTTGTCCGGCTTCTTCATCCACAGGTCGATGAGGTTGATCTGGGCGTCGCGGCCGATCACGTACAGATAGCGGCCAGACTGTGACATGCGCGAGATGTGCACCGCGTAGCCGGTCTTGACGATGCTGACGATCTTCTTGGTGTCGCCGTCGATCAGCGCCACTTCGCCGCTGTCGCGCAGCGTGACCGAGAACAGGTTGGAGAGATTGATCTTGTTCTCCTGCTTCTTCGGGCGCTTGTTGGGCGGGATCAGCACCTTCCACGAGGCCTTCATCTCCTTCAGGCCCCACTCGGGCGGTGTCGGCGGCTCGTGCTGCAGGAACTTGGCCATGGTCTCGATGTCATCCTTGCTCAATTGTCCCGAGGTGCCCCAGTTGGGCATGCCCGCGGGCGAGCCGTAGTCGATGAACACCTTGAGGTAGTCGGTGCCCTTGGGCAGCGTGATGTCCGGGGTGAGCGCCTTGCCGGTGGCGCCCTTGCGCAGCACGCCGTGGCAACCGGCGCAGCGCTCGAAGTAAATCTGCTTGGCGCGGTCGAATTGGGCGGCGCTGAGCGGCGGCGCCTTGGGCGTCAGGGTTTCCTTCGCCTCCTCCGGCTTGATCGGCACCGGCGCGCCTTTGTAGCGCAGTTCTTCCTCGGGCGTGCCGGGGTGTACCGGCTTCTTGGCCTCGGCGGCATGGGCCACGAGCGGCAACGCGGCGAAAAGCGCGATACCGGCGGCGATCGACAACGGCTTGCGTTTCATATCACTCCCTCGTTGGTGAGTTGGAAATCGTGAAGTTGCGCTCACTCTAGAAGGCGTGCGCATGACCATCCTTGATATGAGTCAAAAAATCCCGCACTTGATGTGGGTCAAATCGACGGCACTTCCGGCAGTTGAGGCGCGCGGTCAATCGCAGCGACGCTCGCAGCCGGCGCAACCCGGCGGGTCCTTGTCGTCGGTCGGATCGAGCCCCGAGGGACCAAGATGCTCTTCCATGCCGCGCACCATCTCGCGCGCGCGCGGCGCGCGCTCGCGCCGCCGGCGCATGTCGACGAGCGGCGGGCATTTCTGACTGTTCCAGTACGTCACTTGGCAATCGAGACAGTAATGGCACTCGTTGACGTTGATCTCGCCCGTCGGCCGGATGCAACGCACTTCGCACTCGTTGTGGCAGATCTGGCACGGCTTGCCACACTCCTTGCGCCGGCGCAGCCAGTCGAAAATGCGATAGCGCCCGACGATGGCGAGCGCCGCCCCAAGCGGACACAGGTATTTGCAGAAGAACTTGCGATTGAACGCCGATACCGCGACGAAGCCGACGGCGTACAGCACGAACGGCCACTCGCGCTGGAAGCGCATGGCGAACGTGGTCTTGAACGGCTCGACTTCCGCCAGCACGTGCGATTGCGTGAGCGATTGCAGCGACACGCCGAAGAGCACGATCAGAATCACGTACTTCACCGCCCACAGGCGCTCGTGCACCACCTCGGGAAATTCGTACTGGGGCACGTTGAAGCGCCGCGCGACCTGCTGCGTCAGCTCCTGCAGCGCACCATAGGGACAGAGCCAGCCGCAGTACACGCCGCGCCCCCAGAGCAGGATGGTCACGGCCACGAACGACCACAGGATGAACAGCATGGGGTCGATGAGGAAGCTCTCCCATTGGAACCCGTGCATGATGCTGTGGACGAACGTGAGCACGTTGACCACCGAAAGCTGCGCGAGCGTGTACCAGCCGATGAAGAACAGCGTGAACGCGAGATAACCGTCGCGCACGTACAGCAACAGTTTCGGATGCTTGGCGAGCCAGTCCTGAAACACGAGGACGGCGGTGAGCAGCAACAACGCCGCACCCAGCACGGCGATCTGGAACGTCTTCTGGCGCCACACCGCGGCCCAAATCGGCTCTTCCGTCGCGGGAGCCGGCGCCGCCTGCTTCGACACCGGTTTTGCCACCGCCGGTTTCGCGGGTGGCGCCAGTGCCGCGGCGGGCGGTAGCTTCACGGCCTCCGCGCCGGGCTTGAGACCGCGCGCCTCGGCCACGGCGCGCGCGGCGCGGTTGAGCGTGGCGTTCTCGACCATCACCGTGATGGTGGCGCCGGAGATGGTGTCCACGTTGACGTGACCCTCGCGCGGCGCGCCGACGACGATGGAATCGTGCGCCGATTTGCCGACGTACTGCTCGATGAACGCGCGCAGCTCTTTTTCGGAGATGCCGACGGCGAGGATCGGCTCCTCGTGGTGCACGATGCGCAGGCCCACGATGCGCCCTTCGGTGTCGAGGCCGACGAGGGTGTTGATGGGCTTGCCCGAATAGGCCGGGATGCGGATGACGTCGAACGTCTGGAACACGTAGCCGAGGAGCCGTTGCCCGCGCCAGACCGCCGCCGCCGGCGGATCGCCTTCGAGCGCGCCGAAGCGGTCGGCCGCAGGGAAGAACTCGCGGACCTGCGGGTAGAGAACATCGACCGTCGCTGCTTGCGCCACCGTGCCGCACAGGCACAGCAGGAACAACAATGGGCGAAGATGCCGGGCCAAGGAACGGTTCACACGGGCGGGATCATGGTGTCTCAGATGTAGATTCTAGTATGTTGCGCATGGGGACGGGCTTTGATGCGGGTCAAACCGTCCGCACCGGCATTAAAGTCATAAATCACGCATGACGTACCTTCGAAATCGGTATTGGCCCATCGCCCTGGCGTGGCTCGCCCTGCTGGCGGCGGGCTGCCACGTCCCGGAGCGGCTGCAGCACCGCGACGGGCGCCCGCTCATGGGTACCTGGGTCGAGATCGTCGTTGAGGGGGCGGATGCCGGAGACCTGCGCCGGGCGACGGACGCGGCCTACCGCGAGATGACGCGGCTCTCGGACATGATGAACCACTACGACCCGAACAGTGTCGTGAGCGCCATCAACCGCGCCGCCGGCGCGCAGCCGGTCGCCGTGCCGCCCGAGTTGATGACAGTGCTGCGCATGGCGCAGGACGTATCGCAACGCACCGGTGGCGCGTTCGACATCACCGTCGGTTCGCTTACCGGCTGGCGTTTCCGTCCCGACGATCCGCGCCGCCCTGCGCCGGACTCGATTGAGGCGCAACTGCCGAACGTGGACTGGCGCCGGTTGCGGCTGGATGCGGCGGCAGGTACGGCGTATCTCGAACGGCGCGGCGCGCGCATCGATCTCGGCGGCATCGCCAAGCTCTACATCCTGGACGCCGGCCGGCGCGCGCTCGCGGCGCACGGAATCGAACACGCCATGATCAACGGCGGCGGCGACGTCGTGGTGATGGGCACGACGCGGGGGCGGCCGTGGCGCATCGGCATCCGCCATCCGCGCGCACCGCAACAACTGCTCGGCGTGGTCGAGGCGACATCGGGCTTCGTGGTGTCGTCCGGCGACTACGAGCGCTACTTCGTCATGGACGGGAAACGCTACCACCACATCCTCGACCCGCGCACCGGCTACCCGGCGCAGGGCCCGCGGCACGTCACGCTGGTTGCGGAAAAGCTTGAGTTCGTGAATGGCTACGGCACCGCCATCATGGTGCTCGGGACGGCAACCGGCAAAAAGCTCGTCGCCGATAGTCCGGGGCTGGAAGGGCTGATCGTGAATGGCGACGGTTCGCTGTGGGTATCGCCCGGATTATCGGCGCACTTCACGCCTGCCGTGCCCGGCAATTGACGGACATCAAGTCGTTCCCGCTGCGTCTCACGCTACAGTCGCCCCATGGAAATCGTTTATTACACCCTGACCGGCATTGCGCTTTATTTCGTCTCTGACTGGCTGCTCGAACGCATCGAGCAGGCGCGCGGGAAGCGCTTCGAGAACCGCTCGGTCATCTTCTTCGCCATCATCCTGGTGCTGGCGCTCGTGAGCTTCCAGATCATCGGCCGTCTCGCAGGCAGCAACTAGACTAGACCGCGACCTTGCGCCGGGTATGGCGGCGTGTCCGCGGCGCCGCCGCGGACAGCTGCTTCTGCATGCAATCCTCGATCGGCATCGGCCGGCTGAGCACGTAGCCCTGGGCGTAGTCGATGCCGAGCTTGCGCACGGCGGCGAGAAGCTTCCGGCTTGAGACGTGCTCGGCCACGGTGCGCATGTCGAGCGTGTGACCGACGGCGTTGATCGCCTGCACCGTCGCGCGTGCAGCGACGCTGGTCAGCATATCGCGCACGAAGGTACCGCCGATCTTGAGATAGTCGACGTGCAACTCCTTGAGGTAGCCGAACGAACACATGCCGGTGCCGAAATCGTCGAGCGCGAACCGGCAACCCGCGCCGCGCAACGCCTGGATCAGCCGCGTGGCCTGCTCCATGTTGGTCGTGGCGGCCGTTTCGGTGATCTCGAAGCAGACGCTCCCGCGCGGCAACCCCGCCGCCTGGTAATCGGCACGCAGCTCCTCCGAAAACCCCTCTTCCCCGAGCGACAGCCCCGACAGGTTGATGTTGCACACCGTGCCCCGAGGCCGTGCGGCGCGCAGGGCCGCGAACGTGCGCTGCGCCACCCAGCGGTCGATCTGGGGCATGAGGCCGTAGCGTTCGGCCGCGGGGATGAACTCGGCCGGCATCACGATCTGGCCGTCCTCTTCCAGCCGCAACAGGACTTCGTAGTGCATCGGGCCCTTCGCCGCCAGCGGCATGATCGGCTGGCAGTAGAGCCGGAACCGCTCCTGCTCCAGCGCCTGACCCAGGCGCGCCACCCATTGCATCTCGCCGTGACGCCGGGCGTATTCGAGGTTGTCCGGTTCGTACACCTGGATGCGGTTGCGGCCCTTCTCCTTGGCGGCAAAGCAGGCGGCGTCCGCCTTGGCCAGGACCTCGCTCGCGCTGGTTTCGTCGCCTGAAATCGGCACGACGCCGATGCTCGCGGTGAGATGGAACGCCGTACCCTGCCAGTCGAAGCGGAAATCGCGCACCAGCCGCAGCAGGTCTTCGGCCACGGCCACGGCCTTGTCGGGCGGACAGCTCACCAGCAGCAGCCCGAATTCGTCGCTGCCGATGTGCGAGAGCGTGTCGCTGTCGCGCACGCGTGTCTGGAACTGCCGCGTAAGCTCACGCAACAACCGGTCGCCGGCGGCGTGGCCGCAAGTGTCGTTCACCACCTTGAACTGGTCGATATCGAGATAACAGAGTGCATGTTGGCCGCCGCGCGAGCGGGCCCGATCGAGCGCGCCCTTGAGGCGGCGCTCGAGCTCGGCGCGGTTGACGAGTCCCGTGAGCCGGTCGTGCGTGGAGTGGTAGGACAGCAGGTGGGTGTTGCCGCGGCTCGCCGCGACGTCGTAGAACACCATGACCGCGCCGACGGCCTTGCCCTCGCGGTCATGCACCGGCGCCGCCGAATCCTCGATCGTCGTTTCCATGCCGTCGCGCCGGATAAGCACGGTGTCGTTGCCGAGACCCACCACCTGGTTCTCGCGCAGGCAGCGCTCGACGGGATTCTCCTTGGGTTCGCGGCTGTAGCCGTTGACAATACGGAATACCTCGGCAAGCGGCCGGCCGCGCCCCTCGACATTGGACCAGCCGGTAAGTTCTTCGGCCGCCGGATTGAGATACTCGACCCGCGCCGCCACGTCGGTCGTGATCACGGCGTCGCCGATGGAATCCATCGTGACTTCGGCGCGCTCCTTCTGCCGGAATACGTCTTCCACCAGCAGCCGCACGCGCGTGAGGCTCGCGAGCGAGAGTCCTGCCGAACCGGTAAACAGGAACAGTGCCAGACCGAGCCAGCTCATCTGGTAGCTTCGGCTCCGCTGTACCTGATCGCGGGTGATGGCCGTGATGGTGTCGGTCACGGCGTGGATAGTACGGATGGCCTGACTCGCATGTTCGATCCACGTCGTGGCGTCCAGCGGGTAGCGCCCGGTGCGGGCGGCGCGGTGCACCGCGACACGCGCCGTTTCGAAATCCTTGATGTATTTCTCGTGCAACTGCGCCATGGCTGCGGTCAGGCGCGGGTCGGTGGTGGGCACATCGAGCAGGCGACGCACCCGTTCGATGCCGAACAGCGCCATGTTGCGCGCGAACTGTATCCGCTCGAAATCGCCAGCCGGCACCGCAGCGCCGGTACTGATGTAGTACGCGAGCAGCGCGCGCTCTTCTCCCGCCTGCTCGGCGGCCTCCCACAGCATCTTGCGCGGCATGGCGAACGCGCCGACATCGGTCCGGTTGACCTTTTCGGCGAACAGGATGGTTTCCCAGACGCGCGCGGAAACCGCGACAAGCCGCGTACTGGTCTCGAACCATTCCGCCATGGACGGCACGGGCGTCTCGCCGGCCAGGTACCCGTCCACGCGCCGGCGCAGTAAATCGAGGCGGCTTCGCATTTCTCCGGCCTGCGCCAGCGCGGTCTTGAAATCGCCGCCCACGGTGAGCGCGGAAGCGAGCTCCATGGCCGTGCGCCAATCGGCGTCCGCGTCCTGCCGTGCCTTGGCGATGGACGAGCGGAAACGACCGGGATTACCGCCCTGCGCGCCGAGCGCCGCCATCGTCAGACCGCGTTCGAGAGTGTAGTGTTCCATGGCGTCCCCGAGCGCGTCGGCCAGCTCGCTTGCCGCGGCCGCGAGCGCGCTGGAGCGGTAATTATCGTAGGAGCGCCAAGCGAGGAAACCGCTCAACGTGAGTACCAGCAGCGCCAGCACGACGATGGCGCTTTCAATGATTCTCTTGTGCCGCAACTGCACCGGTGCCATGCCCCCCCAGCGTTGTCCGCGTTACTTGGAAAGGCAAATCCATTTGTCTGCTCCCAACTAAAGCTGCAAATTCCGTGCCTTGCAAGCTAACGCAGAAAACAAAAAACCCGGTCTGGAAATATTCCAAACCGGGTTCCGAACGCAACTGAATTGACGAATATCAACTCGTTGCTGCGTTACGCTACAGGCGAATATGCGTCGAGGCGTTGAGGCTCGCGCGCGAACCGCGCCAGTTGTCGATGTGGAACTTGGTGAACGGCAGGCCGGTCAGCTCGAAGAACCGCGGCCAGCCGATGCGCTCGATCCACTCGCCCATGCGCTCCCAGTCGTGCGCATCCTGTTTGTAAACCTTCAGGATCGTCTTCACGATCGCTCCGGCCTCCGGCCAGCGCGGCGGGTTGTTGGGAATTCCGGCCGCGACCAGCTTGTGGAACGTGGGCTTGCCGCGCGCGTTGGCATTCTTGCCGCCGACCCAGATGGCGATTTTCGAATGCTCCGGGTCGTTGATCTGCATCGGCGGACACGGCGGGAAACAGGCGCCGCAGCAGATGCATTTTTTCTCATCGACCTCCAGCGACGGCTTGCCGTTCACCATGGCCGGGCGGATCGCCGCCACCGGGCAGCGCGCGACCACGCTCGGGCGCTCGCAGACGTTGGCCACAAGGTCGTGATTGATCTTCGGGGGCTTGGTGTGCTGCACGTTGATGGCGATATCCGCCTGCCCGCCGCAATTGATCTGGCAGCAGGAGGTGGAGATCTTCACGCGGTTCGGCATGGATTCGCTCACGAACTCGGCGTGCAGCTCGTCCATCAGCGACTTGACCACGCCCGAGGCGTCGGTGCCCGGGATGTCGCAGTGCAGCCAGCCCTGGGTGTGCGCGATCATGGACACCGAGTTGCCGGTGCCGCCGACCGGGAAACCGGCCTGGGTGAGCGCATCGATCAGGGGCTGCACCTTCTCCGCCTCGCCCACCATGAACTCGATGTTCGAGCGGATGGTGAAGCGCACGTGGCCGTCGGCGTACCGGTCGGCGATATCGCACAGCAGGCGGATGGTGCCGACGTCCATCTGGCGCTGGGTGCCGGCCTTGACGGTCCAGACGTGGTCGCCGGTTTTCGAGACGTGGTGCAACACGCCCGGGCGCGGGCGCTCGTGCCAAGCCCATTGGCCGTAGTTTTTCTTCAGCAGCGGGTGCATGTACTGGATGGCATCCGGCGTGCCGGATTCGATGGGCATGCGGGGTTGTGCGGACATTAGCGTGTCTCCGTGATCGTTGCGTGAGGGTCGGTCAGCCGGCCTTGGACTGCTTCAGGCGCTCGACCTCTTCGTCCCAGTCGTCCATGCGCACGAACGGATTGGTGCGCGGATGGTTGATCATGTTCGGGTCCGGTTCGAGCCCGAGGCCCTCGAGGAAGTTGGCCAGGCCGATGCGCTCGACCATCTCGCCGCAACGCTCGTGCTCCAGGCCGTTCTCGGCCCAGAACTCCATGATGTTGCGCCCGAGCTCGGCGAGCCGGTCGTAATCCTCGTCGGTTTCGAGCTTCATGAACGGCACCACCACGGTGCCGAACAGGTCGCCGATCTTGAGCGTGCGCTTGCCGCCGACGAGGATCGTCACGCCGCGCTCCTTGCCCGGGGACAGCGCCTTGGTCATGACGTTGATGCAGTGCATGCATTTCACGCAGTTGCGGTTATCCACCGCCAGCGTGTCGTCGGCGTTCAGCTTGAGCGCGCGCGTCGGGCAGCGGGTGACGACGTTGTCGATCACGTAGTCGCGGCCCTTGGTATTGACGAAGTTTTTCACCTCGGTCTGGTCGACCTGGATGTCGTCTCGCCAAGTGCCGAGGATGGCGAAGTCCGAGCGCTGGATCGAATTCATGCAGTCGTTGGTGCAGCCGGAGAACTTGAACTTGAACTTGTACGGCAGCGCCGGGCGATGGATGTCGTCGATGAAGTCGTTGAGCACGCGCCGGTGAGCGCGGGCGGTGTCGTAGCAGGCGTGCTCGCAGCGCGCCGGGCCGACGCACGACATGC
The DNA here is from genome assembly GCA_004298065.1 of Gammaproteobacteria bacterium. GTDB lineage: Bacteria > Pseudomonadota > Gammaproteobacteria > Acidiferrobacterales > Sulfurifustaceae > SCRL01. The sequence goes on along the minus strand of SCRL01000047.1, from coordinate 197 downwards.
CGGTGCGCACCGCCGGGCCGGCGCCGCCCATATCGAAGCCCAGCTCGTTGAACTCGTCGAACGCCGGCTGGATGTTCTCGGTGGTGCAGCCCTGGAACATGATGTCGCCGGTCTGGCCGTGGAGCGCGATCAGGCCGGAGCCGTGCTTCTCCCAGATGTCGCAGAACTTGCGCAGCGTGCCGGTGTCGTAGTGCCAG
>SCRL01000004.1 GCA_004298065.1 Gammaproteobacteria bacterium | reverse complement strand
CAGGAGATTCGTCTGGAACGCGATCTCGTTGATGACACCGATGATGTCGGCGATCTTCTTGCTGCTGTCGCTGATCTCGCTCATGGCCGACACGGCCCTGGAGACGACCGTACCGCCCTTCTCCGCCTGTTCGCGCGCGCTGGCCGCGAGCTGGTTCGCCTGGCGGGCGTTGTCGGCGTTCTGTTTCACCGTCGAGGTCATTTCCTCCATGCTGGAGGCAGTCTGCTCGAGGGCCGAGGCCTGTTCCTGGGTACGCTGGGATAGATCGGCGTTGCCACCGGCAATTTGCTTCGCGGCCGATCCGACCGAGTCGGAATTCGTGCGCACGTCCATCGCGATTTTCACCAGCTTTTCATTCATGATCCGCAACGCACCCAGCAGCTTGCCGATCTCGTCGTGGCTCTTGACCTCGATATCGTTGCCGAGCTCGCCGTTGGCGATGCGGTTGGCCACGGTCACGGCGTGATTGAGTGGACCGGTGATGGCCTTGATAAGACGCATGGCCATGACTACGGCGAACGTCAGGGCGAACAGAATCATGGCGATGACGATGTTGCGCATCAGCGCGGCTTCGTACGCGGCGTCGGCACCGCGTTTTTTGGCAGCATCGATCTGGAATTTCATCAGGGCTTCGATGCTCTCGCGAGCCGGAAGAAAAGCGGAACGAATCACGTCGAGGTCATGTTTCCTGGCGGCGTCGATCTTGCCGGCGCGCAGCAGCTCGATGGCCGGCCTCAGGCCTTCCTGCACGAGCCGCTTCCGGTACTCGGCGAATTCCTCAACCAGCATTTTTCGGTCGACATCCATCGGTCCGGCCATGTACTCGCCCCATGTCTTGTCGATCTCGGCGAGATTGGCCTCGATCTCGGCGGTGTTTTTCTGTATTTCTGCCGCCGTGGGGTTGGCCATCGCGTTCGCTATCGCAAGCCGGTTGTGCAGCAACAGACGGTCGATCTGCGCGATCTGCGCGGTCGGCACTGTGTCGTGGTCGTACATGGCCTCGAGCCGCGCGTTGATATTGCGCATGCCGACGATGCCCGCGATCCCGACGACCAGGAGCAGGATCGCAATGATGCTCTGCCTCATGATGAGGCGTTGTTTGATGGTCAAGTTCCTTAACATGTCAACGCTCCATGATTTAAAAAATTCAATCCGGTCATGCGGAACAATTCCTTGTCCCACGTTGACCTGCGCGATCTGGAAAACCCTAATTGGCATGCAGACGGTCATCAAAACTCCTCCCATTGACCGTCTTCCGTGCCGGTCTTGGCCAAACGCGGTTTAGGCGTTTTGGCACCGTCCGGCGGCGTCCTGGGTGCCTCGGTGGCCGCGGCCGTTTTCCTGGGCACAGCCTTGGCGATCGGGCGCACTGCCGAAATACCGGATGCGCCAGCGTACGCACCCTCTGCTGCAAGTTTGAACCGGGCTACGAGTCCCACCAGACTTTCCGACTGCTCTTCGAGCGCCTTGCCCGCCGCTGCCGTCTGTTCGACGAGCGCGGCGTTCTGCTGAGTCATTTCGTCCATCTGCATCACCGCCTTGTTGACCTGGTCGATGCCGGCGGACTGCTCCTGCGAGGCCGCGGCGATCTCGGCGATGATGTCGGAAACCTTTTTTACCGCCTGCACGATATCGTCGAGCGTCTGCCCCGACAAAGTCACAAGCTTCACGCCGGCCTTGACCTTGCTGCCGCTGTCGGCGATGAGTTCCTTGATCTCCTTGGCGGCCTGGGCCGAGCGCTGGGCGAGGTTGCGGACCTCGGTCGCGACCACGGCGAAGCCGCGGCCCTGCTCGCCGGCGCGCGCGGCCTCGACCGCGGCGTTGAGCGCGAGCAGGTTGGTCTGGAACGCGATCTCGTTGATGACGCCGATGATGTCGGCGATATGCTTGCTCGAATCGCGGATAGCCTCCATGGCATCCACCGTCTCGCTGATGCGATCCACACCGCTCTCCGCGATGGTGCGTGCGTTGCCTGCAAGCTGATTCGCCTGACGGGCGTTGTCGGCATTTTGTTTCACCGCGGAGGTCATCTCCTCCATGCTGGAGGCGGTCTCCTCGAGGGCCGAGGCCTGCTCCTGGGTGCGCTGGGAGAGGTCGGAGTTGCCATGCGATATTTCGCCGACTGCCGTACTCATGGTGTCGACGTTCGTGCGCACGGCACTCATAAGCTGGGACAATTCATCGTTCATCCCCTGCAATGCGCGCAACAAGCGCCCGAACTCGTCCTGGGAACCGATCTCGACGCGATTGTCCAGGTTGCCCTGGGCGATGCGTTCGGCCAGGTTCACCGCCTGTGTCAGCGGCTGACTGATAGTGCGCATCAGGATCATCACCGCGAGTACCGCCACGACGACGCCGCCCGCGATCGTCACCAGACAAAGCGTGAAGATCCGACCGTAACGCTCCTGCGCTACGTCGTATTCGTTCTTGGTGGTCTCCGCCTTCTGTTTGATGAGCGCGTTAATGCCCTCTTCGACCGGTTGATACAGCGGCATCAATTTTTCGAAGACGATCCGCTTGGCACCGACCAGATCGTTGGCACGCAGCGTTTTAAGCGAGGCGATAATCCCTTCGCGCCCGAAGCGGATGCGGTCTTCCGTAAACTGGTCGTACAGCAGGCGCTCGTCAACCGACAGATCGGCGCTGTTGTACGCCTCGACCAGCTTGCCGATCTCGGCCACGTTCTTTTCCACTTCGTCCGCCATCCGGCGCGCGCTGTCGGGCGACGGCGATACCGTGCCTATGGCGATCAGCATCTGGTTTCGCAGAATAAGACGTTCCATGGACGTCAACATTTCCAGAGCGTGCGCGTGCTCGTTGTAAACGACGGATAATCCCTGGTTCGCCTTGGACATGCCGAACAGCCCGATGCCGCCGGCGCCCATCAGCAACAGCGACACGAACGCCGCGGCGGCTATCAGCAGGTTGCGAACACCGAGCTTCCCGAAAATGCGCGTTATCGAAGTCATGGATTGCTCAAAAGCAGATTCTGCTGTTGTGCCCCGGTTTAGAACTCTTCCCACTCACCGTCTTCCGTGCCGGTCTTGGCCGGACGCGGCTTCGGCGCCGGCGCGGGCGATTCCTTGGCGACCTCCTTGGACGACTCGGCGGCCGGCATCTGCTTCTTGCGTGCCGCGGCCCTGGCGATCGGCAATACCGTCGCTGCGCCGCTCGCGGGCAACGCCTTGGCTACTTTCTCCGAAATGGACACAGGAGCCGACGAGTCGGTCTTGAAGCGCGACACCAGCTCGAGCAATGCCTTGGCCTGCTCTTCCATGGACTTGCTGGCGGCCGCGGTTTCCTCGACCAGCGCCGCGTTCTGCTGGGTGACCTCGTCCATCTGCATGACGGCCTTGTTGACCTGATCGATGCCGGCGGACTGCTCCTGCGAGGCCGCGGCGATCTCGGCGATGATGTCCGAGACCTTCTTCACGGCGGTGACGATTTCGGACAGAGTCGTGCCGGACTTGTCCACCAGCTCGGAACCGGTTTTGACCTTGTCCACCGAGTCCACGATCAGCTCCTTGATCTCCTTGGCGGCCTGCGCCGAGCGCTGCGCGAGGTTGCGCACCTCAGTCGCCACCACGGCGAACCCACGGCCCTGCTCGCCGGCCCTTGCCGCCTCCACGGCGGCATTGAGGGCCAGCAGGTTGGTCTGGAACGCGATCTCGTTGATGACGCCGATGATGTCGGCGATTTTCTTGCTCGAATCGCTGATGGCATCCATGGCGCCGATGGTGTTGGTCACCACCTCGGTGCCGTCCTCGGCGAGCTTGCGTGCATTGGCCGCGAGCTGATTCGCCTGACGCGCGTTGTCGGCATTATGTTTCACCGTCGAGGTCATCTCCTCCATGCTGGAGGCGGTCTCCTCGAGAGCCGAGGCCTGCTCCTGGGTGCGCTGGGAGAGGTCGGAGTTGCCGGTGGTGATCTCCACGGCCGCGGTGTTGATCGACTGCGTGCCGTTGCGCACCTCGCCCACCAGCGAGGCGAGCTGACCATTCATATTCTTGAGCGCATGCATCAGCTTGCC
>SCRL01000003.1 GCA_004298065.1 Gammaproteobacteria bacterium | reverse complement strand
CGCGCGCGGCGACAAGCCGGGGCGCGCCGCCGCAGGAGAGCATATGACTATCAAAATCGATAAGAAAATCACCGGCTACGAGGTCGTCAAGCCGGAAGAGCCCAAGCGCGCCGACAGCAATGTCGTGCACATGCACGAGCAGATCAGCCGCCCGGAGTTTCTGCTCGGCTCGACCTACAAGATCAAGACGCCGCTGACCGAGCACGCGCTGTACGTGACCATCAACGATATCGTCCTGAACGAGGGCACGCCGCACGAGAAGCGCCGGCCGTTCGAGATCTTCATCAATTCCAAGGACATGACCCACTTCCAGTGGGTCGTGGCCCTGACGCGTGTCATCTCGGCCGTGTTTCGCAAGGGCGGTGACGTGACCTTCCTGGTGGAAGAGCTGCACTCGGTGTTCGACCCTCGCGGCGGTTACTTCAAGAAGGGCAAGTACACGCCGTCGCTCGTGGCCGAGATCGGCGACGTCATCGAGCGCCACATGAAGACGATCGGTCTGATCCCGACCGAGACCCTGGACGAGCACCAGAAGCAGTTCATCGAGCAGAAGCGCCGCGAGGCCGAGCAGCGCGCCGGCACGAAAGAGAGCTGCGACGGCGGCGACGCGCCGGCGTTTCCGGCGGAGGCGCAGCTGTGCGCCAAGTGCTCGATGAAGGCGGTCGTGAAGATGGACGGCTGCATGACCTGTCTCAATTGCGGTGACTCGAAGTGCGGATGAGGCACGAGGCGTGGTACATGGATGTAGCGCCCGATGCCCGAGGCGAATGCTCCTTCGGCAATGGGCGCATCTAGCCGCAATGAGCAATGTTGCTATGGACGCAATGCCGCCGTCTCCGAAAGAGCTATCGCCACGAGAGTCGGCGGCTACCGTTTACGGAACTTTAAGGATGCAAAAGTGTTTGCATTTTCTTGACGACTGCATTATGTTTTGGCGCGAAGGGACGACGCACGGCAACGTGCGCTGAACAACGGATAGGGAAATCATCCTCGCCCCGGCAGCATCGCGAGGTAACCAGCACCAGACGAGGCAAGGCGCGTTTGGATCGATTGCGAAGTTCGACAGTCCGTATCGAGATTCGCGAAATGCCGCGGCAGCCATACGGTTGCCGGGTTCCTTCTTACCCTCGTCCTTGGCACCATCCCCTGACCCCGAATTCCTGCGATCCCGTTCACAACGGGTCGTTTCACGATGCCCTGAGCAACACCTCAGGGGCTATCCGCCCCTGATTTCCTCAACCTCAACCAAAGGAGCACGCCATGGCTAAAAAAGCCAAGAAGAAAGCTGCGAAGAAGAAGAAATAACTCGAGTGGCGGGAAGCTTTCGGGCGGCGCGCGGACTGCAGTAATGTGGAAAGCCGCCGTTCGGAACGCCTGGACTTCGGTCTCAGACGATATTCCCGCCCTTGGACTCGACGAACCGGTAGCACCCGTCTGAGATCGATACCCGACGCGGTGTTACCGGTTTTTTATTGCCTCAACCGGCTGAGCCACAAGGTCGCCCCTGCGGCGGCCTCCCACGGCAATATTTTCCCCTGCCGGGCGACCCGGTGCCTAGTTTTTTTAAGCTATTGATATAAAAAGAAAACTATCCCTGTTCCAGGGGGTTATGGCCTGGCGACGGCCAGTTCCTGTTCAAGCGCCGTGAGCCGCTCAGGTGTCCCGACATCCCGCCAGCGGCCTCCATAATACTCGCCGCTCACCTTGTTCTGCGCCATGGCAGCGCGCAGCAGCGGCGCCAACGGAAACCGCCCCGACTGGCAATGACCGAACAACGCCCGGTGATACACACCGATACCGCTGAAGGTCAGCGTCGGTTCGCCGCCGGCCAGAACGCGACCGTCTTCTTTAAGGAAGAAATCGCCCCGGGCATGGTGCGGCGGGTTGTCCACCAGCACCAGGTGCGCCAGGCCGTCCAGGGATTGCGGCAGGCGTTCGAACGGAAAGTCGGTCCAGATATCGCCGTTGACCACGATGAACGGGTCGGAATCGAGCAGGGACAGCGCCTGATAGATCCCGCCGCCGGTTTCGAGCCCGCCCTCCGGTTCCGGCGAATAAACGATGCGCACCCCGAAGCGGCTGCCGTCGCCCAGGTAGTCCTCGAATTGATGCCCCAGGTGGGCGTGGTTTACTACCAGGTCGCGCAGGCCGGCACGCGCCAGTTGCTCGATCAAATGGACGATCAGGGCCTTGCCGGCCACCGGCAGCAGCGGCTTGGGCGTGACATCGGTCAGCGGGCGCATGCGTTCGCCGCGGCCGGCGGCGAGAATCATTACCCGCATCATGATACGGCCGCCTTTGCCAGTCTCTCGGGGATGCGCAGCTCGCGCAGCAGCGTCACCAGCGGCTCAAGCTCGGGGTGGCGCGCGGCGACGTCCAGCACATAGCCGAGGGTGCGGGGAATATCCGGCAGGTAGCCGGGCTTGCCGTCACGATGATACAGGCGCGCGAAGATACCGCTCGCCTTGAGGTGGCGCTGCACGCCCATGAGGTCGAACCACCTGAGGAACAGCGCGTCGTCCTCGCCCACGGGGATGCCGGATTGCAGCGCGAGCGCGTGATACCCCTTGGCCCAGTCCTCGACCCGCGCGCGCGGCCAGGCGATGTAGCAGTCGCGCAACAGCGACACCGGATCGTAGGTGACGGGACCGAGTACGGCGTCCTGGAAATCGACGATACCGGGACTGTTCCGGCCGGTCACGAGCAGGTTGCGCGAATGGTAATCGCGGTGCACCCATACCTGCGGCTGGGCGCGCGCCGAGACAATCAGCGCTCCGAAGGCCTCTTCGAGCGCCTGGCCCTGGGAGCGGGTAAGCGTGAGGCCGAGATGTCGGCCGAGGTACCAGTCGCGGAACAGCTCCATTTCGCGCAGCAATAGCGCTTCGTCGTAATCGGGCAGGAACCCTGCGGCGCCTTCCATGTACGTGCCCGTCTGGAGCACGATCAGCGCGCCCAGGGCGTCGCCGTAGAGCCGCTCGACCGTGGCCTCGCCCAGCTGCGGCAGATACAGCCGCTCGCCGAGGTCGCTTAAAAGCAGGAAACCGCGCTCGAGGTCCTGTTCGAGGATGCGCGGGACGTTGAGCCCGAGCCCGTGAAATCGCTGCGTGATGGCGATATAGGGGCGCGAATCCTCCTTCTCGGGCGGCGCATCCATGACGATGAAGCTTTCGCCGTCGCGGGTAACGCGGAAATAGCGCCGGAAACTGGCGTCGGAGGAGGCCGGGCGGATGTCGCCGTGGGTCGTTCCGAGGATCCGGCCGACCCAGTGTCTGAGTGCTTCGAATCGTGTATCCAAAAGCTCGCGCCTGCGCGGCTGGCGGGCGGCCGCGTGTTGAAAGATTTGTGCTTGAAGGGGCTGACTTTCTGTGCAATTTTATGCCGCTCAATAAAATAAATCACCGCTGCTGCCACCCATCATGCCTTTGCATCCACGCCGCCGGCGCCTGCCGTTGTGGCCGGCCATCGCCGCCGGCCTGCTCTTCGGCCAGACCGCCCTGGCCCAGACACCGTCCGAGGGCTGTCCGCAACCGCGGCCGATCCCGCGGCACGACCCGCAGCTGCCGGACCTGCCGACCCACGTGCGCGCCGACGAGGTCGACGCGGTGCAGGACGGGCGCAGCGAATTCCGCGGTCACGTGGACATGACCCAGGGGCAGAACCGGCTGCAGGCCGACCAGGTGATTTACGACAGCCAGACCGACATCAGCCAGGCGCGCGGCAACGTCGTGCTCGACAACGAAACCGGCGACAGCTACCGCACCCAATACCTGGAGATGCACAACGAGACCCGCCGCGGCCACGCCACTGCCGGCACGTACACGCTGTCCAGCAACGACGCCCGCGGTGACATGCAGCGGGTCGATTTCCTCGACCAAGACCACACCAAACTGACCAAAGTGCGCTACACCACCTGCGCGCCGGGGCAGGACGACTGGTACCTGGTCGCGCCGGAGATGGAGATAGACAACGTCGAGGAAATGGCCTATGTGCGAAATGCCCGCGTCGAATTCAAGGGCGTGCCGATCTACTACCTCCCGCGCGGCGCGTTCTCGATCTCGAACAAGCGCAAATCCGGTTTTCTCACGCCCAGCTTCGGCTACACCAGCCAGAACGGCGCCGACGTCACCGCCCCCTATTACTTCAACCTCGCGCCGAATTACGACGCCACCGTCACGCCGCACGTGATGGGCCTGCGCGGCCTGCAGCTGCAGAACGAATTCCGCTACCTCACGCGCCGCTCCGAGGGCAAGGTGGATGTCGACTTCCTGCCCGGCGACCAGCTGCGCGACCGCGACCGGGTCACCGGCGAACCGCTCAACAAGGATCGCTACGCCGGCAAGTACGCCCATGTCCACACCTTCAACCCGCTGTGGTCGGGCAACGTCGACCTGCGCGGGGTGTCGGACAAGGACTACCTCAAAGACTTCGGCAACAACCTGAACACCACCAGCACCACGCACCTGCCGCAGAACGCCGAGATCAATTACCGCGGGTCGATCTGGAACTTCACGACGCGGCTGAATGACCACCAGACCGTGGACAAGTCCATTGCCCTGTCAGACCGTCCATACGCGCGTCTGCCCCAACTGCTGCTGTCGGCCAATACCCCGACAGTGTCGGGGCAGGTGCAATATCAGCTCGCAAGCGAGTTCGTACACTTCCAGCGCGATGTCGGGGTCATCGGCGATCGCGTCAACCTGACCCCCGCGGTGAGCTACCCGATGTTGCGCAGCTACGGCTTCCTCACGCCCAAGGTGGGCGTGCGCTACATCGGCTACGGCCTGTCCGGCACCTCGGATACCTCGCCGTCGGTGTCGGCGGGCTTTTTCAGTCTCGACGGTGGCCTGTTCTTCGACCGTGATTTCGTTTTGGGCGGACGCGACTACACCCAGACCCTGGAACCGCGGCTGTATTACCTCTATGTCCCGCGCAAGGACCAGGACCACCTGCCCAATTTCGACAGCGGTGTGCCGGAACTGAGCTTCCCCAACCTGTTCCGCGACCAGCGTTTGGACGGTGGCGACCGCATCGGCGACGCCAACCAGATCACGTTGGCGCTGACGTCCCGCGTGCTGGACGCCGACGACGGCGCCGAACGCCTGCGCGGCAGTATCGGGCGCATCTATTACTTCGCCGACCGCCGGGTCAACATTCCCGCGGATACGCTCACGCCCAGCACCTCGGACATCGTCGCCGAAGCGGCGGCCCGGCTGCGAAGCAACTGGTTTGTCACTGGCACCGCCCAGCTCGACACGGCCAACAGCCGGACGCAGAAGAGCAACATTTACCTGCAATACAACCCGGCGCGGAACAAGATCGTCAACATCGGCCAGCGTTACAGCCGCCTCGACCTGCACCAGCGCGACATCTCTTTGGAATGGCCGCTGATCGCACGCTGGTCCATCCGGGCGCGGGCGCTGGATTCGATCCGTGATAGCCGCACCGTCGAATCCTACGTCGGGGCGCAATACCAGAGCTGCTGTTGGGCGTTCCGCGCCATCCTCGGCCGGCGGCTGCTGGAAAGCGATCCGACCACCAACCGCTTCAAGCACGGCAAGTTCATCATGTTCGAGCTGGAGCTGACCGGCCTGGCGAAACACGCGCGCGGCGACCTGCCCGAAAGCCCGCTGAAACAGAGCGTCTTCAGCACGTTCCCGGACGAAACGTGGACGCCCCCGGCCCCGCGGAGGTAGTCTTACGTGCCATCGTCAGCCACGTTTTCCGGAACCTTCATGCCACAACTATCGTCGCGTTGCCTGCCGCTGATTGCGGCAACCCTGCTGCTGTTTCCCGCTGCTGCCCGCCCCGCGGCACCGGCATCATCCGCCCCGCTCGACCGCATCCTGGTCGTCGTCAACGACGACGTCGTGACACAGAGCGAGCTCAACGCGCGCGTCGCCGATACCAAGAAACGCCTGCAGCTCGAGAAAATCGCCACACCGCCCGATGATGTACTGCGCCGCCAGGTGCTGGACCAGCTGGTGTTCGAGCGCATCCAGCTCCAGATCGCGACCCTGACCGGCATCCGCGTGGCCGAGGCCGACGTGGACAAGGCCGTCGAGTCCATCGCGCACGACAATAAAATGAGCGTCGAGGAGTTCCAGAAGTTCCTGCGGCGCGAAGGGCTCGACCCCGCCGCCCACCGCGCCACGATTCGCAACCAGATGATCGTCCGCCAGCTGCAGGAGCGCGAAATCCTGAACCGCGTGTCCGTGACCGACGCGGAGGTGGACGGCTTCCTCGAAAACCAGGAAAGCCGCGAGCGCGTGAACCAGGCCTACAACCTGTCGCACATCTTCATCGCCGTACCGGAGTCGGCCTCGCCCGAAGCGATTGAAAAGGCCAAGGCGCGCGCCGAGGACATCCACCGCCAGCTCAAACAGGGCGGCAACTTCGAGCAGGCGGCGATCGCCAACTCGCAAGGCAGTGAGGCGCTGAGCGGCGGCCACCTCGGCTGGAAGAACGCGGGGCAATTGCCGGAGCTGTTCCTCTCGGCCGTGAAGTCGCTGGCGCCGGGGTCGCTGAGCGACGTCATGCGCAGCCCGAACGGCTTCCACATCCTGCGGCTCAACGACCGCCGCGGCGACGTGCGCAGCGAGCAGGTGACCCAGACCCACGCGCGCCACATCCTGCTGCGCCCGAGCGAGATCCAGTCGATCGAGGATACGCGCATCAAGCTTAACCACCTGCGCGAGCGCGTCGAGAACGGCGAGGACTTCGCGGGTCTCGCACGCGCTCATTCCGAGGACACCGCTTCGGCGGCGAGCGGCGGCGACCTCGGCTGGGCCAGCCCGGGCCAGTTCGTGCCGGACTTCGAGAAGGCCATGAACACGCTCAAACCGGGCCAGCTGAGCGCGCCGGTGCGCACGCCCTTCGGGCTGCATCTGATTCAGGTGCTCGAACGGCGCACCCACGACATCAGCCAGGAGAAGCTGCGCACCGATGCGCGGCGGCAGATTCATGCGCGCAAGGCCGACGAGCGCTACGACCAGTGGGCGCGCCAGCTGCGCGACGAGGCGTTCGTCGAGTACCTGCCCGACGAAACGAATTAACAAAATCAATTCACAGGATTTACAAGATTACGCAGGATTAACAGGATTAAACATTAAACCCAAAAAGCCTTAGTCTTAAATCCTGTGAATCCTGAAAAATCCTGTTAATCCTGTGAATCGCCGTTGCCTTTTCTGGCCATGGCCAAAACCCCTATCATTGCGCTAACCCCCGGCGAGCCGGCCGGCGTCGGGCCCGATGTCTGCGTGCAGCTGGCCGCGCGCGCACCACGCGCCCGCCTCGTGGTCATCGCCGATCCCGCCGTGCTGCGCACCCGTGCCCGTGCGCTTGGCCTGTCGTTCGATCTCCCTGAATGGCAAAACCAGCCCACTGCCGGCT
>SCRL01000046.1 GCA_004298065.1 Gammaproteobacteria bacterium | reverse complement strand
GCAGTTGAAAGAAAAGGGGTTCGATGCTAACCTTCGCCGGCTTTTGGACGAGATCCGTGACCGCGATGCGCGCGATGCCGCGCGTGCCGCGTCTCCGCTCAAGCCCGCAGCCGACGCCTGTATCCTCGACACTTCGTCGCTCAGCATCTTCGACGTGGTTGATCGTATTTACAGCCTGCTGCGCGAGCGTCTCGCCGGCTGAAAGGCCGGCGGCGGAGGGCGCGGGTCTCCAAGGTGGTCTCCTGCCTTTGCAATGTTTCATCTGACAAAGACAGCTGCGGCGCGCGCGCCGCGAGACCGGAATTTATTCAACTAACCAGGTATTTATGACTGAAAGTTTTGCGCAGCTGTTCGAAGAGAGTCTGAAGGTCGCCCAACTCAAGCAGGGCGAACTCATCAGGGGCGAAGTGGTTCATGTCGATGACGATATCGTCGTCGTCAACGCGGGTCTCAAGTCGGAGGGCGTGATTCCGGCCGTCCAGTTCCGCGATGCCCGCGGCGAGCTGACCGTGAAGGTCGGCGACCGTGTCGAGGTCGTGCTCGAATCGCTCGCGGACGGCTCCGGCGAGACCGTGCTCTCGCGCGAGAAGGCGCAGCGCGTCAAGGCCTGGGATGAACTCGAAAAGGCGTTCGAAGACCAGTCCATCGTCACCGGTGTCATGACCGGCAAGGTCAAGGGCGGCTACACCATCGCCGTCCAGGGCATCCGTGCATTCCTGCCGAGTTCGCTCGTGGACGTGCGCCCGGTGCGCGATCCGGGCTACCTCGAGGGCAAGGAGCTCGAATTCAAGGTTATCAAGATCGACAAGAAGCGCAACAACGTCGTGGTCTCCCGCCGCGCGGTGGTCGAGAAGGAGATGTCGGCCGAGCGCGAGGCGCTGCTGTCGAACCTCGAGGAAGGCCAGATCGTCAAGGGCATCGTCAAGAACCTCACCGATTACGGCGCGTTCGTGGATCTCGGAGGCATCGACGGCCTGCTGCACATCACCGACATCGCTTGGCGCCGCGTGAAGCATCCGTCCGAGGTGCTCAAGATCGGCGACGAGATTGAAGCCAAGGTGCTGCGTTACGACCGCGAGCGCAATCGCGTGTCGCTCGGCCTCAAGCAGCTCGGCGACGATCCGTGGGTGGACATCACCCGCCGTTATCCGGAGAGCACGCGTCTGTTCGGCAAGGTCACCAACATCACCGACTACGGCGCGTTTGTTGAGATCGAGCCGGGCGTCGAGGGTCTGGTGCACGTTTCCGAGATGGACTGGACCAACAAGAACATTCATCCCTCCAAGGTGGTGCAGGTCGGCGACGAGGTCGAGGTTATGGTGCTCGACATCGACACCGAGCGCCGCCGCATCTCGCTCGGCATGAAGCAGTGCCAGCCGAATCCGTGGGAAGAATTCGCCGCCAATCACCAGAAGGGCGAGAAGATTTCGGGCAAGATCAAGTCCATCACCGACTTCGGCATTTTTGTCGGGCTCGAGGGCGGCATCGACGGCCTCATTCACCTCTCCGATCTTTCCTGGCAGCGCGCGGGCGAGGAAGCGGTGCGCGACTACAAGAAGGGCGACGAGATCGAGGCGACCATCCTCGCCGTCGACCCGGAGCGCGAGCGCATCTCGCTCGGCATCAAGCAGCTCGATGGCGATCCGTTCGCCTCGTACGTGGCGCAGCACGGCAAGGGCGCCATCGTGAAGGGTACGGTGACGGCGGTCGAGGCCAAGGGCGCGACCGTGAAGCTGGCTGGTGACGTCGAAGGCTATCTCCGTGCCTCCGAGGTGACGCGCGAGCGCATCGAGGATGCACGTTCGGTGCTCAAGGACGGCGACGAGGTCGAGGCCAAGATCACCACGATCGACCGCAAGAACCGCAAGATCTCGCTGTCGATCCGGGCCAAGGACATGCAGGAAGAGACCGAGGCGGTGCAGGAATACAGCCGCAAGGCGACCGGTACTTCCTCGGCCCTGGGCGACAAGCTCAAGGAAAAACTCGGTGGCCAAGACGGCAGCGACGCGACTTGAAATGTCCCGCGGGGTTTTCTATAGGTAGGTAGGGAAGACGATGACCAAATCCGAACTCATCAACCTGCTGACCGGCCATCAGGGCCAGCTCCAGCCCCGCGATGTCGAGCTTGCCGTGAAGGAGTTGCTCGAGCAGATGTCCGTGGCGCTGGCGACCGGTGAGCGCATCGAGGTGCGTGGGTTCGGGAGCTTTTCATTGCACTACCGCCCGCCGCGCACCGGTCGCAATCCCAAGACAGGCAGCGCGGTGCAGGTCCCGGACAAGTTCGTCCCCCATTTCAAGCCAGGCAAGGAACTGCGCGAGCGCGTGAACGGCAACTCGGACTGAGCAACCGATTTTGGCCGGCGATGTCGGCGCACAGAAAAAACGGCAGCGGGTCCTCCCATGCCGTTTTTTTATGTCCGAAAAAGAAAGATTCGAGGGGCGAGATATGAGGAAGGCCTGCTTCTGATGTGCGGCGCAACTTGTGCATCATTCTCGTATCTCGTACCTTGTAGCCCGATCCTGATTCGGCGGGAGGCCCCATGAAGCGGACTATCTATATAGTGCTGGCCGTGGTCGTGCTGTTCGCCGGCATCACCTTCGCCCTGCACAACAAGCAGGTGGTCGCCATCAACTACTACTTCGGCCTGCGCTGGGACGGTCCGCTGTCGCTGGCGCTGCTGGCGACGTTCGCTCTCGGCGTGGCCGCCGGCTGGTTCGCCAGCCTGCGCATGGTGGTGCGCATGCAGCGCCAGCTGGTGCAGGCGCGTAAGGACGTTCGCCAGATCGAGCAGGAAGTCATCAATTTGCGGGCGCTGCCGATCAAGGATGTCATTTAGCTCTCAAGATTTATTGTGGTTGCTGCTTCCGCTGGCGGCCGCGTCCGGCTGGTTCGCCGCGCGTCTTGAGCACAAGCGGCGCGATGCCAAGTCGCTCGATCTGCCCTCGGCCTACTTCAAGGGCCTCAATTTCCTGCTCAACGAGCAGCCGGACAAGGCCATCGAGGTCTTCATTCGCGTGCTCGAAGTCAACTCGGAAACGGTCGAAACCCATCTCGCGCTCGGCAATTTGTTCCGCCGTCGCGGAGAGGTCGAGCGCGCGATCCGCGTCCACCAGAACCTGATCGCCCGGCCGACGCTCGACAAGGAGCAGCGCTCGCTGGCGCTTCTCGAGCTTGGGCAGGACTACTTCAAGGCCGGCCTGTTCGACCGGGCCGAGAACCTGTTCCTGGAACTGGCCGAGATCCGGCAGCACAGCGAGCAGGCGCTCGGCCTGCTGCGGCACATTTACCAGCAGGAAAAGGAGTGGGACAAGGCCATCAACGTCACGCGCAAGCTCGCGCGCGTGTCGGGACGTAACCTCGATAACGTCATCGCGCACTATTACTGCGAGCTGGCCGAGCAGGTTTTCGCCAAGAAAAATCTCGTCATTGCGCGCGCCTACCTCAAACAGGCCTTCGACAGCGATCCCGGTTGTCTGCGCGCAAGCATTCTGCTCGGCGATGTCGAGGCGGAGGAGGGCAACTACCGCGAGGCGATCAAGGCCTGGCGGCAGGTGGAGGAACAGGACGCGCACTACCTGAGTGAAGTCGCGGAACGTATCGCCAACGGTTTTCGCCAGCTGAAGGACGAGCAGGGGCTGTACGACTATTTCCATACGACGTTGCAGCGCTACGGCGGCGTGGCGCTGGCGCTGACCTTCGCCGACATCGTGCGCGCGCGCGACGGCGTCGAGGCGGCGCAGAAATTCGTCGTCGACTGGCTGCGGCGCAAGCCGAGCGTGCACGGCCTGCATCAGCTGCTCGCACTCAATCTCGAGCGCGCCAAGGATTCGGCGCGCCCCGATCTGCTGCTGCTCAAGGGGATCATCGAGGAGCTGCGTGCGCAGCACCAGGGCTATGCCTGCAGCCAGTGCGGTTTCCGCGGCAAGTCGCTGCACTGGTTGTGCCCGGGTTGCAACCGCTGGAACACCATCAAACCGGTGCAGGAGTACTGATGGACGGCTCACGCCTGATTGTCGCGCTTGACTTCGCCACCGCCGACGAGGCGCGCGCCTTCGTTGCGCGCGTGACGCCCGCGCAGTGCCGTGTCAAGGTGGGACTCGAACTTTTCACCGTTGCGGGTCCGGCTTTCGTCACGGAATTGGCCGAACGCGGTTTCGATGTGTTTCTGGATCTCAAATTTCACGATATCCCGAATACGGTGGCGCAGGCCTGCAGCCGCGCGGCCGGGCTTGGGGCGTGGATGCTCAACGTCCACACCCTGGGCGGGCGGCGCATGCTTGAGGCGGCACGCGAGGCGATCGACAAGGTCTCCCGGCGTCCCCTGTTGATCGGCGTGACAGTGCTGACCAGCCATGAGGCGCACGAGGTGGAAGAGGTGGGCCTTTCCGGAGACCTGGGCGCACAAGTAGAACGGCTCACTGCGCTCGCCGCCGACACGGGCCTCGACGGCGTCGTTTGTTCGCCGTTGGAAGCAGAGCGTCTGCGGCGGCGTTTCAGCGCTCCGTTTGCGCTCGTAACCCCCGGCATCCGACCCACGGGCAGCGATCGTCAGGATCAGCGACGCACGCTCACGCCTGCTGAGGCCATCGCGCAGGGCGCCGACTATCTGGTGGTGGGTCGGCCGGTCACGCGCGCCCCCGATCCGTCGGCGGTGCTGGGCGCGATCGTGCAGGAAATTCGCACGGCCGAAGGTCGACAGTCGCGGAAAATCCCCGGATAATGGCGCGCAAATTTTTACGTCCGCGCTATTGATGCACGCGACTCCAGGACACCCGGCATGCTGCCCCAATTGTTAAAGAGAATCGTCGAGACCCGAGCGCTGGTTGTCGGCGACGTCATGCTCGACCGCTACTGGTACGGCGACGTTGACCGGGTTTCGCCCGAGGCGCCGGTGCCGGTGGTGGCCATCGCGCGCGCGGACGAGCGTCCGGGCGGCGCCGCGAACGTGGCGCAGAATGTGCGCGCGCTGGGCGCGCGTTGCGCGCTGCTTTCGATCACTGGCGACGACCGCGAGGCCGATACGCTGGCGGGACTGCTGGACGATTCCGGCATCGAGCATGGCCTGTGCCGAGACAAGTTGCTCAACACCACCATCAAGTTGCGTGTCATCGCCCGGCACCAGCAACTGCTGCGTATCGATTTCGAGTCGCCCGTCAGCAAGGACGCGCGCGTGCAGTTGCTCGATCGTTATCTTAAGAATCTTCCGCAATCCAATGTCGTGATTCTCTCTGACTACGGCAAGGGCGGGCTGGGGTATCTCAAGGAGATGATCGAAGCCGCGCGCGGCGCGCGCGTGCCGGTGGTGGTAGATCCGAAAGGCGACGATTACACCGGCTACCGCGGCGCTACGCTTATTACCCCCAATCGCAAGGAATTCGAACTGGTGGCCGGCCGGTTCCGCGACAACGCCGAGCTCGAAAAGAAGGCACACGCGATGGCGGAATCGCTTGAACTCGGCGGTGTGCTGGTGACGCGCGGGGAGGAGGGCATGAGCCTGATCGAGCGTCGCGGGCGGGCGTTGCATATTCCCGCGAGGGCGCGCGAGGTGTTCGACGTTACCGGCGCTGGCGACACCGTCATCGCCACCATCGGCTGCGCCTATGCCGTCGGCGCGGCGCTTGAGGATGCGGTGCATCTTGCCAACATTGCCGCTGGTATCGTGGTCGGCAAGCTTGGCGCGGCGACGGCAAGCCCGGCGGAAATCCTGCACGAACTTGCATTGGAGGAAGCCTGATGTACATCGTCACCGGCGGTGCCGGCTTCATCGGCGCCAACATCGTCAAGGCGCTCAACGAGCGCGGTCACCGCGACGTATTGGTCGTGGACAATCTCGAAAAGGCCGACAAGTTCAAGAACCTCACCGACTGCGAGGTCGCCGACTATCTCGACAAGCGCGAGTTCATCGCCTGGCTGGCGCAGGGCCGACGGAAGTTCAAGGCGATTTTCCATGAGGGTGCGTGCTCCGACACCATGGAGCACAACGGCGCCTACATGATGAGCAATAACTACGAATATTCGAAGCAACTGCTGCACGTCTGCCAGGAACGCCGGATTCCATTTTTGTATGCGTCCTCGGCCGCGGTCTACGGTGCCGGCAAGGTGTTTCGCGAGGAACGTGATCACGAATCTCCGCTGAACGTATACGGTTATTCGAAATTCCTGTTCGATCAGTATGTGCGTCGTTTGTGGTCGAAACGGACGGCCCAAATCGCCGGGTTTCGCTATTTCAACGTCTATGGCGATCGCGAGAGCCACAAGAACCGCATGGCCTCAGTGGCCTTCCACCATTTCAATCAGTATCTCGAGCACGGCAAGGTCAAGTTGTTCGAGGGCTGCGATGGCTACGGCGACGGCGGGCAGAAGCGCGATTTCATCTCGGTTGAAGATGCCGTGGCGGTGAACCTGTTTTTTCTCGACAATCCCAAAAAGGGCGGCATTTTCAACGTCGGCACCGGCCGCGCCCAGCCGTTCAACGACGTGGCCGTGGCGACGGTCAATAGCCTGCGTCAGGCGGAGGGCAAGTCTGCCCTCACGCTAGCGGACATGTGCCGGGAGAAAATCCTTGAATACACCGCCTTCCCCGATGCCCTGCGCGGCAAGTACCAGAGCTTTACCCAGGCGGATGTCGGCGCCTTGCGCCGGATTGGCTATAAAAAGCCGTTTCTGACGGTGGAACAGGGGGTAGGGCGCTATGTGCAGAAGCTGCTTGCGCGCCGCAAGCAAATTTGAACTGCTATAACCGCAGCAGGATAGGGAGGCGTGGTTGTGACTGAGGAGGCAGTAAAAAAGTGGTACCTAGTCTACACGAAGCCGCGCCAGGAGCCTGTGGCGCGAACCAATCTTGCGCGCCAGGGTTACGAAGCCTACCTGCCTCTTATGCGCCAGACCCGCCGTCAGCGGGGGCGGCGCCGTACATTGATTTCTCCGATGTTCCCCCGTTACCTGTTCGTGCATCTCGATCGGACCACGGATAACTGGGGGCCGATCCGCTCAACCCTGGGTGTGGTTAGCATCGTGCGTTTCGGCCAGTTACCGGCGGAGGCGCCGGACGACCTGGTCGCACTGCTGCGTTCGCGCGAAGACGGGGAAGGGATCCAGACTGTGGCGCCGGCTGAGTTTGAGGTCGGCAGCAAGGTGCGGATCACGGACGGGGCCTTCATGGGATGCGAGGGGGTGTATCTGGCCCGCAGCAGCCGAGAGCGGGTGGTGGTGCTGCTCCAGCTTTGTGGAAAGCCCGCCCGTACCTTGCTCGACGCCGATTATCTCGAAGCCATTACCCGAGATTAGCTAGCTATGTCCTTGACCGGGTTTAGGAAATAGCTATAGTGTTCACACCATGAACACAAACCCGGAAAGGGAGGAGCAGCTCGTTCTGGAGCTGCTTGATGCCGTTGGCCACCGGAGCGATGTGAGCCAACGGCATCTGGCGCGGCATATGGGTGTGGCGCTCGGTCTCGCGAATTCCTATTTAAAGCGCTGTATACGAAAGGGTTTTGTCAAAATAACCGAAGCGCCCGCCAATCGTTACCTTTATTACCTTACCCCGCAAGGGTTCGCAGAAAAAAGTCGTCTCACCGCCAGGTATCTCTCTTCCTCCCTCGCGTTTTACCGCAAGGCCGGAGAGTCCTGTCTCCGGATCCTCGATCGCTGCGAGCAGAAGGGTTGGCGCCGAATTGCGTTGTGCGGGATTTCCGATTTGGCTGAGATCGCGGCACTCCGCGCCTTGGAGCGCGATATCGAGGTTGTCGGCACCTATGACTCCCATACTGAGCGCCGCCGTTTTGTAAGCAAACCGGTTTGGCACGAGTTTGGTGATGCCTTGGCCTGTGACGCATGGATCCTGACTGATTTGAACTCTCCGCGTATTACTCACGAACACATCGTTGGGCTCGTCGAGAACGCGCGGGTATTAGTACCGGACATTCTCCGGTTGGAATAAAGCAACAGGAACCGCCCGGCGCTTGCTGCGCTCGGCGGATGCCAGGATGGCGTCGTTGTGCGGATGCGAACGTGCTCTGCATGGCGGTAGCGTGTCTGAACGAGACAAAAATCCGTGAATATTCTGATTACCGGCGCAGCCGGCTTCATCGGTTCAGCATTGGCGTTGCGTCTCTTGGAACGCGGCGATGCCGTTTACGGCATCGACAACCTCAACGATTACTACGATGTCAGCCTCAAGATGGCGAGGCTGGATCGTTGCCAGCCTTTCGCGAACTTCCGCTTTACGAAGCTGGACATTACCGATCGCGAGGGCATGGCAGAATATTTTCGCGCACACCGGTTCGATACGGTCATGCACCTCGCTGCCCAGGCCGGCGTGCGATATTCGATCCAGAATCCGTACGCGTACGTTGACGCCAACCTCACCGGCTTTGCCCATGTACTGGAGGGTTGCCGTCAGGGAAAGGTCGGTCATCTCGTGTTTGCTTCGTCTAGCTCGGTATACGGCGCCAACAGCAAGTTGCCATTTTCAGAGCACGACAACGTCGATCATCCCGTGTCGCTGTATGCCGCCACCAAAAAGGCGAACGAATTAATGGCGCATAGCTATGCGCATCTCTACGGCCTGGCGTGCACCGGCTTGCGGTTTTTTACCGTCTATGGTCCCTGGGGGCGCCCGGACATGGCGTTGTTCAAGTTCACCAAGGGCATTCTCGAAGGAAAACCGATCCCGGTATTCAACCATGGCAAGATGATCCGCGACTTCACCTACATCGATGACATCGTGGAAGGGGTGGTTCAGGTCATCGATCGCGCCCCGGCGGCGGATCCCCATTGGTCACGGTCGAATCCGGATCCGGCAACGAGTTACGCCCCATACCGGCTCTACAACATCGGCAACCACCAGCCGGTGGAGTTGATGCGTTACGTCGAGGTGCTCGAACAATGCCTAGGCAAGAAGGCGGTGCTCGACCTGCTGCCGATGCAAGACGGCGACGTGCCGGCGACGTACGCCGATATCGGGGATCTGGCGCGTGACACCGGTTTCCAGCCGCAGACAGCGGTTGAGACCGGCGTGGCGGCGTTCGTCGAGTGGTATCGGGAGTATTACGGATTGCGCGAGTTGCTCGGGGACAGCACGGGGACGGAATCGTCCTGAGACGGCCCCGGTCCAGGCATGATCGATACAGCCACAGGGAAACTGCATGAAAACGAATAATCGCAAACGCACCCTGGTCACGGGCGGCGCCGGCTTCATCGGGTCGCACCTGTGCGAGCGGCTGCTTGGCGACGGGCACGATGTGTTGTGCGTGGACAATTTCTTTACCGGCACGCGCGATAACGTCGCCCACCTGCTATCCAATCCGCACTTCGAGCTGCTGCGCCACGATGTCACGTTCCCGCTCTATGTCGAGGTGGACGAGATTTATAACCTCGCGTGCCCGGCCTCGCCGATTCATTACCAGCATGATCCCGTGCAGACGACCAAAACGAGCGTGCACGGCGCGATCAACATGCTCGGGCTGGCCAAGCGCGTGAAGGCGAAAATCCTTCAGGCCTCGACCAGCGAGGTGTACGGCGACCCCAAGGAACATCCGCAACGCGAGGGCTACTGGGGGCACGTGAACCCCATCGGCATGCGCTCCTGTTACGACGAGGGCAAGCGCTGCGCCGAAACCCTGTTTTTCGATTATCACCGCCAGCATGGGCAGCGCATCAAGGTGGCGCGCATCTTCAATACCTACGGGCCGAACATGCACCCGAACGACGGGCGCGTGGTATCGAACTTCATCGTGCAGGCGCTGCGCGGCGATCCCATCACCGTGTACGGCGACGGCAAGCAGACGCGTTCGTTCTGTTATGTCGACGACCTGGTCGAGGCGCTGGTGCGGTTGATGAACTCGCCGGACGCCTTCACCGGACCGGTGAACCTGGGAAATCCCGAGGAGTTCACCATCCTGGATCTGGCCCAAAAAGTGGTCGCGCTGACCGGCGCAAGATCGGAAATCGTTTTCAAGCCGCTGCCGAGCGACGACCCGGTGCAGCGTTGCCCGGACATCGGCCTGGCCCGGCAGACGCTTGGCTGGCAGCCGTCGGTGCGCCTGCAGGACGGCCTTGTGAAAACGGTTTCCTACTTCCGAAAAATGCTCGCCAATTGAGTGATGCTTCATGAATAACGTTGTCGTTCAGGCAATGCGCGAACACGTCCAGCTGGCACAGCGCGTGGAGCAGGAGCTGGCGGGCCAGGTGGAAGCCCTCGGCCGGATTCTGGTTGACTGCGTGAAGCGTGGCGGCGCCATTTTCTGGTGCGGCAACGGCGGCAGCGCCGCGGACGCCCAGCACCTGGCCGCGGAGCTCATCGGGCGCTTCCAGCGTGAGCGCCGCGCGATCGCATCCGCCGCGTTCACCACCGACACGTCCATACTCACTGCGATCGGCAACGACTACAGCTTCGGCGAAATCTTCAGCCGCCAGGTGGAAGGCCTGGTGCGCCGCGGCGATGTGCTGGTCGGCATCTCCACGTCCGGCAACAGCGAGAATGTCGTTCTGGCGGTGCGCAAGGCGAAGGAGAAGGGCGCCGTGACCATCGGCCTGCTCGGCCGGGACGGCGGACGACTCAAGCTCGAGTGCGACCACAGCCTGGTGGTGCCGTCGAAAGACACGGCCCGCATCCAGGAGATGCACATCCTGGCCGGCCACATTTTGTGCGACCTGATCGAACGCGAAGTCGCCGCCGGATGACGCGTTCTCGCCGGCGTTGGCCGGACATCCGGCGTGTCCACACCATCGTTTTCGATTTCGATGGCGTGTTCACGGACAACAAGGTGTACGTGACCGACGAAGGCCGCGAGGCGGTGCGTTGCGACCGGGCCGACGGACTGGCCATGGATTTTCTGCGGCGTTATCGTGCGCGCCGAGCGCCGGGTCTGGACTTTTTCATCGTTTCGACCGAACGCAATCCGGTCGTGGCGGCGCGAGCGCAAAAGCTGCGGCTGGATTGTTATCAGGACATCGGCGACAAGCTCGCGTTTCTGGACGCGCATCTGCGCACGCGCTGGCCGGAGAATTCCCGGCCGTTCTCCGGTCTGGCGTATCTGGGCAACGATTTGAACGACCTGCCGGTGCTGACCCGCGCCGGCTTTTCCATCGTGCCGAACGACGCCCATCCGCGCGTGAAGCGCGAGGCGGATGTCGTGCTGCCGCAGCGCGGCGGCGAAGGGTTTGTGCGGGCGGCCGTCGAGCGGCTGCTCGGTGTAGACAAGATGTCCCTGGAGGAAGTCCATGAGCTTGTATCTGATCGCTGAAATCGGCATCAACCACAATGGCGACATTGAAATCGCCAAAAAGCTGATCGATGCCGCGCACAAGGCCGGCTTCGATGCGGTGAAATTCCAGAAGCGCGCCATCGACAAGGTGTACTCCAGGGAATTTCTCGACAGCCCGCGGGAAAGCCCGTGGGGCAAGACCCAGCGCGACCAGAAAGAGGGGCTCGAATTCTCGCTGGAGGAATACCGGGAAATAGACCGCTATTGCAAAGGCCTGGGCATCGCCTGGTCCGCCTCGGCGTGGGACATCGACAGCCAGCGGTTCCTGCAGCAGTTCGATCTGCCCTTTAACAAAGTGGCGTCGGCAATGCTCGGCCACTGGCCGCTGTTGCGCGAGATCGCCTCGGAGAGGAGGAAAACGTATATCTCCACCGGCATGTCCACGCTCGAGGACATCGACAAGGTCATCGAGCTCTTCGAGAAGGCCGGTTGTTCGTACGAGCTCATGCACTGCAACAGCACCTATCCCATGCAGGAATCGGACGCGAACCTGCTGTGCATACCGATGTTGCGCCGTCGCTACGGTTGCGACGTCGGCTATTCCGGCCACGAAACCAGCCTCATCAAGGTGTGTGTTACGGCGGTTGCGTTGGGAGCGACATCGCTTGAGCGCCACATCACGCTCGACCGCGCCATGTACGGTTCCGACCAGGCTGCCTCGATCTCAACCCACGCGCTCGACGACTTTGTGGAGTCGGTGCGTGCCGTCCCCGGGATATTGGGCACCGGCATCAAGGAGATCACCCCCGCGGAACAGGCGGTGCGCAAGAAGCTGCGCGTGGACGTGGCAGGCTAGTCCCGATGCATGTAGCGGCAGTCATTCCGGCGCGCGGCGGCTCCAAGGGCATCCCGCGGAAGAATCTGGCCCCGGTCTGCGGCAAGCCGCTGGTCGCCTGGTCCGTGGAACAGGCGCGCGACGCTCGGCGCGTGGACTCCGTATGGGTTTCCTCCGACAGCGACGAAATTCTGGACGTGGCGGCGGGTTACGGTGCGCGACCCATCAAGCGCCCGGACGATATCGCCGGAGACGAGGCCACGTCCGAAGCTGCCTGGCGCCACGCCCTCGATTTCATCGAGGCCGGCGGGACGAAAGTGGATCTCATGATAGGCATGCAGGCCACTTCACCCGTGCGCGAATCGTCGGATCTGGACCGGGCGCTCGAACTGTTCGGGCGCGAGCGCTGTGATTCGCTGCTGAGCTGCTGCGAGATCGAGGATTTCTTCATCTGGCGCTACGGCGAGGACGGCGAACCGATGGGCGTGAATCACGACTACAAGAACCGTGCGCGACGCCAGAACATCGAGAAGCGCTACCTGGAAAACGGTTCGTTCTACATCTTCAAGCCGGAAATCCTGCGGAAGCTCAACAATCGTCTCGGCGGCCACATCGGCATCCACGTGATGGACAAACACAAGATGTTCCAGATCGACAACCGCGCGGACATCCCATTGGTTGAAGCCATCCTGCGTGGCTACGGGTTCGCGTCGTGAACGAGAACTTGATTGAAAAGCTGTTTTCGTTGAAAGGCCGGGTCGCACTCGTAAGCGGCGCTTCACGCGGAATCGGCGCTGCCATCGCCACCGGCCTCGCCGGCGCCGGCGCGACTGTTGTCGGTTGCGGGCGTTCGGCCAGCGCGTCGGAGAAGGCGGGCTTTGCATATCGCCCGTGCGACGTGACCGACAGCACGGGCTTCCGCATGCTTTGCGACGGCCTGATCCAGGAGCACGGGCGAATCGATGTATATGTGCATGCGGCGGGCATCACGTTGCCCGACGCGGACTCGTCTGCGCGCGAGGAAAATTTCGACCGCACGATCGAGGTCAATCTCAGCGCCGCGTACCGCAGCAGCCTCGCCGTTGCCGAGACCATGCGGCATCAGAAGCGGGGTTCCATTATTCACGTAACGAGCATCGGTTCGGTGCTCGGATTCCCCGGCAACCCCGCCTATGTGGCCTCCAAGGGCGGTTTGCGTATGCTGACGAAAGCGCTCGCGCTCGATCTCGGTCCGAAGGGTATTCGTGTCAACAGTCTTGCGCCCGGATACGTTCGCACCGCCATGACGGAGAAAAGCTTTCAGGACCCTGAGCGTAACCGCGAGCGCGCCGCGCGCACCATGCTTGGCCGCTGGGGCGAGCCGGGCGACCTGGTCGGCGCAGCGATTTTTCTGGCTTCCGATGCCTCGGCCTATGTGACCGGTCAGGATCTGTTTGTAGACGGTGGTTGGACTGCAAAGGGTCTTTGACTGGTGATGCATCATATTGGTTTCATGCAGGGACGGCTCTCGCCGCCCGTCAACGGAAAAATCCAGGCGTTCCCATGGGAGCACTGGCGCGCGGAATTTGCGACCGCGCAGGCCAACGGGTTCGGGCTGATGGAGTGGACGCTCGATCAGGACCGGTTGCACGAGAACCCATTAATGACGTCTGCCGGGCGCGACGAAATCCGTGCCCTTATGCGCCGTCATGGCGTGCGGGTGCTGTCGCTCACCGGCGACTGTTTCATGCAGACGCCGTTCTACAAGGTGGGCGGAGCGGCGCGCCAGGCGCTGCTCGACGATTTCCAGAACGTGATCGGCGCTTGTGCCAATGTCGGCGTGCGTTACATCGTAGTTCCGCTGGTAGACAACGGCCGTCTCGAGAATGCGCATCAGGAAGACGACCTGGTCTCCGGTCTGAATCAAGTCGCACCGTTGTTGCAAGGCGGTATCAAGGTTGTTTTCGAATCGGACTATCGGCCGGCAGCGTTGCGTGGATTCATTGCGCGCCTGCCGGAGACTCACTTTGGCATCAACTATGACATCGGCAACAGCGCGGCGCTCGGCTTCGATCCTGTCGAGGAGATCAGCGCCTATGGTGCGCGCATCGACAACGTGCACGTCAAAGACCGCGTGCTGGGCGGGACCACGGTGCCGCTCGGCACCGGCAACGCGAATTTTCCCGCTGTTTTCCGCGCCCTGAAGCACAGCGGGTACGCCGGCAATTTCATCCTGCAAACCGCGCGCGCGGCGGACGGCGACCACGCGGCCGCGCTGCGGCGCTACCGCGACATGGTTACGGACTGGCTCAAGGCGGCCTGAGCGTGGATCTCGGTCTTTCGGGCAAGGCGGCGCTGGTGACAGGTTCTTCGCGCGGATTGGGTCGTGCGATCGCTGCGGCGCTTTATGCCGAAGGTTGCCATGTGATGCTCAATGGCCGCGATCGCGGAGCGCTCGAACGGCAGGCGCGCGAGCTCGGCGCGAACGCCGTCTGCGCGGTGGCCGACGTGACCGATCCGGCCGCATGCCGGGAGCTGGCGCGCAAGACCGAGGAGCGTTTCGGCCGGCTGGACATTCTGGTGTGCAACGTCGGCAGCGGCGCCTCGGTGCCGCCGGGACGGGAGACGCCGGACGAGTGGCGCCGGGTGTTCGATCTGAATCTCGCGAGCGCGACGAACGCGGTGGAAGCGGCGAGCGAGCTGATGGCGCGGCAGGGCGGTGCGATCGTGTGCGTCTCGTCCATCTGCGGCCTGGAGGCGCTGGGCGCGCCGGTGACCTACTCGGCCGCCAAGGCGGCGCTGAATGCCTACGTGCGCGGCATCGCGCGGCCGTTGGCCGCGCGCGGTGTTCGCATCAATGCCGTTGCCCCGGGCAACCTGTTGTTCGAGGGTTCGGTGTGGGAACGCAAGCTTTCTGAAAACGCCGGCGCGGTCCAGGCGATGCTCGATCGTGAAGTCGCGCTCAAGCGTCTCGGCAGCCCGGAGGAAATTTCCAATTTCGTGACCTTTCTGGCCTCGCCGCGCGCGGCCTTCGCGACCGGCGCGGTGTTCGTCGTCGATGGCGGCCAGCTGCGATCCTGAGAAAATCCTGATGACCTATCACGCGCAATTCGATCTGACCGGAAAGGTGGCGCTGGTCACCGGCGGCGCCGGACTGCTCGGGCCGGAACATGCCGCGGCTCTAGCGCACGCCGGCGCGATTGCCGTCGTGACCGACGTCAACGGCGCCGCGGCCGAAGACGTGGCGGTCCGCCTCGGCAAGGAGTTTGGCGCCGATCGCGTCGTGGCCCTGCCGATGGATGTTACCGACAGCGGCTCCATCGCGCGTACGCGCGAGTCGCTGCTGAAGCGTTTCGGCCGGGTCGATATCCTGGTCAACAATGCCGCCATCGATCCCAAGGTTAAGGCCGACAGTCTGGTAGAGACCTCGCGCTTCGAGCATTTCCCGCTCGAGCAGTGGGATTTCCAGATTCGCGTCGGGCTGACCGGCGCGCTGCTCTGCAGCCAGGCGTTCGGCGGCTGGATGGCCGCCAACGGCGGGGGGGTGATACTTAATATAGCGTCCGACCTGTCGGTGTTTGCGCCGGACCAGCGCATCTACCGCAAGGACGGCCTGCCCGAGGACCGCCAGCCGGTAAAGCCCGTGACCTATTCCATCATCAAGACCGGCCTTGTGGGGCTGACGCGCTATCTCGCCACCTACTGGGCCGACAAGAAGGTGCGCGTGAATGCGCTTTCGCCCGGCGGGGTCTACGTGAACCAGCCGGAATCCTTCGTGCAGAAATTGACCAACCTGATTCCGCTCGGGCGCATGGCGCGGCGCGACGAATACCGCGGCACGGTGCAGTTTCTCTGCTCCGAGGCCTCCAGTTACATGACCGGCCAGAACATCGTCGTGGATGGCGGGCGCAGCGTCTGGTGAGACATTTATGATCGAAAACATGCGTGGCAAGAAGATTCTGGTGACGGGCGCCGACGGTTTTATCGGCTCGCACCTGACCGAGACGCTGGTGCACGCCGGCCACGACGTGCGCGCCTTCGTCTACTACAACAGCTTCAACAGCTGGGGCTGGCTCGACCACGCCCCGGACGATATCCGCCGCGGGCTCGATGTGTTCGCCGGCGACATCCGCGATCCGCACGGCGTACGCCAGGCGATGAAGGGCTGCGATGTCGTGCTGCACCTGGCCGCGCTCATCGCCATTCCGTATTCGTACCACTCGCCCGATGCCTACGTGGACACGAACATTCGCGGCACGCTCAACGTGCTGCAGGCGGCGCGCGATCTCGGCGTGTCGAAGGTGGTGCACACCTCCACCAGCGAGGTCTATGGCACCGCGCGCGCTGTGCCGATCACTGAGGATCATCCGCTTCAGGGCCAGTCGCCTTACTCGGCCACCAAGATCGCCGCCGATCAGCTGGCGCTATCGTTCCACTCGTCGTTTGATACTCCGGTGGCCGTAATTCGTCCGTTCAATACTTACGGCCCCCGGCAATCTGCGCGCGCAATAATCCCCGCAGCCGTCATCCAGATGGCGAACGGAAAGAAAAGAATCCGACTCGGGTCCCTGCATCCCACACGCGACTTCAATTACATCGAAGACGTCGTGCGCGGATTCATCGCCGTGGCCGCCTCGCCAAGAGCCGTCGGCCAGGTCATCAACATCGGCAGCGGGCACGAGATTTCCATCGGCGACACCGTACGCCTTATCGGTGAGCTGATGGGAGCCGACGTGGAGATCATCACCGACAACGAGCGCATCCGCCCCGAGAAGAGCGAGGTCGAGCGGCTATGCGCCAGCAATGACAGGGCGCGGACGCTGTTGGACTGGCAGCCCGCCTACGCGGGTCGTGATGGATTGCGTCGCGGGCTGTCACAGACGATTGCGTGGTTTCGTGACCCCGGCAACCTGTCGCGCTACAAGGCCGATCTGTACAACATTTAACGCGTATGTCCCGTCCCGATCTCAATGCTGTCGTGGCCGCGCTGCGCCAGGTACTCCCGGAATCGGGGAGGCCAGTGGCGTTGCATGAACCCGCGTTCGGTGGAAACGAGTGGAGCTACGTCAAGCAGTGTCTGGACGAGGGCATGGTGTCATCCATCGGCACGTTCGTGGACCGCTTCGAGCGCATGCTGGCCGATTACACCGGTGCTGCCCACGCTGTCGCGGTGGTCAATGGCACGGCGGCCCTGCATGTCTGTCTGCGCCTCGTTGGCGTGCAGGAAAACGACGAGGTGCTGTTGCCAGCGCTGACGTTCGTGGCGACGGCCAACGCAGTGCGCTACTGCAATGCGGCGCCACATTTCGTGGACAGCAGCGAGCGGACGCTGGGCGTCGATCCCGTCAGGCTCGAAGCTTATTTGCGGGAAGCGGCCGAAACCGGCCCCAAGGGCTGCGTCAACCGGCGCACGGGCCGGCGCATCCGCGCGCTCGTGGTCATGCATACCTTCGGCCATCCGGCGGAGCCGGACGCGTTGGCCGATCTCTGCCGGCGTTTCGGGATCGAGCTGGTGGAGGACGCCGCCCAATCGCTCGGGTCGCGGTACCGAGGCCGCCACACCGGCACCTGGGGGCGGGTGGCGGCGCTCAGTTTCAACGGCAACAAGATCGTCACGACCGGCGGTGGCGGCGCGATTCTGACGTCCGACGCGGCGCTGGCTGCGCGCGCGAAGCATCTGACGACCACCGCCAAGGTGCCGCATCGCTGGGCCTACGCGCATGACGAGGTGGGATTCAACTATCGTCTACCGAACGTCAACGCGGCCATCGGTTGCGCCCAGATCGAGCAGTTGCCGGCATTCGTCGAGCGCAAGCGGTCGCTGGCGCGGCACTACCAGGAGGTATTGTGCAATGTGGCGGGGGTGCGTTTGTTCCAGGAGCCGCCGCGCGCCGAGAGCAACTATTGGCTCAACGCGCTGATCCTGGACGATGCCGATATGTCCCGGCGGGATGCGCTGCTGGAACTCACGCAGGACCATCGCTGGCTGACCCGCCCGGTGTGGACGCTCCTGCATCGCCTGCCGATGTACCGGGATTGCCCGCGCATGGAGTTGCCCGTGGCGGAACGGCTGGAAGCGAGCATTGTCAATCTGCCGAGCAGCGCCTCCCTGCGTCACGCTGAGGCACGCGCCGTGAACCGGCACCGCGGCGTCTGACGGTTTTCGGGGCACGGTGACCAGAATCCATATAATTTGGAGGGCGGCGCATATCCGCACGCTGACGCTATACCAGTCTGGCACCGAGTTGGGCATAATACGCGGACTAAAATAAATTGAAGATATACATCGGATGTATCCGTTTCAGGGCATTTCTCCCCGCGGTCATCTTCCGATCATTAGAGTTTCTGCAGCAGAAACACCACAGGAATCATCATGGCCGATGAGTACGGAATAGACAGCCACAAGCTGATATACCACCCGGAGCGCGTGGCCCGGTTGCTCGAGGCGGGCGATGACTGGGAGAAGGCCAAGGAGATCTACCCGATCTACATGGAGCTTTCGCCCGTCGGCGCGTGCAACCACCGGTGCACCTTCTGCGCCGTGGACTATATCGGCTACGAGGCGCGCATGCTCGACGCCGACAGGCTCGCCGAACGGCTGCAGGAAATGGGTCGCCTGGGTGTCAAGAGCATCATGTACGCGGGCGAGGGCGAGCCGCTGCTGCACAAGAAGATCAACGACATCGTGCGCGCGACGAAGCAGGCGGGCATCGACGTGTCGTTCACGACCAACGCCACGGTGATGAACGATGCGTTCATCGAGCAGTCGTTGCCGCTGACGTCCTGGGTAAAAGTGTCGATCAACGCCGGCACACCGGAAACCTACTCGAAGATTCACCAGGTCAAGGAGAAGGACTTCCACAAGGTCGTGGAAAATCTGAAAAAGGCCGTGCGCGCCAAGCGCGCGCGGGGGCTGCCCTGCACCATCGGCGCCCAGTCGTTGTTGCTGCCGGAGAACGCCGCCGAGATGGAACAGCTGGCGCTGCTGTGCCGGGACGAGATCGGGCTGGATTATCTCGTGGTCAAGCCGTATTCGCAGCACCTGTTCAGCAATACGCACGTTTACGAAGGCATCGACTACAACAAGTTTCTCAACATGGCCGACACCTTCGAGCGGCTGAACACCGACCGTTTCCACGTGGTGTTTCGCAAGAACACCATGAAGAAGTACATGGAGCCGGAGGAAAAGCGTTACACCAAGTGCAACGCCACGCCGTTCATGTGGGCCTATGTCATGGCCGACGGCGCCGTGTACGGTTGCAGCGCCTATCTGCTCGACAAGCGTTTCGAATACGGCAACCTGATGGAGCAGCCGTTCCAGGACATATGGGAAGGCGAGCGCCGGAAGGAAAACTTCCACTATGTGCGGCACCAGCTCGATATTCACGAGTGCCGCAAGAACTGCCGCATGGACGAGGTCAATCGCTACCTGTTCAAGCTGCGCGAGGGCGGCGTCCCTCACGTGAATTTCATATAACAAGATCGGCAAAGGCGAATTCATGAAGGCTCTGGTCACGGGCGGCGCCGGTTTCATCGGCAGCCACCTCTGCGAATTGTTGCTGGCGAAGGGGCACGAGGTGGTTGCGCTGGACAGCCTGGCCTGCGGCCGGCTCGCCAACCTGCGCGATTTCGAGCGCAAACCGGGATTCCGTTTCGTCCAGGCGGACATCCGCGAGCCCGAGGCGATGCGCCCGGCGTTCACCGGCGTCGACTGGGTGTTCCACCTGGCCGGGCTGGCCGACATCGTGCCGTCGATCGAGCAGCCGGCGCAGTACTTCGCCACCAATGTCACAGGCACGTTCAACGTGCTCGAATGCGCCCGGGCCGCGGGCGCGAAGCGCGTGGTGTACGCCGCCTCGTCCTCGAGCTATGGCATCCCGGATGCCTACCCGACGCCCGAGTCCGCCGATATCCACCCGCAGTATCCGTACGCCCTGACCAAATACATGGGCGAGGAACTGGTGCTGCATTGGGCGCGCACTTACAAGCTGCCGGCGCTGTCGCTGCGGCTGTTCAACGTCTATGGTCCGCGCTCGCGCACCACCGGTGCCTACGGCGCGGTGTTCGGTGTGTTCCTGGCGCAGAAGCTCAATGGCAAGCCGTACACCGTGGTCGGTGACGGCAAGCAGACGCGCGATTTCACCTACGTCACCGACGTGGCCGAGGCGTTTGTAAGTGCGGCCGAGTCATCGCATACAGCAGAGGCCATGAACGTCGGCAGCGGCAACCATTACAGCGTGAACCGCCTGGTGGAACTGCTCGGCGGTCCCGTGGTGCACATCCCCAAGCGCCCGGGCGAACCCGACTGCACGTTCGCCGACACGGCCAGGATTCGCAAGCTGCTTGGCTGGGCGCCGAAGGTCCCGTTCGAGGAGGGCGTGCGGCGCATGCTCGAGCGGCTCGACGACTGGCGCGACGCCCCGGTGTGGGAGCCGGCCTCGATCAGCAAGGCAACGGCATCGTGGTTCCAGTATCTCGGCGGTGAGGCGCATGCCAAAGGATAATCCGGACATGTCGCTCGGCGCGCGCGTGGCGCAGTTCCAGGCGCTGCTCGCGGGCAGCGAATTCACCGACGCCGGCGGCACGCGTCTGTCGCTGGAGGACGGCATCGCGCGCGCCATGCAGATGCTGCGCGCCGCGCGTGAGCGTTCCAGCAGTGTCTATCTGGTCGGCAACGGCGGCAGCGCCGGTATCGCGAGCCATGCGACCACCGATTTCGTGAACGTGGCGAAACTGCGCGCCCAGACGGTGCACGACTCCTCGCTGCTCACGTGCATGGCCAACGATTACGGTTACGAGAACGCCTTCGCGCGCATCCTGTCCCAGCTCGCGGGCCGGGACGACGTGCTGGTGGCCATCAGCAGCTCCGGCAAGTCGGCCAACATCCGCAATGCCGCCGCGACCGTGAAACAGAAGGGCGGCCAGGTCCTGACCCTGAGCGGTTTCGAGCGCGACAACCCGTTGCGCGCCATGGGCGATCTCAATATATGGCTCGATTCCCGCGATTACGGTTTCGTCGAGATCGGGCACCAATTCATTCTCCATAACATCGCCGACCGGTTCGGGCGGGAGCACAAGGCGGGGTAAGCATGTCGAGCGGGAAGATCCTGACACTGGACGAGCTGGCGGTACAGTCGCAGTCGCTGAAAGAGCAGGGCAAGCGCGTGGTTCTGTGCCACGGCACCTTCGACCTGATGCATGCCGGTCACATCCGGCACCTGCAACGGGCCAGACAGGAGGGCGACGTGCTGGTGGTGACCGTCACCGGCGACGCTTACGTGAACAAGGGCCCCGGACGGCCGGTGTTCAACGAGCTGCTTCGGGCCGAGAACCTTTCGGCCTTGGCGTGCGTGGACTATGTGGCCATCAATCATGATTACACCGCGCTCGATCCGATCAACAAGGTTAAGCCGACGGTCTATGCCAAGGGCAGCGATTACCGCGCGCATAGCGAGGATGTGACCGGCAACATCAGGCGTGAGCAGGACGCCGCCGAGGCGCACGGTGGGCGGGTGTTCTACACCGATGAAATCACCTTCAGTTCGAGCAGCCTGCTGAACGAACATTTCGGCGTGTTTCCGCCCGAGACGCGCGAGTATCTGAAGACGTTCCGCGCGAGCTGGTCCGACAAGGACGTGCATAAAATGGTGCAGTCCCTTGCGAATCTGCGCGCGCTGGTGATCGGTGACGCCATCATCGACCAGTACCACTATACCGCGCCGCTCGGACAGACCGGCAAGGGCAATATCCTGGCGGTCAAGTACGAATCGGAGGAGCAGTTCGCCGGCGGCTCCATCGCGGTGGCCAATCACCTGGCCGGTTTCGCCAAAGACGTGACCCTGGTGACCGGCCTCGGCACCGTCGACAGTCACGAGGATTTTATCCGCTCGAAACTCCAGAAAAACATCGAACCGGTGTTTTTCTACATGGAGGGCGCGCCGACGGTCACCAAGCGCCGCTTTGTGGACGCCGATCTCGCGAAGTTTTTCGAGGTGTACTTCTATCGCGAGGACCCGCTGCCGGGCGAAACCGAGCGCCGGGCGAGCGACTGGCTTACCCGCCATATCGCGGACTACGACGTCGTCGTCGTTCCCGATTTCGGCAATGGCTTCATCTCCGCCGGCATCATCCAGGTCCTGTGCGACCGCGCCCGCTACCTGGCGGTCAATACCCAGGTGAACAGCGGCAACCGCGGATTCCATGTGATCCATCGCTATCCACGCGCCGATTTCGTCTCGCTCAACGAGCCCGAGGTGCGCCTGGCGGCGCACAACCGCCATGATCCGATCGAGGCCGTGGCCACGACCGTCAGCGACCGCGTTCACGCCAGGCACTTCGCCGTGACGCGCGGCACCAAGGGTGCGATCATGCTTGACCGCGTCAAGGGCATGGTCCATGCCGTGCCGGCGCTCTCGACCAAGGTGGTGGACCGCATCGGCGCGGGCGATACCTTTCTGTCGCTCGCTGGCCTCTGCCTCGGTGGCGGGCTCCCGTCCGAGGTGGCTGTCTTCGTGGGCAGCGCCGCCGCGGCGCTCGACGTCCAGATCGTGTGCAACCGCGAACCGGTCAACATGCCTGCCCTATCCAAGTACGTCACGACGCTGCTGAAGTAGGTTTCTGTCGATTCCTGCGGCGATCCATGTATCAAAACATTATTTTCGACTTCGATGGCGTCATCGTGGACAGCAACGAGATACGCATCGAGGGGTTCCGGACGCTGTACGCCGCCGAAACCGGGGACCGGCTGGATCGATTCATGCAATACGTTCGGGGCAATAGGGGTTTATCCCGGTATCGCAAGATTCGGTACTATTACGAACAGATCCGCGGCGAGCAGGCGCCGAACGAGCTCGTTGAGCGCGATGCGCGACGCTATTCGCAAATAGTTGCCAAGGATGTGGCGTGCGCGCCGGAGTTGCCGGGCGCGGAGGCTTTTCTGGCGGAGTGCAAACGGGATTTCCGTTTCGCGCTGGTATCGGCGTCGGACCAGGACGAGTTGCGTGCCATCTGCCGTCTTCGCGGCCTGGATCGCTATTTCGATACCATTCTCGGTTCACCCGAGGACAAGGCGGTAAACATACGCAACCTGATGCAGAATCTGGGTTGGCACCGTCGATCGACCGTGTATGTCGGCGACTCCAGCAATGACCGGACTGCGGCGGACAGCGTCGGCATCGATTTCATCGGCTTCGGAAAGGACAACTTCCAGGTCGGGGAGCGGGATCATGAAGTGGTCGATGGTTTTGCACAATTGCGGCAAATGTTGCTGGACAGGCTCAATAATCAAGGCGCTTTGACGAGGGCATGAAAATGATCAAATCGGTTATTTTGGTGGCGCAGAATTTCCAGGACGAGGAATACACCTATCCCTACTATCGTCTGCTGGAGGAGGGCTATAAGGTCGATGTCGCAAGCCCCGAGGGCAAGGTCGTTCACGGCAAGTACGGCGTGCCGGCGAAGGTGACCAGGAGTACCGACGATCTGCGCGTGGAAGACTACGACCTGGCGGTCCTGCCCGGCGGTTTCGAGTCGCCCGACCGGCTGCGAATGCGCGAGGAGGTCAAGGCGTTCGTGCGAGACATGTACACGCGCGGGAAGCTGGTTGCCGCCATCTGTCACGGGCCGTGGATGTGCATCTCGGCAGGCATCATGAAGGGCCGCAAGGCTACCGGTTACATTTCGATCAAGGACGACATTCTCAATGCCGGCGCGCAGTACCTCGAGCAAGACGTGGTGGTGGACGGAAACCTGATCACCTCGCCGCACTACAAGAACAACGGCGATTTCATGCGCGCCGTGGTCGATTACATGAAGGCCAGGCAGCGGGCCGCCTGATTACGTTTTCCACGGGCGTTTTCATGTCGCGTATCTATAATTTTCTGTCGGCCGACCCGGACCGCACCCTGCTCGAGCAGGCGCTGTCGTCACGCGCCGGCGCCTCGGTCGTGCCGGATACGCGGGATTATTCGAATGTCATCGTCAAGAAACCCTGGGGATACGAATATCTCGCGCTCGACAACTCCCAGGTTGCCATCTGGGTGTTGCATATCGCCCGCAAGCGCAAGACATCCATGCATTGTCACCCGGGAAAAACGACCGGGCTGATTGTGCTGTCCGGGAACGTCCAATGCAGCGGTCTGGACGGCTGTTTCAACCTTGGCCAGATCGACGCGGTGCAGATCGACAAGGGCTGTTTTCATTCGACGGAAGCATTCAGCGATTCCCCGATTTACCCGCCTTCGGAAAACGGCGTGTGGATCATGGAGATCGAGGCGCCGTCCAATAAAACCGACCTGGTTCGCGCCAACGATGCCTATGGCCGCGCGGGCAAGGCCTATGAAGGCAGCGACAGCATGGTCGATTACCGCCATGACTGGCTGAAGATCCGTATTCCCGCCACGGGGCAGACCGATACGCAGAAACACATGGGCTGTGTTTTCAGCGTGCGCGCGGGCCATTACAGCGATGCCGCGGGCGAAGGCGCGGGCGTCGCGGCCGTCATCGAATATCGCGGCGGCGGATCCGGCGCCATTCCCGGCCTCGAGGTGGGGCGCCTCTACGAAACCGGCACCCTGCGCGAGCTGATCAGCGGCAGGGATGTCTCCGATTACGTGTTTCTGACTATCGTGAAGGAAGTGGAGCAGATGAAATTGTCCGATTATGTGGCTTCGTTCATTGCCGACCTGGGCGTCAAAGATGTGTTTTCGGTGAGCGGCGGCGGCGCCATGCATCTGGTGGATTCCGTCGGCAAGAGCGAGCGGCTGGCGTACATTCCGACGCATCACGAACAGGCGGCCGCCATGGCGGCGGAGGCCTACTCCCGGATCGCCGGCATGGGCGTCGGCCTCTTTACCACCGGGCCCGGCGGCACCAACGCCCTGACCGGCGTTGCGTGTGCCTGGATCGATTCCATCCCGACGCTCTACCTCTCCGGGCAGGTGACGCGCGATACCCTGCTCGACGGGACGGGGTTGCGCCAATACGGCATTCAGGAATCCGATGTCGTGACCCTGGCCAGGCCCATCACCAAGTACGCCGTCTGCGTTACCAATGAGAAGGACATCCGATACGAACTCGAAAAGGCGGCGTACATCGCCAAGAGCGGACGGCCGGGGCCGGTATGGGTCGATATCCCGCTGGACGTGCAGAGCCGGCAGATCAACCCGAGCGAGCTGCGCGGCTTCACGCCGCCTCCGGAAGTCAACAGCCTGAGGCGAAAATCCGTGGGCTCCCAGGTGGAAAGCTGCCTGTCCATGCTGCGTTCCGCCAAGCGGCCGGTTCTGATCTGCGGCTACGGCGTGCGTCTCGCCGGGGCGCAGGACGAATTCCGCCGGCTGGTCGATTCGCTGGGCATCCCGGTCGTCTCGTCGTGGACGGCGAGCGACCTGCTCGATTCGTCGAACCCGTACTATGTCGGTCGCAGCGGTATTTTCGGCGACCGCCCGTCGAACTTTGCGGTGCAAAACGCCGATTTGCTGCTGGTGATCGGCTCGCGCATGTCGATTCCGCAGGTCGGCTACAACTACCAGACGTTCGCGCGCGAGGCGCGCATCGTCATGGTCGACATCGACCAGGCCGAGATCAGCAAGCCTTCCCTGCACGTCGATCTCGGCATCGTGGCGGACGCCCGGCGGTTCATCGTCGAGATGCAGTCCGGGCTGGACAAGGGCGCCGCCAGACCGGACGCGGCCGCGTGGGTTCGCCGTTGCCAGGAATGGAAGGTGAAATACCCCGTGGCGCTGCCCGAGTACCGCGACCTGAAGCAGGGCATCAATTCGTTCTATTTCGTGGACCGGCTTTCCGACAGGCTGCCGGCCGACGCCGTGGTCGTGACCGACATGGGCACGAGCTTCACCTGCACGATGCAGACCTTCAAGGTAAAGCTCGGCCAGCGGTTGACGACCGCGAGCGGCCACGCGCCGATGGGTTACGGCCTGCCCGGCGCGATCGGCGCCTGCTTCGGAAACGGCCGGCGCAAGACCATCTGCATCTCCGGGGACGGCGGGCTTCAGATGAATATCCAGGAGCTGCAGACCATGGCGCACTTCCGGCTCCCGATCATCCTGTTTGTCATCAATAACGGCGGCTACCTGACGATTAAGCACATGCAACAGAACCACTTCGGGCGCTATGTGGGATCGGAAAGCGGCAGCGGCCTGAGTTGCCCGGACATGATGAAGGTGGCGCACGCCTACGGCATTCCGGCGCGCCGGATAGCGGATCAGGCATCGCTGCTGCGCGAGCTCGACGACGTGCTGGCGCAGCCCGGGCCGTACATCTGCGAAATCATGATGCCCGAAGACCAGCCGCTGATTCCGCGGCTGTCGTCGCTGAAGAAACCGGACGGCACGATCATTTCCAAGCCGCTCGAGGACCTTTATCCGTTCCTCGACCGCAAGGAATTCAAGGAAAACATGCTCATTCCGCCCACGGAAGTTCTCGATTAAGCCGACGTCACAGCCGATGCCAGGCGCCTCCATGCGCATTACGGATATTCGCGTCCATATCCTGCAGAAGCCGCTGAAATCCACCATGCGGATATCGCGCGGCGGATTCACCGTGCGCCGCCATGCCATCGTCGAGGTTTCGACGGACGCCGGCATTACCGGCCTGGGGGAGGGCATCGGCAGCCCGGAATCCATTCGCGCGCTGGTGCGCGACAGGATGGCCGCCCGGGTGACGGGCCTCGACCCCTTCAATATCGAGCAGGTTCGCGCGACGCTTATTGATAACGACGTCTACTTCGAGCGCATGGGCGCCTCCATCTGCGCCGCCAGCGCCATTGAAATGGCGTGCTGGGACATCAAGGGCAAGGCGCTGGACGTCCCGGTTTACCAGCTTCTGGGCGGCCGCTGCCGGAACACGCTCGAGGCGTATGCGAGCGACGTGTACTGGGAGGAAGACGCGGGCAAGATGGCGGAGAACGCGCGGCGCATCGTCGGGCGGGGTTATCGCACCGTCAAGATCCACATCGGCGCGCGCCCGCCGCGCGAGGAAATCCCGCGGCTCCGGGCGGTGCGGCAGGCCGTTGGCGAGAAGATCGAGCTGATGGTGGACCTGAACGCGGGGTATCACGCGCTCGACGCGATGCAGGCGATCGAACTGTGGCGCGAGTTCGACATCCGCTGGCTCGAGGAGCCGGTCAGTCCGAACGAGACGGCCGCGATGCAGCGGCTTCGCAGCAAGTCGCCCATGCCTATCGCCGCCGGCGAGAATGAATTCCGCCTCCACGGGTTCAAGACCCTGCTGGATGCGTCCGCCGCCGATGTCATCATGCCGGACATCGGCCGCGCGGGCGGCTTGATGGAAACGCGCAATATTTGCGCGCTGGCCGGCGCGCACGGCGTGCCGGTTTCACCCCACAATTTCTCCTCCGGCGTGCTGCTGGCGGCCACGGTACATCTGATGGCCAGTGTGCCCAACACGACCCTGCTCGAGATGGACACTTCCGGGAACGCGATTTACGAGGAGCTGCTCACCTGGAAGCCGGCATTCGCTGACGGCAGCCTCGATGTGCCCGAGTGTACCGGCCTGGGCGTGGCCCTGCCGGAGGCGATCGTCAGGCAGTACGGTGTGAACTAGGCGCGGCTACGTGGCGGTGCGCGGCCTGCCCGAGATCAGCGACAGCAATTCCTGTTCGAGGGGATGCAGCCGGTCGTAATCGACGATATCGGCGTGACGCAGCTCGTTGAGGGTACTGACGACCGTGTTGATACTGGCGACTGTTTCGCGATTCGCATCGGTAATGACGTCGCTGTACGTTTCGGGGTCGAAATATTCCTCATAGCGGGGTATGGCGCGATGCAGGAATGCGCGCTTGGCCAGATGCCGCGTACGCGGAGGGTCGTTATCCCTTATCCTTTCTAGGTAATTGGAGAGATTGCCGAACGCTATGCGGTAATCGTGGCTGACACCGGTTGCGGGGCTGAGGTTCGGGACGGGTTTTTTCATTATCGAAGAGCGAAAATCGGAAAGGTTTTGGGTTGATGTCGGTACGTTAATATATAATAAAATATGTGATTTTTTAAAAAACGACTGTATCGAATCGTGCGCTAATCATATCGCCTAATTCTAATAAAAGGAGATAGTCATGTCGGCACATGTAGAAATCATGGAACGGGAGAGCGTGGACGTAGAAAAGATCGTTCGCGGCCAGATCCAGGACGTGAAGCGGCGCGATATCCTCAATTTCGATATTGACCCGCGCGCGCGTTTTCACCTCGACAGCACGAAGATCGCCTTTCACAAGGACCGCGTCGATGCATGGCGGCGCGGTGAGCACGTTGCGCCGATCACCATCGACATGGCGCTGACGCAGAAATGCAGCTATGCGTGCACCTTCTGTTATGCCGGACTGCAGCAAAACCCGTCCGCCCCGGTTCCGTGGGAGACTTACGAAGGTTTCCTCGACGATTGCGTCGAGATCGGACACAAACCGGGCGAGGGTGTCAAGGCCATCAGCCTCGTGAGCGACGG
This sequence comes from Gammaproteobacteria bacterium, assembly GCA_004298065.1. Lineage (GTDB taxonomy): Bacteria > Pseudomonadota > Gammaproteobacteria > Acidiferrobacterales > Sulfurifustaceae > SCRL01. The sequence goes on along the minus strand of SCRL01000046.1, from coordinate 87,777 downwards.
CGAGAGCACCGAAAATCCGGATTACCACAAGTTCATCCGGAAGGCGAAGGCCAACGGCATCGATATCGCGTCCGGCACCAACGGATTCCGGCTCAAGAAGGAGGAGATGCCCGGCCTGGTGGACGCCCTGACGTACCTGCGCATCAACATCAACGCGGCAGATCCGGTCTCGTACGCCCAGATCATGGGCACCGCCGAGAAGAGCTATCACAAGGTGCTGGAGAACATCGCCGAGCTCGTTCGCCTGAAGAAGGAACGGAAATCGAACATCACTATCGGCCTGCAGATGGTGTTGTTGCCGGAATACGCCGACCAGGTCATTCCGCTGGCCCTGCTCGGACGCGAACTCGGCGTCGATTACACGGTGATCAAGCACTGCAGCGACGACGAGCGCGGGCGCCTTGGGGTCGATTACGACTGGTACAAGTCGCCGCTGGCCGAGGAACTGCTGAAGGTCGCGGAAGCCGTGTCGACGCCGGAATACTCGGTGCAGGTGAAGTGGTCCAAGATTCGCACGGGCCGCGACCGCCGCTACGCCAAGTGCTTCGGTCCGCCGCTGTTCCTGCAAATGTCGGGCACGGGCATCGTCGCCCCCTGCGGCTCGTTTTTCCACAAACGTTACGCGCGTTTCCATATCGGCGACATCAAGGAAAAGCGCTTCAAGGATATCTGGGCGAGCGAGGAATACCGGGAAGTCATGGGACACCTTGCCTCCGACAAGTTCGACGCCCGCCGCCAGTGCGCCACCCTGTGTCTCCAAGACAAGGTCAACGAGACGCTGCACGACCTGGTCGAACGGGGCATCCCGCTGCCGGACGTCACCGGCAAGCCGAGGCCGATGCACATCAATTTCATCTGACCGCACGGATCGGGGCGCGTGAGACAGGTTGCGCTCGCATTTCTGACAGACACCCAGGACAAGATACTGCTGTACCTGCGGGATGACCGGCCCGATATCTCCTATCCGGGCTACTGGGCGCTGCTCGGCGGCGGAATCGAACCGGGGGAATCGCCGCTCGACGCGGTCCGGCGGGAAATCCGCGAGGAAATCGGCTGTGACGCCCACGGGTTGGCCCTCGTTCGCAAGTTCGACGTGGTCAATAACCCGATGTGCGACGATCACACGATTTACCTGTTCAGCGGAAAAATCGACAAGAAACTGGAGGAGATGCGGCTCACGGAAGGTCAGGAGCTTCGCTATTTCACCCTCGAGGAGTTCCGTTCCCTCAAATTTCCGGATCCGCTGAAACCGTATTGCCCCGTCTGATGTGCATGACGATGCCGCGCGCGGAATCGAACCACCACCCTGTCGTTGCATGCCGTTCCGCATACTTGCCCTGAGCCTGTTGCTGTTCGCGGGCGTCTTCGTGCTGCACGTGGCCGTCTGGCGGCTGTTCCGCGTTCGCAGGGAGATGCTGCTGTTGGCCTTGCTGTTTCTGGCTGTCCCGGGCGTGGCGCTGGTTGTCGCGCTTGTCTCCGGGCGGTTGGCGCCGGTGGAGACGATGGCCACGGTGCTGATGCTGTACGCGCTGTCGGTGGCATACATCCAGACCTATCCGGGCCTAAAGGACGATATCCCTTCCTTCCGGATTCTCATGCTTCTGGATCAAGCCGGCAGGGGAGGGATGACCGAGTCCGAAATCCTGGACCAGATCGGGGAGCAAAGCCTCTTTGCATTCAAGGTCGCCGAGCTGGAGAGCGACAGCCTGGTTATCCGGAACGGCGACCGCGTGCGATTGACCCCGGCCGGCCGGATGCTGGCGACAGTTTTCAGAAGCTACCGGCGCCTGCTGGGTCTGGGGCCGGGAAAGGGTTGAACCACGAGGAGGGAAAAGAAAGAACATGTCACAGAGATCGCTCGAGCTTCCATCGCTTACCGTCATCATGCCGTGCCTGAACGAGGAGAGCAGCGTGGCGGCGGCCGCCGGCGCGACGCTGGCCGCTTTCGACAAGTACTCCATCGACGGCGAGCTGATCATCGTCAACGACGGCAGCACTGACCGGACGCTGGAGATCGCCACCGGGCTGATGAAGGCCGACCGGCGGATCCGCGTGTTGAGCCATGAAAAACCCTGGGGGGTGGGGGCGACGTTCTGGCATGGCGTCCAGGAAGCGCGAAACGACTACGTCATGTGGATCGCGGGGGACAACGAAAACGACCCGGAGGACGCACTGATTTACTACTACATGTCCAGGGACACGGACATCATCGTTCCGTTCATCCACAACGTGGAAGTCAGATCGGTTCTGCGACGGGTGGTTTCCTCGTTGTACCGTTTCATCATCAACGTGTCTTTTGGCATGAATCTCAACTATACCAACGGCGCCGTTATTTATAACGTCGCCGTACTGCGGGAGATCAACCTCCAATCAGTGGGATTCTTCTATCAGGCGGAAATTCTCATACAGTTGATCCGCGCCGGCTACCTGTACGCCGAGACGCCCCACTTCCTGTCCAGGCGCCGCAGCGGAAAAACCAAGGCATTGACCCTGAAGTCGTTTTTCGACGTCACCAAGGCCTATCTCCATTTGATGTGGGACGTTCACGTCCGGCGCGTCAAGGGCAGGCGGGATGCGGCGCTGAACCCGAAATCCGCCACCTATCGGCGCATGCAGGCGTACACGGAAAGCGCCTAGGTTACGGTTCCGCCATGCTTCGGGATATTTCCATACCTCTGCTGATCTTTACGTCGCTCATGCCGCTGTTGCTCATATTGGCGCATGTGCTGACCTGCCGTTTGTCGAGCCCGGAACACGCCTCGCCGCAGGCGCGGCTGGCGAAGCTGATCGTCGTCATGAATGTTCTGCTGCTGGCGGGTGTCTGGGCGGTGTCGCAGGCGGAAGGCTGGGGGGCCGCTGACGCAGCCGGCATGCTGGCGTTCGCCCTCATCGTGTTTAACGGCATCGCCTATTCCTACTTTCACTTTTTCAACATGAGCGAGACGGCCCGGCGCATTCGCATGCTTATTCAGATTCAGCAGAATGGCGGCGAAATGCGGCGTGAGAATCTGATAGGGGCCTACACGCCGGAAAACATGGTGCAGGCCAGGCTTGAACGGCTCGCGCAGATGCATCAGGTGTCCCGGAGCGATGACGGACGATACAGGGTCGCAAGCCGGTTTTTGATAACAGTCGCCTATATGATGGAATGGGTTAAGCGTGTGCTTAATCTGCGACGCAGCGCGACGTACCGCTGAGCGACATGACTGCGCCGGACGCAAGCTAAGCCCTCCGGGCCTCGGCATGAAGAGGCGCCTCGCGGAGGTTGCGCGCGGCAGGAACCTGCTGCATTCAGCCCAGGGAAGTTGTCCAGCGTGGTCAGAAACGCCCCGACGCCGTCCCGGAAAATATGCGTTGTCACGGCCACGCGCGCCGAGTACGGCCTGCTGTACCGGGTGTTGAAACACATTCAGGACACCTCCGGCTTCGTATTGCAGATTGTTGTCACTGGCGCGCACCTGTCGCCGGCGCACGGCCTGACGTACCGGGATATTGAGGCGGACGGGTTCACTATTGCGCGTAAGGTGGACATGATGCTCGGCGACGATTCCGCCGTCGGTGTGACGAAGGCGCTGGGTCAGGCCACGATCGGGTTCGCGGATGCGCTGGCAGAACTGCGGCCCGACCTGCTGGTGCTGCTCGGCGACCGTTACAAGGCGCTAGTGGCGGCCAGGTGGCAGTTTGCGCCACATTGTCGTAAGGACGCTGTCTGCGCCCGGTTCCCGCGCTAATTTATTCTGGCAACGCCGCTTCGGTTCTTTGCTGTCCAACAAGTTGACAGTATCTATGCTTATCAATGTTCTTGGCCTCGGCGTGATGGGCACGCAAATCGCCGCGCTTCTGGCAACGCTCGGTTTTCGGGTAGTTGCGTGGGACCGGTATCTCGATGCGGACAAACGGGAACAATGTTCTCGCGCACAACGCATGCTTGCACGGAAATTTTCACCGAATAGTGACCGCGCCGTTGAATACGTAAGCGACCTTACAAGCCTCGTACCCGCGCTTACGATCGAGGCCTTGACAGAAGATCTGACGATTAAACACAAGGTTCTTCAGGCGGTGCCTTATCAGCTTTCACTGAACGGTCTTTATACCAATACCTCCTCCTACCGGCCTGAAGAGGTGCTGAAAATTGCCGGGGCGTTGCATTTTTTCAACCCGGTGCATGTTTTTACGCTGGTCGAACATGTCCCATCTTCGGCGCCCACCGAAGCCCAGAAAGTTGTTGTTGAGCGATTAAGCGCCAGCGGCTTCGATGTTGTCGAGACGCATGGTAACCGCGGGTTTGTTGGGAACTACCTGTTGTTTCATGAAATTGCTACAGCTCTGAAGCTCGTGGATAAACACGGCTATAGTCCCGAAACGATTGACCGCGTAATGCGTCCGCTTGGACGACCAGCCGGTGTCTTTGCCATTGTGGATTTGGTTGGTGTTGATGTAACCAAGGCCATTCTGGAAAATTTACATGCGGAAGATCCCACGGTGTATATATCGCCGCTGTTTGACCGGGCATTGGCGCGGGGAATACTCGGCCGTAAGAACCGTACAAAATTTATCGAGGCACTTGATGAATAGCATGTATCGTGTTTGTTCGATACATGATACACAGACACTCGTCCCGCACCGGGAGCACATTCGAAAGCTGTTCCTGTCTTGTTTTGGAAAATCGTTTGATCCTGCGCTATGGGCATGGGCCTACTGCGACAATCCTTGCGGTCCCGCATATGTTCATCTTGCCTATGCGGGAGAGGAACTGGTCGCGCATTACGCCATGATTCCATTGCGCTATATTGGTGCCGGATGTCGAGTGGTTGCTGCGCTTTCCATGACAACGATGGTTCACCCCTCACACCGGAAATCCGGTCTGTTTAGGGATCTTGCCGAGGCGACGTACCAGCAGGGTTCAGCAGATGGAGTATCGGCAGTTGTCGGATTTCCCAACAGCAACTCCATACCGGGTTTTCGCAAGAGACTTAATTGGAAAATCAATGAACAGCTGGGGATTGCGTCTTTGCCTGTAACATCACAGACGACAAGCAATATACCAACTGTCGAATCAATTTCGGCCGCTGATTTTCGCACGGCTTTCCGGTCTCCGACCAAGGCGATGACCCTGGATCTTTCTGATCCCGCCATTTTGGAGTGGCGTCTCGGAAAACCCGGTGCTCGATACCAATTATTGCGCGCGCCCGACACACTATTTATTGTGAAGCCGTTCGGCAACACCCTTGATGTCGTTTACCATAGTCGCCTCGATGCCCGCGATATCGAAATGCTAAGCGACTACGCCAGCAGGCACGGGTTCTCGGCCCTTACTGTTTTTAAAAAGATCGGAGAGCAGTCGTCACAGATGACGCCCTATAGATTTGGTTTTCGGATTTTTCGCTCCAAGAAACTGGAATTCGAACCTCAACTTATCCTGTCAGACGTGTTTTGACGATGCGCGTTCTTGCTTTCACAGGCATTCGGTCAGATTACGACATCATGAGTGGCGTTTATCGTGCGCTTCATGCCGATGATGGAGTGACGTTTGGCCTGATCGTTGCGGGAGCCCATCTGTCGCCGACCTTCGGCATGTCGGTGCGGCATATCGAGGCGGACGGATTACCGATTATAGGTCGTATCGAATCCCTGTTGGACTCCAACACACCGAGCAGTCGCATCAAATCGGCCGCAATACTTCTGCAAGGCTGCTTGCCGTTTATTGAGTCTTTCGCGCCTGACCTGCTCATTTATGCCGGTGATCGGGAAGATGTCATGGTAGGTGCTTTGTCCGGCGCCTATCTCGGTATTCCGACGGCGCATTTCTTCGGTGGTGATCATGCCACCGATGGTAACGTCGACAATCCTGTGAGGCATGCCGCAAGCAAGCTGTCCACATTTCACTTCGTTTCTCATGAACAACATGCCCGGCGGTTACAGCGCATGGGCGAGGATCCACGGCGAATTCGAATAGTCGGTAATCCGGCAATTGATCGATTTGTGCATACACCGCATATGGATCGCGCCACTCTCTTGCGCTCGCTGGGTCGGCCTGATTGGAGTGAGTATGCTGTTGTAATTTATCATCCGATTTTGGGCGAAGAGGCAAATGCAAAACGATACTTCATGGAGCTTCTTGAAGCTCTTGAGATTACGGGAGTGCGTGCCTTTATCAATTCGCCAAATAGTGACGCGGGCAGCCGCGACATCCTTAGTGCAATTGAAGGACTTCAAAATCGGGAGAATTTTGCTGCTTTCCGGAACCTGCCCAACGACGTGTTTGTCAATCTTATGAGGCACGCGGCGCTGCTCGTGGGAAACTCGAGCGCCGGGCTTCTGGAAGCTCCTTCAATTCCCCTCGGTGTTGTTAATGTAGGTGCTCGTCAGCGCGGTCGTATCGCTGCCGCTAACGTGATATTTGTCGATCAAGGGGCCAAGGCCATCGCTCAGGCTATCCAGGAAGTCCGCTCCGCCGGTTTTCAGAAGATGTTACGTGAAGTGCGCTCACCATACGGAAACGGCAATGTTGTGCAGCTTGTTGTTGAGAAATTGAAGGCGTTGCCTCTTGCAGAATTTCGGTTCAAAACGGAGGATCCACTAACTTGACCACCGTACTGGTGATTGCGCCTCATCCGGACGATGAGACCTTTGGTTGTGGCGGTGCCCTGCTGCGCCATAACGCGGAGGGGGCTTCAGTTGATTGGTTGATCGTGACCGACATTTCCCCCCGAATCGGATATTCGATCCGTCAAGTTCGCCAGCGCGAACGCGAAATTCAAAAAGTGGCCAAGCTCTATCCATTCCGCGGTGTGTATCGGCTTAAGTTGCCGACCACTAGGCTTGATACCTTGCCGTTGGCAAAAATAGTTCAGGGAATTGGTGATGTGATCACCCGGGTGAAGCCGGAAATATTGTATTTGCCATTCGCCGGGGATGCCCATTCTGATCACCGAGTGGTATTTGCCGCCGCTGCCGCCTGCACTAAGTGGTTTCGCTATCCCTGGATCCGCAGGGTGTTGGCGTATGAAACGGTTTCAGAGACAGATTTTGGCATGCACCAAACCCCGGTGTTTCATCCCAACGTGTTCGTGGACATCAGTGCCCACCTTTCCAAAAAGATCGCTATCGCGAAAACCTATGCAGGAGAAGTTCGTGACGCACCCTTTCCTCGCAGCGGAGGCGCCATACAGGCGCTGGCAACGTTGCGAGGCGTGAGATCCGGATTTCAGGCAGCTGAAGCATTTATGTTGCTGAGCGAGCAGCAGCCTGCCTGATGTCTACCAGGTACGTTTTAGTGAAGTAGTCTTCGACGTAGGTTTGGGATCTCGCTCCGGTCAATAAGCGATGCGTTACGCATAGTGCACCGCCGTATCTTTTTATGTCTGCTCAAACAATGATCATTGCCGAGGCCGGCGTAAACCATAACGGTTCGCGCGAACTGGCGCTGAAGCTGGTGGAGGCGGCCGCCGACGCCGGGGCGGATGTCGTGAAATTCCAGGTGTTCCGGGCCGAGGCGCTTGCGGCGGCATCCGCGCCCAAGGCCGGATACCAGGTACAGACCACGGGTTCCGGGCAGAATCAGCTTGAGATGCTGCGCCGCCTGGAACTGGGCGAGGCGGATTTCCACGCTATCCGGCGGCATTGCCGCGAGCGCGGTATTCGCTTCCTGGCCACGCCATTCGACGAGCAGAGCCTGGACGATCTGGTCAACACGCATGAGGTCGAGGCGATCAAGCTGGGCTCGGGCGAAGTGACCAACGCGCCGTTGCTGCTGCACGCGGCGCGCACCGGCCGGGCGGTGATCCTGTCCACCGGCATGAGCGCCCTGAAGGAAGTGGAAGAAGCACTGGGCGTGCTGGCGTATGGATATGCGTCCGGACAGGAAAAGCCGTCACAGGACGCATTCGGGAAGACGTTCCATTCGGCTCCCGGTCAGGACGCCCTGCGCGGCAAGGTGACGCTGCTGCACTGCACCACGGAATATCCGGCGGCGTATGAAGATGTGAACCTAAAGGCCATGGACACCTTGCGCGCGGCGTTTGGCTTGCCGGTGGGCCTGTCCGACCACACCCCGGGCATCCATGTGGCCGTGGCCGCCGTGGCGCGCGGTGCGATGGTGATCGAGAAACATCTTACGCTCGACCGCACCCTGCCCGGTCCGGATCACCGCGCCTCGCTCGAACCCGGGGAATTCCGGCAGCTGGTCACGGCGATACGCCAGGTCGAAGCGGCGCTGGGCAGCGGCGTGAAGGCGCCGGCACCGGGCGAGCTGGCCAATGTCCCGATCGCGCGCCGCAGCCTGGTGGCCGCGCGCGATATCCGCAAAGGCGAGACCTTCACGGCGGAAAATCTGGCCGTAAAGCGCCCAGGTACCGGCACCTCGCCCATGCGTTACTGGGAATGGCTCGGCAGGATCGCGGAACGCGACTACAAGAAAGACCAACCGCTGTGAAACCACATCCGGTAATCGTACTGGGCGCCGGTGGGCACGCGAAAGTGCTGATCGACGTGCTGCGCCTGCGCGGCCACGAGATCCTCGGCATCGCGGACGCGAATGCCGGCAGGCACGGCGCCGGCCACGCCGGCTGTCGCGTCATCGGCGGCGACGATGCCGTGCTGCAACATGATCCCGCGCGCGTACGGCTCGTGAACGGCGTCGGCTCGACTCGCCAGCCGCACGCGCGACGCCGGCTTTTCGATGACTTCAGGCGGCGTGGCTACGTGTTTCAGGGTGTTGCCCATCCTTCCGCCGTCATCGCCGCCGATGTGGTGCTGGAAGAGGGTGCGCAGGTCATGGCGGGCGCGGTTATCCAGCCCGGCAGCCGCATCGGCATGAACACCATTATCAATACGGCGGCGAGCGTGGATCACGATTGCACGGTCGGCGCGCACGTTCATCTGGCGCCGGGCGCGGTCCTTTCGGGAAACGTGCGCGTCGGCGCCGGCACGCACGTCGGTACCGGCGCCTGCGTGATCCAGGGCGTCGCCATCGGTGAGAACTGCGTCATCGGCGCGGGCGCCGCCGTGCTGGCGGATATTCCCGCCGGTACGCGCGCCGCCGGCGTGCCGGCGAGAAGGATCGAGCCATGACCCGCTGGCAGAAGGCGCGCATCGCGCCCGATCGCAGCATTCGCGATGTTATCCGCACGATCGACGAGGGCGCCATCCGCATCGCCCTGGTGGTCGATGGCGATAACCGGCTGCTCGGCACCGTCACCGACGGCGACATCCGGCGCGGCATTCTCCGCGGCATTTCGCTCGAGGAGGCCGTAACCCGGGTAATGAACCCCAGGCCGATTACCGCGCGCGCGGACGAGGGCCGCGACGTCATTCTGGAGAGAATGAAGCAGACCCGGCTACACCAGATCCCGGTGGTGGACGGGCAGGGGCGCCTGGTCACCGTCGAGATTCTGGACGAGTTGCTGCAATCGCGGCACCGCGACAACTGGGTCGTGCTCATGGCGGGCGGCCTCGGCAGCCGCCTGCGCCCGCTGACCGACGAGTGTCCCAAGCCCCTGCTGAAGGTGGGCAGCAAGCCCTTGCTTGAAATCATTCTCGAGAATTTCCTCGAGTACGGCTTCCGCCGGTTCTACATCTCGGTCAATTACAGGGCGGAGATGGTGAAAGAGCATTTCGGCGACGGCTCCCGCTGGGGCAGCGAGATCCGCTACGTGCACGAGGACCAGCGCCTGGGCACGGCCGGCGCGTTGTCGTTGTTGCCCGAGCGACCCGCGTTGCCGCTGATCGTCATGAACGGCGACCTGCTCACCAAGGTGAATTTCCAGCACCTGCTGGACTTCCATGCGGAGCATCGCGCCCGCGCCACCATGTGCGTGCGTGAATACGATTTCCAGGTGCCCTACGGCGTCGTGCGCATAGACCATCACCGGATCCTCGGCATCGACGAAAAACCGGTGCAGCGGTTTTTCGTGAACGCCGGCATCTACGTGCTCGAGCCCGATGCGCTGGAGCTGATTCCGCCCGCGACCTATTTCGACATGCCGGAGCTGTTCACGAACCTTATCGGCCGGAAGCAGGAGACGGCGGTGTTCCCGATTCGCGAGTACTGGCTCGACATCGGCCATATGGAGGATTTTGCGCGCGCCAATGGCGATTTCCCGGAGGTCTTCGGTTGAGGGCGCTGGTGGTGGGATACGGCTCGATCGGTGCGCGCCACGCGCGCCTGCTGCGCGATCTGAAATGCGCCGTGTCGGTCGTGAGCCGGCGCGAGATTGACCATGCGCCGCGGTATCCGACGCTGACGGCGGCGCTGACACAGGAAAAGCCCGATTACGTCGTCATCGCCAACCGCACCTCGGAACATGCCGCGACGCTGCACGAGCTGCAGGCCGGAGGTTTTAACGGCCCGGTCCTGGTGGAAAAACCGCTGTTCGACATGCCCGACAAACTGCCGGACGGAATCGGCCGCAATGTGTATGTCGCCTACAACCTGCGGTTTCATCCCGCGCTTCAGTTGCTGCGCGACCGTCTGGCGGGTGAGCGGCCGGTGTCGGCGCACGCCTATGTCGGCCAGTACCTGCCTTCCTGGCGCCCGGGGACGGATTACCGCGCGTCCTATTCGGCGCACCGCGCCGAGGGTGGCGGGGTGCTGCGCGACCTGAGCCATGAGCTCGATTATCTCCTGTGGTTGTTCGGCGACTGGAGCGCGGTGACGGCCGTCGGCGGTCATTACAGTACGCTCGAAATCGATTCAGACGACGTGTTTTCCGTGACCATGACGATGACGCGCTGCCCCGTGGTGACGGTCAACATGAATTATCTTGACCGCATCGGCCAGCGACGGATCGTGATCAATACCGATGCGCGCACCCTTCGGGCGGACCTGGTTACCGGAACCGTCGAGGTCGACGGTATGACGCAGCGCGTCGAATGCGACCGCGACCAGACGTACCTGCTGCAGCACCAGGCGATCCTGGGGGGCGACACGCGCTCGCTCAGCACCGCGGAGGAGGGGATAGGAGTCCTGCGCCTGGTCGAGGCGATCGAGCAGGCGAATATCCGCCGCGCATGGGTTTCCAACGGGAACGCACGCACGGTCTGAGCCGGAACCGACATTTCAGTCATGGATAACGTTTTTCCCTACAGCCTGAAAGGCAAGACCGCCATCGTCACCGGCGGTACTGGCATCCTTGGCCGCCGTTTCTGCCATGCGCTGGCCGAGTTCGGCGCCAATGTGACGGTTGTCGACCTCGATGCCGGCTCCGCCGAAGCGCTCGCCCTGGAACTAGCCCAGGTGCATGGGGTGGGCGCCATCGGGGCGCAGTGCAACGTGGCCTCGGCGGACGACGTCAGCCGCATGGTGCGCACGGTGGTGGAGCGCTTCGGCGATATCCACATCCTGCACAACAACGCCGCGAGCAAATCCGATGATCTCGGCGCCTTTTTCGCCCCGTTCGAGGAGTATTCGCTGTCCGAATGGCGCAAGGTCATGGGCGTCAATCTCGACGGCATGTTCCTGGTGGCGCAGGCCGTGGGGCGGCAGATGGTGCGCCAGGGCAAGGGCGGGAGCATCATCCAGACCGCTTCTATATATGGTGTCGTGGCGCCGGATCAGCGCATCTATCGCGGTTCGCACTATCTCGGGCGCGAAATCAACACGCCCGCCGTCTATGCAGCGTCCAAGGCCGCCGTAATCGGCCTCACGCGCTATCTCGCCACCTATTGGGCCGACAAGGGCATCCGCGTCAACACGCTTACCCCGGGCGGTGTCGAAAGCGGGCAGAATGAGATTTTCCAGAAGAACTACGCGGCGCGCGTGCCGATGGCGCGCATGGCGAAAGGCGACGAGATGGCCGGAACCCTGGTCTATCTTGCGTCCGACGCCTCGGCCTACATGACGGGACAGAACATCGTGGTCGACGGCGGCCTGAGCGTCTGGTAGCCGGCAACAGCCGCTTCGATGTACTCAAAACTGAACAAACGCCAGTTGTTGGGGCGGCTGTATGGCAACGCCTTCATTTATGGTGTTGGCATCGTTCTCGTCCGCGCCGGTGGCATCCTGTTGCTGCCGATCTATTGGCTCAAGCTCAGCCCGACGGATTACGGCATCATCGGCTTGTCACAGGCGATAACCGTTTTTCTCGGACCCGTGCTGGGCATGGGGCTGTACGACGCGGTCCAGCGGTTCTATTACGAATGGAAGGAAGGCGAGCGGCCGCGGTACCTCGCGGCGTTGTGGAGTTTCACCCTGTTCGCCAGTTTCGTGCTTTGTGTCCTGCTCGATGCCGTCGGTGCCTCGTTGTTCGGGCAGATATACAGCCAGGTTCCCTTCGAGCCGTACCTGCGCATCGCGGTGTGGACCGCGTTCGCCACGAACATCTCGATGATCCCGCTGGTTCTGCTGCGCGTGCGCGAACGGCTGAAACCCTACACCCTGATCGTCGCCGGACAGTTTCTCACCCAGACGGCCATTACGCTCTACTTCGTGTTCGTTCTCGATTGGGGCGCGGAAGGCTACCTGACCGGGCTGCTGGTCAACGCGTCGTTGTGGGGCGTCATTTTCGCGCTATCCATGTTGCGTGAAATGCGCTTCCCGGTAACCGCGATGCATCTGCGGGAACCGTTCCGGTACGCCTTTCCGATCATTCCCACAAGTCTGCTGGACGGGCTGAATTCCGTCGTCGATCGATATTTTCTGGACAAGTACGTCGGGTTGCAGCAGATCGGCCACTACACGCTCGCTAACCAGTTCGGGCTCGGCTTCAACATGTTCAACCAGGTCATGAAAAATTCATGGTTTCCGTTCTTGTACCGCATCAGCGCCGAACGCGCGGACGGACCCGTGGTGCTCTCCCGGTTTCCGCTCTATTACATCGCCGCGCTGTCGTTACCCGCGCTCGGCATCGCCTTGCTGACGAAGGACCTGATCGTCTGGTTCGGCGACGAAAAATACTTCGACCTCTACGAGTATGTGCCCGCCTTTGTGTTGTTTTATTTCCTGTTTGTCGTCGGGAACGCCATGGGGCGCGGTCTCGACTTGGCGAAGCGCATGGGCCCGACACCGTTCATCCAGCTCGCCGGCCTCGCAACGAGCGTCGGTTTGATGTGGCTGCTGGTGCCGCGTTACGGCATTTGGGCCGTCATTGGCGCCCTGATCGCCGGCACAACGGTGCGCGTGGGGCTGCTGATCGTTTTGTCCCATCGCGTCTATCCCCGTCCGGTCCACGGCCGGCGGCTTTTGCTCCTCGCGGTGATCGTGGGGGGCGCCTATTTTGCCGGAAGTGCCGTCGACTCCGGCTATTTGTTGTTCGACGTTCTTCTTAAAACGCTGATGGTGCTGATATGCGGCGTCGCGCTGGTCTGGTTTGTGCTGGACCGCAAGCCCGCCTTGGCCCTGGCGGGGAACGTATTGCGATCGCTGAAGGCGAAAATATAGAAGGATTGTGCGATCGCTGCGCTCAATCGTACACGTCGCCGTATCCTGATCTAATTGGGCCAATGATATCTTCCCCGAAGCGGATACGCCGATGCGTCGAGTAACCGCGGCGGATTTTTGTCCGCCCAGAGCCTGTACTCGATCTTGGGGTTATCCAGGACGATTTCGTTGTTGACCAGCAGCCTGACGCCATCGTAACGGACCGCGATGAGCTTTACCGGATCGAGGGTTTCTTTTCCAAGATGGGTTGTCCGCTCGATCGGTTTCATGTCCACCGCACCGCGCTGTTTGATCAGGTACCAACGATAGAAATCCTCATTCGTAAAAACGCGATAACGCCGGAACCGCGCAGGATCGGTGCTGCGGGCGTAGAGCAGGTTCAGCTGATATTCGAAATCGAAATTGATGCGCAGGTCGGGATAATAGGTTGGAAGCCGGGCATCGATCATGAAATCCGCGGACTCGGGAAGCGCCGGAAATCTCTGCATGAACGCCTGCCAGAACCGCGACTGCGCCCGCCAAGAATCCTTGAAGAGGTCGAGGGCGAGGTTGTTGTAGAACACGCCCACACCCAGAACGCAGGCTATAGCCAGTTTGGCGTGCCATTTCCCGGACTTCAGGGTAAAGAACGCGGCCAGCAGATTTCCGAGCAGGAGGGCATAGCCGGGGAGCAGCAGGATGGCGTGGGCGTTGTCCTGCGCGCCCAGGAAGGTGATGCCGAGCCCCGTGGCCTGAAACAGCATGGCGGGTGGCAGCAGAACGGCGAAACCTATCAGCAATATCCGGAAAAACGCCCGCCAATCGGTCGCCGCAGGCGATGAATCCGGATTCGGCGAACCTTGGCGATACTCCTTCTCCGGCAATTTCAGGCGCCGCAGCAGTCCGAGGCACAGTGCCGCGGCCAGCAGGCCGGAGATGAACGAGCCCGTGTCGGCGAGTCTCCAGAGTTTCCAGAACCTGAGCCAGTCCGAGAACAGCACATGCCTGAGCTCCGCCAGGTTGGTGCTTATATTCAGCAGTCTCAGGAGATCGAACGAGTACGATCCTTCATAAATACCGTAGGGCTTGTAGAGCAGTTTGGAGGCTATCAGCGGAAGACAGAGCACCATGAATGGCGCCCACCGGAAGAGCGTTTGTTTGGCCTGAATGCTCCCGCGAAGGCCGGCATGACGGAATGCCAGCGCGATGACCGCTACCCGGGCCGCTTCCAGGGTGAACGCCGCTTCGAGGAAAACGTAGTAGGCGATGGCGCTGCTGAAAAACGCGGCCAACAGCCAGCGCAGGCGGGTCGTCTCCGCCAGTATCGCCCTGGCGGTAAACACGAGCGAGGCGAGCTGAAGCATAAGCCCCAGCCGGTAGTTGGTCATCGAGGCATATCCCAGATTGTGGTCGAGATAGAAGGCGACGAAGGCGAGGGCGGTGAAAAGCGCCAGCGCGCGCCGGTCGGGCGCCACGGTTCTTATAAGAAGATAAAGCAACAGCGGCGAGCCAATCAGCGTGAGGAAAGTCAGTCCATGCAAAATCGGAAAGAAATAGTCCGTCTCCCGATGAAGGCCGAACAGGAGATAGGTAAACACCCCCAGCGATGCGCGCCGGAGCTCGTAAAAACCGGTGTTGAGAAACGCCTCCAGTCCCTCGGTGGCGTATGCCGACAGCAGCCAGCAGTTGTCATCCCAGATGACGTCCCGGATCAGCCACAGTTTCCAGAAGCTGAGAATGGCCAGCAGGCCGATGGCTGAAGGCAGCAGGAATCGTCGTGTATGGTTCATCATGCAGAATTGTCAGTATGCAAATTCGAGTTTCCCGCGAAGAGGGTAGCTTGCCGGTGACGATGACGCGATGGGAACGGATTTGTCGGCCCACGCTCCGTAGGAAACCCCGGGGTCGGCGCGCGTGATTTCCCGGTTCACGAGCAGTTTCCCGTTCCGGTAACGCACGACGATGAACTCGGCGGGCTGTAATCGGTCCGGACCGAGGTGGGTAAGGCGCTCAATGGTATCAGCGGACAATAGTTCTTCCGGGGTTCTGCCGCGGGGTTCCATCAGTTCGGCGGCAGTATAGGCCTTGTAGCGCCGGAATGCCGCGGGCTCGGCGGACGTGGCGTAGAGCAGGTTCAGCTGGAACTCGAAGTCATAGTAGTTAACGAGATCCGAGTAAAGCGCGCCGTCCTGTACGTCGAAGAAAAAGGTGGCGCGCTCCGGCAGTGCCGGGAAACGCTCCACGAACGCGCGCCAGAAACGGTCCTGCTGGACCCACGATTTACGGTACTGGTCGGTATTGAGATTGCTGAAGAAAATCCCCGTGCCTATCCACAGGGCCATCGCGGCGGTGAGCCAGGGGCGGTGTAGTTGGCGAACCCGGTTCAGGCCGGCACATAACACGGCACCGAGCAGCATGGCGTAACCGGCCTGCGAGAGCACGGCGTGGGTGCTGTTCATGCCCCACGAGATCGGCCGGTTGAAGGCATGAAACAGCAACGCGGGCGGGAGCGCGAGCAGCAGAGCGAGCGCCAGGAAATGCGCCATCTCCCGCCCACGGCGTGTTTCCTCCGGTTCACGCAACGGGCTGGCGGTTGCGAGGCGGCGCAAAAGCACGAACGCGACGCCCGCGCCAAGCGCGCCTGCGAGGTAAGTCGCGCCCGAGGCGGCGTCGAAGTGGCGCGCCAGGATGAACCAGTCTGAAAAGACGAAATGGCCCGCGGCCTTGGCGATGTCCCAGAAACGCAACAGGAAGGCCGGGTCTAAACCGTAGATGCCGGCATAGATTCCGTAGGTCTTGTACGCAAGCTTGTAAACGATGAGCGGGGCGCACGCGAGGGCGAACCACGCGGCCACAGTCAGGGTACGACGGGTCCAGACCCGGCGCGACGCGGCGGGATCATGACGGCGTCTGGCAATGAGATACAGCCGCGCCGGTTCGAACGCGACAGCCGCTTCCAGAAATACATAATAGGAGATTGCGGCGGCGGCGAGCGCCGCGCCGAGTCGCACCGGTCGCACACGTTCCGGTGCCACCGAGACGGTCGTCAGGTACAGGGACGCCAGGCCGGAGAGCAGGCCGAGGCGATAGTTGATGCCCGAGGCATAGGGCAGCGTGTAGTCCAGCGGAAAGACGATGAACGCCAGCGTCGCGAGCAGCGCCAGCCGTTGTTTATCGGGGAAGAGTTCACGCAGCGTCAGGTAAAGCAGGAGCGGCGTAGCCGCGATCGTCAGCAGATTGAGGGCGTCCCAGACAAGATAGAAATAGGCCGTGTCCCGGTGCAGGCCCAGGAATCCGTAGGTAAACACGCCAAGGGGGATGCGGCGGGCCTCGACGAAGCCCGTATTCAGGAATTGCCACAGGTCGCCGCTGGCGTAGACGGAAAGGAGCCAGCCGTTGTCGTCCCAGACAACGTCCCGGATCAGCCGGATCCGTCCATAGGCGAGAATGGCAAGAAGCATGACGATTATCAGCGTGGCAAGCCGTGAACGGCCAACCCCGGTGGAGAGGCGCTGGAGCAGTCCGGAAGCCGCTGTCGTGTTGTTGCCGGGCGTCATTTTCGGTTGTTAATTATTTATTTTTGGAGTGCGGACGTTCGGCGTAGCGCTCCGGAAGTCGGGCGGATGAGCCGGGTGCCTGGTCAGGAAGACGCAGGTATTTTCACGCTAGACCAGCCCGCGCAGCTTCATCATCAGCTCGGCGATCACAAAGTCCCGCTCCTCGTCGATGTCGAACGCCGATTCCGGCGGCATCTCGAACAGCTCGGGATCGCCGTCCCACAGCGAGCCCGGCCGCGACAACAGGAATTCCCGCTTGTAGAAATAAATGGACGCGTTCATGTCCCATACCGCCGGCGCCGACTGGCGCGAGGCAAGGGCCTTGTCGGGCGTCTTGACCAGCCGCACATGACCGTCGGCATCGCGCTCCACCATGTTGAAGTAGGGGTTCTTGCGCGCCTTCACCGCGGAGAAACACACGGCGCGGCCGGAACGCTGGAACGTCTCCCAGCCATGCTCGATGTCCTCGGGGGTTCGTACCGGGGCGGTCGGGTCCAGGTCGAGGATGACGTCGAACCGGTTCTTGTGGTGTTTTTCGGACTCTTCCAGCGCGTGAATGAGTGCCGGCAGTTTTCCGGCGGTGTCGGTCGCCAGATGCGCAGGCCGGATAAATGGAGTTTCGGCTCCGTACTCGTTCGCGATGCGGGCGATCTCCTCGGCGTCGGTCGACACCACGACCTTCGATCCCCGCGGCCAGGCCAGCGCCTGGCGGATGGTGTGCGCGATGAGCGGGACGCCATGCAGCGGCCGGATGTTCTTGAGATGAACACCTTTCGAACCCTTGCGGGCGCAAATCGTGATCAGGATATGGGAATCGGGAGTCATGTTTGTTATGGCATGTCCGGTTCAACCGGGCAGTTTATTGGCTGTCATGAACAGAGAGCAGTTCGATGAATATCGGAATCATACTGGATAACCCAAAACGCGAAATTGATGGAGTACTGCTGCTGACCTATCAGCTGGCTCGGCAGGGGCATGACGTTTACATTATACCCATGTATCAGCAGGGGCATGACGTGCCGTTGCTGAAACTGGACGGGATTATCGTCAATTACGCCCGCCTGAATAACAAATCCTTTCTCCGCGCCTACAAGGAGCTCGGTATCACCGTGTTCGTGCTGGACAGCGAGGGCGGCGTTATCGCCGAAAAGGACATACCGACGCCGTCCAATCCGAGCCTCATGCGCAACACCGGGGTCCAGGAATACATCGACCATTACCTGTTCTGGGGCAAGACCCAGAGGGACGCCTTCGCGCGCGCGGGAATGTTGCCGGACGATCGGCTGCATGTGACGGGTTGCCCGCGCTACGACCTGTGCAGTACCCGATGGCGGTCCCTGCTGGAATATCCGCGTCGCGATTACATCCTGGTCAACACAAACTTTTCCACGATCAATCCGTTGTTTACAGGAACGGCGAAGAGCGAAATGGATGTTTTTCATTCCGCAGGCTGGGACGCTGGCTACGTGCGCGATCTGTTCGCTGATCTGCACGGGGTATTCAGGAAATACCTGGATACGGTCGCCGAGCTTGCCGCGCGGAATCAGGATCGGATGTTCGTCGTCCGGCCGCACCCGTTCGAGAATCCCGCGGTTTATGAGCGTACCTACGCGGCGCACCGTAACGTCATCGTGGACGGTACCGGCAGCGTATTCAATGTCATCCATCACGCTACCTGCGTGCTTCACCTCAATTGCCAGACGGCGGTCGAGACCATCTTGCTCGACAAGCTGCCGGTATCAATGGAATTCCTGAACACCGGGCTGCTCCTGCGGCACTGGTCGCTTCCGTCGGAAATCAGTTACTGCGCCAACAGCCCTGAGGAGTTGGACGCGATCGTTAAGGATCCTGAAAAATATCGGACCCAATACCCCTTGGTGCAGATACATGAAAGGTATATCCAGCCTTGGTTTCATATAAACGACGGCAATGCCTCGATGCGGGTGGCGGACGTGGTTCGGGCGCACACGAATCCGGCCAGGGGTGCCGGATGGCTGCGACGATTGGCAATGTCGCTGGCGGGATGCCTTGAGCAACCGCGGCTGTTGCAACGCGCTCAGAGTCTGTTGATGAGTCTTGTCGGTTCGCGCGCTGTTTCGAACTTGCGGAGACGGCTGAACGCGGCGAGGCGGACAAAATATATCGAGTGCGAATTCGTGGAATCCGGGGTAAACCGCATCGCGCGACACGATGGCGCTGATATCTCCTTCCAGGCCACGCATGCCCGCGGTCTCGGCACCGGGCTGCCGTTGGCCACGCTGCGCGTGACTGCGGCCTAGATGAGCGCGCACATGCCACGCATCCTGGTCTTTGCCGTCATCGCCATGCGTGAAGTTGAATTCTTCGCGGAGGCGGCGAAACGGCTGAAAGCGGATGACCCCGCGCTGGATATTTGTTTCGTGTCGTTCTTCCAGCCGGGCAACCGGCGGCTGCGCGAGCTCGGGTTTCGCTGTTTCGACCTGTATGAAGGGCTGGCTTCGCAGGCCGTTCCGGACAGCGCGCAGATTCGCGTGCTCGAGCGCCGTTACGGGATCGACAACCTACACCGCCTGCTGATTCACGAGAAGCTGACGCAGGGTCAATACGATGACGACGTGCTGCTGGCGAAATTCAGCGCCTACCTGGCGCGCCTGGACGCCATCCTCGAAGAAATCCGCGCCGGCCGGCCGGGGCAGGAACTGGTCGTGCTGCAGGAACTCGGGGGGTTCGTCGCGCCGCTCTCGCTTTATTTCGCCGCGCGTCGCCACGGCGCCACCCATGTCTTTTTCGAGCCGTCGTTTTTCAAGGGCCGGCTGCACTACGTGGTGAACGGCCTCGGCGCCTGTCATCCGGCGGAGGCCGAGGTGCCGGCCGACACCCGGGCGGCAGTGCACGCCTATCTTGCGCGTTCCCGCGCGCAGCGTGCCCCCGTCATCCCGGTGAAAGACCGGCACCACTTCCGCGACATGGGTCTGTCCAAGGTCTTCAACACCGCCAACGCGGCCGGGCTCGGCCGGAAGCTGGGTTACAAATGGCAGGGGCTGCGCCAGGAATACGAATACCCGTGGCACCACACCGTCCGCGCCTTGCGCATGCTTGTCGATCGACGCCGGAGCGCGGGACTCTATGCGTCGTTCGATGGGCGCAACCGGTCGTCGCCTTACGTGTACTTTCCGTTCCACGTGCAGCTCGACTATGCCCTCACGGTGCGCAGTCCGGAATATCTGGATCAGATCGGGCTGGTGCGCTATCTGGCGGATGTGCTGCCCGGTGGGTTCCGTTTGTATGTGAAGGAGCATCCGGCGTCGGTGGGCGGTTTCGGTTACCGCGCCTTGCGCGAGCTGTTGCATACACACCGCAACGTCAGGGTCATCCATCCGGCGGTGAATTCCTATGATATTATCGAAAACGCGCGGCTGGTCGTGACCGTCAACTCCAAGGTCGGCGCCGAGGCGCTGATGCTCGGCAAGCAGGTGGTGACGCTGGGCGATGCGTTTTACAGCAACTCGCCGCTGGTGCATCGGGTCGGTCGGTCGGGAGACGTGGACGGCGTGATCAGCGCCGTGCTCGCGCAAGACCGTAGCCCGTCGCCGGAAGAAGTGGAACAGTTTTTTGGCCAGGTTTGGGAGGCGTCCCGGGCAGGCGAGCTTTATGTCATGGAGCAGGAAAACATGCGCGCGTTCGCCGGCAGCCTGCGTGACTTTCTGGAAGAAGGGACAGGTATCCGAGCTTTCCCGCACGCATCTTTGCAGGGGTAATAGCCGTTCATGAAGGTTCTGTTCCTCAATCCGCCGTTTCACCCGCGGTTTTCGCGCGAGTCGCGCAGCCCCGCGGTCGCCAAGAGCGACACGCTTTATTATCCCAAGTGGCTGTCCTACGCCGCCGGCGTGGCGCTGCAGAACGGCCACGACGTGGACCTCGTGGATGCGCCGGCATGGGAGGTCAATACCCAGTACGTCATCGACCGCATCGCCCAGAAGGGGATTCAGGCGGTGGTGTGCGATACCTCGACCCCGAGCATTGTCAACGACCTGCGGGTGGTGCAGACGATCCGCCGGCAATATCCCAAGATGCCCGTTTGCATGGTCGGGCGGCACGTTTCGGTGCTGGCCGAGGAAACGCTCAAGTCGGCCCCCTCGCTCGACTATGTCGCGGTGCGCGAATACGAGTACACCGTGCGTGACTGGCTCGCGGCACTGGCGTCCGGCGCCAGCATGGAGGCCGTCGACGGTCTGGTCTGGCGCAACCGCCAGGGCGAAATCGTCCGCAACCAGAAGCGCGCCGCCATCGAGAACCTCGACGAACTGCCGTTCGTCACCGAGGTATACAAGCGCTATCTGCGCGTCGAGGATTACTTTTACGGCCACTCGCTGCATCCGCTGGTGGTATTCGACACCAGCCGCGGTTGCCCGTTCCAGTGCTCGTTCTGCGTCTACCCCCAGACCTTCAGCGGCCACATCATGCGTTACCGCTCGGTGGCCAACGTGGCGGACGAGTTCGACTTCGTGGCACGCGAGTTGCCGCAGGTCCGGACCGTCATGCTCGAGGACGATACCTTCATCATCAACCGGCACCGGACGCTGGAGCTGGCGAACGAGCTCATCCGCCGCGGCAACCGCATTCCGTTCGATTCCAACTGCCGCGCCGACATCGGCGGCGACGTCGAACTGCTGAAAACCCTGCACCAGGCCGGCGCGCGCCTGTTTTGCGTCGGCTTCGAGAGCGGCGATGACGCCGTGCTCAAGCACATGAAGAAGAGCCTGAAGCTGTCCAAGGCCGACGTGTTCGTGGACGCCTGCAAGCAGGCGGGCATCATGGTCCACGGTTGCTTCATGGTCGGCAACCTGAACGAGACCCATGAAACCATGGAAGAGACGCTGGCGCTGGCCAAACGGCTCAATCCGGACACGGCGCAGTTCTTTCCTATTATGGTGTATCCCGGCACCGCCGCGTACGACGAGGCCAAGCAGAAGGGGTACATCGCCTCCGAGAACTACTCGAACTGGCTCACGGAAGAGGGGCTGCATAACAGCGTCGTGAACCTGCCGGGCGTCACGCACCAGGAACTGGTCGAGTTCTGCGACCGCGCGCGCCGCGAGTTTTACCTGCGGCCGCGCTATCTGCTGTACAAGCTCGGCCAGTCGTTCACGGATTTCGGCGAGTTCAAGCGCAACCTCAAGGGCTTCGCGAAACTGTCGCGCTACCTGCTGCGCGGGTCTTTCCCCAAGCCCGAGGCCAGAACCTGATCCGATGGCGCACATCCCGCTCGTTTCGGTCGTCATCCCCAGCTTCAACAGTGAGCGCTATATCCGCCAGACCGTCGAGTCGGTCCGGCGGCAGACGCTTGCCGACTGGGAGCTGATCGTGGTGGACGACGGCTCGACCGACGGCAGTCCCGCCATCGTCGAGTCGCTCGCCGGACAGGACGAGCGCATCCGCCTGGTTCGTCTCGGACGCAATGCCGGCCGGCCGGCGGTGCCGCGCAACACCGGCGTGCGCGCGGCGCGAGGCGAGTACGTGGCGTTTCTCGACGCCGACGACCTGTGGCAGCCGCAGAAGCTCGACATCCAGCTGCGGCACATGCGCGCCTGCGGCGTGCGTTTTACCTCTACCGGGACGCAGCATTTTCGCGATACATCCGCGGCCACGATGCCGTCCACGGGCCGTCTCGACGGGTTCGCCGTGACCGCGGTGGACCACCGCCGTCTGCTGCGCAAGAACATCATCCCGACGTCGAGCGTCGTGGCGGAACGCGCGCTGCTGGAGCGTTACCCCTTCATCGAGGACTCGCGCTACAAGGCCATTGAGGACTATCACTGCTGGCTCACCCTCCACCAGCATGAAATCGGGTTCAGCCACAAGCTGCTCGCGCCGCTGGTGTATTACCGTCTGGCCGACTCGTCCATCTCGCGTTCGAAACTTGCCATGTTGCGCAAGAACTATATGCTGTACTCTGAGTACCGCGTCGGCGGAGAACGGCTCGGCCTGCGCAAGTACTTTTATCTCGGCACTTATGCCTGGTTGTCGCTCGCGGACCGGTTAACCCGGCGCTTCGCCTGAAATAAGCCGCCCAGAGACCATGACCCGGGACGCTTCCGATAACGCGGTCGTCGAGCCTGCCGTTTCCGGCAAAGGGCGCAAGTACCTCCTGGTGCTCGCCAAGGCCGCGGTGACGCTGGCGATCGTGTACTGGCTGGTATCGAGCGTGAATTTCGGGATGGTGGGGCGTATCCTGACTCAGGCGAGACACGTTTATCTCCTGCTGTCCTGCCTGCTCCTGACGGCGGTATTCCTGATCGGCTGCCTGCGCTGGCGGATGCTGATCGGCCACCTGGGGCTGATCATCCCGATGCGCCAGGCGCTGCCGAGTTATTACCTCGGGATGTTTTTCAACAATTTTCTTCCGACCGGCGTGGGCGGCGACCTCGCGCGCACGATTCATCTGAAACTCCACGGCCACGGTATCAAGCCGCTGATCAGCTCGGCGCTGGCGGACCGCACCATCGGCCTGGCGGTCATGTTGCTGCTCGGCGGCATCAGTCTCCTGTTGTCGCCCGAGCTGCGTCTCGACCCCGACCGCAAGCTGTACCTCGCGGGCCTGATCGGGCTCGGGCTCGCGGGCGGGGTCGTGCTCTTCTGGTTTTCCAACCGGTTGCCGCTTGATAGCCTGTCCCGGCGTTACCGGCACACGCGCCTGCGGCGGGGTCTGATCGAGATCGTGCACCTGCTCACTACCTACCGGACGGCGCTGAGGCAGGTGTTCGCGGCGGTGTTGCTGTCCATCGTCATGCAGTCGCTGGTCATCGCAGCCTATTATTTGTTGGCACGCGGCATCGGCATCGAGTTGTCGTTGATCACGTTTTTCGCCTTTGTTTCGATGGTGCAGGTGGCCGCGAGCCTGCCGATCTCCCTCGGCGGACTCGGCGTGCGCGAGGGCGTACTGGTGGCGCTGCTGGCCGGCGTCGGCGTGGATATCCAGCTGGGGGTCGCCTTGTCGCTGCTGTTTCTCCTGACCATATGGTTGTGTTCGCTGCCCGGCGCAATCGTTATGCTGCTCGGGCGTACCCGGCGTGGCGCACAGCCGGCAAAACAAGCCTCATAAATATGCACGTGCTTGCAGACGCCACACCAAGTGCGCGCCGGGATTGACGCCAGAAACATGCAGTTAGCGCCCAAGAGACCGCCCGCGAGATACCTGCCCGCGGTATTCCTGCTGCTGACCGACCTGCTGGGACTGGTTTTGTCATTCGGCATTTCCTATCAGTTTCGTTTCGGCGAGATGCCCCGGGCCCCGGGGTTCTCGCTCATCTGGCCCGTTGTGCTGACTCTCTTTTCTCTTTATGTCCTGGATGTCTATCGCACGGACACGCAGGTTGCGGGCATGCGCGCGCCCGTGCGCACGATCACGGCGGTAATTCTGGCTACGTTCCTGACCGCCATCGCCGCCTATCTCGGCGGGTACTGGAGCACAAGCCAGTTTTTCGGACGCGGGGTTTTCCCGGTTGCGATGTTGTTGTTTGCCGCCTGGTCGACGACATCGCGCTTCCTGGCGTATAGATGGACGAAACATCGTGTCGGCCTGCTTCGGTGGCTGGTGCTTGGAGCCGGCGAGCCCTCGCGTCAGTTGTGGAGGGATTTCAGGCAGTTTGCACCGGAAGCCGAGCTGGTTTTCCTGTCCGCGAACGAGAAGCTGGACGACGGCACGGCAACTGAAGAGAGACTGCCCGTTGCGGGCGCCGTCGGCGATCTTGAGACGTGGGGCAACAGCCGCTGTTCAGGGATTATTGTTGCGATGTCCCCGCCATTGCCGGAAGCGCTCGTGCAGAAGCTGATGGCGCTACGATTGAGCGGACTCCCAGTATACGATCTCGCGGATTTTTACGAGCATTCGTGGTCCAAGGTTCCCGTTTTTCACCTGCGCGACGGCTGGTTTGTCTTTTCGCACGGATTCGATCTGTTGCAGAACCCGCTGGGATTGCGCACGAAACGTGTTCTCGACGTGGTTTTCTCGCTTTTTCTGCTCGTGTTGTTCCTGCCCGTCATGGGGGTGGTCGCTCTCCTGATCAAGCTCGGCGGCGGGCCGGCGATCTATCGCCAATTACGTACGGGGGAGGGCGGAAAAACATTCACCATCTACAAATTCAGGTCCATGCGCGTGGATGCCGAGAAAAACGGGGCTCAATGGGCCAGCAACAACGATTCGCGTGTCACGCGAATCGGCAGATTATTGCGAATTACCAGATTGGACGAATTGCCCCAGCTGATTAATGTCATTCGCGGCGACATGAGCTTTATCGGACCCAGGCCGGAGCGTCCGGAATTCAACAGGGAACTCGAACAGACGATTCCTTATTATGAATTGCGCAATCTTGTGAAACCGGGAGTAACCGGCTGGGCGCAGGTGATGTATCCCTATGGCGCTTCGGTCGAGGACGCACGGGAAAAGCTCCAATACGATCTTTACTACATAAAAAATTACTCTCTGCTGCTTGATGTGGCGATCTTGTTCAAAACCCTGCGTGTGGTTTTTCTGGGGCAGGGGAGATGAGGGAGCCGCCCATTGAATAGCAGCCGGAAGGGTTATATTCCTGTTTTTGTCCGGTTAGCGACATGGACGTAAATGCTCCAAGCAATGGCATGACTGCCAAATTTATCAAGCTCGCCGACGTCGTCATTGAATACGCGGTGTATGTTTTTGTGCTGGCGATGCTTGTTTCCACCTCGCTGTGGCAATTGGCGTTGGCGGCAATCCTGCTTTTCTGGACAGCCAGGCATGTTGCAGGCAGAGGGACCGGGCTCGGCTATTTACGTGAACCTCTGGTGCTGGCCGGTCTTGCGTTCTGCACATTGGTATTGATCTCGACATTTTATGCGTCGGACACCCTTGAAGGGCTGAGGGTGTACAAAAACACCATAGGCGCTTCGATGATCTTGCTGTTGGCGATTCCGGACATATTCAGGGATGAACGTCGCCAGCGCAGGTTATTTGCAACCTTGGCCTACGCCGCCGCGGTGGTGGTGCTTGTTCAGGTTGGGCGCTACGTCGTCGATTTTCTGCAGGATGGGTCGATCCGGAATTATTCCCACTATCGCAAGATGGCCGAGCCGTTCTTGTTTTATCTTCCATTTGCGTTGGCGTTTGCCTTCCTTAGTGCCGGTATCAAGGCGTCGATTTTCTGGATAATTGTGATGATATCCCAGGTTGTTCTCCTGCTGCTGACGGGTGCCAGGAGCGCGTGGATTGGCGTGGCAGCGGCGCTTCTAGTTTGGCTGATTCTCAAGCCGAACAGGACGCTCTTCATGGCATCGGCCGCGGCCACCGCGATCGCCGCGCTGGTAATGTTGGCGTACGACTCGCCCCTTTCGATGCGCATTTCCGAAGGGGTCTTGAGTGCTTCGACCATGGAGCGTGTCGGGCGGCTCTGGCCGCAGACATATTCCATGATCGCAACCAGCCCTTTCTTGGGTCATGGCTATGGCGATTACTATGGCGAACTGCTGCGCCAGTCCGCGCAGCACCCGGAGTGGGTCGTTCTCCGGCCGGGTCCGTACGGCCCTCATAATAATTATCTGGAAATCTGGTTTTCCGCCGGCATCGCGACGCTTGCGGTATTGATATATCTCTGCGCCCGACTGGTCGGCCAAATGGTCGAGGTGGTGCGTTCATCCGCGCAGGCGCCAACAGCCTATTTCGCGCTGGCGACCTTGTGCGCCTTTACCGCGCACTTCTTGGTGCGCGGCTTTGTCGAGGACGTGAATTGGCGGCCGCTCGGCGTCCTGGCGGGGATCGCTGCGGCCTTGACTCTGCGTCAGCGTGTCACTGTGCCTGGCACGCGGGACATCCGGTCGACATGAAATATTTGGTCACGGGCGGCGCGGGTTTCATCGGTTCGCACCTCGTCGAGGCGTTGGTGCGCGATGGGCATGCCGTGCGTGTGCTCGACAACTTCAGCACCGGACGCCGGGAGAACCTGGCTGCCGTCCCGGGCGCACAGCTTGAGATTATCGAGGGCGATATCCGGGACGCGGCCTTGCTCAGCCGTTGCGCCTCAGAGGTTGACGGGATTTTCCATCAGGCGGCGCTGGTTTCGGTGCAGGAATCGATCGAGCGTCCCGATCTCAGCGCCGACATCAACGCCCGCAGCACGGTAAATGTCTTGCAGGCGGCCCGCGCGGCTGGCGTGAAACGCGTGGTGCTGGCGAGTTCGGCGGCGGTGTACGGCGACAACCCGAATTTGCCCCTGCGCGAAAGCGAGCCGCCGAGTCCGTTGTCTCCCTACGGCCTCGATAAGCTGTACGGCGAAAAAGCCGGTGAGGTGTATCACGCCCTGTTCGGTATGTACGTGGCGGCGTTGCGCTACTTCAATGTTTACGGACCGCGGCAGCGTCCGGACTCTCCGTATTCCGGCGTGATTTCCATATTCATGGACGCGGTATCCCGCGGCCGACCGGTCACGATATACGGCGACGGCGGGCAGAGTCGCGATTTCGTGCATGTGCAGGACGTCGTGCAGGCGAACCGGCTGGCCATGCAGGTTCCGCTTACGGGCTATCAGGTATTCAATGTCGCCAATGGGCAGTCCGTGGCACTCAAGGAGCTGCTCGATCTTGTTTGGCTTACGCTTGACCGGAAGACCGGGATTGCGTATGCCCCGGCGCGGCCGCAGGATATCCGTCATTCCCGCGCCGACATCGGCCGGATTCGTGCGGCGCTCGGCTATCGGTCGCGTTGGACGCTGCGCGAGGGGCTACGTGCCTTGGCATCCGGACGGCCGGACATGCAGCCGGTGGCGCACGACCCGCAGCAGGGCAGTGGACAGGCGTGACGAAACACCATGAAGGCGAATAACGTTGTGTGGCACCATGCCACGGTCAATCGCCGCCGGCGCGAAAAAACTGAACGGTCACCGCGGCGCGGTCGTATGGTTTACCGGACTTTCCGGGTCCGGCAAGTCGACGCTTGCGCATACGGTGGAGGAAACCCTGCACCGGATGGGTTGCCGCACATACGTGTTCGACGGCGACAACGTGCGCCACGGACTTTGCGCCGACCTGGGTTTCTCCGTTCATGACCG
Source organism: Gammaproteobacteria bacterium (assembly GCA_004298065.1). Classification (GTDB taxonomy): domain Bacteria; phylum Pseudomonadota; class Gammaproteobacteria; order Acidiferrobacterales; family Sulfurifustaceae; genus SCRL01. The sequence continues at coordinate 59,809 of SCRL01000046.1, read as the reverse complement.
CTCCGAGAACATCCGGCGCATCGGCGAGATGGCGAGGCTGTTCGTCGACGCCGGCGTGATCGCGCTGACGGCGTTCATTTCGCCGCTGGCGCAGGACCGGGATCGCGTGCGCCAGCTGATTGGCGATGAGGATTTCATCGAAATCTACTGTCGCTGTCCGCTCGAGGTCTGCGAGCGCCGGGACACGAAGGGCATATACGCGCGCGCCCGAAAGGGCGAAATCCCGGAATTCACCGGCGTCTCGGCGCCCTACGAGCCTCCCGTCAAACCCGATTTGACGCTGGATACGGATAAAATGTCATTGGAGGAATGTGCGAGGATCGTGATTCGACTGCTAGCGCAGAAGCAGGTGATCGATAATAACGGACTACCGGGAAGCTCTGATTTATAGTTTTTGGCATGCGAAGAGAATCGCACTAAAAAAGGTAGCACGGGAATCGGCGGAGGTTGGTTCCGGCCATAGGCGGCATCATCCATTTGGCGTATAAACAAATAAGCCCAACTCGTGGCCGTTGTGAAACGCTGGATATGAAATATGCGCGATTGCGACGACAGGCGAATGTGCGTGTGCCTAAATGTGTTCGGAAGCAGTCGGGAATTTCGTTGACCGCGAAAGGCGAGCTCATGTAAGATTTTTCGGGGATTGTGCGGTGGGGAACAAGCAGTAAGGAAGCAAATAATAAGCATATGAGCCGGTTTCTGCTGGCAAACAGGGTGGAGGCGTGCGGTCCAACAGATTCGCAGCGCACCACACCTGCTCGAACATCGAGCTCTCGCCAACTCACAGCGACCATACGTAGCCGCCGTTTCTTCTCTCAATCTGGCGTTGAATTGGCCGGTCACGCCGAAAGACGCCATCCGCGGTAGAGTACTGATGCCGCGGATAACTTTAACTGCGCTTTGGCACGGCGCTGTACCACCCGCGTGGTGGCGAAATGATCGTTTTTACCCGAACTCTACAAAACGTGGCTACCATCCTGTGTCGCGGGCCTTGCTCCGTCGCCTGCGTGGCCGGTGAGGTGATGACATGGAGTGCGCGAGTCTGATGTGGACGATAACCCAGTGACTACCGGCTTCGGTTTCTGGCGTAGTCCGGTTCTGGCCATAGCGGTGGAATGACGTGAATCGGTGCAGAGCCCAGCCGCTGCAGGTCGTAGCATGTTTGGTTTTGCGCGCTGCATACATTAAATGTATGTCGGATGTCCTATGACTATGATAAGCAAGCCGATCTTTGTGACCGGGGGCGCCGGGTTTATCGGTTCCAATTTCGTTCTCGAATGGTTGGCCTGCGGGAAAGGACCGGTGGTTAATCTAGACAAGCTGACCTACGCCGGAAATCTCGCCAATCTCGCGAATATTTACAACGATTCGCGGCATACGTTTGTGCGCGGCGATATTGCGGACACCAAACTGGTCGAGCGGTTGTTTGCAGAACACCGGCCATTCGCTGTCGTCAATTTTGCCGCCGAAAGTCACGTCGACCGCTCTATCCATGGGCCTGGCGATTTCATACAGACCAATATCGTGGGCAGCTTCCGCTTGCTCGAGGCAGCGCGTGCATACTGGAGCGGCTTGCCGGAAGGAGAGCGAACGAGCTTCCGTTTCCTGCATGTATCCACCGATGAGGTTTATGGTTCGCTTGAACCGGGCGCGCCCGCTTTTCAGGAAAGCCATCGCTACGAACCAAACAGCCCTTACTCCGCCAGCAAGGCGGCAGCTGACCACCTGGTGCGCGCCTATTACCGTACGTATGGTCTGCCGGTATTGACCACCAATTGCTCGAACAACTACGGCCCTTATCAGTTTCCGGAAAAACTGATTCCGCTGTGCATCCACAATGCCTTGGCGGGCAAACCGCTGCCGGTGTATGGCGATGGCCAGCAAATTCGCGATTGGCTCTATGTGGCCGATCATTGCAGCGCGATCCGTCGGGTGATCGAGGCGGGACAGCCGGGCGAAACCTACAACATTGGCGGCTATAACGAGAAGACAAATCTCGATGTCGTGCAGACGGTCTGCAAAATACTGGATGAGTTAAAACCAGTTACTTATCACTCTTCACGTATCACCCCTTACGCCTCGCTTATCACCTTCGTTAAGGATCGGCCCGGCCACGACCGACGTTATGCTATCGACGCCCGCAAGATAGAGCGCGAGCTCGGCTGGCGTCCAACCGAAACCTTCGAGACGGGTATCCGCAAGACCGTACTCTGGTATCTGGATAATACTAACTGGGTTGGCAACGTTACCAGCGGCGCCTATCGAGAATGGACCGCCAAGCAGTATGGAGATCGGGGTGTATGAATAGAAAGGGTATCATCCTGGCCGGCGGATCGGGGACTCGTCTTTATCCTGTGACGCAGGCAGTATCGAAGCAGTTGCTGCCGATATACGACAAGCCGATGATTTATTATCCCTTGTCTACGCTTTTGCTGGCTGGCATACGGGACATCCTTGTCATTTCAACGCCACAGGACACGCCTCGCTTCGAGCAGCTATTGGGAGACGGGAGCCAGTGGGGTATTAACATCTCCTACGCTGTGCAGCCCTCGCCCGGCGGTATTGCCCAGGCATTCCTGATCGGCGAGCGCTTTGTCGGTTCAAACCCCTGCGCGCTTGTGCTCGGCGATAACATTTTTTACGGCCACTCATTCGGGCGTGACCTGCGCCTGGCATGCGAGAAGACGCTGGGCGCCACGGTTTTTGCCTATCACGTGCACGATCCTGGACGCTATGGCGTGGTCGAGTTCGACAAGCAGGGTCGCGCACTTTCAATCGAGGAAAAGCCCAATATCCCAAAGTCGAGATACGCTGTCACAGGGCTGTATTTTTATGACAACGAGATCGTGGATGTTGCCAAATCCATAAAACCCTCCGACCGCGGCGAACTCGAGATCACCGATGTAAATATCTCGTACCTGACGAGAGATAAACTCGAGGTCATTCCGATAGGGCGGGGAGTTGCCTGGCTCGATACCGGCACGCACGAATCCTTGCTCGAGGCGTCCCACTTCATCGAGACCATCGAGCGCCGTCAGGGGCTTAAGATTGCCTGCCCCGAGGAGATTGTATATCGCATGGGCTATATCACAGCGTCACAACTTGAGGCGCTTGCGGCTCCCTTAGGCAAGAATGGTTATGGGCAATACCTGTTGGGGATATTGCGCGAACGGATCATGTGATGAAGATAACGGAAGCATCCCTGCCCGGTGTTTTGATTCTGGAACCCAGAGTTTTCAGCGACGATCGCGGGTTCTTTTTTGAGAGTTATAACAAGAAACTATTGAAGGGGACTGGTATCACGACGGAATTCGTGCAGGACAACCACTCCAAATCCTCCCGGAATGTTTTAAGAGGCCTTCACTATCAGATTAAGCAACCTCAGGGAAAACTGGTTCGAGTAGTCTCCGGCGAAGTATTCGACGTCGTTGTCGACATTAGAAGGAGCTCATCGAGCTTTGGCAATTGGGCTGGCTTCAATCTTTCAGCAGAGAATAAGCGCATGATCTGGATCCCTCCCGGTTTTGCGCATGGTTTTCTTGTGCTTTCCGAAACCGCCGAGTTTCTCTACAAGACCACGGACTACTGGGCGCCAACGCATGAACGCTGTATCCACTGGTGCGATCCTGATATTGCGATCGGCTGGCCGCTGGAGGGTAACCCCATTGTTTCCGCCAAGGACGAAGCTGGGCGTAATCTGAAAAACGCCGAGCTGTACCCGTGACTCGAATACTGCTCACGGGAAAGAACGGTCAGGTGGGCTGGGAGCTTCAGCGTACGCTGGCGACCTTGGGGAATGTGATTGCCCTCGATCGCCAGGGAATGGACCTCGCCAGTCCAGACTCGATTCGAAACGCAATCCGGAATGCAAGGCCGAATATCATTGTGAACGCTGCGGCCTACACTGCCGTCGACAAGGCTGAATCCGATCACAGCCTGGCGATGGCCGTCAATGGCGACGCGCCCGGCATCATTGCCGAAGAAGCCAAGCGGCTTGGCGCTGGTGTCGTTCATTATTCAACCGACTACGTTTTCGATGGCGCAAAAGCGAAGCCATACATAGAAACCGATGTTCCTCATCCGATCAACGTATACGGCAAGACTAAACTCGCGGGAGAGCGAGCGATTCAGGCTGTCGGCGTTCCGCATCTGATTCTTCGTACCAGTTGGGTTTATGGCGCGCGCGGTAGAAATTTTTTACTCACCATCCTGCGTTTAGCCGCGGAACGAGACGAGCTTAAGATTGTAAATGATCAAATCGGCGCGCCTACTTGGAGCCGTATGATTGCAGAGTCCACTTTGCAAATCCTTGTGCAACTATCTGATCGCTTTACGTCACATGCCATGCCTCTGGCTGATATCAGCGGCATTTATCATTTGACGGCAGGCGGGCAAACGTCATGGTATGGCTTCGCGAAAGCAGCATTTGAAATTCCTTTCGGTGTCGGCATTAACACCATGCACGCGCTGGATCGACCCACGCCGAAGCTGATACCTATCCCCACTTCAGAATATCCCTTGCCTGCCAGTAGGCCGGCCTATTCGATTATGTCCTGCGACAAGCTCCATCGCGTATTTGGATTGACGATGCAAGGATGGGAAAGCGGCTTGCGGCTATGTATGGAAAATTTCCTGCCATGAACAGCAGGTTGTTTTTGGCGCCGCTCGCTGAGATTCTCACCAGTTTTTGGCGACACCGCGGCTTAATTTGGCAAATGACCAAGCGTGAGGTCATCGGACGCTACCGTGGCTCCATGATGGGTATTTTATGGTCGTTCTTCAACCCCATATTGATGCTTGTTGTCTATACCTTCGTGTTCAGCGTTGCCTTCAAGGTGAGATGGGTAGAAGAGAATGCCAACAAGACCGAGTTTGCACTGATTCTGTTCGTCGGTATCATTATTCATGGTTTATTCGCAGAATGCGTGAACCGGTCACCGGTACTGATTCTAAGCAATAGCAACTACGTCAAAAAGGTCGTTTTCCCATTGGAGATTCTGCCTTGGGTAGCCATGGGATCAACGCTTTTTCATTCGCTTGCCAGCATGGCAGTGTTTCTCGCCGCCTTTTTTACGGCTCATTTCTATATCTATTGGACAGCAATATTTCTCCCTTTGGTAATTATCCCGCTGATCCTTTTGACAATGGGGCTGTCCTGGTTCTTAGCGTCTATAGGTGTCTTCCTGCGCGATGTAGGGCAAACAATCGGCATCGTTACAAACGTAATGCTGTTTCTATCTCCCGTCTTTTACCCAGTTTCAGCGCTTCCGGAAAGTTATCGCCCCTTGTTGTACATTAATCCGTTAACGTTTGTCATTGAACAAGCGCGGGACGTACTGATCTGGGGGAAATATCCGGACTGGCTGGGGTTGTCCGTTTATTTTATGGCCAGTCTGTTGGTTGCCTCGTTAGGTCTAGCCTGGTTCCAGAAAACGCGGAGGGGGTTTGCCGATGTGCTCTGACGTGGCTATCCGCGTTACTAACATAAGCAAGTGCTACCAGATCTACGACAAACCGCAACATCGCCTGCTACAGGGGCTGTTCCGGGGGCGCAAGCAGTTTTATCGTGAGTTCTGGGCACTAAAGGATGTTTCGTTCGAGGTTAAAAAAGGCGAGACCGTCGGTATCATCGGGCGCAATGGTTCTGGCAAATCTACGTTGTTGCAGCTGATCTGTGGAATATTGACCCCAACAGCAGGAGAGCTGGAAATCCGTGGCCGCGTCGCAGCGCTGTTGGAATTGGGCGCAGGATTTAACCCGGAATTCACGGGCCGGGAAAATGCTTACATGAATGCTGCAATCATGGGGCTTTCCAGCGAGGAGATAGATGCCAGATTTGATGACATAGCCGCTTTTGCTGATATAGGGGAATTTATCGATCAACCAGTCAAGTCTTATTCAAGCGGTATGTACATGCGGCTCGCTTTCGCCGTTGCGGCGCATCTTGACGCGGATATTCTCATAGTAGATGAAGCGTTAGCGGTGGGTGATGCCTTTTTTACACAGAAGTGTATGCGTTTCCTGAGAAAGTTCAGGGAATCGGGTGCTATCCTTTTTGTCAGTCATGACAGCGCATCAGTCATCAACCTGTGCCATCGCTCAATTTGGCTCGATAAAGGAAGCGTACAACGTACCGGGACAGCTAAAGAAGTTTGTGAAGCTTATCTCGAGGCGTACTTCGAGACTCAGCAGGGACCGTCAACCGTGGCCCGAGTTGATAACAAAAAGCCAGCAGGAGCGCCTCAGCAAGGAGCTTTGCAGGATCAAAGGCTGAAATTTATAAACTCCAGTCCCTTGAGGAATGATATCGAGATTTTTGTTTTCAACCCCGATAAGGCAGCTTTTGGCAAGGGTGGCGCAAGGATCACCAATGTGAATCTCGTAAGCGAGACCGGCGATACTCTCGTTTGGGTGGTGGGCGGCGAAATGGTCTGTCTGACAATACAAGTTAAGATGTTGCAGGATATTTCATCTTTGATAATTGGCTTTATTGTCAAAGACAAATTGGGGCAAGCATTGTTTTCTGACAATACGTATCTTACGTATGCAGGTAATCCGCAGTGTTTTGCCAAGGAAGAAATGGTTGAGGCACGCTTTTCCTTTCAGATGCCGATTCTTCCCGCGGGCGAATATTCACTAGCCGCAGCAATTGCCGAAGGCACACAGGATAACCATGTACAGCATCACTGGATACACGACGCTATGATTTTCAAGTCGCATTCAAGCAGTGTTTGTACAGGGCTTGTAGGCGTACCAATGTCTGATATCAGCATCAGGAAGATCTAGATAATGACGGAAAATGAGAAAAAGATCGTTAAAAGGTTTCACGAACTTTATTATAACGGTCCAGACACATCAGGAAGAATTTACGAAAATACCTATTGGATGGGCACCTCCTGTCTTAAATGCCCACTGGATCTCTGGATCTATCAGGAAATAATGTATGAAGTCAGGCCTGACCTAATTATTGAAACAGGCACCCATGCCGGCGGAAGCGCGTTATATCTGGCACATATCTGTGATCTTTTTGGCGCCGGCCATGTGGCAACCATAGATATCGATAAACGCCCAAGGCCTGCGCACAAGAGAATTTCCTACATTCATGGTTCCAGTTCCGATCCTGAGACTGTTGCAAAGGCATTTGATTCTGTAAAGAAGAAGGAGAGAGTGCTTGTCATTCTGGATTCAGACCATTCGGAAGAGCATGTAAGCAGAGAACTGAAACTACTCGCATCCTTGGTTACCCGAGGCAGTTATCTGATTGTTGAAGACACAAACATCAATGGCCATCCAGCGTACCCTACATTCGGCCCGGGTCCTTATGAAGCGGTGCAGAAATTTATAGAAAAGAATAAAGATTTCGAGATTGATCCATCCAGGGAAAAGTTCCTGATGACGTTCAATCCGCGAGGCTATCTGAAAAGGATTTCATAGGGAGAAATGGTAAATATTCCGCTTGACCCAGGCTATGCCGATATTGGTCAAGATCAAGTCATCATTTTATGATCCCCGGTTCTTCCAAAGAGTCAAATAATTCAATTTACGAGAGAGTCGTTACTCCTGACGGACACGACTCCCTCTCCAGAATCGCGCGTCTCATCCAGCCGTGCTCTCGAGTGCTGGATATTGGAGCCGGAACAGGAGCACTGGGGAAATACCTCAGCGCTCAGAAACAATGCGTTGTGGATGGCATTGAAATTGATCCCGAGAAGGCAGAGATCGCCAGACCCTGGTACAGGAAACTCGTGGTTGGCGATGTGGAGTCAATGGATCTTGTAGATCGCTTTGCGAGGTATGACTACGAATACATCGTCTGTGCGGACGTTCTGGAACATCTCCGTGATCCCGGCAAGGTTCTTAGCCAATTACCATCCCTGTTGGCTGAAAACGGGCGCACTCTCCTATCCATACCCAATATCGGCCATGCGGGTATCATCGCCAGTCTGATCAAAGGGGAGTTTCCATATCGTCCTGATGGGTTATTGGATGTCACCCATCTTCGCTTTTTCACACGCAAAAGCTTGTTCGGGCTTCTAAGGGAACATGGGTTTTCAGTCTTGAGTTTCAGTAGGGTGACCGCCGATCTCCGCGAGACAGAATTCCGCGAGCATTATCTCGATACGCTGCCGGAAAATCTTTACAAGACAATTCTGGCGCAGCCTGATGCGCTGACATATCAGTTTATCGTTGAAGCAATGCCGGGTAGCCATCCGGAGGCATTTGAGGAGTTTCCCGAGCAGAAGCTGCGGTTTGGATGCCAGATATTCTGGCGCACCGGGGATGTGCCTTATTCTTATGAACGCTGCGCGATTGCAGGTGGCGTGATAGGGGAGGAGAGGCAGGTTGTCAGCCTTCTTGTGCCGCCAATGGAGCAGGCGGCAACAGCAATCCGTCTGGATCTGGCCGATCGGCCCGGTTTTCTTCATCTGCACAGCATGCAATTACGCGGCAGGGACGGTGAAATGCTGTGGGTTTGGGACGGTGACATGGCATCGCTTATGTGTCGACCGCACCAGCAAATATTGTTTCTGGATCCGGCAAATACCGAAAACCAGTTGCTGCTAACCGGCTGTGACCCCCATGTTGAATTGCCGATACCGATTGAATCTCTGAGAGATCTTAAAAGAGGGGGCGTTCTGGAGATGGGAATAGGGTGGCCCCTCTCTTCAGATTTTGTGGCGGCACTTAAGTGGTTTGGTAATCAGAAATATCTTAGATATGAACCCCGCCTCCAGGGAGAAGTGGACAGGCTACAGGCAGACAACCAGCGCCTCCAGGGAGAATTAGACCATGCATTTGTGGCGATTACGCAGTCAGAAGCGACACGCCAACTTATGCTGGCGTCATCCTCTTGGCGGCTGACGGCTCCACTGCGCGCTTTGAGTCGGTTTTTACGCTGGTTGTATAGACAGTTTGTGACTAAATTCAGATCACTATCTTTTGTTAAAGAGGCGGGATTTCGGGAGGTCTACCCTGAGCAGAATTTGGCCGGTAGTCTCGACGCACCTTGCCCAAGTGGCATTGTGATGCAGGATCTAGCAACAGTATCGGGGTGGGTGTTTTCCAAGGATGCCCCTATTAAATCCTTGCGTCTGAAAATTGGTAATCTGCCGGAAACCGCGCTCACATACGGATACGCCAGGCAAGATGTTGCCCAGAACTATCCTGAATTTCCTGCAGCGGCGACCTCGGGTTTTGGGGGGATTTTTGTCCCGGATCGGTCCCAACGCGGTTGGGTTGTTATCGAGATATCGGCGATTCTCAGGGATGGAAGGCGCGTTAAGTGTTTCACGCGGCGCATCAAGATCGGTACAAGAGCTGTGTCCGGCGGCCTGTCGTTTCTGCCCCAGTTTCTATACAGCGCTGCTCGTAAGGGTTGGCGCGCGTTCCGGGAGGGACGTCTACCGATTTCCCTTTCACTATGGATAAAGCATTTCCATCGTCATTATGACTTGATGCTGGTCAATTCCCAGGCCGCACGGTTTCAGAATGATCCGGCGCGTTCTCATTATTCGATGGATCCGTATCTTCGTTGGATCGATACCAATCGTCTAACGGTCAAGTTGGTTGCGCGCATGAAAGTGGATGCCGAGCGGCTTAGGGTTACCGGTCCGATAATAAGTATTATCGTGCCCGTATATAACACCCCCCGCGTTTTTTTGGAGGAGATGATCGATTCAGTCATTTCCCAGATTTATCCTAAATGGGAATTATGTCTGGCCGACGATGCTTCGACGCAGCCCCATGTCAGAGAAGTGTTGGAGAAAATGGCGGCGAAGGACGATCGGATTCGGATTATTTACAGGAGTAGAAATGGCCATATTGTGGAGGCAACCAACTCGGCCTTGGGCATTGCTTCCGGAGAATATGTCGTCCTTCTTGATCACGATGATGTGCTTCCGCCCGACGCCATTCTCCACATCGCCGAATGCATTACACGCAACCCCCACGTTGACTGGATTTATACCGATGAAGACAAGATAGACAAGAATGGCCGGCATTTCGATCCTCAGTTCAAGGGGGGGTGGAACCCCGAAATGGCGATTACGCACAATTTCACTCATCATCTGACGGCGATCCGGAAAAGCCTCGTGGAACGTGTCGGCGGGATGCGCAAAGGTTTTGAGGGCGCGCAGGATTTGGATCTTTTCCTGCGTGTTGCCGAGAATACCACCGCGGACAGAATCAGGCATGTTCCGCATGTTTGCTATCATTGGAGATCGCACGGTGGAAGCACTGCTTCGCATGGAACCCAGAAGAGTTATATCTTCGATAGCGCTTATCGCGCGATCAACGATGCGTTAAAACGTCGCGCGCTGAGAGCCGAACCATTCCTGCCGCCTGTTGCAGAGCGACATGGCATGTGTTTATACCAGTTAAAATGGCATGCGGATCTTTCGGCGACGCGGAAAGTTACAATCGTCATTCCCACGAAAGATCGGATTGATCTTCTTAAACGATGCATTTCGAGCCTGCAAAAAACAGTGGACGATCGTTTTGTCAAATTATTAATCGTGGACGACCGATCCAGCGAGCCACGGACGCTGGAATATCTAGGAGAACTTGAGCACGAGCATGTATTGCAGTGCAGGGTTATCCATCCCGAGACCAACGATGAGAAGTTCAACTATGCGCGACTGATGAATGAGGCGGCAAGGCATATAGATACGCCGTACATGCTGCAACTTAATAATGATGTCGAGGCAATCAAGCCCGGATGGCTGGAGGAGATGTTGGGCTGGATGTCAATTGATAACGTGGCGGTAGTCGGCGCGAGGCTATTGTACCCCGACGGGAAAATACAACATGGCGGCGTCGTTGTCGGTCCGCGCGGGGGGCTCGCCGACCATCAGTTTCATCTCCTTCCTCAGGATGAAGTTGGCTACCTGGCTTTACCGCATGCAGCGCGCAATGTGTCCGCGGTTACAGGGGCGTGTATGCTGACTTCTACGGACTTGTACCGCGAGTTAAACGGGTTTGACGAAAACAATCTTGCCGTTGAATACAATGACGTGGACTTTTGTCTGCGCGTTATCGCCAAGGGAAAGCGCATCGTTTACACGCCTCAGGCGACCTTGCTGCATCTGACCAGCGCTTCCCGAGGCATGGACTACAACCCCAGTGAGCATATTAATTTTGTGCAGAGATACCATAAATTTCGCGACCCTTTCTTTAACGAGAACATCCAGATTGATTCAATGCGGATGACGATCGACCCCCGTCATTTTGTGCATGCCGACAGGATCGGGAAATTAAAAGTTTTGTTAATAACCCATAATCTTAACCTCGGCGGTGCACCCATTGTTGCTTATGAGTTCGCGAAACATTTTGTTACCCATGGTGGTTACCAGGTAAGCCTGATTTCCCCCGAAGACGGACCGTTGCGGGAACGGTACGAGGCGCTGAACATTCCGATTCATATTCTCCATGACTTTCCGCTGTTACAGGAGACAAACGCCGCCGAGTTACAGTCTTACCTGAAAACCTTGGGGGACCTGATCGATGTCGGGTCTTTTGATCTGGTTGTATGCAATACACTGACAACTTTCTGGGGTCTGGAGATGGCCAGGATGTTCAACGTACCCAGTATCTGGCATATCCATGAGAGCACTCGCATTGAGGTCTATAACGTCTTTTTCGAAAAGTCGGTGCGGCCGCTGCTGTGTTCCTGCTTTATGAACGCCAACAGAGTGGTATTCCAGGCAGAGGCGACGCGCAGACTTTTCCATGATATAGAGGCGCGGGGAAATTTTTGCACTATCCCCGGCGGAGTTCCGTTGGAAAGAATAAATGCATTTCGCGCATCCCATGGAAAAAAACGGATGCGCGCAAAATATGGGATAGACGAGAACTGCACCGTGGTGACGCTCATTGGAACAACGTGTGAAAGAAAAGGACAGCACGTGTTCCTGGAGGCCATTCAGAAATTGGAGAAAGAATATCCGGATGGCTTGCCCGACGACCTCGTTTTCATCATGGTTGGGGCGATCAAAGGACCTTATCTTGACTTTCTTCATGAGCGAAGAAAAGAGTTGGGTCTCGATAAGGTTCGTATTTTCGATGAAACAAAAGAAATTTATGATTTCTACGTTCTCAGCGATATTTTCGTGTGCGCCAGTTTTGAAGAATCGTTTCCCATGGTTGTGTTGCTGGCGATGGCATTTGAACTCAAGATCGTCAGCACGGATGTTTTCGGAATACCCGAGATCATAAGCGACGGGCAGGATGGGCGCCTGGTTAAACCAGGGGACCCCGCTGCCTTGGGTAACGCTATTTATGTTTGCTTGAATAATCCGGAACTATCAGACCGCATGGCAAGGAATGCCTATGCCAAGGTTTATCGGCTGTTTGACAACGATAAGTTTCTTGAACGGCATCTTTTGCTTACCAAGGAAGTATCTGTTGAGGAATGTGCCGGTGCGGGTTTTGTAGCCACTGCCTCGGAATACGCCCAACCGGTTTCAGCGAGCGTGTCATGAATTATCTGGTGCTGGGAGGCGATGGTTTCCAGGGGTATCACTTATGTCGCCGCCTGCTGGAGGACGGAAACACGGTTAGGGTTTTTGACAGGACGTCCCTCAATAAGGATAAGCTGGCTGGGGAGGGGAAGGGTCTTGATTGGGTTGAGGGCGACTTCAACGACGATCAGCTTGTTGAGCAAGCTGTTTCAGATGTGGATGTAATATTTCATCTAATTTGCACTACTTTGCCTAAAACATCCAACGATGACCCAGCGCACGATGTCATGAGTAACGTCGTGCCGACACTGCGGCTTTTGGAAAAGGCGCGAACCGCGGGCGTCAAGAAAATCATCTTTTTTTCTTCCGGGGGGACCGTCTACGGTGTGCCGGAAACCCTGCCCATTGCCGAGCATCATCCCACCCGGCCTATCTGTGCCTATGGCATTCACAAGCTGACGATCGAGAAATACCTGCATCTTTACCACATTCTGCATGGCGTGGATTACGCAATAATGCGTGTTGCTAACCCTTATGGCGTCAATCAGCCCGTTGAAAAAGGGCAGGGGGCAGTTGCCGTATTTCTGCACAGGATGCTTGTCGGTGAGCCAATAGAAATCTGGGGAGACGGCTCGGTCGTGCGCGACTACATCCACGTAGACGACGTTGTCGAAGCCGCTATTCGACTTCTCACTTACAGAGGCGCTCATAAGATTTTCAACATTGGTAGCGGTCGTGGTTTATCCATAAACGAAATTATCGCCATCATCGCCGACACAATAAGGCGGGAACCGATAGTCCGTTATCAACCGGGGCGGACGATGGACGTGCCTGTCAATGTGCTTGATATCCGACGTGCTGAGCGGGAGCTTGGTTGGCGCCCGAATATTTCTTTTGAGGAAGGAATCAGGATGTGCGTGAATGACAGTGAAATTCCATAAGGAAAATATGGCGTTTTTCCCGGCGGCGATAAAATTAATTCTTAGGCAAGGGCGGTTATAAAAATGGAAAAGTTTCATTCAATAATGAAAAAATATTCTCAGAAAGAGATCGTTCAGGCAGGGCTATTCTTGATTTTGGTTCTCTGCCTCTTCTTTTTCAGCGTCCTTTTTCAGAATCGGACACTAACCTCTCTTCAAGTTCCGGGAGTGTTGGGAAGCGGACCTTACGGGTATACAGGTGAATTTACCCATCGGGCCTTGATTGATCCGGGCGGGTCTTCCTGGGGCCCCAGGCCCTTCGCCATTCTGGTAAACGAACAACTAAAGGAGGGTGTAGCCCCCCTTTGGAATCCATATATGGGTGTCGGGCAACCCCTCGCCGGAAATATGGGTTCCAATGTTTTCAATCCCCTAAGGGTTCCCCTGCATCTGCATCCAACCCCCTCTATGTGGGATTTCTTCATATTGTTGAGGCTGTTCTTGGCAGGGATTTTCACCTATGCATTTCTGCGTGCCATCAGCGTCTCACATCTGAGCGCGATTTTTTCCTCCGCTCTTTTCATGTTGAGCGGATATTTCATCTTCGGCATAGACATGCATCATCTGGATGCGGAAATCTTTCTTCCATTTATTCTTCTTTGTTATGAAAAAATAGTTCAAAAAACCAACCTGCTTAAATGGGGGTTGCTGGGCTCTCTCGGCGTAGTCTTTTTGCTAAACGGTGGGCAACCTCAGAGTGCTTTCCTTATTTTAGGGCTCGGGTTCATCTATTATTTTTTCCGCCTCCTTTCATATTCCGAAAACCGGAAAGTCAAGGTTATAGGAAAATTCGCTGGCATCTACATTTTCTTCCATATCCTCGGTTTCGCCCTCTCGGCGCCATTGCTTTTCCCGTTTCTGGAGTTTTGGGGGCTTTCCTTTAACAACCATGACCCGCGTCTGGGATACACCTTGGGGTTGGGCTACAACCCATACTTTTCAGATTTGGTTATGTTTATCGTTCCTTACTTCTTTGGGCAGCCTCATCATTCCTGGCTGAATGATTACAACGGGCACATCATGACGCGGGGATACTTCGGTGTGACCGCCACCCTTTTTGCCGTAGCCGCCGTGGTGGCGGCGCTACGCAAGAAATCTGCGGGTAACTCCCTGGTTTATTTTTTTGCAGTTGTCCTGCTTCTTATGATGGGCAAGTTTTACGGCCTTCCCTTGGTGAACTGGATCGGCGGGCTTCCTGTGGCCAATATGGTCAATTTTGGAAAATACATGGGGCCCCTAATGGCTATGTGTACCGCCGTGCTCGCAGGGATAGGTCTGGACAAGCTGGCCAAGGCCGAGATGGAGTCAGCGGCTCTAAAAAAAGCAGCCATGATATTGATCCTGATTATAACCATCACTTTTTTCTACTTTTTGCGTTACATGATGGATCATCCGGATGCGCTTTCTCGTCTTTGGCGGTTTTCATCGATTTATAGCAATTCTGTCGTAGGTATCGTCCTTTTGCAGGTTGCAGTTGCTTTATTTTTCATGGGATTGATTGTCTGGGGGGCGATGCTCTACCAGAAGCAGAAATTTTTCGACAACAAAAAAATTCAGATTTTTATCATCATTGTTGCCCTGGTGGAACTTTTCATTTACGTACCCAACCCGGGTTTCTCGAAAAATAGAAATGAGCGCGGAGATATATTTAAGAAAGCCCCTTACATAGATTTTCTTCAGACCCATCTCAAGGGGTATCGTGTGGTGGGCGTGGATCGAATTCTGTACCCTTGCTTCGGAACAGCGTTCGGCATCGGCGACATCCGGGTGCTTGACGCGCTTCTGCCGAGGCGATACATGGAGTTCGTTGGAAATTATTTTACATTGCCCGGTGCGCCGGATCGGTTTACCGGAGATGAGGGGATAGACTTTGGAAATAAGGCTATCCGGAACGCGCTGAATTTGTTGGGAGTTAAATATATTATCAGCCATTCCGATATTACTGAAGGGAATCTTGGCGATGATATTTTGAAGCACGGGAAAATCGTTTCTGCGCCTGGCCTGCCGGTTACCCAGTGGGTTAACACGTCAGTCTTAAATGTCAACAACGTTTCCAAAAAAATCCTATTTGCTCACGCTCCAGCCAGGATCAATTACGCCTTTCGAGTCCCCGAAAAAGCCTCTTTAGAGTTCAGCATAAGTTTAGTTCCCGGTTCTTGGGGTCCTGGGAAAGGTGATGGCGTGCTTTTCGAGATAACCTTGCAGGAAAATAGCCAGGAAAAGAAAATTTTCTCGAAATATATCGATCCCAAAAATAAACCTCAGGACAGAAAATGGTTCGATTATTCGATCGACTTGGGCCGTTATGCTGGACGTGACGTGGTAATGGGGCTGACTACCTATCCGGGGTTAGATGGGAAGAAGGATAATGTTTTTGATTGGTCCGCTTGGGGGGGACTCCGGGTGGTGTCCCAAAAAGTGGTGTCCCAAAAAGAAGGCACCAAGCTGGTCTACGACCAGGAAGCCAAAATTTATGAGAATAATGAGGTATTTCCTAGAGCTTTTGTTGTTCATGATTATGAAGTTATCTCCGGGAAGGAGAACATACTTAAAAGACTCAAAAGCACGGATTTTCCGCTGAGAAACAAAATCATTCTGGAAGAGCAAATACCGGAAGATATGAGTTCACGGATGGCCATTTCTCATCGGGAAAAATCAGAAGCCCAAATCAGGCAATACGGCAGCCAACAGGTGGAAATCTCGGTCGGGATGAAGAACCCGGGTTTCTTGGTCTTGAGCGATCTTTATTATCCAGGATGGAACGTCTATGTGGACGGGAAAAAGAAGAAGATTTATCAAGCCGATTATATTCTGCGGGCGGTCTTCTTAGATATGGGCGTTCACAATGTAAAGTTTGTCTATGAACCTTTTTCCTTCAGGATTGGGGTGTGGACCAGCGGCGGTGCAATCATTTTTATTATTATGCTACTGATAAATACGCTTATCAGTAAACAAAAACGTAAACAAGTGTCTGTTCAATAGGTTTATCATGCTGGGCCTACTTCAAAAGTATGCGGGCAAAAAATATGGAAGATAACAACGAATCCAGCACGACATCGAAGATTGGGTCTTTTTGGGATAAGAACATAAAGATTCATTCAGATTCACGGAAAATAAGTTGGTTGGATTCGCCGACCATACTTTATGAACACTTGAAACTTCTGCCGGTTAACGGTGAGAGGATGAGTATAACTAAATGGGTCCTATGGTTTAAAGAAAAGTATGTCCCTATAACGCTGGAACACGGCCTTTCCCTAGGTAGCGGCGATGGCACTCTCGATAGACATGCCATTTTATTAAATATATGCCGGAATATGGATTCATATGATATCTCTCCCGTTTCGGTTGAGACCGCAAACAAAATTAATAAAGAACAAGGGCTTGATGACAAGACCGTATGCCGAATCGGAGACTTGAACAAAATAGATTTAGAAAAAAATAAGTATGACGTTATTTTTTCGAGCATGGCATTACATCATATCAGTAACCTTTCCCATCTTTTTTCTCAAATTGCAGGATCGTTGAAAAACGGCGGTTTCCTAGTAGCGAATGAATATATCGGTCCTTCCCAGTTTCAATGGAATGAAAAACAAACAAAAATTATAAATGATCTTCTGAAGATCTTGCCTGGGAGTCTTAGGGTGGATATAAGGTCAGGGGCGCTCAAAGATTCCTTCGTCGGACCTTCAATAGAGTACATGAACGAAAACGATCCCAGTGAAGCCATATGTTCAGATGAAATAATTGGGTATATCTCAAAGTACTTTGACAACGTGGAGATAGTCGAATATGGCGGAAATATACTGCACATGCTTTTGGACGGAATTATTGCCAATTTCGATGAAGAGAAAGAAGCCGATATGACTATATTGAAACTTCTTTCATATATAGATTCTCTGGTAATCACGGAGAAAATCATGCCTAGCGACTTTGCTGTCATTGTCGCAAGAAAGTGAGGAATGATTTGATGTCCGCCAGGAGCAGAAATGAACGCTCCGTACACGGAGGCGGTAGTCGCGATACAGTTGCGGTAGTCATTGTTAACTTCAACAGTGGACAATATTTACAGGCGTGTTTGCACAGTCTGTCCAAGCAAAGTTATTCGCCTACAAAAATTCTAGTAATAGACAATTGCAGTACCGATAATTCTCTCGATAGCCTGGAAAATGGGTTTGATGGCGAATTTATAAGGCTCGGGCAGAATGTTGGGTTCGCCAAAGGCAATAATTTTGCCGCAGCACGGGCGCAGGAATGCGACTGGCTTGCTTTTGTTAATCCGGACGCGGTGCTAGAGCCAAGGTGGCTCGAAAAATTATTAGAAGCTGCCGCGACTCGACCCGACTGCGTGTTTATTGGCGGCGTTCTCATTCAGGCAGACAATACAAAGCTGCTGGACGGGGCAGGCGATGTGTACCATGTTTCTGGCGCGCACTGGCGTCGAGCCCGGGGTCAGTTGTCGGCAGGCCGTTACACCTCTATGGAAGAGGTATTCTCGCCATGCGCCGCAGCTGCCATCTGCCGCAGAGATGTATTTCTGAAAGTCTGCGGATTCGATGAGAGCTTCTTCTGCTATGGAGAAGATATTGATCTTGGGTTCCGACTACGGCTCCTCGGCTATCGTTGCTTGTACGTCCCTGATGCAATCGCCTACCATGCCGGGTCAGGGACAACAGGGCGGCATAGTGCATTTACTATCTATCACGGCCATAGAAATCTAGTGTGGGTTTATTTTAGGAATATGCCGTGGCCCTTGTTCTGGCTATATTTGCCGCAACATATTCTCCTGAATCTGATTTCACTTGTTTGGTTCGTATTGCGTGGTCAGGCTCGCATCATTTTCAAGGCAAAATGGGACGCCATCAGAGGATTGCCACGGGCACTCCGTGAGAGAAAAGGAATTCAGGCGGCGCGGGTGGTTGGTGCATGGGAATTGCGGCGTGTAATGGCGAAGGGAACGTTGACTCCATACTTGCGACGTAAGGATTAATATTGATTCAGATTACAAATGGGCCGCCGAATGGATAACGAAAGGGACACTAAAACGGCGCTTGTTTCTATCGTTATCGTTAATTTCAATGGCGGAGATCTGCTTGGCGAATGTGTGCTGGCGGCGTTATCAGCGACGGTTCCCGTCGAGGTGATTTTAATAGACAACGGTTCCTCGGATGGCAGTATGGCATCGCTGCGGACCGCTATTGGGACGGGTGCCAGATTGCGGGTTGTTGAAAATGGAAGGAATTTGGGATTCGCGCATGCCTGTAACCAGGGACTCACTTATGCGATGGGGAAATACGTCCTCCTGTTAAATCCCGACTGTGTCATTCAGTCGCATACACTTGCGCAGATGATCGAGGCGATGGAAGCGCATCCCCATGCCGGGATGGCGGGTAGCCTCATTCGCAATCCAGACGGTACCGAGCAGGCAGGGTGTCGCCGCGCCGTCCCGACGCCTTGGCGATCTTTAGTGCGCATATTGCATCTCAACAAGCTGTTTCCACGCCACCCACAATTTCAGACATTTCTGCTAAATCGGAGGTCTGCGCCTGCGGAGCCTGTTTTCGTGGAGGCTATTTCCGGTGCCTTCATGCTTGTGCGGCATGGGGCGATAAGGGACGTGGGGTTATTGGACGAGGGTTACTTCCTTCACTGTGAGGACCTCGACTGGTGCATGCGCTTCAGTCAAGCGGGCTGGAAAATATTATTCGTGCCGAATGTCGAAGTCGTTCATTACAAAGGCCGATGCAGCGTGAATCGTCCGGTTTTTGTCGAATGGCATAAGCATAGGGGAATGGTGCGATTTTATCGTAAATACTTCCGTCATCGGTACCCATTACCATTGCTGTGGTTGGTCGAGTTTGCCGTCTGGACCAGGTTCCTGGTGCTTGCAACTCAGATCGGGGTGCGCCGCATATTTTCCAAGTGGCGTACCCCAATTCCTGCTTTTGGCACTGGACGGCATGAATCCAACGCTAAGTTCAGATCTTGACGTATTTATTCGTGCATATCTGATGTATTCGCTCAATCGCCGTTTTTGCCTGCTTTTTTAGATGAATGTTTTAGTAACGGGAGGCACCGGTTTCATAGGTCGGCACCTGATATGTTCGTTGCTCGGCCAGAATGCGAAGGTTCGCATACTCACGCGTAGCCACGAGCATTTTGCGCTTCTCCGTCAAGACTCAGAGATAACGACAGCAGTGATTGGAGATCTGGCGGATCCTGCGACATTAAGAGGGTTGTGTGCCGAAATTGATACCGTATTCCACCTGGCGTCTTATCCTGGGCTTGAGGACTTATCTCCTGTATACACTCCATCTGATGGCCACTGGCGCATAACTGTCAGCGGTACATCCTCTCTCTTGGTAGAAGCGGTACAAGCTGGAGTTAAACAGTTTGTTTTTGTGAGCAGTGTCAAGGCGATGGGTGAGGATGCTCCAGGCTGCCTTGATGAGGGCCCACCGGCGCATCCGGACAGTGCTTATGGCCGTGCCAAGCTAGAGGCAGAACGGCACATATTAGCTGCCGGCCGCGACCACGGCGTACATGTCTGTGTGTTGCGTTTGCCGCTGGTCTACGGGCCCGGCAATAAGGGCAATATCTCGCGCCTGATTCAGGCGATCGACCGGGGTTACTTTCCGCCGTTCCCTGAGGTCGGAAACCGGCGTTCACTGGTGCACGTGGACGATGTCGTCCAGGCCTTGTTGTTGGCGAGCGAGCTGCCGCAGGCGAACGGGGAAACTTACATCGTGACCGATGGACAAACATATTCTACTCGCATGATCTACGAGGCGATCTGCCGCGCGCTGGGTCGGCCTGTCCCTCGATGGTCGGCCCCTGTCTCTCTGCTAAAACTCGGCGCCTCGATAGGCGAAGCAGTGGGAAAACTATGCGGGTGCCCGATGCCTTTGAACCGCGATGTCTTCAATAAGCTGGTCGGCTCCGCCTGCTACAGGTCGGACAAGATCGTCCGGGAGCTGGGCTTTCGGCCGCGGCGCACGCTCTATGACGCCTTACCCGAAATGATCGCGGAATACAGAAAGTCGTGAATAGTGAATGGCAGATGGCGATCGGCGATGCGGGTGGTTACGGACCGAGCCCGATCACGCCGGCGGTCCTGGCAAGGCGCCTGTCGAACGTCAGAAGCGGGTGCCCCGCTGCCTCACACTGCGCCCAGATCAGGTAATCGGCAAAATCCGCGCTGCCTTTCCGATAAGCGGAAAGCGCTTTTTGGTGGCTTGCTTCGTGTTGCAGAACGAAGGCTTGGTTTCGAGCCAAATGCTCCAGAATCGAAATAATAGTGGTCTTATCGAGGCCGTACGCCGATTCGAGTACCCAGACCGTTTCTGCTTGCACGACTTGCGGCACGAAAACCTGTTTGGCGTGTTTTACCCGAGTCCGTGCCGTCCTGACTTGCTCGCCGCTGCCCGGATCGTCGACGAGCAGCCGTACCAGAACGTTCGTGTCGACGACAATCATTTCCCTGCACGTTTCCGGATGGCTTTTTCCATGGCCTTCAGGCTCACACGGCGCTTGGCTTTAACGAGGCCGAAAGCAGCCTCGACATTTTTCTGAACGGGCACCAATACGATCCTGGCGTCTTCGGAAAGAAAACCCACTTCGTCGCCTTGCCGCAGGCCGAAGCGTTTGCGGACGGCGGCGGGGATGGTGACTTGGCCCTTGACGGTGATCGTGGACGTTTTCATGGTAAATATCCTAATAATATTATGTAATACCTGCCGATAAATAGTAATACAATGCACAGGGGGAGGGCGGCAACTCGCGGTTGCCTGCATTGTCCCGTCCGATGCCGGGTGTTCGGCGGCGACCTGCTTAGAGTCCGTTCACTGTCACCGGCTTGAACGCACAGATCGGTTTCGGCGAGCGGTATTACTCCTTGTATTGAGGTGAAACAATGCTATTGATCTCCTTCCGAGAAGGAGAAATCAGCTTGGTGGCGCACGACCGGTTTCTTGCGCCTTTCTATCCTTCTGGCCCGCCGTCGACGCATCACGGCGCCGCTCCTGTGTCTCTGCGGCAAACAATCATATGTAATGAGATGGCTTCCCCAAGCTTTACTGCATCGTGATTTTGGCCTTCGTCGCACTGGCTTTCGTCCTGTCCGTCTGGTTTACCCACCGGTTTTCGCGACCGGGGTCCTGGTTCTATATCCTCGACGTGCCCAACGAGCGGTCGTTGCACGACAACCCCAAGCCGCGCGGCGGCGGTGTCGCTATGCTTATTGCGATCTATGCCGCGTTGGCTCTTGCCGTGGGCCTGTTCCTCACCGAAGCGCGGCAGACGCTCGTCTGGGTCGGGGCGGCGTGTCTGATGGTGGCGGTTGTCTCTTTCCTCGATGACCGGCACACCATGCCCGTTGCCTACCGTATCGCGGCGCATGTTGCGGCTGCATTTCTGCTTTTTCGAGTCGGCCTCGGATTGGAGAGCGTCGGCCTTCCTGGGGTGGAGTGGACCTTGCCGGTCGCGATCGCCGGCGCTGCGTCGCTGCTGTACGTTGTATGGATGATCAATCTTTATAACTTCATGGACGGCATGGATGGTCTTGCGGCGGGGATGGCGGTTCTGGGTTTTGGTACCTATGCCGCGCTCGGCGCGATGGCAGGCGATGTTGCGTTTGCCTTGACGAACGCCGTGGTCGCCGCTTCAGCGGGCGGTTTTCTCGTGTTCAACTTCCCCCCGGCACGCATCTTTATGGGCGACGTCGGCTCGTCCGCGCTCGGCTTGTCCGCCGCAGCGTTCTCGCTGTGGGGGGTGCAGCGCGGCGTGTTTTCGTTCTGGCTTGCGCTGCTTGTTTTCCTGCCTTTCATGGCGGACGCCACGGTCACGTTGTTCCGTCGCCTTCTTCGCCGCGAGCGTTTTTGGGAGCCGCACCGAAGCCACTATTATCAGCGCCTGGTTCGAGGGTTGGGATGGACTCATCGGAAGGCGGTGCTGTGGGGCTATGTCCTGATGGCAGCATGTGCGATCAGTGCATTGTGGGCCAAGGGGCGCGATACCTTAGACCAATGGTCGCTGCTCGGTGTCTGGGCCGTTGCATACGCCGGGTTGCTGTGGTGGGTGTCCTACAGGGAGGGGCGCCGGCGGTCCGGCGGCCATGCTTGACGCCTGATTCTTGGCCGCGGCTTGTATCGATGATGTACGTCCGACCGATCTACCTTTAGAATGCCGCTTGTACTCCAATAACAATAGTGGTCAATGGAATGAAATTTCCGAAAAAAATACGGCACCCCCTCACGGTCTTCCTGCACGACCTGTTGATGGTTCCGCTTGCCTGGGGGCTCGCCTATTGGCTACGGTTCAATCTCGATCGAATTCCTTCGGCGTTTCTGGAGTCCGGCATCGCCGCATTGCCCGTGGTAGTGACAATCCAAGGCGTAGTTTTGTGGTACTCCGGTCTGTATCGCGGAGTATGGCGATTCGCCTCGATGCCCGACCTGTTTCGTACCGCCGGCGCCATCGGCATTGGCTGCATTGCTACCGCAGCCGCGTTGTTTTTTCTCAATTTCCTGGAAGGCGTACCGCGGTCGGTGTTTCCCCTCTACGGATTGCTGCTGCTCGCGCTCCTCGGCGGTCCGCGCTTTATCTATCGCTGGTTCAAGGATTACCGGCTTTATCGCTGCTGGGGCGCGAGGACGCTTATCGTCGGCGCCGGTCGCGCCGGTGAAATGCTGGTACGCGACATGCAGCGCGCGAGCACAGGCCAGTACCACCCTGTGGTGTTCGTGGATGACGATCCAACGAAGGCTGACAGGGAAATTCATAACCTGCACGTCGTCGGCGCGTGCGAAGCGATCCCGGAGCTGGTACGCCAGCACGGTATCGAGCTTGTGCTGGTGGCAATCCCTTCCGCGACCTCCAGACAATTGCGGCGCATCGTCGAAATATGCGAGACAACGGGCGTGAAGTTCCGCACCCTGCCGAGACAGCAAGAGCTGGCATCTGACAAGGCAAGTCTTAGCGAGGTGCGTCAGGTGCAAATCGAGGATCTCCTGGCGCGCGACAAGGCGACGCTCGATTGGAGCCTGATCGGCACCCACCTGAATGGCAAAAATATAATGGTCACCGGTGGCGGCGGCTCCATTGGCATGGAGCTCTGCCGGCAGATCGCTGGCCTGAAGCCCGCCAAGCTAATTGTTTTCGAGCAGAATGAACTTAACCTGTACCGCTGCGACAAGAACCTGCGGCGCGATTTTCCGGGCTTGTCCCTGGTGCCGGTGCTCGGCGACATTTGCGATCCGACGGCGCTGGACAAAGCGTTTCGCGAACATGCGCCCTCTGTCGTTTTTCATGCCGCTGCATACAAACACGTCCCGTTGGCGGAGCATCAACCCCGACCCGTGGTGTTGAACAATGTTTTCGGCACCCGAAACGTCGCCATGAAGGCGATCGAGCATGGCTGCGAGTCGTTCGTGCTCGTCTCGACAGACAAGGCCGTGAACCCGAACAACACCATGGGTCTGACCAAGCGCATCGCCGAACTGCTTTGTCAGGAGCTCAACAACGCCGGGCGCACGCGCTTCATGACGGTACGCTTCGGAAACGTGCTGGGATCGAGCGGCAGTGTGGTGCGCCTGTTTCAGGAGCAGATCGCCGCAGGCGGGCCGGTTACCGTGACCCATCCGGACGTGACGCGTTATTTCATGACGATCTCGGAAGCCTGCCAGCTGATTCTCCAGGCGCACGCCATCGGGGAGGGCGGGGAAACGTTCGTTCTGGACATGGGCGAGCCCGTTCGCATCGCCTATCTGGCGGAACAGCTGATCTATCTTTCCGGGCTGAAGCCGGGGATGGACGTGGGCATCACTTATACCGGACTTCGCCCCGGTGAGAAGCTCCACGAGGAGCTGGCCTACGACAGCGAGCGCATTATCGCCACGTCTCACCCCAAGATACGGGCGGTCGCCGGTTATGCCGTCACGGCTGGCATGCTGTCGCCGAAGCTGGACGAGCTCGAGCTCGCTTGCCGCGCCGGGGATACGGAACATCTTCTGGGGTTGCTCGCGCGCTTCGACCTCGATTCCTTCGGCGACCCCGATCGTCAATTCCCGTCGGATACCACCGTCCGCGCCCGCGGCATCCCGCACTGACATTCGGATGCGACAGTAGAAAACCGGGTAACTTTTCCCGGCCAAGTTTGACACGATTTTCGTGTAACACTATCCTTGCGGTTATGAAAAATGTGACGATCACTCTCGACGAAAAGGTCGCCCAATGGGTGCGGATCTGGGCGGCCAAGCATCACAGCAGCGTTTCCCGCCTGGTCGGCGAGCTCCTGGAGCAGCGCATGCGTGAAGAGCGTGGGTACGAAACGGCCATGAAACAGTTCCTGGCCGCCAGGCCCGTGCCTCTCAAGAGCGGAGGCCGCTACCCTGCCCGCGATGAGCTCCATGACCGCAAATTGCTTCGTTGATACCAACCTGCTCGTTTATTTTCGCGACGTCTCGGAGCCGCTGAAGCAGAAGCGGGCAACAAGCTGGCTCACCCAGCTATGGCGCACGCGCACGGGACGAATCAGCTTCCAGATATTGAATGAGTATTACATCGCCGTAACACAGCGGCTCAAGCCCGGTTTGGACGTCAATACCGCTCGCGTAGACGTCCGCGCCCTATTTGCGTGGCGCCCCCTCAGCGTCGATCGGCCGGTTGTCGAAGGGGCGTGGGCAATCCAGGACCGTTACGGCTTTTCATGGTGGGATTCGCTAGTAGTTGCGGCTGCACAACGCGCGGACTGCGGCTACCTGCTGACAGAGGACCTGCAACACGGGCAGGAGATAGACGGTATCACGATCGTCAACCCGTTCGAGAAAACCCACGAGGAGCTGTTTGCGGCGGACGGCTGACTCAGTCGGCGAACGGCCACGCAGCGTTTCTTTTTCAGACAAGCAGAGGTGTAGCAAGTGAAGTTGACGATTATCGGTACAGGCTACGTCGGTCTGGTCACGGGCGCGTGTTTCGCCGAGATGGGCAACACCGTCACGTGCGTGGACGTCGATGTCCGCAAAATCGAGAACCTCCGCAAGGGTGTGCTCCCGATCTACGAACCCGGGCTAGAACCCGTCGTCATCAATAACCACAAGGAAGGGCGCTTGCGCTTCGCAACGTCGCTGGATGAGCCGGCTGCGCTTGAGGGCAATGTGTTCTTCATCGCCGTCGGCACCCCGCCGGGCGAGGACGGCTCGGCCGATCTGCAATATGTCCTTGCCGCCGCCCGCGACGTCGGCCGCCATATTACCGGCTATAGCGTGATCGTCGACAAGTCCACGGTACCCGTCGGGACTGCCGGCAAGGTCCACATGGCGGTCGTGGAGGAGCTGAAAAAACGCTCAGTCGATATCGAGTTTGACGTCGTGAGCAACCCCGAATTTCTGAAAGAGGGTGCCGCGGTCGAGGACTTCATGAAACCTGACCGGGTGGTCGTCGGCACGGACAGCGACAAAGCCCGCACCGTCATGCACGACCTGTATGCCCCGTTCATGCGCACGCACGAGCGGCTCTTTTTCATGGGCGTGAAAGAAGCCGAAATGACCAAGTACGCGGCCAATGCCATGCTGGCGACCAAGATCTCATTCATGAACGAGATTTCCAACCTCTGTGACCGTCTCGGCGTGGACGTGGAAAGCGTGCGCCAGGGTATCGGCTCGGATTCGCGCATCGGTTATTCCTTCATCTATCCCGGTGCCGGTTACGGCGGCTCGTGCTTCCCCAAGGACGTCAAGGCGCTGGTTCGCATGGCGCACGAGCAGGGATTCGACCCGCTCATCCTGAATGCGGTGGAAGCGCGCAATGAGGCGCAGAAATATGTGCTCTTCGCCAAGATCGCCAAACGCTTCGGTACCGATCTGCGCAACCACGTTTTCGGGTTGTGGGGTCTGGCGTTCAAGCCTGGTACGGACGACATGCGCGAAGCGCCATCGAAGATCCTGCTCGAGGAACTCATCGGCGCTGGCGCACGCGTGAGGGCCTACGACCCGGTGGCGATGGACGTGTCGCGGCGCGAACTGCCGGCGGAATGGTTCAGCAGCGGAAAACTCGAGCTCGCCGCGCAGCAGTACGACGCGCTTAAGGGCGTGGACGCGCTGATTCTGGTGACAGAATGGAAACCGTTCCGGCACCCCGACTTCGTTCTGATGAAGCAGATCATGAAACAGCCGGTTATCTTCGACGGCCGCAACCAGTACGATCCGGCGCAGCTGCGCGCGGACGGTTTCGAGTATTCGGGCATCGGCCGCTGACCATGGCCAAGCGCGTCACCAAAGCGGTGTTTCCGGTGGCCGGGCTTGGTACCCGGTTTCTGCCGGCGACCAAGGCGAGTCCGAAGGAGATGCTGCCGATCGTCGACAAGCCGCTGGTGCAGTATGCGGCGGAGGAGGCGATCGAAGCCGGCATCGACGAGCTGATTTTCGTCACCGGCCGTAATAAACGCTCGATCGAGGATCACTTCGACAAGGCGTATGAGCTGGAAGCCGAGCTGGCCGCCAAGAACAAGCAGGACCTGCTCAGGATCGTGCAGAACGTGTTGCCGAGCAGGGTTTCGTGCGTTTATATCCGCCAGCAGGAGGCCCTGGGGCTCGGGCATGCCGTGCTCTGCGCGAAACAGATCGTGGGTGACGATCCATTCGCCGTTATCCTGGCGGACGATCTGATCAACCACGACACCGGGGTCATGAAGCAGATGGTGCAGCAGTACGAACGGCACCAATGCTCGATCATCGGCGTCGAGAATATCCCGCGCGCGGACACCGGCAGCTACGGCATCGTCCACGGCGAGCGCGCCAGCGACGGACTGCATCGCATGGATGGGATCGTCGAGAAACCCAAGCCGGAAAAGGCGCCTTCGACCCTGGCCGTGGTCGGGCGCTACATCCTGACGCCAGCCATCTTCAGCTGCCTCGAACGGGTGCAGGCCGGCGCCGGCGGTGAGATACAGCTCACCGACGGTATAGCCGAGCTGCTTCGTCAGGAAACCGTATATGCCTATGAATTCTCCGGACGGCGTTACGACTGCGGCAGCAAGTTCGGCTACTTGCAGGCGACGGTGGAATACGCACTCGAGCATCCGGAGCTGAACGAGCGCTTTCGCGCCTTTCTCAAGTCATTGCGCCTGTGATGCACATGGCTGGTACGCCGCCGCCGCGGATGGATATAATCTTTTGCGCTCATCCTTCACTACCGCAGCAACGAGGATCCCGATGGCCGAGAAACTGATGATCGTCATGGTCAATACCGATCCCGGCAACCCGGCCGAGCTTGGGGCGCCGTTTTTCCAGGCCACGGTCGCCGCGGCGATGGAGTACGAGGTCGAGGTAATCCTGACGGCGCGCGCGGGCGAGCTCGCCATTAAAGGCGTAGCCGAGAAGCTTCACGTGCAGGCGGGCAATCCCAAGACGGTTTATGACTTTATCAAGGACGCGCACGAGGCGGGAGTAAAGTTCAAGGTCTGCACGCCGACACTGGAGCTCTGGGGAAACGAGCTTATCCCCGAGGTCGAGGAAACCGTCGGCGGCGCCTATGTCATCAGCCAGGCCATGGATGACGACGTCGTCACCTTCACCTATTAAGAAGATCAATAAACCTTGAGTTCCATCAGCGCGCTACAGGCGTGGCAGGTCCTGCAACAGGCTGACCGGCTGTATTCCCCGGAAACCGTCGAGACGGCCCTGGACACCATGGCCGCCGCCATCGTGCGCGAACTGGCGGACCGCGATCCGCTGCTCGTGTGCGTCATGACCGGGGGTGTGGTGCCGTTCGGCAAGTTGCTGCCGCGGCTCCAGTTCCCGTTCCAGATCGATTACGTCCATGCCACACGCTACGGCCACCGTCTGCACGGCGAGTCGTTGGAGTGGATTTCCGGCCCGCACAAGGACCCACGGGGCAGAGTGGTGCTGCTGGTGGACGACATCCTGGACGAGGGTGCGACGCTCGCGGCTATCGAGACGCGCTATCGCCAGGACGGCGCGAGCGCGGTGTACAAGGCGGTGCTGGTGGTGAAGGAACGGGCGCGCACGCACGACGTGAAGGTCGAGTTTGCCGGCCTGCGGGTGCCAGACCGTTACATCTTCGGCTACGGCATGGATTACAAGGGTTACCTGCGAAATGCTCCAGGCATTTTCGCAGAAGCTGAGGCGGCGAAAAAATGACGGCAGCGGCCATCATCGGTGGGAGTGGACTGACCAACCTCAAGAACCTGCGCATCACGCGCCGTGAGGTGATGCGCACGCCTTACGGCGAGCCGTCGGCGCCGTTGGTGTATGGCGAGCTGGCGGGGCGCGAGGTAGTTTTTCTGCCGCGCCATGGCGCAGGCCACACCATCCCGCCCCATGGCGTGAACTATCGTGCCAATATCTGGGCGCTCAAGCAGACCGGCGTGCGTTACGTCATCGCCGTGAACGCGGTTGGCGGGATAACGCCGGGGCATCTCGATGCTGAAAAGCTGGTCATCCCCGACCAGATCGTCGACTACACCTACGGACGTGACCACACCTTTTTCGGCAGCGACGTCCAGCAGGTCACCCATATCGATTTCACCGAGCCGTACTGTCCGGAGCTTCGGCGGCTGCTGATCGAGGCCGCGAACCAGGCCAAACTTGCCTGCGTCGAGCGCGGCACCTACGGCGCCACTCAGGGACCGCGTTTCGAGTCGGCGGCCGAGATCCGGCGCATGGAACGCGACGGCACCGACATCGTCGGCATGACCGGCATGCCGGAGACCGGCCTCGCACGCGAATTGGCGCTGTGTTACGCCTCGGTG
The DNA here is from genome assembly GCA_004298065.1 of Gammaproteobacteria bacterium. Taxonomy (GTDB): domain Bacteria; phylum Pseudomonadota; class Gammaproteobacteria; order Acidiferrobacterales; family Sulfurifustaceae; genus SCRL01. The sequence goes on along the minus strand of SCRL01000046.1, from coordinate 30,608 downwards.
GCAGTGGTGGTGAATCCCGCCGCCGGCAAGGCGAGCGGACCGATCAGTTTGAAGGAAATCGAAACCAATCTCGAGAGCGGCATGGCGCGCGTGCGCCAGCTGCTCGAGCACGTCATTCCGCTTATCGCGAAGGCTTGACCTTCTTGACGGGTTGTTTCGCGGGCTTCGGCTTCTCGGGTTTGCCCACGGCTGTGATCCGCACCAACGCCCCGAGCTTGGGGTGATCGAAGTAGTAAATCTCCTGTGGCCGCACGCGCCGATGTTCGGCAAGTTGATAGGCCATCCCGCCGGCTGTCTCCTGCAGCGTCAGGTTCAGCTCCACGTGCAGGAAACGGCTGAAGTAGAAGCGCAGTGTGCCGTCGAGTTCCTGCCCCGGGCTTTGCAGCCGCAACGGCGTGGTTCCCGATTTGGCATCGGCATTCTGCTGCCAGCGTTTGTGTGCCAGCATGCGGTGCTGCCCGCCGCGCACCAGCTCCGCGGCTGCTTTCGACAGTGTTGAATTCGGTTCCGGCGCGCTTTCGGGGCTGGCTGTCTCAGTATCTCCCGGCTCCTTCCTCGGTTCCTTCCAGGTTTCACCGCCCTCCAGTCCGGGTTGGCGGTTCTCAAATACCAATACCTCGATGTCGTACAGCGTCGGGCCGGTGGCGGGCCAGGCAAGCGCAGGCAGCGTCAGCACCGCGGCAGCAAGGAGAGTCGACAGGATTTTCACGGTTTTTCCGGCCATGGGTTTTGGCTAGTATGTCGCATCATCGCCGTAATTTCGAGTTGACTACATGGCCGCACGCAAGGTGTTGAAGATGGGCGACCCGCTGTTGTACAAGCGGGCGGAGGAGGTGCGTGAGTTCGGTACGCCCGAACTCGATGCGCTTATACGCGACATGTTCGACACCATGGCGGCGCTCAACGGTGCCGGCCTTGCGGCGCCGCAGATCGGGGTATCGCAGCGCGTCGTCATCTTCGAGGTCCAGTCGAATCCGCGTTACCCGGACGCCGAGGCCGTGCCGCGCACCATCCTGATCAATCCGGTGCTCGAACTGCTCGGCTCGGAGATGGAGGACGGCTGGGAGGGGTGCCTGAGCGTGCCAGGCCTGCGTGGGCTGGTGAGTCGCCACAAGCGGCTGCGTTACCGCGGATTCGACGAGAAGGGCAAGCCCATCGATCGCACGGTTTCAGACTTCCATGCCCGCGTTGTGCAGCACGAGTGCGACCACCTGGACGGTATTCTCTACCCCATGCGCCTCAAGGACATCCGCCTGCTCGGATTCGAGGACGCGCTGTTCCCCGACCTTTAAATTTTCACCACAGAGGACACAGAGATCACAGAGGTGGTTTCATTGTCTTTGCTCAGACATTCTCCGTGCCCTCTGTGATCTCCGTGGTGAACAATCGTATAAATCAGAATTTCCCTGGTCTTATTTCTCAGCCTTCGGCGTTAGCGCCGTCAACACCGCCTGAATCGTCTTCAGGCGCACTTCCACCTCCGGCATTTCCCCCAGCACCCGCAACCGGCTGCCTTTCTCGAGCCGGTAAACCTTTGGCGCGGACTGCACCAGTTTCAGGATTATCATCGGGTCGATAGGCGGTTGCGCCGTGAACTCGATGCGCACGCCGCGCGGGCCGGCGTCGATCTTGCGCATGCCAAGCGCGGTCGCGGCGAGCTTGAGCTCGGTGGCGCGGAACAGGAGTTTCGCCGGCTCGGGCAGCGGGCCGAAGCGGTCGATGACCTCCTCGCGCAGCGTCAGCAATGCCTGCGCATCGGCGCAGCCGGCGATGCGCTTGTACAACACCAGGCGCATGTGCACGTCCGGCAGGTAGTCCTCCGGCAGCAATACCGGCGCATGCAGGTTCACCTCCGTGCCGCGCGGCGCCGCGGCCTCGTCCTCGCGTTTCTTTCCTTCCTTCAGGCTCTTTACCGCGCGATCAAGCAACTCCGAGTAAAGCGAAAATCCCACCTCGTCGATGGCGCCGCTTTGCTGCTCGCCGAGCAATTCACCCGCGCCGCGGATTTCAAGGTCGTGCGAGGCGAGCGCGAAGCCGGCGCCGAGTTCTTCCAACGACTGGATCGCCTCCAGGCGCTTGCGCGCGTCGCCCGTGATCGCCTTCCACCCGGGAATCAGCAGGTAGGCGTAGGCGCGGTGGTGCGAGCGCCCCACGCGTCCGCGCAGCTGGTGCAGTTGCGCCAGGCCGAACTTGTCGGCGCGCTCGATGATGATGGTATTCGCCGTCGGCACGTCGATGCCTGATTCGATAATGGTCGAGCACACGAGGATGTTGAAGCGCCGGTGGTAGAAATCGAGCATGATGCGCTCGAGGTCGTGTTCCGGCATCTGGCCGTGGGCCACGCGGATGTCGGCCTCGGGCAGCAGCTCCGCCAGTTCGCGCGCGGCCTTGTCGATGGTGCGCACCTCGTTGTGCAGGTAATACACCTGCCCGCCGCGGCGGATTTCGCGCAGGCAGGCCTCGCGAATCAGACTCTTGTTCCACTCGCTGACGGCGGTCCGGACCGAGAGCCGCCCCTCGGGCGCGGTGGTGATGAGCGAGATGTCGCGCAGCGAGGCCAGCGCCATGTTGAGCGTGCGCGGGATGGGGGTGGCGGTCATGGTGAGCACGTCCACCTCGGCACGCAGCTTGCGCAGCCGTTCTTTCTGGCGTACGCCGAAGCGGTGTTCCTCGTCGAGGATGACGAGCCCAAGCTGTTTGAAACGGATGTCTTCCTGCAGCAACCGGTGTGTGCCGATGACGATGTCCACCGTGCCGTCCGCCAGTCCCTGGGCCGCCTGGTGCTGTTCGGTCTTGCTGCGAAAGCGCGACATCAGTTCGATGCGTACCGGCAGGCCGGCAAAGCGGTCACGGAAGTTTTGATAGTGCTGTTGCGCAAGCAGAGTAGTGGGCACCAGCACTGCCACCTGTTTTTTTCCGTACACCGCAAGAAATGCTGCGCGCAGCGCAACTTCGGTCTTGCCGAAGCCGACATCGCCGCACACCAGCCGGTCCATCGGTTTGCCGGCCTCCATGTCGGCCAGCACCTCGTTGATCGCGCGCGCCTGGTCCGGTGTCTCCTCGAACGGGAACGTGTCGGCGAATGCCTGGTAGTGGGTATCGTGCATCGGAAACGCATGGCCGGAACGGGCTGCACGTTGGGCGTAGATATCCAGCAGTTCGGCCGCCGCGTCCCAGGCCTTTTCAAGCGCGCGGCGCCGGGCCTTGTCCCAGGCTTCGCCGCCGAGTTTGTGTAATGGTGCATGCTCCGGGTCGGTGCCGGTGTAGCGCGTGATGAGATGCAGGCTCAGCACCGGAATGTAGAGCTTGTCACTGTCGGCGTACTCAAGCGTCAAAAACTCCGTGCGTCCGTCGCCGATGTCGAGCGTTTGCAGGCCCAGATACCGGCCGACACCGTGGTCTTCGTGCACCACCGGGTCACCGACGCGCAGTTCCGCGAGGCTGCGGATGACGGCCTCGGGATCGCGCGCCGCCTCGCGCCGGCGGCGCTGGACTGCGCGTTCGCCGTAGAGCTGCGGTTCGGTGATGACACTCAGCCCCAGCGCCGGCAGTCGCAATCCGCGCTCGATGTTGGCAACCGCAAGTCCTACTCGGGCATCGCTGTGCATGAAATTTTCCCAGCCGGCCAGTTCCGATACGGGTTGGCCGCCCGCCTGCAACAGTTCGCGCAGGGTTTCCTTTCGCCCCGGTGTTTCGGCGACCAACAGCACCCGCTCCGGCGTGGATCGCAGATAATCGAACAGGGCACCGTAGGGCCTGTTGGATTTGTAATCCACCGGCAACGTCATCGGCGGCAGGGTGTCATAGCCGACGACGCCAGCGTGCGCCGCTTCATCGGCCTGAAAATCGAGCAGTTCGACGCGTGAAAGCCGTGCAATCCGTTGCGTAAACTCGGCGGTATCGAGGAAAAGCTCTTCGGGTGCCAGCAGCGGCCGTTCGCGGTCGTGGCGCAGGTCCTGATGCCGCTGGCGGCTTTCGTGCTCGAATTCGCGCGCGGTATGTTCCACACCGGCTTCGAGTACGCACAGCGTGCTGTCCGGCAGGTAGTCAAATATCGTGGCCAGCCGGCCAAAGAACAGTGGCAGGTAATACTCGACGCCGGCCGGCGCCAGTCCCTTGCTCACGTCGCGGTAGACCGCGGCTTTTTGGGGATCGCCCTCGAAGCGCGCACGGAACGCCTGGCGGAAGCCCTGGATAGCCTCCTCGGTCAGCGGAAACTCGCGCGCCGGCAGCAGACGTATACCGTCTAACTGTTTTCCCGATCGTTGGCTGGACGGATCGAACTCGCGGATGGACTCAACTTCGTCGCCAAAGAGGTCGAGACGATAGGGTGTCTGGCTGCCGGCCGGGAACAGGTCGATGACGCCGCCGCGCACGGCGAATTCGCCCGGTTCCATGACCTGCGATACGGCGTTGTAGCCGGCGTGAGCAAGGGTGGTGCGCAGGCTGGCCAAGTCCAGCCGCTCGCCGCGCGTCAGCACGAAGCTGTGGCTGCCGACATACTCCCGCGGCGCCAGCCGGTGCATCAGGGTAGGCACGGCCGCGAGCACGATGCCGCGGGTCAGTCCCGGCAGGCGGTAGAGCGTCTCAAGCCGTTCAGAAACGATACCCTGGTGCGGCGAGACGACGTCGTACGGCAGGCATTCCCAGTCCGGAAAGTGGAGCAGGGGAGGGGTGTCGGCAGTCGCGCCATAGAACCGGATTTCATCCTCGATCTGTTCGGCCGCATGCACGCTCGCAGTTACGACCAGCAGCGGTCCGGGGTGCCGCCGCGCGGCGTTGGCTAGCGCCAGTCCGCGCGCACTGCCATAGAGCCGGCTCCAGCGCAGCACCTCTCCCGATTCTGTTGGCAGGACTGGGCTAAGTGACGATACGAAAACGGGTTTTTCCGACTTTGGGTCAGGGAAAGTCATGCGACGGTACTTTTTAAGCTATTTTAACGTGCTTTATTAAGAATTGCCGGGATGAGCGGTAAAAGCATTGTCACAGTGGTATGTTGTATGCATAATTTCAGAAAAAGCGATAACAGAAGTCACAACACCATTGATTGATAACTAAATCTAAGGAAGGTGGAGGATGATTCCCAAGCAGCTGAGACTCAAGCCCGGGGACACTATTTTCTATCCATCCGCCGGCGTCGGTGTCATCGAGTCGGTGGAAGACGTTTATCACTCTGGCAAGTTGGAAAAGTGCTTCGTCATCCGCATCCCCGAGACACGGATGACGGTGCGGGTGCCGAAGGCCAATGTCCAGAAGTCCGGTATCCGCCCCCTGCTCGACGGCAAGAAGATCAAGGAGTTGTTCAAGATTCTGGCCGCCAAGAGCGGTAAAAAGGTAACCGGCGGCAATTGGGCCGAGCGCTGCAAGGAGATCGAACGCCGTATCAACACCGGCTCATGCCTCGATCTCGGTGAAGTGGTCCGTGACCTGACCCGCTGGAAGAAGACCACCGGTCTGTCGTTCGAGGAGTCGTTGCTGCTCGAGACCGCCTCGGGCTACCTCGTGCGCGAGCTCGCCGCGGTCGAGGGCATCTCGCCCGAGACGGCGCGCATCCATATCCAGAGCTGCATCGTCGGTACCCCGAACTAAACCTTAGCGGATCTTATCCTTGTCGAACGCAGATGGCATCTGGGGGCTGATACCGGCCGCCGGTGTCGGCCTGCGCATGGGTATGGCCCTCCCCAAGCAGTACCTGCTGCTGCGCGGCCGTCCCGTCATCCTCCACACCCTGGAACGCCTGTGCCATTATCCGCGCCTGAGCGGGGCGATGGTCGGCATCTCCTCCGGCGACCGGCACTGGCAGGCGCACGAGACCGAGGCCGAGCGGCTGCCAAAATTTCTCGGCACCTATCCCGGCGGCGCCACTCGCGCGCACACGGTCTTGAACGGTCTCAAGGCGCTCACGGCCCACGCACGCGAAGCCGACTGGGTGCTGGTGCACGATGCTGTGCGCCCGTGTGTGCGCCTTGCCGACATCGACGCGCTGGTTAATGCCATCGAAACCAATGGCGATGGCGGCCTGCTGGCGCTACCGGTGGCCGATACCGTCAAACGCGCCGACGAGGCTGGTTGCGTGCGCGAAACCGTTTCACGCGAAGGGTTATGGCGCGCATTAACCCCGCAGATGTTTCGCATCGGTGCTCTTCGAAAGGCGCTGGAAAGAGCGCTGGCACAAGGCGATGAGATTACCGATGAAGCGGCGGCCATCGAAATGGCCGGCGGTCATCCGCGGTTGGTCGCGGGCCATCCGGATAATATAAAGATCACCCTGCCGGGCGATCTCGCTTTGGCAGAATTGTTTCTGAAGCAGCAGGAGAAAGAATCCGAATGATGCGTGTCGGTCATGGTTACGACGTCCATGCCCTCGTTACGGGGCGCGATCTCATTCTCGGCGGTGTGAAGATCCCGCACGTGAAGGGTCTGGCCGGTCATTCCGACGCCGATGCGCTGATTCACGCGGTATGCGATGCCTGCCTCGGTGCCGCGGGGCTGGGCGATATCGGCCGGCACTTTCCAGACTCCGATCCGCAGTACAAGAACATTGACAGCCGCATTCTGCTGCGTCGGGTGAAGGACGCGATTGAGGCCAAAGGCTGGAAAGTGGCGAACATGGACGCAACCATCGTGGCGCAGGCGCCGAAACTCGCGCCTTACATGGATCAAATGAAGCAGAACCTAGCCGCCGATCTCGGAATTCCCGCCGACGGCGTGAACATCAAGGCCGGCACGACGGAAAAAATGGGATTTGCCGGCCGTGAAGAGGGTATTGCCGCGCACGCGGTGGTGTTGCTGCAGAAGGACAGTAATTAGGCAGGCGCGCATGTTCTATCTGGATTTATTCCGCGCACTGGAGGCCAAGCAGGTTCGTTACCTGCTGGTTGGCGGGATCGCCATGAACTTGCACGGCGTGCCGCGCATGACCATGGATGTGGACATCGCTCTGGTCATGGATGAGGTCAATTTGCGGGCATTTCTGGGCGCGGCCAATGGCTTGGGTTTGCAGCCTGTGGCGCCTGTAAAAATCGATGAACTGCTGAATCCTTCGGCCAGGCGAGCATGGGTTGTTGAAAAGCACATGATTGCCTTTGCCCTGCGTCCTCGCGATCCGAAAGGTCCGACAGTGGATATTCTCATCGAACCGCCCATTGATGTCGCCGAATCCCTGAAACGCGCAGAAACCAAAGTCATAGAGGGAGTGCACGTGCCCTTGGCGGCCGTAGAGGATATGATTTCCCTCAAGCGTTCGACCGGTCGGGCGCAAGATAAGGCGGACATCGAGCAGTTGGAAAAACTCATTAAACGGCACAAATAACCGGCTATGGGAAAAGGCACAGAAAAAGCGAAAGGCGGATTCTATTACGATGTCAGCGACGAACAGCTTGATGCGTTCGCACGGCTGACGCTGATCGAACGCCTTCGGTGGGCGGAGGACGCAAGACTGTTTACCCTTATGGCCCGTACCCCCGAAACTGCAGTGCGGCAGGAGCGCCTGCGCCGCGGCGAGGCTATTGTTCCGGAATAATGTCCCGCGTCGCCCCATGCCCCGCCGCGCGCGCCTTGCCCTTGCCGGCATCCCTTGGCACATCATCCAGCGCGGCAACAACCGCAGTCCCTGCTTCTACGCCGAGGAAGACTACCGGCGCTATCTCGACACCTTGCAAGAGCATGCGCAGAAATTCGAACGCGTGGTACATGGCGCTGCGTGCGTTGAAGCAAGGCTGTGTCAGCGCATTCCTGGTGCTTGCTTCACGTACAGTCCGTTCTTGCGGCTGGCGTAAAAGCTCGCGAGGTCTTCCATATCCTGCGGCGTGAGATTCGCCGCAAAGCCCGCCATGATCGCGTTCTTTCGCTGGCCTGACTTGTAGTCCGATAGCGCTCTTACGAGGTAGTCCGGAAATTGTCCGGCCAAGGTCGGGAATTGCGGCGTGACGCCGATTCCATCCATGCCGTGACAGGCTTGGCAGGCGGCGGCCTTCTGTTTTCCTGCCACCGGATCGCCGCCCGCGTGAGCGGACAGGGCGATTGAAGCCATCATGCCAGCGGCAAATACGACCAGCCGTGTCTTCATGGTTTCGTCTTCCCGGAAAAGTAGGCCGCCAGGTCCGCGATGTCCTGATCGCCCAGTGTCGCGGCGATGGCATGCATCGTCGGATGGCTGCGCTGGCCGGTCTGGTATGCCTTGAGTGCTGCGGAAATATATTCCGCATGCTGGCCGCCGAGCTTCGGCACGCGATAAGCGGGGTAGGCGTTGCGATAGCCGGGAATGGCGTGGCAGCCGTTGCACAGGCGGGCCTTGTTCTGCCCGGCGGCGGGATCGCCGGGCGACTGCGCGGTTGCGATGGCGACCGGCGCGAGGCTGAAAACTAGGATTGCCGTCGACAGCAGTTTCCGACGCATGGCTCGGCTCCCGTGAAGTTGCGTGCGGCTGACTTCTGACCGGGTCCAGGCCTCCGACCCATCTTCACTCTAGGGAAAAGCGCGGGCGCCGGCAACCCGGCTCACAATTTCCGCCGCAGAAGCACGTATACCGCGCCCGTTCCGCCGTCGTTCGGTCGCGCAGAGCAGAAGGCGAGCACCTGATCCCACTGCCGCAGCCACGCGTTCACCTTGCCCTTCAGCACCGGCAGTTTTCCTTCCGAACTCTTGCCCTTGCCGTGGATGATGCGCACGCAGCGCTTATCCTGCATCTGCATGTCATACAGGAACGCAGCGACGCGCTCGCGTGCTTCGACCACGGTGTTGCCGTGCAGGTCGAGCTGACCCTGGATGGCGTACTGACCGCGACGCAACTTGCGCAGCACATTGTGCTGCAGGCCGGGACGGGCGTAGAGCAGTTCATCGCCGGTTTCAATCTCGGCGGGCTCGAAATTGTCGGAGAGCAGCGACGAGACGACCTCGCGCTGATCGCGCAGCGTCTGTTCGGGGATGGGCTTACGGCGTTTGCGCGGCGGCGCGACGCGGTCCTGTTTCAGGCGCCGCACCTCGCCCACGGCGTCGGGAAAGGACGCCGGCTCGTTTGAAGCTGCCTTGTCCTTTCCTGCCATAGACTGAGACCTAAGAGTTCTTAACCACAGAGAACACAGAGTTCACAGAGGTTTTATTGCAAATCTGATTTTCTCCGTGCTCTCTGTGATCTCTGTGGTGAAGCATTTCAGTTAGGACCGCAACCCCTGCAGGTAGCGTTCGGCGTCGAGCGCTGCCATGCAACCGGTGCCGGCGGAGGTAACCGCCTGGCGGTAGACGTGGTCCTGTACGTCGCCCGCGGCGAACACGCCCGGCACGCTGGTGGCGGTGGCGTTGCCTTCGTTGCCGCCCTGGGTCTTGATGTAACCGCCGTTCATGTCGAGCTGGCCGGTGAAGATGCCGGTGTTGGGCGCGTGGCCGATGGCGATGAAGGCGCCCTTGACCGCGATTTCCTTGGTTTTGCCGTTGGCGTCCTTGATGCGCACGCCGGTGACGCCGGCGCCGTCGCCGAGAATTTCGTCCACCTCGTTGTTCCACTCGATGCGCACGTTGCCGTTACGCGTCTTTTCCATGAGCTGGTCCACGAGAATGGCTTCGGCGCGGAATTTGTCGCGCCGGTGCACGACCGTGACGTTCTTGGCGATGTGGGAGAGATACAGCGCTTCTTCCACGGCGGTGTTACCGCCGCCGATCACGGCCACGTCCGCGCCTTTATAAAAGAATCCGTCGCAAGTGGCGCAGCCCGATACGCCGCGGCCCTTGAATTTCTCCTCGGACGGAATGCCGAGATACTTGGCCGAGGCGCCGGTGGCGATGATGAGCGCGTCGCAGGTGTAGGTGCTGCTGTCGCCGGTCAGTTTGAACGGCCGCGACTTGAGGTCGGCGGTATGAATGTGGTCGAAGATGATCTCGGTATTGAAGCGCTCGGCGTGCTTCTGCATACGCTCCATGAGTCCCGGTCCCTGCAATCCCTCGACATCGCCCGGCCAGTTGTCCACATCGGTCGTGGTCATGAGCTGGCCGCCCTGTTCCAGCCCAGTGACGAGCACGGGCTTCAGGTTGGCGCGGGCGGCGTAAACGGCGGCGGTATAGCCGGCCGGACCGCTCCCGAGGATCAGCAGCCGGCAGTGCTTGGTATCGGACATGATGTGGAAACTCCCTAAAAATATGCGAATTCTTCGACAGGCGGGCGGTCAACGAGTTCAGGTGCACGCGTTGTCTGCGATACGCGTAATGGTACGCTAACGGCCAAAACCGGGCAAAGGAACCGCGATGCGAATCGGTATTCCTAAAGAGATAAAAATCCGCGAGGGGCGTGTGGCGCTCATCCCTTCGGCCGCGGGTGAGCTCGCGCGCCGCGGCCACGAGGTGTTCCTTCAGGCCGGCGCCGGCATGGCGAGCGGCTATGCCGATGTCGACTACGCGGCGCTCGGTGTCCGGATCGTGCAGGATGCGGCCGCGGTGTACGAACGGGCGCAGATGCTGCTCAAGGTCAAGGAACCGATCGCGGCGGAGTACGATTTGCTGCGCCGCGACCATATCCTGTTTTCGTATCTGCACCTCGCCGCCGCGCCGGAGCTGACGCGCGTGCTTATGCAGAAGGGGCTCACGGCCGTGGCTTTCGAGACGGTCGAGGAGGGCGACCAGCTACCGCTGCTTGCGCCCATGAGCGACATCGCCGGGCGGCTGTCGGTGCAGATCGGCGCGACACTGCTGCACAGCTACCGCGGCGGGCGCGGTATCCTGCTCGGCGGCCTGCCCGGCGCCGAGCGCGGCCATGTGGTGGTGCTGGGTGCGGGCGAGGCCGGCGGCAATGCGGTGGCGACAGCCGCCGCGCTCGGCGCGCGCGTGACGGTGTTCGCGCGCAGCCGCGACAGCCTGGAACGCATGCAGCAGCTCGGCCCCAATGTTACGGCGCTGCCGTCGCACGTCGATCTGGTCGAGCAGGCGGTGAAGGACGCCGATCTGCTCGTCGGCGCGGTACTGATTCCCGGCGCCCGCACACCACGGATCGTGCGCCGAGAACTGGTTTCTAAAATGAAGCCCGGCAGTGTCATCGTCGACATTTCCGTCGACCAGGGTGGTTGCATCGAAACCACGCGCCCGACCGACTACGACAACCCGACTTACGTGGTGGACGGCGTGGTCCACTTCGCCGTCACCAACATGCCGGGCGCAGTGCCGCGCACGTCGTCGCAAGCGTTGTCCACGTCGTTGCTGCCGTACGTGCTGCGTCTCGCCGCGCCGGACGGGCTGAGCGACAAGGCCATCGCCGGCGGCATTAATGTGCGTGGAGGTCAACTCATTCACCCGGCGTTACGTGGACTTGTCAATTAGCGCTGCCACTGGCTACAGGGGCGCAAATAAGCGAAAATCCGCCGAACTATGAGACAGTCCTAAGGTTGTGGCCCAGGCTACCCGCACCAAAACAACGGCCCCGCTGACGCCCCGTCTCGTCCGCCTGCTGCGCGAGGCGGCGCTTTATGTCCTTGGCGCCATCGCGATCTATCTCCTCATCTCCCTCTGGAGCTATCAGCCGTCCGACCCCTCGTGGTCGTATCGCGGCCCGAGTCAGACGGTGCAAAACGCCGGCGGGCGCGTGGGCGCCTGGGTGGCGGACGTGCTCCTGAGCCTGTTCGGTTACGTCGCTTATCTCGTGCCGATCATGATCGGCATCGCCGGCATCCGTGTGTTCCAGCACCGCAAGGACGAAGCCCCGGTGAGCCGCAAGCACCGCGTCATCGTCGGCGCCGGCGCCACGCTGGCGCTCGTCGGCGCCTGCGGACTGGCGAGCCTGCATTTTTCCACCACGCATCAGGCATACGCCAGCGGCGGTTGGATCGGCAACACCGCCGGCGCGGGACTGGTCTCCGCCTTCAGCTTCACCGGTGCGACCCTGTTCCTGCTGGCGCTGTTTCTCTCCGGCATCACCCTCACCACCGGGCTCTCCTGGCTCAAGCTCATGGACCAGACCGGGCGCCTGGGCATCGAGTGGGCGCAGAAGCTGCGCGAATTCGTTTCCTCCCTCATCGATCGTTTCGTCGGCATGCGCGCCAAGAAGGTGCGGCGCGTGGTGGTCGAGGAGGACAAGAAGGTGCTCGAAAGCCATCCGCCGCCGCGCATCGAGCCGGTGATGGCGCCCAAGGTGAAGGAGAGCAAGCGCGCGCAGAAGGAGAAACAGGTACCGCTGTTCGTCACGCCGGGTTCGAAGGAATTGCCGCCGCTGTCGCTGCTCGACCCGGCGGAGAAGTCCAAGGCCGCGCAGTTCTCCAAGCAATCGCTCGAAAGCATGGCGCGGTTGCTGGAAAAGAAGCTGCTTGATTTCGACATCGAGGCGCGTGTGGTGGCGGTGCATCCGGGCCCGGTGATTACACTCTTTGAGATGGAACCGGCACCGGGCGTGAAGGCCTCGCAGATCACCAACCTGCAGCGCGACCTGGCGCGCGCGCTCTCGGTCGTGAGCCTGCGCGTGGTCGAGAATATCCCCGGCAAGAACGTGATGGGCATCGAGATCCCGAACGAGTCGCGCGAGACCGTGCGCCTGATGGAGGCGCTGTCCACGCAGGCCTACGAGGAATCGGTGTCGCCGCTTACGCTCGCGCTCGGCAAGGACATCGCCGGTAACCCGGTGGTCACCGACTTGGCGCGCATGCCGCACCTGCTGATCGCCGGCACCACCGGTTCGGGCAAATCGGTGTGCATCAACACCTTGATCCTGAGCCTGGTCTACAAGTCCACGCCGGAAGACGTGCGGCTGGTGCTGATCGATCCCAAGATGCTGGAACTGTCGGTATACGACGGCATCCCGCACCTGCTGGCGCCGGTCGTGACCGACATGAAACAGGCGGCGAACGTCTTCAAGTGGTCCATCGCCGAGATGGAGCGGCGCTACAAGCTGATGGCGGCGCTCGGCGTGCGCAACCTCGCCGGCTACAACCGCAAGATCAAGGACGCCGAGGAGGCCAAGAAACCGATACTTGACCCGATCGTGAGACCCGGTGAAGACGCGGCGGAACCGCAACCGCTCACCACGTTGCCGACGGTAGTGATCCTCGTGGACGAGCTTGCCGACCTGATGATGGTGGCGGGCAAGAAGGTCGAGGAGCTGATCACGCGTCTGGCGCAGAAGGCCCGCGCCGCCGGCCTGCACCTGGTGTTGGCCACGCAGCGGCCATCGGTGGACGTCATCACCGGCCTCATCAAGGCCAACATCCCGACGCGTATTGCGTTCCAGGTCCCGTCGCGCGTGGATTCGCGCACGGTGCTCGACCAGATGGGCGCGGAGCAACTGCTCGGCCAGGGCGACATGCTGTTCCTTCAACCCGGCCAGGGCGTGCCGACACGCGTGCACGGCGCATTCGTCGCCGATCACGAAGTGCACAAGGTCGTGAGTTTCCTCAAGAAGACCGGCCAGCCGGTGTACGACGAGACCGTGGTGAGCGGCGGCAGCGGCGTGGACGACCGCGGGATGCCGACGGCTGAGGGCGGCGAGGGCGGTGGCGAGGCCGACCCGCTGTACGACGAGGCACTCAAGATCGTGACCGAATCGCGCCGTGCATCGATTTCCGGCGTGCAGCGCCGGCTGCGCATCGGCTACAACCGTGCCGCGCGCTTGATCGAGGAGATGGAACGCTCCGGCGTTGTTGGCCCGCTGCAACCGAACGGTTCGCGCGAAGTGCTCGCGCCACCTCCGCCGCGAAACTAACCGTCATGCGACGCGTCGCGACTTTCCTGTTTCTGGCTTTTCTGCCGCTGCTTGCTCATGCGGCGAGCACGGCGCCCGACCCCACGGCGAGTCTCAAGCGTTTTTTCAGCGAGGTCCACAGCTACCAGGCGCGCTTCAATCAGGTGGTGCTGGACGAGAGTCTCAACATCATCCAGGAGTCCTCCGGCACGCTCTGGATCGAACGCCCGGACAAGTTTCGCTGGGACTACGACCTGCCGTTCAAGCAGCAGATCGTGGCCGATGGCACCCGCATCTGGGTTTACGATCCCGAGCTCAAGCAGGTGACGGTGCGCCCGCTCACCGGTGGGCTGGGCGATACACCTGCAATGTTGCTTGCCGGCAAGGGCAAACTCGATGCGAGCTTCACCGTCAAATCGATCGGCGAGCAAGGCAAGCTTGCGTGGGCTCAGCTCATCCCGAAGCGCAAGGACGGCGGCTTTGAGGACATCCGTATCGGCTTCGAGCAGGGGCGGCTACGCATGCTCGAAATGGTGGACGGCTTCGGCCAGACCACGCGCGTGACCCTGCAGGCACCCAAGGAAAACAGGAAGATCGATGCCGCCAAATTCAGCTTCACGCCGCCCAAGGGCGTGGACGTGGTCGGTGAGTAGCCCGGCCGCCATTTTTTGACGTACCGCCGCCGATGGCGGAAGCTGTAACCATGAACGATCTGTTCCCCGAAGCCGAAACCCCCTGGCGTCCGCTCGCCGACCGCATGCGTCCGCATCGGCTCGAAGATTTCTACGGCCAGGAGCATCTGCTTGCGCCGGACAAGCCATTGCGCCAGGCAATCGAATCGGGCGCGCTGCACTCCATGGTCTTCTGGGGTCCGCCGGGCACCGGCAAGACCACGCTCGCGCGCCTGATTGCTTCGCGTACCCATGCCCACTTCATCGCCATCTCGGCGGTGTTCGCCGGCGTCAAGGAAATCCGCGCTGCCATCGACGAGGCAAAACAGGCGCGCGCCGGTGGCAAGCCGACAGTACTGTTCGTGGACGAGGTGCACCGCTTCAACAAGGCGCAGCAGGACGGCTTCCTGCCCTACGTCGAGGACGGCACGCTCACCTTCATCGGCGCCACCACGGAGAACCCATCGTTCGAGCTTAACAGCGCGTTGTTGTCGCGCGCCCGCGTGTACGTGCTCAAGGCGCTCACTCCGGAAGATATACGCAAGGTGTTGGAACGAGCGCTGCACGACGAAGCGGCTGGTTTTGGTCAGCGCAAGCTCGAAGTGCCCGATGAGGCGCTGAGGCTTTTAGCTGAGGCCGCTGACGGCGACGCCCGCCGGGCGCTGAATTTCCTCGAAATGGCCGTCGATCTGGCAACGAAAGAAGGTGGGCACGAGGTCATCGGCGTTGATCTCATCAAAGAGCTGCTGACGGGTGGTAGTGCCCGGCGCTTCGACAAGCATGGCGAAGCGTTCTACGATCAGATTTCGGCGTTGCATAAATCGGTGCGTGGCAGCGATCCGGACGCGGCGCTTTACTGGTTCGCGCGCATGATCGACGGTGGCTGCGATCCGCTCTATATCGCCCGGCGCGTGGTGCGCATGGCCTCGGAGGACATTGGCAACGCCGACCCCCGGGCGCTACGTCTGGCACTGGACGCCTGGGATGTGCAGGAGCGTCTGGGCAGCCCCGAAGGCGAGCTGGCCATCGCCCAGGCGGTTGTTTATATGGCCTGCGCACCCAAGAGCAACGCGGTGTACACCGCGTTGGGTTCGGCCATGGAGGATGCCAAGAAGCACGGCTCGCTTGAGGTGCCGCTGCACCTGCGTAACGCGCCGACGAAGCTCATGAAGGAACTTGGTTACAGCAAGGGCTACCGTTACGCCCATGACGAGCCCGAGGCCTATGCCGCGGGCGAAAATTACTTTCCCGAGAAGCTCGGGCGGCGTCAGTATTACCACCCCACGGAATACGGATTAGAGGGTAAAATCGCGGAAAAGCTGGCGCACCTGCGCAGCCTCGATAAAAAGGTCAAGAAGAAAGAGTAGCCATTATGGGTCAGGTTCTTGCCATCGGCATCGGCGGCGCCATCGGCAGTTTGCTGCGCTTCTGGATGTCCACTTGGGTGCATACCTTTGCCGGGCGCGGCTTTCCCTACGGCACACTTACGGTCAATGTACTCGGCTGTCTCGTGATGGGCGTGCTGTTCGTGCTTCTCACCGAGCGATTCAGCGATAACACTGTATTGCGCGCCGGCGTGCTTATCGGCGTGCTCGGCGGCTTTACCACTTTTTCCTCGTTTTCCATCGAGACCTTCAACCTCATCGAGCAGGGCGCGCATCTCAAGGCGCTCGCCAACATGGCGCTGAGTCTGGCGCTCTGTGTCAGCGGCACCTGGCTCGGTGTCATCATCGGGAGGCAGCTATGAAACACAGCGACGTGACCATGGTGCGTGTTTACCTCACCGAAACGGAAAAGACGCTCAAGACGCTGCTCGCAAAACTGCACGATGATGAAAAGGTGCGTGGTGTGACCGTGTTTCGCGGCGTCAGTGGTTTCGGACGCTCCGGCAAGGTGCATTCCTCGACACTGCTCGACCTCTCGCTCGATCTGCCGGTGGTGGTCGAATTCTTCGATGAGCCGGCGAAGATCACGCGCATACTGTCGCATTTGAAGGACATTCTGCCGCCGGGGCATGTGGTTTCCTGGCCGGCGAAGATTAACGAAGGCTGATTACGGATAACGGTTCATGCTCGATCCCAAGTTGCTCCGTACTGATATTGAAGTCACGGCCAAGAAGCTCGCGCGCCGCGGGTTCGCGCTCGATACCGCCGCGCTCGTTAACCTTGAAGAAAAACGCAAGCGCGTGCAGGTCGCGACGCAGCAGCTTCAGGCCGAGCGCAACGCCAAGTCCAAGGCGATCGGCATGGCCAAGGCGAAAGGCGAAGACACCTCGCAGGCGATGAAGGAGGTGGCCGACATCGGTGCAGCGCTCAAGCAGGCCGAGACTGAGCTGGAGCAGATTCAGGCCGAACTGACCCAGATCGCCCTCGGCATCCCGAACATCCCGCACGAATCGGTGCCGGATGGTAAAGACGAAAATGCCAATAAGGAAGTGAGGCGCTGGGGTGACCCGCGAAAATTCGATTTCAAGGCCAGGGACCATGTGGACCTGGGCGCGGCGCTTGGCATGATGGATTTCGACACGGCAGCGAAGATCGCCGGGGCACGCTTTGTGGTCATGAACGGGCCGCTCGCGCGTCTGCACCGCGCGTTGATCCAGTTCATGCTCGACCTGCATACGCGCGAACATGGTTACACCGAGACCTATGCGCCGTATCTCGTCAATGCCGACAGCCTGCGCGGGACCGGCCAGTTGCCGAAATTCGAGCAGGACCTGTTCGCCCTGAAGGGTGAACAAAATTACTACCTCATCCCGACCGCCGAAGTCCCGGTGACCAACATTGTCCGGGATACGATCATCGAACCCGGGTACATGCCGCGGAAATACGCCTGCCATACGCCGTGCTTCCGCAGCGAGGCAGGCTCCTACGGCAAAGACACGCGTGGCATGATCCGCCAGCATCAGTTCGAGAAGGTCGAATTGGTGCAAATTGTTCCGCCCAAGGATTCTTACAAGGTGCACGAGGAGCTGACCAGCCATGCGGAGGAGGTGCTCAAGCGCCTGGAGCTGCCGTACCGCGTGATGGCGCTGTGCACCGGCGACATGGGCTTTTCCGCTGCCAAGACCTACGATCTGGAGGTGTGGTTGCCGGGTCAGCAGAAGTACCGCGAAATCTCCTCGTGCAGCAACTTCGAGGACTTCCAGGCGCGGCGCATGCAGGCCCGCTGGCGCAACCCCGAGACCGGCAAGCCGGAGCTGGTGCATACCCTGAACGGCTCCGGGCTGGCAGTTGGTCGGACCCTGATAGCGATCATGGAGAACTACCAGGAGGCCGACGGCTCCATCCGCATCCCGGCCGCCCTCAAGCCCTATCTGCCGGGCCTGGAGCGCATCTCAATCGCTTGACCTTGTCCCGTGTGCCAAGGGGGCGCATCGGGTATCCTTGCGTCCGTTCATGGAGGGGTGGCCGGGTAGTTGAAGAGCACCGGTCTTGACGAGAATCGCCGGGAGCGATTCCGGACAGCGGAGCGTAGCGACGCTGACCCCAAAGGGGCGAGGTGCAGGGATGCGCCGAGCAAAACTGGCAGGGGCGTTTTTTGACCCGATACATACGGAGAGGTGGCCGAGTGGTTTAAGGCACCGGTCTTGAAAACCGGCAGGGGTTTACACCCCTCGTGAGTTCGAATCTCACCCTCTCCGCCATCTTCTATATCTCATGGAATATCCCGAAATTTCCTCGATTAGTTATCACCTAGTTGGTAAAATTCATTGATTAGATTAATAAAAGTTTTCATATAGAGAATGGATTATCTACCCATATTCCTGGACCTCAAAGGCAAACCCTGCGCTCTCATCGGCGGGGGTGAGATCGCGGCGCGCAAGGTCAACTTGCTGCTGAAGGCGGGGGCACGAGTGACTGTATACGCCCCCGAACTTGGGCCGGTCCTAGCCGGCATGGTGCAGGATGGCAGAATCGAACACCGGCAGACGGCCTTCGAGCCGAAGCTGCTCGATGACTGCGTGCTGGCCATCGCCGCCACGGACGACAAAGCGGTCAACCGCCAGGTATACGAGGCCGCGACGGCGCGGCGCATCCCGGTGAACGTCGTGGACCAGCCAGCGCTTTGCACCTTCATCCTGCCCTCGATCATCGATCGTTCTCCGGTTATCGCCGCGGTTTCCACCAGCGGCGCCTCGCCGGTGCTGGCACGCCTGATCCGGGCGCGGCTCGAGACCCTGATCCCGGCGGCCTACGGCCGGTTGGGCCGGCTGGTCGCCGAGTTCCGCGATGCGGTCAAACAGCGCTTCCAGCACCCCCAGGCCCGGCGCCGGTTCTGGGAGGACGTGCTCCAAGGCCCGATTGCCGAGCGCATGCTCTCCGGCCAGGAGGATTCGGCGCGCGAGGCGCTGCAAAAACGTCTCGATGCCGTAGACGGAAGCGCCAAACCGGTCGGCGAGGTGTATCTCGTCGGCGGCGGGCCGGGCGACCCGGACCTGCTGACATTCCGCGCCCTGCGCCTGATGCAGCAGGCCGACGTGGTGGTCTACGACCGGCTGGTGTCGGCCGAGGTTCTCGATCTCGTCCGGCGCGAAGCCGAGCGCATCTACGCCGGCAAGGAACGCGACAACCACGCCATCCCGCAGGAGGACATCAACCACCTGCTCGTGCGCCTGGCGCGCGAGGGAAAGCGCGTGGTCCGGCTCAAGGGCGGCGACCCGTTCATTTTCGGGCGCGGCGGCGAGGAGATCGCGACCCTGATGGAAGAGGGTATTCCGTTCCAGGTCGTGCCGGGCATCACCGCCGCCGCCGGCTGCGCGTCCTATGCCGGCATCCCGCTCACGCACCGTGACTACGCCCAGTCGGTGATGTTCGTCACTGGCCACCTCCAGGATGGCACGGTCAACCTGAACTGGAAGGCAATCGCCCAGCCGAAGCAGACCATAGTGTTCTACATGGGGCTGCACGGCATAACCGAAATCTGCCGCGAGCTTACCCGCCACGGCCTGCCGGCGACGACGCCGGCGGCGCTGGTGCAGCAGGGCACGACCCGCTACCAGCGGGTGCTGACGGGAAACCTGGAAACGCTTCCGGGTATCGTGGAGAAAGGAAAGGTCAAGCCGCCGACGCTGATTATCGTGGGCGAGGTGGTGAAACTGCGCGAGAAGCTCGACTGGTTCCGCCCGGCGGCGCCGAACTGAGATTTCCCTGATGGGCAGAAACTAAAAAGGCCGGTCACCCCCGGCCTTTTTAGTTTTCGCCGGATTTTTTGCGCCCGAGCCCGTGCTCGACCGCGAGCACCGCAGCCTCGACGCGTGAGCGGATACTGAGCTTGCGCAGGATGGATTTGACGTGCAGTTTCACCGTGCCGTCGGTGATGTTGAGCGCGCGCGCGATCATCTTGTTGCTCAGGCCGTCGGCCACGTGGCGCAGGATTTCAAGCTCGCGTGTCGTGAGCTCGGCGAACGGCGAGGCCGTCGGCGCGGTTTCCGCCGGTTCGTCCTTCACCATGCGCGCGAGCGAGCCGACCATCTCCTTGGCCACGACGTTGTCGCCGCGCAGCGCCGCTTCGAGCGCCGGCACCAGGTCCTCGGGATCCATGTCCTTGAGCAGATAGCCTTGCGCGCCGCCGCGCAGCGCCGCGCGCAGGTCGGCGTCGTCGCGGCTCATGGTGAGCATCAGGACCGGAACGGTGACACCGCACTCGCGCAGGCGCGTGAGCGTTTCGATGCCGCCCATGAGCGGCATGCGCACGTCGAGCAGGATGATGTCCGGTTTCAGCGCCAGCGCGCGGTTTACGCCTTCCTCGCCGGTACCGACGGCGGCCACGACCTCGACGCCGCGCGAGCGCAACAATTCCTCCATGCCCTTGCGCACGAGTGTGTGGTCGTCGATTAGTAATACGCGCGTGGACATGGTTCAGTTACCCACAGCGCGCGCCGGCGGCGCCTGTTCAGCCGAGGTGAAGCTCAGCAGTACTCGTGTGCCTTCGCCGGGTTCGCTCTCGATAGTGAGCTCGCCGGGCAAGCGGCGCGCACGGTCCTGCATCACCGACAGGCCGATGTGCTCGCCGGGTAGTGAATCGTCAGGTGGGCTCATGCCCTCGCCGTCGTCCTCGATCAGCACCGTATAACGACCCGGTGCCTCGTTGTCGATGCGGATGCGCGCGGTGTTGGCATGGCTGTGTTTGCGGATGTTGCTCAACGCCTCCTGGATGATGTGATACACCTGGATTTCCTGCTGCGGCGTAAGCGCCAGTTCGTGACACTCGTTATGAAAGAACACGGCAATACCGGTTTCGTCGCTGAAGCGTAGCGCCATGCCTTCGATTGCCGGCACTAGTCCGCGTTCGTCGATGCGCAGACGGAAATTGGCGAGCAGATCGCGCAGGTTCGCGTGCGCCTCGTCGAGGCTCTCGCGCAGCTGGCGCGCCTCGTTCTGCGCCGCGCGCAGGTCTTTCTTGTGCAGCATCTCGCCCAGCATCTTCATGCGCAGGCGCATGCTGACCAGCGACTGCGCCAGCGAGTCGTGCAGCTCGCTGCCGATGATGTTGCGTTCCTCCATGATCGCAAGACGACGGGCGTCCGAGTCGAGACGCGCCTTCTCGATGGCAAGCCCCAGATGCCGTCCGATACCGGTGAGTAACCCGAGTGCGTCTTCACCGAGGGCCGATACCGGCCAGTCGAGGTAGAGCGTGTAGGTACCGAGCGTGCGACCCTGGTACTGAACCGGCACCACCGCGACCTCGCGGTGGTCGCCGACGCGGCGCGCGCGCATCTGGCGCGCGCACACGAGTGAACCCGTGAGGATATGCACGTTCCCGCTCGAGACCGCCCAGCCGCAATGCGGACAGCGGGTGAGCAGTGTCTCGCCGGCATCGCTAGCCTCGTAGCGGCGACTGGCAATGAGATTCAGCCGGCCGTGGTCGTCGAGCCGGTGCACCGTGGCGGCGCGCGCGTCGACCAGCTCAATGAAGGTATCCAGGAAACTTTCGAGCTGCTGGTCGAGATTGCCGGGCCGGGTGAGGCTTAGCGCGATTTCATAAAGGATGTCGAGCGACTGGGTCTTGCGCGCGAGGCGCACCGTCTGGGCGTGCGAGTGCGCATCCATTTCGAGCGCGAGCTTCTCGAGCATGCCGCCGAGGCTGTTGATGTCGTCGATGACGTCGTCGAGGTCGGGCTCGTTCGTCAGCGGAATCTTGGTGGAGAGATCGCCGCCGCGCATGCGCTCGGCCCAGTCGCGCAGGTGACGCACGAAGCGCAGCCGCCGGCGCATCCGGTAGATGAGCAGCCATAGGAGAGCAATCCCCGCGAGTGCGAACGCAAGCGCCAGCCACTCGGAAACAACGCGACCGGTGATGGCGAGGCCGAGCACCGCGGCACTGCCGAGCAGCATGAGCAACAGCAGCAAAAACAGGCGTGACAGCTTTCCCCAGAAGAGCTGCTTGACCAGTCGCAGTCCGGGAAGTGCGAAAAAGGAATGCCGGGAGTCGGTCGTCGGCTGCATGGTGGATGCGCTATGCCCGGCAGGCACAAGCGCCGCGCGGGTTCCAAGCAGCTAAATCATAACAGAATTGGTAGGTTATCCGCTCAGGAGGGCCGGCGGGATTGGCCGCCGTGCGCCGGATCGTTGGGATTGATGAAGATGAAGCGGAAATCGCCCGGGTTGAGTTCCACGTAGTCGAGTGTGGCGCCTTCGAGCAGGTCCTTGCAGGCCGGCGAGACCAGGACGCCGACGTTGCCGGACTGCCACAACGTGTCGTCGTCCTTGCGCTCGTCGAAGCCCATGCCGTACTCGAACTTGCCGCCGTCTTCAACCTTGGCGGCGAGGCGCAGGAACAGGCTTTCCGCGCCGCTCTGTTCGGCAGCCTTGCGGATCTGTTCCGCCGCGTGTTCGGTGATGGTGATCATGTCTTTCCTCCGGTTGCTTGACGCCGCGGTTCGCTGTGTTTTTGGCGGCGGACGAATTCGACGAAGCGCGCGGCCCAATGATTGGCGTCGAGATCGCGCATGTGCACGTAGCACGCGAGCAGGTTCTTGTGCACGATGCCGTCGTTGCGCCCGTCGATGCCGGTGCCGCGCAGCACGTCGTACGCATAGATCGTGTCGGCTGGCAGATTTTCAAGGCTCGAGTAGTGAAATTCGTGGCAGCGAATTTCGTTGTTACCGCCCGACGACCACGGGTTCCGGCCGTTCTCGCGCAGCTTCGCGTAGCCACGTCCTTGCGGGCGGTCGTGCATTATCACGTCGCCCGGGATGACGCCGACCATCTCGCAGCGCCGATCGCCCCAGGCGAGGCTGCGTGCGAGGTACATGAGCCCGCCGCACTCGGCATAGGCCGGCAACCCGGCCTCGATGGCGGCGTGGATATCCTGCCGCAGCCCGGCGTTCGCCTCCAACGCCTCCATGTGCGTTTCCGGAAAGCCGCCACCGATGAACAGGGCATCGACGTCGGGCAATCGTTTGTCGCGCAGGGTGTCGAAGAACACGATCTCGGCGCCGGCGGCGCGCAGCGCTTCCAGGTCGCCGGGGTAGTAGAACGCAAACGCCGCGTCGCGCGCGATACCGATGCGGACATCCGTCCGTGTCGGTGCGGGCGTTATGGTGGGTTGCGCGACCACTTCCGGTAACGGCAATGCATCGGCAGCGACGGCAAGCAACCGATTGAGGTCCACCTGGGCGGCGACGCGCTCGGCGATGACGCCGATCTTGGCGTCGGCGGCACTGGCCTCGTTGCTCGGCACGAGCCCGAGGTGACGCTCGACGATAGCAAGACGGTCGTCGTGGTGCACGGCACCGATCACCGGTACGTCGGTGTAGTGCTCGATCACGGCGCGCAACTTGGCCTCGTGGCGTGAACCGCCCAGCTGGTTCAGGATGACGCCGGCAATGCGGATGTCCGGATCAAAAGCCTGGTAGCCGAGGATGAGCGGTGCGATGCCGCGCGTCATGCCACGCGCATCGATCACCAGCACTACCGGCGCCGCCAGCAGGTGCGCGAGCGCGGCGTTGGAGTTAGAGCCGTCGAGATCGAGGCCGTCGTACAGTCCCTTGTTGCCCTCGATCAGCGAGATATCGGCGCCGGCCGCGCGCGCGGCGAAGGTGCGCAGGATCTCGTCGCGCCCCATGACGAAGAAGTCGAGATTGTGGCAATCGCGGCCGGCCGCGCGCGTGAGCCACAGCGGATCGATGTAGTCCGGGCCCTTCTTGAACGGTTGCACGACATGGCCGCGTGCGCGAAGCGCCGCGGCGAGGCCGAGCGTGAGTGTGGTCTTGCCGGAAGACTTGTGGGCGGCGGAGATGAGCAGGCGGTTCAAGCATCCACCTCCAGAAAAGGCTTAACCACAGAGCGCACAGAGATCACAGAGAGAATAATACGGTTTTATTCTCTTTTCTCTGTGTTCTCTGTGGCCTCTGTGGTGGAAGGTTTTAAGCCGCTTCGGGTTTGTAGTGCGGGTCGGCGTCCGCGTCCGCGAGCGACGCCGGCAGGAACGGCAACACCTTCACGGCGAACGTGGTGGCGATCAGGGCGATGCCGATGCCACCGACGCCGAGCAGCAGTTCCGGCAGGCTCGGCGTGTAGGCCGCCACCTGGCCGTCGAAGAAGCTGCTTTCAATGATGTCCTTGTCGGCGAACAGCGGCATCGGATAGGCCTGGCCGCCGATGATGGTGACGTACATCTGGGCGATGCCGCCGAGCACGACCAGCACCGCGGCCAGCGCCACCATGGCGCGCGAGCGGCCGAGGCGCGAATACACGATCGCGAACGGCGCGACATAACCGACAATCACCTGACCGAGCCAGAACGCTGCCGTGAACTGACCACCGTCGCGCAGGATGAAGGCCTCGATACCGTGGCGCTCGGTGATGTACAGGTTCGTGAGGTGGTACACCAGCACGAAGTAGAACGCGCCGGCGATGAACACGCCCAGCAGGTTGCGCAGCCGCGCGAAGACGGCGTCGCCGAAGGCGCGGCCGGTCCAGGCCATGGCCGCCATCAGGACCAGCAGGAAGATCGCCAGACCGTAGGCGAACGAGAATACGATGAACATGGGCGCGAGTACGGCGGTGTCGTAGGCCGAGCGCGCCACGAGGAAGCCGAAGATCGAGCCGGTACCGGTGGTCAGGATCAGGCGCCAGGTGAAGGCGAACACGCCGACGGGCTTGGAATAGTCGTTCATGCGCCGCTCCATCATGATCCACAGGTAGGCGGCGACGACGAGGAGGAAGCCGATGTAGAGGAAGATGTTCCAGGCGAAGATCGACTTGAAGTTGTAATAGGTCATGGCCACGGTCAGGCGGTCGGGCCGGCCGAGGTCGAGCACCAGCACCGCGAGGCCGCCGACGAGCAGGGTGATGGCGAGCAGGCCGGAGAGGCGCGACAGCGGCTTGTACATCTGGCGGCCGAACACCGAGGCGATGGAGGCGACGTTGAGCGCGCCCGAGGCGGCGACGATCAGGAACACCGCGAACACGTGCGGCATGCCCCAGACGATCTGGTTGGTCATGCCGGTGAGCCAGTGGCCGTTGTGCTCCATGTACAGCGCGGCGCCGAGGCCGACCGCCACGATGGCGCCGAGGAGACCGAGCAGGGCGAGGAAGCCGACGCTGCGGCCTTCGATGGAACGATAATGAATGTGCATGGTGCGTCAGCTCCTGTTACAGGCCGGTGTAACGCACGCCGGTGTTGAGCTTGAGGTCCGGGCGCAACTGGGTGGATGGCGCGCTAGCGAGGCGCTTGCGGATTTCGCTGCCGGCGTCGTTGAGGTCGCCGAACAGAATCGCCTCGTGGCCTTCCTTCTTGCAGGCCTCGGCACAGGCGGTGGTGTTGTCGCCGCGGTCGACCTTGTGCACGCACAGGGTGCACGACTCGACCGTGCCCTTGCCGCGCGGGGCGTGGGGCTTCTGGTCCTTCGTGTCCTCGTGGATGAACGAGCGCGCCTTGTACGGGCACGCCATCATGCAGTAGCGGCAGCCGATGCAGATGTGCTTGTCCACGAGCACGATGCCGTCGGCGCGCTTGAACGACGCGCCGGTGGGACAGACGTCGACGCACGGCGGATGCTCGCAGTGCTGGCACATGAGCGGCAGCGTCTGCACGTAGCCGGTCTGGCGGTCCTTGATCTTGACCTTGCGGATCCACTGCGGGTCGGTCGCCGGGCGGTTGTGGCCGGTGACGCCGTTCTCCACGTGGCACGCCGTGACGCAGGCGTCGCAGCCGTCGGCGCACTTGGCGGCGTCGATCAGCAGACCCCAGCGTTGCAGCTTGGTGGCGGTTTCTTCGGGCGCGCGTGCCTGCGCGAGCTCGACCAGGCGCAAGCCGGGCGTCGCCAGCGCGGCGACAGCGGTCAGGCCGAGAAATTCACGGCGGTTCAGGCTCATGGTTTGGCTCCCGCGGCCGGCGCCGACAGGCGCACCAGCCGTTCGAGCGAGGCCGGCTCGTTCGCGCTTACGCGCTTCTCAGTCTTGTCCGTGTGGCAGCTGAAGCAGTCGATGGTCACGGCGGCGTACTGGTGGCAGGTCGCGCAGAAGCCGTCCTTGCCGAGCACGCTGCCGGTCTTGGGGTCGGCATGGCATTCGACGCAGTTCTTGAGGCTGTGTTTCGACGTGCGGATGCCCTTGTGCATGGTTTCATCCCGCTGGTGCTGGATGAACTTCATGTGGTCCCGGCGCATCACGTCGGTCGGCTCCACGCACTTCTCGGCCTTGTCCTTGTTGACACTAATGGCCGGCACCGGCACGCGCGCGGGCTTTTTCGGCTCCGTTGCGTGCGCGGCCGCCAGCCCGCCGAGCGCGAGCAGGGCGGCAAGCCCCCCAACCACGAACTGCTTCATGTTGCGTTTCATGCCTGACGCTTCGACAGGTTAGTGGTCGCCCATGCCCATCTTGATGTAGCCGGTCGGGCAGACGTCGGCGCAGATGTGGCAGCCGATGCACAGGTCGTAGTCGGTGTAGACGTAGCGGCCCATGGTGGTCTCGCTCTTCGGCGTGCGCTTGACCGCGGTCTGCGGGCAGAAGATCACGCAGTTGTCGCACTCGAAGCACAGGCCGCAGCTCATGCAGCGCTTGGCCTCGTTGACCGCCTGCGCGTCGTCGAGCCCCATCACGCGCTCCTCGAAGTGGCCCAGCACCTCTTCGGCGGAGGGCACCTTCTCGGTGCGCAAGTTGCGCGGCGTGTTCGCGAAGTGGCCGAGGAACAGCTCGCTCGACTGGCACACCTCGGAAGCGGCGCGGTCTTCGTAGTTGTGGATCGCGTAGCCGCCGACGGCCTTGCCCTGTTCCGACGTGCCACGCAGGCCCTGGTCGATCGGACGCGGGCCGCCAGCCTCGGTGATCTCGAACTTTTTCGGCTCGAGGTTGGTTTCGCGCAGCTTGTCGAGCAGGTTGAAGTGGTGCACGTCCACCTTCGGGCGCTTCTCCTGCTCCTGACCCTTGAGGAAATGGTCGATGCTGTCGGCCGCGATCGAGCCCTGGCCGATCACGGTCGTGAGCAGGTGCGGGCGCACGATGTCGCCGCAGACGAAATACTTGGGCTTGTTCGGCACCTGGTAGAACTTGTCGGCGTTGATCAGGCCCTTGCCGTTGTCGAACGCCTCCATGCCCTTGAGGTCGCCGCCCTGGCCGATGGCGGAAACGATCAGGTCGGCCTCGAGGTCGCGCTCGCTACCCGGTTTCACTTCCGGCTTGCCCTTGGAATAGTCGAGCTCGGCGACGCGCAGCGCCTTGGCGCGGCCCTTGGCGTCCTTGATGACCTCGATCGGCTGCAGCGCGCCCTGGATCTTCACGCCCTCGCGGATGGCGTCGTCGATCTCGTGCTTCGCGGCGTTCATTTTCTCGACCGGCTGGCGTGAGATCAGCATCACGTCCGCGCCCTGCTTGGCCGCGGTGCGCGAGACGTCGTGCGCCGTGTGGCCGAGCACCACGAATTCGGGGCGCTCGGACTCGGCGGTTTCCTTCACGTAGCCGAGACGGCGCGCGACCGACACGACGTCGATCGAAGTGTCGCCGCCGCCGATGACGACCACGCGGTTGGAGACGAAGCGCAGGCGGCCCTGGTTGAAGGCCTCAAGGAACGCCACGCCGGTGATGCAGTTGGGGGCGTCGGCGCCCGGGACCGGCAGCGCGCGGCCGGACTGCGCGCCGATGGCGAACACGATGGCGTCGAACTGCTTCTCGAGGTCCTCGAGCTTGATGTCCACACCGATGCGCGTATTGGTCTTGACCTCCACGCCCATGGCGACGATGCGGCTGATTTCGCCGTCGAGCACGTCGCGTGGCATGCGGTAGCCGGGGATGCCGTAGCGCATCATGCCGCCGAGCTCGGGGTACTTCTCGAAGATCGTCACGCCATGGCCCTTGCGGCGCAGCTGGTAGGCGGCCGACAGGCCCGCCGGACCGCCGCCGACGATGGCGACCTTCTTGCCGGTGGTTTGCTCGGCGGCCTTGAACGCATATTTGTTCTTGAGCGCGGTGTCGCCGATGTACTGCTCGACCGAGTTGATGCCGACGAAGTCCTCGACGCTGTTACGGTTGCAGCCGGTCTGGCACGGCGCCGGGCACACGCGGCCCATCACCGACGGGAACGGGTTGGCGTTTGTCAGGCGGTGGAAGGCGTACTCCTGCATGGCCGTGCCCTTGGCCGGCTTCTCGATGCCGCGCACGATGTTCAGCCAGCCGCGGATGTCCTCGCCCGAGGGGCAGCTCGCCTGGCACGGCGGGGTCTTGTGCACGTAGGTCGGGCACTTGTCGGTCTCGTCGGCGGTGAAGATCTGGTCGTTCCAGCGGCGCCACTTGCTGTCGCCGTCCTTGAACCGGCGGAACGTGTGGCCTGCCTTCGCTTCAGTTTTTGTCGGAGCTGCCATGGGATGTTCTCCTGTTGACCTTGCTGTGCTGCGAATATGTCGAACCGAATAACCGTTACTCGTTCACCGGGCCGAGCCGGATCGCCTTGCTCACCAGGCCGTGGACGCTCTGGATCATGTCCATCGGGAACTGGTAGTAGGGCAGGACCTTGGTGAACTGCGCCTTGCAGATGGCGCAGATGGCGGCGATGTGCGTCACGCCGTGCTCCTCGACCACCTGCTGGAGCGCCTGCATGCGCGGCATCGCGCCCTTGACGCGGACCTCCATGAGCTCGTCGGTCAGCAGACCGCCGCCGCCGCCGCAACAGAAGGTGGCCTCGTGGATCGTTTCCGGCGCCATGTCGAAGAAGTGGTTGCACGACGCCTGCACGACCGCGCGCGGGATGATGAACTGGCCGCCCGGCATGTCGCCCATGCGCGAGGCGCGCGCGACGTTGCACGAGTCGTGGAACGTGACGCGCTTGTCGTCGTTCGCGCTCTTGTCGAACTTGAGCGCGCCGCGCTGGATCAGGTCGTAGGTGAACTCGCAGATGTGCTGCGGCACCGGGTAGCGCGGGTCGAGGAAGTCGAACGGGCCGATGAGCGTGTTCCAGAAGGAATACGCGACGCGCCAGGCGTGGCCGCACTCGCCGACGACGATGCGCTTGACGCCGAGATCGAGCGCCGCCTCACGGATGCGCATGGCGATCTTCTGCAGGTTCGCGGACGAGCCGACGAACATGCCGAAGTTGCCGGCCTCGGAGGCGTGCGTGGAGAGCGTCCAGGAAATGCCGGCGGCATGGAACACCTTGCCGTAGCCAATGAGGCCGTCCACGTGCGGCTCGGCGAAGAAGTCGGCCGACGGCGTCACCACCAGCACATCGGCGCCCTTCACGTCGAGCGGATACTTCACGTCCACGCCGGTCTCGTCCTTCACGTCCTCTTCGAGACCGAGGAGGGTGTCCTCGAGCGCCGGACCGGGGAGACCGAGATTGTTGCCGATCTTGTGGACCTTCACCATGATTTCGTTGGTGTACTTCTGGCCCTGGCCGACCGAGTCCATGATCTCGCGCGCCGCCATGGAGATCTCGGCGGTGTCGATGCCGTAGGGGCAGAATACCGAGCAGCGCCGGCACTGCGAGCACTGGTGGAAATAGTTGTACCACTCGTCGAGCACGTCCTTGGTCATGTCACGCGCGCCGACGAGCTTCGGGAACAGTTTGCCCGGAAGCGTGTAGTAGCGCCGGTAGACCGAGCGCAGCAGGTCCTGGCGCGCGACCGGCATGTTCTTCGGGTCTTCGGTGCCGAGATAGTAGTGGCACTTGTCGGTGCAGGCGCCGCACTTCACGCACGAGTCGAGGAACACCTGGACCGCGCGATTACTCTTGACGATTTCACCGAGGCGCGCGACCGCCTTCTGTTCCCAGCCTTCAGCCAATTCACCCGGGAAGCCGAGCGGGGTGTTGTGCTCTGGTTTGGCGACGTAGGCCTTCGACTCCGCCATCGCGCCGGGGCGGGTGTGCGGGATCTCGAGGTATTCCTTCAATGTCGGGGTTTCAAATTTGGCTGCCATGACTCACCCCGCCTGTCCGGATTTCGACTCGGCCGACCAGCCGGCGGTCCAGCGCTTCTCGCGCGGATTGTCCACCTGGTTGCGCGTCGGGCTAAAGAACACGCCCGGGGCGTGCAGCAACTTGGAAACCGGGAACACGATCATAAGCGTCGCCACCAGCGTCAGGTGCACGAGCAGCGCCGGGTCGGCCGGCAGCGGCTGCCAGTCGAAGCGCATCAGCCCGAGGAAGAACGCCTTCACCGCGACGATGTCGGTGCGCATCAGGTACTTCATGCCGAGGCCCGAGAGGCCGATGGCCATGAGCAGCGCCAGCATCAGGTGGTCCGAGGGATTGCTGATGTAGCGCACGCGGTCGACGAGGAAGCGCCGCGCCCACAGGCCGGCGAGGCCGGCGACGAAGCCGAGCGCGGTGAACACCGTGAACCAGTGGAGCCACGTGATCACGACCGGCACCGGCTGCGTGAAATAACGCAGGTGCCAGGCGAGCTCGGCGAACAGGCACATATGGAATACCCAGCCGAACAGCCAGATCCACTTGTTCGATTTGAACAGGCTCTCGAACACAGTGACTTCACGAGTCATGCGCCACCAGACGCCCGCGCGCGTCGTCGGCGCCGGGGTGGTGGGGATCTTCAACGGCTGCGGAGTGCGCGCAAAGATAAAAATCTTGCGCGCCACGCCGACGACGAGAATCGCCGTCGCCGCGTAGAACAAAAGCGCGTAAAGGACCGTCACGGCCGACATCGCTTACCCCGGAAATGCCAGTGCCGGCGGGGCAGGGCCCCGCCGGACGGTTGTGGTGCTTAGACGCAACCGGTCGGCTTCGGCAGGCCGGCGTATTTGCACGCCTGCTTGGCCGGGCCGTACGGGAACAGCTCGTACAGGTACTTGCTGTTGCCCTTGTCCGGGCCGAGCTTCTTGCCGATGGCCTTG
>SCRL01000045.1 GCA_004298065.1 Gammaproteobacteria bacterium | reverse complement strand
GCGTCGAGGAAAGGCCGAAGTCGAGCCTGAAAGGGTGCGTGAGGGATCACGCACGTGCGCATCCGGCGCAGGGATGCGCCGTATGCGCACCTCCTGAGGCCGACCGAGATGCGAGGGACCCGCGTTGTGTGCCGGCGAGCCTTCCGGGGCAAAACGGTTTTGGTGACTTTTGCCAAGACAAAAGTCACCCGGGGGTGCAGGGGGCGGAGCGCCCCGCAATTAGTTTTTCAATCGCGCCTGAAGGGCGCACAAAATCAAAGTCCAGTCTTCCGCAAAAAAGCATCAATCCCTTCGGTGTAGCGCTTCCCGCTCACCAGAAATCCATCATTGTGCCCGCCGCGGATTTCCAGCAACTCCTTCGGTTCGTTCGCCGCTTGATACAACGTCTCGCCGTGGCGGAACGGAATGATCTCATCATTGCGGCTGTGGATCACCAGCACCGGCGCATGAACTGACCGCAGGTTCTCCCGCGTCGGGTATTGCAGGCGCGCGAGCCAGCGCACCGGCAGCCAGGGATACACCTCAGTGCCGAAGTCCGGCACCGAGGTAAACGCCGACTCAACGATCAGCGCCCGCGGTGGATGGCGTGTGGCGAGCCAGCTTGCCACGCCGGCGCCAAGCGAGCGGCCGAAATAGACCATTCGCTCCGGCGCCACGCGCCGCGTCTCGGTGAGATACCGCCACGCCGCCTCGGCATCGCGGTAGGTGCCCTCCTCCGACGGCTTGCCCTCGCTCTCGCCGTAGCCGCGGTAGTCATAGATAAAAACATCGAGCCCGAGGTCGTGGAACTGGCGGATGGATTCGAGCCGGTGCGAGATGTTGCCGGCGTTGCCGTGGCTGAAAAGCAGCGTGCCGCGCGACGTCGGCGCCGGGATGAACCAGCCGCTCAGGCGCACGCCATCGTCCGTGGTGAGCGTGACCGCCTCGTACGCCAGGCCAGCGCTGGCCGGCGTCGCCACGAGCTTGCGGTCGGGGAAATACACGAAACTTTCCTGCGCGAGATAAAGCCAGCCGGCGATGCCGGCATAGCCGAGGGCGACAGCGACAAGAATGGAACCGATCATGCGCATGGAGAAGTTTTGTGCCTAATCTCCTTCATTTTCTGAAAAAATTCCATGCACCATTTTGGGCGCACTAAATAAGTGCGCAAACTACGATAAATTTTTTGTGGTGCACGTGATTCATTTTGGTTCACACAATCGCATTTTTTGTATCATGTCGCCGGCCCGCCGGGCGCGGCGTGCCGAATAACAAAGGGGAGCAATAACAATGAAACTCATCACCGCCATCATCAAGCCACCCAGACTCGACAACGTGCGCCAGGCGCTTTCGGAAATGGGCGTCCAGGGCATGACCGTGGCCGAGGTCAAGGGCTTCGGCCGCCAGAAGGGCCACACCGAACTCTACCGCGGCGCCGAATATGTCGTGGATTTCCTGCCGAAGACCAAAATCGAGGTCGCCGTGGACGACGACATGGTCGAGCGCGTCGTCGAAACCATCGTCAACGCCGCCAAGACCGGCAAGATCGGCGACGGCAAGATTTTCGTTTACGACCTCGAACAGGTCGTCCGCATCCGCACGGGCGAAACCGGCCCGAGCGCGCTTTAAAAAATTTCCGCCACGGGAGACCTTCCAATGACCGCACAAAAACACCACATGCTGCGCTTCTTCACCATGCTCCTGCTCGTCGTGCCCGCGGCGGCGTCGGCCGCGGAGGCGCCGACATTGAATGCCGCCAACACCGCCTGGATGCTGACCTCGACCGCGCTGGTGCTGTTCATGACGCTGCCGGGGCTGGCGCTGTTCTACGGCGGGCTGGTGCGGACCAAGAACGTGCTATCGGTGCTGATGCAGTGCTTCGCCATCACCGGCGTGGTGTCGGTGCTGTGGGTGCTGTTCGCCTACGGCCTCGCCTTCGGCGACGGCGGCGCGGCCAACGCCTGGATCGGCGGCCTGGAGAAAAGCCTGCTCGCCGGCATCGGCGTCGGCACGCTCAAGGGCAACATCCCCGAAACCGTGTTCGCCATGTTCCAGATGACCTTCGCCATCATCACCCCGGCGCTGGTCGTCGGCGGCTACGCCGAGCGCATGAAGTTCTCCGGCATGCTGCTGTTCAGCATCCTGTGGCTGCTATTGGTGTACGTACCGGTGTGCCACTGGGTGTGGGGCGACGGCTGGCTCGCCAAGCTCGGCGTGATGGACTTCGCCGGCGGCACCGTGGTGCACGTCAACGCCGGCGTCGCGGCGCTGGTCGCGGCGCTCGTGCTCGGCAAGCGCAAGGGCTTCCCCGAAACCGCGATGCCGCCGCACAACCTGACCATGGCGGTTACCGGCGCCGGCATGCTGTGGGTCGGCTGGTTCGGTTTCAACGCCGGCAGCGCGCTCGCCGCCGACGGTTCCGCCGGCATGGCCATGTTGGTAACGCACACCGGCGCCGCCGCCGGCGCCGTCACCTGGATGCTGTGCGAGTGGATCCGCTTCGGCAAACCGTCGGTGCTCGGCATCGTCACCGGCATGGTCGCGGGACTCGGCACCATCACCCCGGCCTCGGGCTTCGTCGGCCCGATGGGCGCGCTCGCCATCGGCGTGATCGCCGGTCTCGCGTGTTTCGCCGCCACCAACTATATGAAGCGCGTGCTGCACATCGATGACTCGCTCGACGTGTTCCCGGTGCACGGCGTCGGCGGCATTCTCGGCACCACGCTCACGGGCGTGTTCGCCGCGACCGCGCTCGGCGGCGTCGGCTATCCCGGCGGGCCGGCGGTGACCATGGGCCAGCAGGTTGTCACCCAGCTCATCGGCGTCGGCGTCACGCTGCTGTGGTCCGGCGTGCTCACGTTCGTGCTGCTCAAGATCGTGGATGCGCTCACCGGCCTGCGCGTGAACGTTGAGGAAGAAACCGAGGGCCTGGACACCGTGCTGCACAACGAGACTGGTTACAACCTGTAGTTGTCCTTAGGCCTCAACAAAAACGGGCGCCCAAGGCGCCCGTTTTTGTTTTTATATCGGGAAAAATCAGTTGATGACCGGCGTCATCGCCTCGGCGCGCTGCGCCACTTTGCGCCCATACAGCGGGCGCGCGACGCCGTGCGTCACGATTTTGTTCACCAGCGTCGGCAGCCACGGCATCGGCCGCAGCACATCGACAATCAGCACCGCGCGCAGCTCGTTGCTGCGGTTCACCACTTCGTGCGGCCAGGAGTCGTCGAACAGCACCGCCTCGCCCTCTTTCCAGGTGTGGGGTTGGCCGTTCACGATGATCTTGGGCGGATCGTCCTTCGGCACCCGCAACCCGAGGTGGTAGCGCAGGTAACCGAGGTACGGCCCCTCATGCAACGGCACCGACTTGCCTGGTTCGAGGATGGAGAAAAAGGCTTCGAGCATGTTCGGAATGCCATCCAGCGCACGGCAGGTTTCGGGGCAGAGCGCACGGGCTTGCGCCGGCTCGTAGCCGAAGACCTTGAGCATGAACACGTTCCATTTCTTGTCCGGGTTCACCACCGCGGAGATCGCCTTCTGGCCGGAATCGAGTTCGTGGTACGCGGGCAGCGGCACACCGCGCCGCAGGACCGTCTCGAACTCCGCGCGGATCGCCGGGTAATGGCGGGTGATCGCGTTGAGCGCCGGGTACGCGGTGTCGATATCGAAAAAGGTGGGTCGTCGGTCACCGCCGACGTGCCTGGAAAAGAAGCGGTTCACTGCCGCCTTGTACGGATGGTAATCCATGTGTTTCCTCCCTGCAGCCGTCTACGCTACCGCAACTGTTACATGTCAACAACCGTTCAGCGCGGGTTATTCAAAATGATGAGCGCCACCCCGGCGAACACCAGGGCCGCGCCCGCGAGCACGCTGGCGTTCAGGTGCACCTGGCGGAATAGCAGCCAGGCGAAAAACACCACGAACACCGGATAGCTGATCTCGATGAGGCTTGCGAGCGTGGCGTTCTTGTCGCTGATGGCGAGGAACAACAGCACCGCGCCGGCGAGGCTGGTGAGTGGAATCAGCAGGATCGGCAGGCGCTCGACCCAGTTCATGCGCGCGATCATGCCGGCATCGGCGGTCAACTGGGGATAATAAAAAGGCGCCGCGAGCAACATCGGCAATACCGTCAGAAACAGCACGGTAAAAAGCGACAGCCGTTTGAGGGCATGGTCCAGCAGTGGATAGTGGATACCCCAAACGAGGGCGGCACCGACGGCGGAGACATACCAAGGGATCTTCATGTCAGCTTCTCCATCATCACTGAAATCGAATAGTTAGCGACGCACTCGTCCGTGCTGCACACACGAATGATGGACACCTTATATAAGGTATGGGCACCCGTGCCGCCTCGCGGTTTCAACTATACAACTCGATCTTTTTGGGTATACTCATCGTGCAGCCTACGTGGCTGCCGTTTGTTGCAATGTCGGCTTGCCGGTACCCGCTGTTCCGCCTGTGCAATCCCCTGCATTCAGCATACCGATCTTCGTTCAATCTCGTGAGGTTATGTAATGCGTACAGGTACTGTGAAGTGGTTCAACGAAACCAAGGGATTCGGGTTCATCGCGCCTCAGGACGGCAGCCCGGACGTGTTTGTGCACTACTCCGTCATCGACAGCACCGGCTTCAAGAAGCTTGTCGAGGGCCAGCAGGTGGAGTTCGAGAGCCAGAAGGGCCCCAAGGGAATGCAGGCAACGGTCGTTCGACCACTGAACGGCGGCTAAGTCCGGCAAGCGTTCAGATTACGCAAAAACCCCGCCCTTCCGGGCGGGGTTTTTGTTTGCCAAGTATTTAGTATTTAACGTTTCGTTGCGGTCTTCGGTTTCGCCTTGGCCTTCGGCTTAGCGGCCGTCGGCTTTTTCTGGATGATGCCTTTCTCCAGGTTCACCGTCTCGGTCTTCGCCAGCTCGCGCTCCAGCACCCACGCGCCCTTCTTCTGGCGGAACAGATACGCGGTTTTCACCGGTTCCTCGTCCGCCGCCAGGCGATAGCTCACCTCGCACACCCCGAGGCGGTTCTTGTCGTTCGTGCGCGCCTCGAAGGCCGCGCCGTAGATGCCCTTCTTCGGCTGCTTCTTCGCGATGTCCTTCTCGAGCCGTGCCGCGGCCTGGTAGACCAGCTGCTTCTCGGCCGGGCTTGCGGCCGTCGGCATCTCGTAGGGATGCGCCTCGGCGAGCTGGTTCGCGCCGAGCGCACGCAGCACGCGCCACTCGTCCTTGTCCTTCACGAACTGGAAACGTTGCACGGCGGGCGCGCCGTCACCCAACTGGTAGGCGGCCTCGAGATAGCCGATCTTCGGTTTCGCCGCGTCGCCGGGAATGACGTAATGCCCGTCGCGCAGGTCCACGTCCTTGACCGCCTTGTCCGGGTCGTCCTTGAGAATCTCGCGCAGCGCGAGATATTCGAGCGTGTCCACGGAATCGGCAGTGAGGTCCGGCTTGCCGTTCACAATCCGGAAACCATGGATACCGGCATCGAAGGTGCCGGCGATCGTGCTCTTGGCCTCGTCCGGCAGCACCAGCTTGATCTTGCCGGGTAGTTTCTTGTCCTTCTCCGGGCCGAACTCAAGCTTGAGAGAATACTTCTCCGCGAACTCCTGGCGCGCGGGTTCGGGCTTGCCCTCTTCCTTCGTGCTCACGTGCACGCGCGGGATGTCGGCGCCCGCGGCGTTCTCGAACTTGAACTGCTTGCCGGCCGGCGTGTCCCACTTGTTGCCCGGCAGGTAAACGCGCACCTCGATATCCGGCGCCTCGGCCTTGCCCTGGCGCAGCACCAGCGCGCCCTCGGCGAATTCGACGCCGTCGGCGGCGAACGCCTTGCCGAGCAACTGGCCCTTCGGCGCGTGCACCGGGTACTCGGGCTCGGGCGGCTTCGGCGGCGGCACCGGCTTCGGCGGTGGCGCGGGCGGCGCCTTTGGCGTCTCCTTTTTGCCGAGAAGCTCGCTCAGGAACGGAATCTCCCCGCCGGCTTGCATGCGGAAATAGACGCCGGCGCCGACGACGATCACCAGTAACAGCACGACGATCTGGATGACGGATTTTTTATTAAGGCTCAAATTCATTATTGTTGACCTGCCGTGGAGTGGAGGTTGTAGTTGTTTCGTACGCTAAAGATATAGTATCTGCGCCGACGGATGCCACTGGAAACCGGCCGGCTCGGCCGTCCCCGCGGACGGCACATTCGTCGGCTGGGAGCCCTTAAAACCGGAAATAGAGCCCGAGACCGGTGTAGCGCAGGCGCTCGCGGTAAAACTGGCCGTTCGGCGAGTGGCCGTCGAAGTGCTCCAGCATCAGACGCACGCGGTGCTGGCTTATGCCCCGGAACTCGAACCCGGCCTGGGCCGACAGCCCGCTCTTCCAGTCGAGCTCCTCCGAAGCCTGCATGTCCACGGCGGCGATGAAATCGAGCTCGCGCACGGCATGCGGCCAGAGGTACTCGACACCGGCCTGCGCGCGCTTGCGCTGGAGCTCGGGCTCGCTGTGGAGGATGTATCCGCCGCCGCCGTAGACGCGCCACCGCTCCCACTCGTACGACGCGAGTCCCTTGATCTCCTCGTAGCTCAGGTTCACGCGGTTGACGCCCGGATTGCCGAGGATGAACTCATCGCCGAGGTGCGAGCTCTGGTGGTAGAGCTTCACCTGGTACGACCACGGCCCGTGGCGGAAGCTCCACGGCAGCCCGATCCAGTAGTCGGCGTTGATGAGGTCGCTCGACGCGGCATCGAGGTTGAACAACGCGAATACCGCGCCCTGGATGCCGATCTGCGAGGTGCCGCGCGCGCCGAACGAGCCCTGCGCCAGCCCGAAGTATTCGCCGAAGGCGACGCTCGCGGCGTTGAAGCTGTCGCGCGGCGTGTTGTAGTGCTGGTAGCTCATGGAGAAGCGCGGCTGGCGCGGGTCGGCGATGAGCGGCGCGAACAGCTCGCGCTCCGGCAGCGGACGGATCTCGACCCGTTTGCGCAGAGGTAGTTCCGGTTCCGCTACTGCTGGCGCCGGTTTGTCGCAGTCGGTGGAATCGTCCCACGCCACCGTGCTCACCTTGCCGGTCTGCTGCAGCAATAATTCGATGTCGCGCTTCTGCGATGGCCCGAGACAGGTGCGCGCGCCGAGCGTGACGCGCTCCTCCGCGACCGCCAGCGCGCGCAACCCCAGGCCGGCGTAGCGGCTGTCAAGCAGGGCGTCCACGTAACCGCGCAGGTAGGCGTCGCCGGTTTGCGCCATCGCCACGAGCGGCCACACCCCGACAAGCGGCAGCAACAGCCAGCGACGAAAAACAGATGTCAAAATCATTACGCGTCCTAGTCGAACCGGCACCCCGGAATTGTACCGGGTTTGCCATCCCTCGCCCCGCCCATGCTAGGATTTAACCTCGGGGCATGAGGGCGCCCCGGAGGCGTAAGACATGGAGATGAAAAAAGATAAGGTCTCACCGCTTCGGATCCCGGTCGTCGCCGAGGGCGGCTATGCACCGAGCCTGTCGGCCGAGAACGGGCGCGTATCGACGGCCGAACGCTGGCTCGCTAAAAAACTGCTCGCCGCGCTCGGCCACCCCTCGATCGCCATCGTTTTCTGGAACGGCGAAGAGGTCTACACCGCCACCGGCAAGCCCATCGCGCGCACCGTGCTGCGCGACCACGCCGCGCTCTACAAGCTCCTGACCAATCCCGCGTTGCACTTCGGCGATCTCTACAGCACCGGGCAAATCGAGGTCGAGGGCAACCTGGTCGAGTTTCTGGAGACCGCCTATTGCGCATACGACAATCCCGAGCGCATGAAGCTGTTGCGCAAAATCCAGGACAACTTCCTCAACCGCCCGCGCGCCAACACGCTCGACGGCGCGCGCGACAACATCCACCACCACTACGACCTCGGCAACGACTTCTACGAGCTGTGGCTCGACCGCGAGGCGATGCAGTACACCTGCGCCTACTTCCCCGAGCCCACGATGACCATCGAGCAGGCGCAGCGCGCCAAGCTCGACCATGTGTGCAAAAAACTGCGCCTCAAGCCCGGCGACCGCGTGGTCGAGGCCGGCTGCGGCTGGGGCGGGCTCGCGCGCCACATGGCGAAGTACTACGGCGCGACGGTGAAGGCCTATAACATCTCGCGCCAGCAAGTGCTGTACGCGCGCGAAAAAGCCAAGGAACAGGGGCTCGTGGATCGCGTGGAATACGTCGAAGACGACTACCGCAATATCCAGGGCGAATACGACGTGTTTGTGTCGGTCGGCATGCTGGAGCACGTCGGCCCGGATAATTACCCCGGGCTCTCGAACGTCATTGACCGCGCGCTCACGCCCAACGGGCGCGGGCTGATCCATTCCATCGGCCGCAACCGCCCGGCGCGCATGAACGCCTGGATCGAGAAGCGCATCTTCCCCGGCGGCTACCCGCCGACGCTCGGGGAGATGATGCCGATCTTTGAGACCAATAATTTCTCGGTGCTGGACGTCGAAAATCTGCGGCTGCACTACGCCAGGACGCTCGAACACTGGCTCGCGCGCTTCGACCAGAACGTGGAAAAAATCGAGCAGATGTACGACGGCGGCTTCGTCCGCGCCTGGCGGCTCTACCTCTGCGGCTCCATCGCCGCCTTCACCACCGGCTCGCTACAGCTCTTCCAGATCGCCTTCGCCCGCGGCACCGACAACGACCTGCCGTGGTCACGGGAGCATTTGTACAAATAGCCAAGCAGTCTGCTTTCGGCCAGAAGCGGTCATTGGGCGCCGCCCCATATAAGCCCCTTTTTCTGGCGACAGAATCGCCGCCCTTTGGAGGATGGAAAAACAGGCCTTGGCTGTCTATTCTTTCTATACCTTTAGGACAGCGACGTCATCGGTGCCACGCCCACAGCCATGTCAAAGCGGAGTCGGCCAAGATATGGTAGAAAACAAATATGACATCCATCTCACCAAGCGACACCGATATTCGAGCGGCTCTGAGAAAGAAACTCACGTTGACGTATGGCGGCCATCCCGAGACAGCGGTACTCGATGAGCTAGGGGTCTGCCGTGGAGAAGTTCGCGTAGATGTCGCAGTCGTCAACGGCAAAATTCACGGATACGAAATCAAGTCCGACCGTGACAGTCTGCGGCGCCTTGCTGGCCAGATCGATCTGTATGGAAAGGTGCTGGATCAGGCGACGTTGGTCGCGGGGGAACGGCACTTGGACACTGCAGCGGCCATGCTGCCCGAATGGTGGGGTGTGCTCCTCGTGAAGTCCACGAATAACTGCCCGCATTTCGAAACGGTGCGACGTGCGCGGATAAATCCCACTCGGGATGCACGCGCCCTTGTGGAATTCCTTTGGCTCGAAGATTCGATCGCACTCCTTGAGCGGCATGGACTGGACCGCGGTGTTAGAACAAAACCACGTCGGGTTATCTGGGACCGTATCTGCGAGAACATCGAAATCGAAGTGATTGCCGCTGCCGTTCGGGAGAAACTCAAGTCCAAGGCAACGCTGCCAGCCCATCCATGACTGTTGTCATGTGGTGAATGGTGCCAAGCTTACGCCACGCTTCGGCCGATCCGAGTTTCGGCGCACCGTCCGCGGCATCCTTCATGAGCGCACAACCCCTGCAGTGCGTTGACTCTGAGAAGTAACTGCGCAAATGCCCATATACCAATTGGGTGGCTAACGCAGGAAATTGATGGCTAGGCGGTGCTTTCCTAGTACTTTCACCCTTGATGAGTAACCATTTATCAGGCAGCGCGTAGCGAATCGCAGCGGATACCTGCATAGTGCGCGGATTAAAATCTTCGACACCCTTCGGATGCTGGATACCGCAGTCGCTGAAGGTTGGCAGTCGAGCAAAGCTGCTTCGACGTGCATGAAGCCCATCCTTCCAAGCAATCCACTCCTCACGTTCTATAAGTGACTGCGAATGTCTCTCGACACCCCCCATGCTCGTGGGGAAAGCGCAGGCGGAAACAGTCAAGGTTCGCCAGCGAGTATGGTTCGGAACGTCTACCAGAAACGCATCGGTTAACGCCATGATGCCGGCCGCGATCATTTGATCCACGGCGCCCAGATCCACGACCAGGTCGACCTGTTCGGGACTGAGGTCGTGTGAAGCCAAAAACCGATCGATAGCCGCAGTCAACTCACCCTTTTCAAACTCGCTTCGCGTCAGGCGAAGCACCAGTCCGTGTTGTCGATGTGTCATCGCAGCAGCTACATCGGCGGTCCGCGATAAACCGGTAACCGGCGCAAACACCATGCCCGCCGCAGCCGCGCGCTGGAAGACTTCGGCTGCTGCAGTAGGACCATCGGCCGCGATCTCGCGTGCATCCAGAAAACACCGGCCAAAGGG
The DNA here is from genome assembly GCA_004298065.1 of Gammaproteobacteria bacterium. Lineage (GTDB taxonomy): Bacteria > Pseudomonadota > Gammaproteobacteria > Acidiferrobacterales > Sulfurifustaceae > SCRL01. The sequence continues at coordinate 2,180 of SCRL01000045.1, read as the reverse complement.
CGCTACACTGTCTGCAAGGTCCTTGAATGCGGTGTCGAGGTGCTTTCCGAGGTTGGGCGCCTTGTCTGCCTTGCGCTCGACGATCTCCAGGAGCGGGGTAATCCGCGAGCAGATCGGTGCAGCAAGCGCGAGAAGCGCCGCCTTCTCACCCCGTTTCACCTTGAGCACCGGCACGTAATGGTTTGGTCCGAAGGTCACGTCCATTCCTCCTGCTATGGATGCCACAAAACCAGCGGGTTAAGCTCGGTCACGAGGTTCTGGTAGTAGGAAAGCAGTGCGTCTTCGGGATCTGGATTGCTTGGCGAGAAACTCACCCGAATCATGCTGTCATGGGTAACCAACGGTTGTACCCGTGCGCTGACCACAGTCGTTCCGAGCCGAGCGCAAAGCGCGATTAATATCGCTTCCAGCACGACGATTCGGCCTGCGAGCGCGTCGGCAAAGCTTGGAACGCCCTTTAGGGCGCGCAACGCCCGCTTGTCACCGGTAATTACGGAAAGCTGTTTCTCGGCGGCCAAGGCAAAGAGCTGCGCTTCGCCCGGGTCGATGTTCTGGACCAGGGTAAGCCTGTCGAGCCACAGCGCATCCGGCTGATCGATAACCGGTATCGAATCCGCAATCGGGATAAGTTGATCGCTGATCCGGTCACCGTATTTCTTTCGGAGTTTTCCCTTCCGCAGCATGTGGGAAAGTGCTGGCAACCGCGCACATTCTGACAAGTCAGATCCCAACAAACCGACTGTGTCGTCGAGCAATTGCCCGGCGGCGAGTACGCAAAACACATCCGTGTCAATCAGCAGCGACACGTTCCTCGCGGTCACCGTATACGCAGCGCAACAGGCTACGGTCAGTCTCTGTCGCCGCATCAATGTCCACATAGCGGTCGAAGTGATCGCGAAGCCTGTTTCTTGCGCCTGAATTTCGATAAAGCGCCTTCACGGCCATCGAGGCCGTTACATACTCGCCTGTGCGACGTGCCCAAGCGAAAATGATCGTACTCGCCTCCACGCCTAGCTGGTTTTCCAATGCGATCGCGCCGCGCGCCAGCTGCCGGAAGTCACTGCTGTCGATATTTGGAACGGCGTCCCCACGGACGATAAAACGTGTAGCGAATAAATCGGCGTTGCGTTCCATGTCGGAGTTGTCGGCGATCTCTTCTTCTTCGTCGACGACAGGCTGATCTGGCGCGCAATCCCCGGCAACGACATGCCCCACTTCGTGTGCGATGACATAAGCGACTCGACCCGGCTGGTCAATCTTGTGACCGAGAAGGATGACTGGATGACCCTCTACGATGCAGGCCAGTCCTTGGAAGGTTGGCGCTGGCAACACATCGACGGGTACGACAGGAATGCCACGGCCCCACAGATCATTGAGAAGATCATCGAGCTTCACCGCTTGCCCAGTTGGACTGATCTGGTGGCGCCAAGTGAACGCATCGGTTGGCACAACCGCTGGCGTGCGGGCGGTGGATCGGAGGGTCCTGACGACAGCGCTCGCGATCTGAAGCGCAGAGTGAATCGCCGGACCGAGACGGTCACGGTCGATGTCTTGAACGCGCCTGAGTTGCGCCCGGTTGTACGTTGGCGCAGTGAGTTCTACCGATGGGTCTCTGACGTCGGCAATGGGTCGTCGGAGAAAGCGCGCAACCCGGATTTCAATGTCGGGTAGAACGCTGGGGTCATCCGCACAGGTGTCGTCCCACCAGTCCGGAAGGATTGCCGGACGAATAAAATCCGACTTGAACCCAGTTCGGGACAGACGACGCATAAGAGTCTGAAATGTGTGGCTCTTCACAGCGTTGCCCTCGTCAACATTGAGATGGAGCAGGCCGCATGCTACTAGCCGCCGGCTAGGCGCGCAACGATCCAGACACCGTATTGCGCAACCCGCCGATTGGCGACAGTCAGGCCGGAAACGAATATCCGCAGAAGGGAGCCTTCGAGTTAACGCGCAGACACTGGTCGGGCGGTGCCGGAAGCTGCTCGGAGTATTGGCAATGAGGAGCGCGGCCACAGGAAACAGTTGGGGACGTACTACGGTTTCCGTTCTGCCTGAACGTCCGCACTGGGTCGTTACCCGCCGCTCAACGCCTGAACGATGTGCACCGCATCCGACGGGCGCAGCGGGCGCGCGAGGTCGAAGACCTGCTCGCCATTCACGAAAAACCGGATGTGCGG
>SCRL01000044.1 GCA_004298065.1 Gammaproteobacteria bacterium | reverse complement strand
CACTACCACGGTTATCACGAGGGCTACGACGGCCGCCGGCCGCTCAAGCAGGTGGTCGAGGAATACGATCCCGACTGGGCGCGCGCGTAAACCTGCGCGTCGTCTGGACCTCGCCGGGCATTCCTTTAATAATCCGTTTTATGGAGCTCATTCGCGGGTTGCACAACCTGAGGCCGCATCATCGCGGCTGCGTCGCCACCATCGGCAATTTCGACGGCGTGCATCTCGGCCACCAGGCAGTGATCGGCCAGTTGGCTGACAAGGCCCAGGCCCTGCACCTGCCGACGCTGGTGATGCTGTTCGAGCCGCAGCCGCAGGAATTTTTCGCTCGCCAGAAGGCGCCGCCGCGGCTCATGCGTCTGCGCGAGAAGCTGCAGGCGATGCGGCGCTACGCCGTGGACCGGGTGCTGTGCGTGCGCTTCGACGAGGCCTTTGCCGCGCTCGAGCCGGAGGCCTTCATCCGCCAAGTGCTGGTCGAAGGGCTGGGCGTAAAATATCTCGTGGTCGGCGACGATTTCCGCTTCGGCCACGCACGCCGCGGCGATTTCGCCATGCTCCAGGCCGCCGGCCGCGAGCACGGTTTCCAGGTGGTCAACATGCACAGCCTGACGATCGACGGTGAGCGCGTGTCAAGCACGCGCGTGCGCGCGGCGCTTGCCGCCGCCGACCTGGCGCTGGCCGAGAAGCTGCTTGGGCGGCCATACCGCATGTGCGGGCGCGTGGCCCACGGCGACAAGATCGGCCGCACTCTCGGCGTGCCGACGGCAAATATCCATCTGCATCGCCACAGCACGCCGCTCAGAGGCGTGTACGCGGTCGAGGTCTTCGGATTGCCGGACGAGCCGCTGGCGGGTGTGGCCAACATCGGAACACGGCCGACGGTCGGTGGAACGCGGACCTTGCTGGAGGTGCACGTGTTCGACTTCGACCGGGACATCTACGGGGAATACGTGCACGTGAACTTCCTGCAAAAGTTGAGCGACGAGAAACGTTTCGCCTCGCTCGACGAGCTCAAGGCGAAGATTCAGCAGGACATCGTCGATGCGCGCGCTTTTTTCCGTCACTATCACCCGGCGGTCCCGCGCCCAGGAAAAGAAAAGGCTGTTTGACGCCACCGATTCATGCTCCATACCGATTGAGGCTGTTGTGACGACTGACTACAAGAAGACGCTGAACCTGCCCCAGACCGATTTTCCAATGAAGGCGAGCCTCGCCACGCGCGAGCCGGAGATCCTCAAACGCTGGCAAAGCTCGGACCTGTACGGAAAACTGCGCGCCGTTGGCAAGGGCCGGCCGAAGTACGTGCTGCACGACGGTCCGCCGTACGCCAACGGCGATATCCATATCGGCCATGCGGTCAACAAGATTTTGAAGGACATCATCGTCAAGAGCCGCACACTCGCCGGCTTCGACGCGCCCTACGTTCCAGGCTGGGACTGCCACGGCCTACCGATCGAGCACGCAGTCGAGAAGAAAATCGGCAAGGCCGGCATCCAGGTCGAGCCGGCGAAGTTCCGCGCTGCCTGTCGCGACTACGCGCGCGTCCAGATCGAACGCCAGCGCGAGGACTTCAAGCGCCTCGGCGTGATTGGCGATTGGGACAAACCCTACCTCACGATGGACTTCGCGTTCGAGGCAGACATCATCCGCGCGCTCGGGCACATTCTCGCCGCCGGTCACGTCACGCGCGGCCACAAGCCGGTGCACTGGTGCACCGACTGCGGCTCGGCGCTGGCCGAGGCCGAGGTGGAGTACGCCGACCGTACCTCGCCCGCGATCGATGTACGCTTCACCGTCGCCGATGAAGCGGAATTACTCGGTCGCTGCGAACACGCGAAAGGGCAGGGGCCGGTCAGCATCCCGATCTGGACCACGACGCCGTGGACGCTGCCGGCGAACCAGGCGGTGGCGTTGCATCCGGAGCTCGAGTATCAACTGCTCCAATGCACCGGCCCGCAGGGGACGGAGCGGTTGCTCATCGCTGAGCCGTTGGTGAAAAGCGCAATGGCGCGCTATGGCATCGAGGATTACCGCGTCGTCGCCAACTGTCGCGGGCGCGATCTCGAAGGCGTGAAGCTCAAACATCCGTTCTACGCGCGCGAGGTGCCGGTGATCCTTGCCGAGCACGTCACGACCGATACTGGCACCGGCGCGGTGCACACGGCCCCCGGCCACGGCCTCGAGGACTATGTCGTCGGCAGTCGTTACGGGCTCGCGGTCGACAATCCCGTCGGCGGCGACGGCAAGTTCCTGCCCGGCACCGAGCTGTTCGCCGGCGAGCACGTGTTCAAGGCCAACGAGCGTGTGATCGAGGTGCTGAAGGGCAAGGGCAAGCTGCTGCACGCGGCGGCACTCAACCATAGCTATCCGCATTGCTGGCGCCACAAGACGCCGATCATTTTCCGCGCCACCTCGCAGTGGTTCATCAGCATGGACAAACTGCGCAACGACGCCCTTGCCGCCATTCGCGCCACGAAATGGGTGCCGGACTGGGGGCAGGCGCGCATCGAGGGCATGGTCACCGATCGGCCGGACTGGTGTATCTCGCGCCAGCGCGCCTGGGGTGTGCCGATCGCACTGTTCACGCACAGGCAGTCCGGCGAACTGCATCCCGAGACGCCGCGGCTCATCGAGCTCGTGGCCAAGCGCGTCGAATACAAAGGGATCGACGCCTGGTTCGAGCTCGATCCGAAAGAGCTGCTCGGTCCGGAGGCGGAGCAGTACGAAAAGGTTAGTGACACGCTCGACGTCTGGTTCGATTCGGGCGTGACCCACGCCTGTGTGTTGGAGCGGCGCGACGAGCTGAAATACCCCGCCGATCTCTATCTCGAAGGCTCGGACCAGCACCGCGGCTGGTTCCAGTCTTCGCTGCTGACCTCGACTGCCATGCACGGGCGCGCGCCGTATGTCGCGGTGCTCACGCACGGTTTCACCGTGGACGCCAAGGGTCGCAAGATGTCAAAGTCGCTCGGCAACGTGGTGGCGCCGCAGAAGGTGATCCAGACGCTCGGCGCCGATATTCTCCGGCTCTGGGTCGCGGCCACGGATTACCGCGCCGAGATGAGCATCTCCGACGAGATTCTCACGCGCATGGCCGATTCCTACCGGCGCATCCGCAATACCGCGCGCTACCTGCTCGCGAACCTCAACGGCTTCGACCCGAAGGACCTGCTGCCGGGCGACGATATGCTTGCGTTTGACCGCTGGGCGGTAAGCCAAGCGAAGAAACTGCAGGACGAGGTGCTGACGGCGTACGAGTCGTTCGCTTTCCATCTCATCTACCAGAAGGTGCACCAGTTTTGCGTGGTCGAGCTCGGCAGCTTCTACCTCGATATTCTCAAGGACCGTATGTACACCATGCCGACCGCGAGCCGCGGCCGGCGTTCGGCCCAGAGCGCCATGTATCACATCGCCGAGTCGCTCACGCGTCTGCTCGCGCCGGTGCTGAGCTTCACCGCCGAGGAGATCTGGTCGTATCTGCCCGGCAAGCGCGAGGAATCGGTGTTCCTTACCACCTGGTATGACCGCTGGCCGGCATTTACGAAGGAAAGCATGGGGGATGGTTTCTGGGATGAAGTAATAGCCGTGCGCCAGGCGGTCAGCCGCGAGCTTGAGCGCCTGCGCGTCGCGGGCGGCATCGGTTCCGGGCTTAACGCCGAGGTGGACCTGTACTGCGAGCCGAAGCTGCGCGAAACGCTGTCGCGTCTGGATGACGAGCTGCGTTTCGTGTTCATCTGTTCGGATGCCCGCGTGCATGCGCTCGATGGACGCACGCCGAACGCCGTCGAGACGCTGGTGAAAGGACTGTACGTGCAGGTAGCACCCTCGGCGCATACCAAGTGTGCGCGCTGTTGGCACCAGCGCCCGGACGTGGGCAGCCATCCCGAGCATCCTCTGATCTGCGGCCGCTGCGTGACGAACATCACCACCGCGGGCGAAACCCGGAGCTACGCCTGATGTGGTACTGGCTGTGGATCGCGGGTGCGGTGCTGGCACTCGACCAGGCCAGCAAATGGCTGGCGCTCGAAAAACTTGTGCTGCACGAGTCCGTGCCGCTGACGCCATTCCTGAACCTGACGCTGGTATACAACAAGGGCGCGGCCTTCGGGTTTTTGAGCACGGCTTCCGGCTGGCAGAACCTGTTCTTCATCGGCGTCGCGTTCGTCGCTACCGTCGTGATTCTTTACTTGCTGAGGCGCATGGGAGCCAAGGACCGGTTTATGGCAGTGGCCCTGATGCTGATTCTCGGCGGCGCGATCGGAAATCTTATCGATCGCCTGCTGTACGGTCACGTCGTGGACTTCATCGATGTTTATTACGGCACGTGGCACTGGCCGGCGTTCAACGTCGCCGACTCGGCCATTACCGTTGGCGCGGTCATGATCGCGCTCGATGCCATTGGTATTGGTCGGCGACAATCCGTTCAATAACGCTGAAATGGTCTCTATCGAAGTGGGCAGCCACGTCACGCTGCACTACACTCTGAGTCTCGCCGACGGCCATATTGTGGAAACCACCCGCGAAGGTGGCCCGGCCACGCATGTGATCGGTGCGGGCAATTGGCTGGCGGCGCTGGAAGACCGGCTCATCGGACTCGCCGTCGGGGACATGCGGCGTTTCGAAATCGCTGCGGCGGAAGTTGGGGCACCCGAGGTGCCCGAGCCACAAGTAATGCCACGCGATGAGTTTCCGCCTGAGATGACATTGGAAGCCGGTGTGGTTGTGGGTTTTACGCTGCCTTCCGGCGAGGAAATTGCCGGGACGGTCCTGGACGTGACGGAATATGAAGTGACCGTTGATTTTTCCCACCCACTCGCCGGTCGCGATTTGGTGTGGGAGGTCGAAATTCTTGAGGTAAAGCCCCCGAAAGCCGGGTGAGTATCCCCGGCTTCGCCCGGAGTATCATTGCGTCATGCAGGTTCTTCTTGCCAACCCCCGCGGTTTTTGTGCCGGCGTCGATCGTGCCATCGAGATCGTCGAGCAGGCGCTGCGCCAGTTCGGCGCGCCGATCTACGTGCGCCACGAGGTCGTGCATAACCGCTTCGTCGTGGATGACCTGCGCGCCAAGGGCGCGGTGTTTGTAGACGAGCTTGACGCCGTGCCCGACGGCGCGACGGTTATTTTCAGCGCCCACGGCGTGTCGCGCGTGGTGCGCGACGAGGCTGAACGGCGTGGCTTGCGCGTGTTCGACGCCACTTGCCCGCTGGTGACCAAGGTGCATACGGAGGTGGCGCGCCTGCGCAGCCAGGGAGTCGAGTGCATCCTCGTCGGTCACGCCGGTCATCCCGAGGTCGAGGGCACCATGGGGCAGGCGGATGACGGAATCTATCTGGTCGAACGCATCGAGGACGTGGCTACGTTAAAGGTCCGGAATCCGGAAAACCTTGCCTACGTCACCCAGACGACGCTTTCAATGGACGACACCACTAAAATTGTCGAGGCATTGCGCGCCACGTTCCCCGCGATCCGTTCGCCGAAGAAGGACGACATCTGCTACGCCACCCAGAATCGCCAGGACGCCGTGAAACGGCTGGCGCAGTTAGTGGAAGTGGTACTGGTGGTGGGCTCGTCCAACAGCTCGAACTCGAACCGCTTGCGCGAGGTCGCGGCCGCGCAGGGCATTCGCGCTTACATGATCGACGGGCCGAACGATATTCGCCGGGAATGGCTGGAGAACAGTCGGAGGGTCGGCCTCACGGCTGGTGCGTCAGCGCCGGAAGTGCTCGTGCAGCGGGTTATTGCGCGCTTGCGCGAGCTGGGGGCAGAAACTGTCGAAGAAAGCGAAGGAAAAAGCGAGGGCGTTTACTTCTCGCTTCCAAAGCCCCTGCGTTCGGCTGCTTCGTCCTAGTTCAATAACTCCTCAGGCACTACTTGTCGGTCCACTTGGATTGGTAGTTACCGCTGTTGTTCTTGTCCCACGACTTTACCCCCGTGGACGTGATCCGGAAATTCCCGTCGTTGGCCTGTAGACCCGTGCCGCCCTGTGCTGTGGTCGCGGGTGTAGCTTGGAGGACGTAGCACGAGGTGATGGGGCAGTCCGTGGTTGGATCCACCAAGGTGATTACGTAATGCTTTTCGGGAGACAAGATGGTCGTGGAGGCATCCTTGTTGTAGGCAAGATAGCCGTTATCCTTGTTGGCATTTGTCGCACATGTGCGTGAAGTGCCATGGAGGTAGCGGGCATAGTGGTTGCACTCCGTGAAAAAGCGTTCCTGCTGGTTGGCCGCCTGCGTGAGCGCGATCTGCGCGTCCGAGCGCCGAGTCTGTTTCACGTAGTTCTGGTAGCTCGGGTAGGCGATGGCGGCGAGGATGCCGATGATCGCGACAGTGATCATCAGTTCGATCAGTGTGAAACCCGGCGGGCATCGGCGGCGCATTTTTTTGACTCGCTTGAGGTTGATTTTGGAACGCCCGGCTTTCGGCGGATCAGTCCAACTGGCCGATGTATATTTCACTCACCACGGTCGAGTCGGATGTCGTCGTGAAACGGATGTTCCGTCCTTGCTGCAGGATGGCCGGATTGGCCTCGCGCCCGTTCGGGGTGTAGACCTTCAGTGTGGGTGCAAGCCGGTAGGACCGGCTACCGATCTGGATTAGCCCCGCCCCAAGATCAAGCGACTGGATGACGCCTGTCTGGCTGAGGATGAAGGCCTGGTCGCCGGCCGCTGTTGGCGGCAGCGTCAGGGTCGTCACCAGCAGCAGACCGCAAAGGCATTGGCGCCGTGCAATCATATCCAGACCTCCTTGCGCGCTACTTTAGTTGTCGCCACGACTGTCGTCCGCCTGATCCCGTACCCGGATAGTTCGCGGTAGATTTTACCACGCCGGTCGAGCCGGTGATCAGTTTCAAATCGCGACTATTGGCCGGGTCGCGCAGGATAACCGGTTCCGGCATGATACCGATGCCAGGGTTGATGCCCGCTACCGGTATGGTGCCGCCAATCAAATCCGCCGACGTAATCGTATTGCTTCCATCAAGATCGAACACACCCGCGCTCGGCGGCCCACCGTTGATGGGGTTGTGCTCCATCAGCCAGCTTGAGCCGCCGAACGCGCAGGCCGCATTGTCCGGGATCAGGGTGGTATAGATGATGCGCGGGGTTGTTCCGCCGAGCAGCACCGGATTCGAGACGGAGCGCTCGCCGGTGGTCGGCAGGCTCACGATCCAGCCCATGCAGTTATTGCCGGCGGAAGTAGGGTTGCAGGCAGTGCCAGTGTCGCCCCAGTTGTTGAGGGCGTTGTTGGTGACCTGCCGTACCGTCTGGCTTGCCACGGTGGCGGTGCTGATCGTTTGGGTCAGCAGGCGGGTACTAAGCACGGCGGCGTCCTGGCCGCTCACCGAGGCGCTCGCCGTGGTATTGCGGTCCCACACGCCATGGAAGGCGTGGGCCAGTACCGGGGTGGCGTTCGGGTCGTTGTCGCCCGAGGCGAGGTAACGGCCCGTCCCGAAGTACACCATGTATCCGTCCTGTCCCGCGGGGTGCGCGCCGACCTCCGGCCGCGCGGTGATGGGCAAGCGGTTAGTGCCGTCCTTCGCGGTGTACAGCGGCACGGGTTTCGATCCGCGCTTGTAGAACGAGCCCCACGAAGACGGACTGTTATTGGTGAGGTCGATCTTCCACAGGTTGCCCTTCAGGTCGCCAGCATAGACGTAATCCTGGATGTAGTCGCCGTCCTTGTCCACTACCGCGGGTGTCGAGAGGCCATTCCCAATCAGGGGATTCGCCCCGGTGGGGTAGTTTGGATCGAGTTCCGGATCGGGCAGCACGATCTTGGCGATCTGGGCGCCGGTCACGATGTTCACCACGTACAGGACCGCGCGTTCGTTCGTGCTGTTATAACCATTGCCGAAGATCGCCGCCCAAGCGGTGGTGCTGGCGCCGGTTTTCACCCTGGCGATGGTAGCTTGGCCGTACGTGAAGCCCATGTCGCCCGAGGCGGAGTCGGTGAATTCCCACAACGCGATATTTGCGGCATTGCCTTCGTTGAAAGCGAGGGCAGCAGTGGCGGTCTTGGCGCCTGTGGGGTCGGTGATGTCCAAAGCGAAGTAGCCCTTTCCGCCTCGGCCCACTCCGCTCACCAGCACCGTGCGCCAGCAACCCGGCGACACGCAGGTGCCGCTGGTGAAGGCGCCATAGGCGTCCCCGGCCGTCGGCGGAGCGTCCACGTAATAGCGGTGGCTGTAGCTTTTGTTCGTGAGCTGATGCGGCCCATTTGTCGTGTTCGGGTTGGCCGGGGTGGAGGGGTCGTCGAACAGGAACGAGGGTACGTAGGCAATCTTTTCGTTGCCGCCGGTCGTCGCGGCATCGAACCCGTGCAGCATGCCGTCGTTGGCGCCCACGTAGACCATTTCCTGGCGGGCGACGTAGTCCGATCTGAAACTCGAGTGCGGTACGCTTTCGAGATCGGGCAGATAAACCGGCGCGCCGACGTAAATGGGCGAGGAATTGGCGATGTCGCCGAGCTTGAAGTTTCCGGAGCGCACGCGGTAATCGTTGCCCGTTCCCTCGTTAGCATTGCTGCCGCGCAGGTACTCGAGCCTAGCCTGTCCCTGGCTGTCCGTGCTCCCGGTCGCGGGGTTCTTGTTGAGCACGGTTTGCGTGTTGCTGGTCAGGGCGTCCGCGCCGGTCGCGCCCCAGCGGAAGGGGATGCCCTTGGTCGCGTTGCGCGTGAGGATCGCGCGCCCGGTGTTCCAATCCTGTGCGATCAGCTTGTCTTTTGCCCGCCACACCGGCGTGCTGCCGACATTGCCGCTGGTGTCGATGGGATAAGCGACCAAGTCCCCGCTCCAGGAACCGCTCGTGAGCAGCGCTTGGTACAGGCGGCTGTTGGTGTTGAGCGAGCGGGAATTGACCGCGACCGCCGCGGCGCTCGCCGACTTGGTGCCGATGTCGGCGATGGCGTTCGACAGCGCCGACGAAAGCTGGGTGGCGTTGGTGGCCGTGTAATAGATGCCTCCGCCGTAGCTGGCCGCGTCCTGCAGCATCTGGTTGGCCACGGCGAAGCCCACGGTGTAGGTCGTGATGTTCTGTTTCGTAAAGTTGGGGTCTTGCCAGCTCCCGCCGGCGGTGTCGGTGCCAGTGGTTTTCATGTCCACGTCGTAACCGAATTTGGCGAGGTCGTCGAGATAAAGTGAATACCCTTCCTGCGCCGAGGTTCCCTCGGGTTTAAAACCGTCCGAATATTGCGGGAAATTCGGATAGGCGCCGCTCAAAGTGGTCGGCGCGAGGGCATCCCAGTTGGGCAGCGCAAAGCTGGTATTGGCGACATCGTCCGGGTCGTCCGTCGGGAAGGTATTGTCTTTGGTGGGAAACCCATCGGTGATGACAATAATGAAATTCTTCTGGCAACGGTATTGCAGTGGGCTCGTGTGCGTGCCGCTCCGGTAGTAACTGGACAGGCCGCGGAAATAGCGCGTGAGTTCATAATAGGCTTCCGCCAGAGGGGTGTTGGTCGAGGAGGTATAGCCGCTAATGGCCGAGGTGATGGATGAAGTGCTGCTGCCGCACGCGGCGTCTATTTGGGCGCCGTGGCCGTAGTAGTCGTCCAGTGAGCTGTCGCTGGTTTGCCCCTCGTAGAAGCGCGAAACGCCGAAGCGCATCCCCGCGGTGTTGTTGACTAGGCTCGTGGCGACGGTCTTGGCCACGTTCATGCGGTAGTCGTTTGGGATCGTGCCAGTGCTGAGATCCGTTCCATTGGAGTAGGTGTTATAGAGGTAGTTGATGTAGTTGCCGTAGTAACGTGTACCGCAACCGTCAGTGGTAGGCGCGGGGGTTGGCAACCTCAGTGTCTTACCGCCTAAAGTTACGTTTGCCGACCCTGTGTATGGGAGGCAATAAGTAGCGGAGGAGAGTATCCCCCCGTATGAGGCGTATGTTTGCGAGTTGTCGTAGCCACTCGCCCAGATGATATTGTTCATGCTGCCCGAGTTGTCGATGAGCAGCATGACGTTGGGGTTCGCGGGCGTGGTGACGAACAGCGGTGCATCCGTGAGCGAGAGTGGCGCGCTATACCCGGCCGGCGCCACGGCGATAAGCAGCGCGGCGAGGGTGGCCAGCGCGACGGATCGTAGGCACCGGACGCCTATCCGTCGCGGCATAGAACGATGAACCGGGCTTGCAGGGTCGGGACGCATGGAGGCCTCCTTAATGCCGATACCGCGCGTTTTCACCGCGGTGCGCGTGTATTTGTCAGAATGCGCGCGCATAGGTGGATTGCAGCATGACCACGGCGGCATCCGTACCGCCCGTGCCACGGGCGGTAATCCGCAGCATGGTGGTACCCTTGCCCTTGTAGCTGGCCGAGGTCACCACACTGCCGCCGCTTTCCGGGACCTCGCCCATGTCTTCGACGATGTACTTGGGTTGGGTCTGAATTTTGCCCAGCGACCCGCTGACGGTCTGTCCCGGGGTACTGGGGTAGATCACCACGTTGTTGGTGGACCAAGTCGAGTCTTTCCAATTTGGGTTGGCGTCGGTGTCGGAGGTCACGGGCGTATACAGTCCGATGCTGTTATTGGGAAAAACCGGTTTGCCGATCTGGGTGTAAATCCAGTTCTCGGCCACGATCAGGGCGGACTCCGCGGCTTGGAAGGCGAGATTCCGGTCCTTGACGTTGCCGGCCATTTTCTCCTCGAGCGAGGTGGTGTTGAGTGCCGTGATGCCGATGATGGTGAGCAGCAGCAGGAACACAAGCGCCATCACCAGTGCCACGCCATGTTGGCGAGTCGCTGTTGGAATCAAAGGATAGGTGCGGGCCATGGTTGTTTCTCAGAAATGGTTGCGTACCTGGACGGTGGAATTGAATGCCCGCCGGCGTTGCTTGTCGTTGTAGGGGCCGGCGGCGTTGCCGGCCAGGTCATAGGTGCGTGTGTCTGCTTCCTGGTCGACGTTACTCGTGGTGGCCACCAGGAGTCCGACGCGTACGGACATCACCTTGCGCCAATTGCCGACCGAAGACGGATTGCGATAGATGTCCGGAACCTTGTCGCCGGTCGTGTCCTCGCCGTATGCAAATCGCATTACGTTGACGCCTTCAACCAGTTCCTGAGCTACCAGGTTTCCACCATTGCCGATCTCGCGCCGGTAGAGCGAGGGTGGATTGCTTGTGCTGTTGCTTCGCCGGCCGACGAAATAGACACGCGATATCAACTTCATGATCTCGGCGTCGTTGCCGTAGGAATGCGTGAGTTTGTTATTGGTCGGATTGTAGATGTGGGTGACGGTCTTCTTGCCGCTGCCCGAAGAGGCGCTGTTTACCTTGATGATGTCCGCGGCCTTGCAGTCCGACACCATGAGGATGTCGCCGACAGAAATGTTACCCGCGAGCTCGGTGGTATTGATGATCTGGATGTTGGCATTGCTGGGCGTGGCGTTTCCCGTGAGATGGGTGCTGAGCGTGTCCGCGCGCTGAATGATGATGACATCGCTGCCGGCGATGGGCTGTATTTCGCTGCTGCCGCTCGGGAAATAGTCGGACGGCAGGTCCGGATCCCACTCGGTCAGCGCCCCGGAACAGGACGAGGAGCAGGTATATTTGTAAGCGCTGAGACCATCGGGGTTGAATGTTGTGGGGCTAGCCGGCGGATCGACCAGATTGCCCACCTGCGTCCCGCTCAGGTTGGCGCTGCAGCCGGCGTAACCGGCCATGCGAATATCCTGCGCCAGGAATTCCATGGCGAATCGTCCACTCTCCTGGACCCGGGCGAGACTTTCTTCAAGCGTGTACGTGCTGCGGCTGATTACGAAGAGGCGCGTGAGTGCCAGCAGCAGGATCAGGCCGATGGTCAAGGCCACCATCAGCTCGACGATCGAAAGACCGGCTATCTGCCGATGTGGGCATTTCCCGGCATGGCGTCCGTTCATGGTTGCGTCTCCACGTCGAGACGCATGTAGATGTCCTTTTCCTTCCAGGTAACGGCAACGCGGTATATCGAGCCGGTCACCGAGCAGCTCGAAGGATAGCCGTTGGCATCGTTCGTGTAGGTTCCCTTGCAGATGGCACCTTTGCCTTCCGCCAGGATGCTGGCATTCGCGGCATTCCACCGGTTGATGTCATATGTAGCGAGTTGGCCACCATCGCAGGGCAAAGAAGTGCAATCCACGCTGACCGTGGGCTGGTTTCCGAGTGCCACGGAGTCGTAGGTAGCGTTGATCGTTCCACCGGTGCCGCTTTTGTTGGCACGCATGCGGTCGATGATGTCGTAGGCCTGGAGCACCGCCTGCGTGCGCTCGTACGACTGGTGATTGAACGCGAGCCCCGTGGTCTGCAACGCGGCCAGGCCGAGCAGGCCGACGGAGAGCACGAGCAGCGCCACCAGCACTTCGATCAGGCTGAAGCCACGCTGTGCAGACCGATCTAAGGACGATGCTGTTTCGGTTCGCATCATGTCTTCCCTCAGCACGTCCCCGAGGTCATGGATGGACGTCCTGTGGTGGTTATGTTGATAATTCGGGACTGTCCGATCTGGCTATTGCACAACGTATAGTCGCCGGCACCCGTGCCTCTATCGAGAAGTCCAGAGGCGCCGAATATCACGAGCGTCGCTGAGCTGCTCATGGCGACGCTGCCCGTCAGGGATTCGTGTACTCGCAGTACGCTATCTCCGCTGCTCCAGGTGCGTGAATTATCGGCATCTATGAAGATGATCCATCCGTTATCCCATGAACCGCTACAGCTTGTTCCGGTACTTGAGGCGCAAACACCCGAATTGGTTGCCCGTTTGATTGCTTCGCTACGCGCGAGGTTGATATCCGCTATTAGTTCATTCGCCTGGGTGGTCAGACGTTGATTGGCGATGAACGTCTGCATGGCCGGGGCGGCCAACGCAATCAGAATTCCAGCGATCGTTAGTGTAATGATCAGCTCAATAAGCGTGAAACCGTTGCCAAACTTGTATCTTTCGACGAACGGATAAATACGGCAGACGGACGGTTTGACAGACGGTGCATTTCTGCAGACAAACGGAAACGATGGCGAGATAAAAACCGGTTTTTTGTCGATGACGTCCAGATGTAATCGTTGATACCTCATCAATTACGCTGGAAAGGCCTTATATAGGTTCGTGTTAAGTACCTAGTCTAATCGGTGATTGAGGCTTCGCAACGATATCAGGGCCGGAAGCCGCTAAACGGTAGAAAGTGCTGACAATGCGGTTATCCGTTCTTGTCATCGTCGGATGAATAGCCTCATCGAGTAATACAGGATTAGCACAGAAATAAGGTGTTCCATGGAGTTCGAAATTTAGCTGAGTTAGCCGAATTTCAACAGATTTTTATGACGATTCGGCGAAATTTTCTGGTTTTTACCGTGAAAGTTCGACTTAGTAACTTGTCTGATTTATACTTATTTTAAATGTTACACCTGCCTAAAATCGAAAATCCGGTGGATGTTGCGGGCGTCTTGCGTCGACATGGCATACAGCCGACGTCTCAGCGGCTTCTCATTACCCGACTCCTGCTTGAGCGGTGCACTCACCTTTCGGCGGAAGAAGTGTTTCGTCTGGTGAATGCCTCGGACCGGCGCGTCTCGAAGGCCACGGTCTACAACACCCTTGGACTGTTGACGGAGAAGGGCGTTATTCGCGAGGTCATCGCCGATCCGAATCGGGTGTTTTACGACCCCAACACGGCCGCGCACCATCATTTCTTCGATGTCGAAACCGGCGAGCTGCGCGACATCGATGCCGAGCAGGTACAGGTGACCAAGTTGCCGCCGCTGCCCGAGGGCGCCGATCTCGAACGCGTGGACGTCATTGTCCGGCTGCGGCACGGAAAACCGAACCGCCACAACTAGCAACCGGATGCCGGCGGTAGCCCATGCCGCCGAATGTGAATATACTGCTGCCCCGCGCGTTGGCGGCCAAATCCTTGCCGGTGTAGCTCAGTTGGTAGAGCAACTGATTCGTAATCAGTAGGTCGAAGGTTCGAGTCCTTTCACCGGCACCATTCCTCGGGATTTCCCATGACTCTCGCGTGGTGCCATGAAAATTGATTCGGCCAGCGGGTTGGTTCAGGGCGTGCGCTACGTGCCGTCGCCCAATTGCGATGACAGACCGGAGGACGCCTCTCCTGAAGTGCTGGTGATCCACTCCATCAGCCTGCCCCCCGGCGAATTCGGCGGGCCGGGCATCGAACAGCTGTTCAGCAATACCCTCAACCCGGCGGATCATCCTTATTATCGGGAGATCGCGGATCACCGCGTCTCCGCCCATCTGCTGATCCGTCGCAATGGTGAGGTGATCCAGTTCGTGCCGCTGCACCGGCGCGCTTGGCACGCCGGCCAGTCCTGCTGCGAGGGCCGCACGCGGGTTAACGACTTTTCGATCGGCATCGAGCTCGAAGGCGCGGACGACCGGCCGTTCGAGCCCATTCAATATCAAGTGCTCGCGGAGCTCACGCGCGCGATCCGTGAAATTTATCCTGCCATCACTTCGGATCGCCTGTACGGCCATGCCGACATCTCGCCGGGACGCAAGACCGATCCCGGTCCGCATTTCGACTGGCAACAGTATCGTGCTCTATGCGCTTAGCCTCGCTTGCCATGCTCGCGCGCCCATCGGTAAAGTATCCCCACCGGCAAATTCCTGAATCCTCATGAGCGAAACACTGATTGCCATTCTTTTGGCCGTGGCCCTGGACCGCTACCTGCCGGACCGCCAGGGCATTAAGCCGTTCAGTTGGTACCGCGACTGGGCGGAATCCATCGAGGAACGTTTCAACGGCGGCAAGCGCGTGCACGGCATCGGCGCGGTGCTGCTCGCCACGCTGCCGCTGCTCGTCGGTATGTTGCTCGTGCGCTATGTGCTGGGTGAATTAAGCAGCGTGCTGCGTTTCGCTTTCGACGTCTTTGTGCTCTATCTCTGTCTCGATATCTATCGGCTCGGGCGCAGCGCCAGCGCCGTGTCCGAGGGGCTCGAGAGCGGCAACCTGGCGGAAGCCAACGAACACTTGAAGGAGTTGAGCGGCAAGAACGCCTCGGAACAGACCGAGGCCGCCATCGCACGCGCTACCGTCGAGACCGTGCTCCGGCAAGGAAATTCGCTCGTCATCTCGCCGTTGTTCTGGTTCCTGCTGCTCGGCCCCTTCGGCGCCGTGTTGCAGCGTCTCTCCAGCATTCTCGACATGCTCTGGGGTCATCGCTACGAGCGCTTCGCCGAGTTCGGCTGGGCCGCCGCCCGTTTCGATGACGTGCTCGGCTGGTTGCCGGCGCGCGTGACGGCGCTGTCGTACGCGCTCATGGGCAGTTTCGAAGACGCGCTGCACTGCTGGCGCCGGCGCATGGGCGTGTGGTCGGACATCAACAGCGGCCCGCTGCTGGCTTCGGGTTTCGGCGCCATGCATATGCAGTCCTGCGAGGTGTTGCCGGAAGAGGGCGAATACGAAGTAAGGCCCGCCGAGCTTACCGTCGTGCCCGACGCGGGCCACGTGCGCCGCGTCGTGGCGCTGGTGTGGCGGGTGCTGCTGCTGTGGCTCGCGATCGGCACGCTGATGGAGATCGCCCACATCCTGGGCATCTTCTCGGTGTAGCAGCGGCCTTCCGGCCATATTCCCATGAAGGAGCTGATCCTTGGCGGCGCCCGCTCGGGCAAGAGCGGGCTGGCGGAGCGGCGCGCGCGCGAATCCGGATTGCGCGTTATTTTCGTCGCGACCGGCGCGCCGGGCGATGCAGAGATGGCCGAGCGCATCCGCCGCCACCAGGCGAATCGTCCCGCCGACTGGGAGCTTGCGGAAGAGCCGCTGGCGCTGGCGGCGGCGCTGCGCGCGCACGCCGCGCCTGATCGCTGTTTGCTGATCGATTGTCTCACGCTCTGGCTTTCCAATCTGCTGCACGCCGATGATACGCAACGCTTCGCGCGCGAACGCCAGGCGCTGCTCGATACGCTCCCGGCATCGCCCGGCCATGTCATTCTCGTGAGCAACGAAGTCGGACTCGGCGTGGTGCCAATGGGCGAGCTGACGCGCCGGTTCTGCGACGAGGCCGGCCGGCTGCACCAGGACTTGGCGAAATTATGCGATCGTGTGACCCTGGTCGCGGCCGGCCTGCCGCTGGTGCTCAAGTCGAACTGATTCGGTGCATCGCTTCCAGGCTGCTTGACAGCCATAAGGGCACCCTCTAGATTTCCCACGCTTTCAGGTGTTCCGAGGACACTCGTCCGAGGAATGAAACGGGAAGCCGGTGCGCCTTCACGGCAAGGCCGGCGCTGCCCCCGCAACGGTAAGCGAGTTCAAGCGAATCATCCGCCACTGCGCGTTGTGACGCGGGAAGGCGATTCGCGAAACAGAACGCTCGCAAGCCCGGAGACCGGCCTGAAGCACGATGCAATGTTGCGGAGGGCAACAGGGTTGCGCGCCTAGCCGCCCCGTCCATTCCGTTTTCACGCATTGCTGTTGTAACGCACGCCTGCATGGGTATGTCCGTGCATGTCTGCATTTTTGAAGTCAGGAGAATTTCCGTGAATGCCGACTGGTTGAATGTTCCTGCCGCGTCGTTGAACGACGCCGCGCGCCGCGCGGCCGAGGAGCGTCAGGGCCAGCTCACCAAACCGCCGGGCGCGCTCGGCCGTCTGGAATCGGTCGCCATACGGCTCGCGGCGATGCAGGGATCGTCGCAGCCGCGCATCGACCGTGTGCGCATCTCCGTGTTCGCCGCGGACCACGGTGTTGCCGCCGAAGGCGTGTCGGCGTTCCCGCAATCCGTCACCGTCGAGATGGTGCGCAACTTCGCGCGCGGCGGCGCCGCCATCAGTGTGCTTGCGCGCGAGCTCGGCGCCACGCTCGAGGTGATGAACCTCGGCACGGTGAACGACCCCGGTCCGCTGGATGGCGTGCTTCAGCAGCGACTCGGACCGGGAACCGCAAACTTCACGATCGATTCCGCCATGTCCGAAGAACAGCTTGTGCGCGCCCTGCACATCGGTCGCCACAGCGCCGAGCGCGCCCGGCTGGCGGACGGGCAACTTTATATTGGCGGCGAAATGGGCATCGGTAATACGACCTCGGCCGCGGCGCTCGCCTGCGCGCTGCTGGAAGCACCGGCCGAGTCGCTGGCGGGGCCGGGCACGGGTCTCGATGTCGCGGGTGTCGGTCGCAAGGCGGAAGTTATTCGCCGCGCGCTCGCGCGGCACAACGGCAGTCTCGCCGATCCGCTGGAAGCACTGCGTCGGCTTGGTGGCTTCGAGATCGCCGCGCTCACGGGTAGTTACATCGCCTGCGCGCAGATGGGTCTGCCGGTGCTGGTTGACGGCTTTATTGCCACCGTCGCGGCGCTGGCGGCGGTGCGCCGCCGCCCGGATGCGGGCGAGTGGTTCTTTTATTCCCATGCCTCGGCCGAGCCGGGTCACGCGCGCATGCTCGCGGCGCTTGAGGCGCACCCACTACTCGATCTCGGCATGCGTCTCGGCGAGGGCAGCGGCGCGGCCGTGACGGTGCCGCTGTTGCGCCTGGCGTGCGCGCTGCACAACGGCATGGCCACGTTCGCCGAGGCCGGCGTATCCGGGAAGTCCTGAATGCCTGAGAACGTCACAATCACTATCGACCTTTTGCGCCACGGCGAGCCGATTGGCGGCAGCAAGTACCGTGGCCAGACCGATGACCCCCTGAGCGAGAAGGGTTGGGCGCAGATGCGCGCGGCGGTCGGCGAGCACCGGCCGTGGGACGTTATCCTGAGTTCGCCACTGTCGCGCTGCCGCGCGTTCGCCGAGGAACTGGCCACGCGCCATGGGTTGCCGCTCGAATTCGACGAACGCCTGATGGAAATTGGATTCGGCGCCTGGGAAGGCCGCACAGCCGAGGAGCTGATGCGCGACGATCCCGGCATCCTCGTGCGTTTCTGGAATGATCCGCTCAACAACACGCCGCCCGGCGCCGAGCCGCTGGCGCGTTTCCGCGACCGCGTGGACGCCGCCTGGCAGGACCTGCTCGCGCGCCATCGCGGCCGACACGTGCTCGTCGTGTGTCATGCCGGCGTGATCCGCATGTGCGTGGCGCGCGCGCTCGACATGCCGCTCGACCGCTTGTTCCGCATCCAGGTACCGAACGCCGGTCTTACGCGCATGCGCGTGGATATCAATGGCGCCGGCATGTTTCCGCGTCTCGTGTTCCACGCCGGCACCTTGTGATGCGCGCCGTCTGGCTCGCGGTGCAGTTCCTCACGCGCCTGCCCACGCCGCGTGTCGAGATCGACGCAACGGCGCGCGGCACCTCGGTGCTGTTCTACCCGCTTGTGGGATTGCTCATCGGCGCGCTGCTCGCGCTGCTGCACTGGCCGCTCGCGACCACCGATGCCGGATTGGAAGCGGCACTGTTACTGCTTGTCTGGGTGCTTGTCACCGGCGGGTTGCATCTCGACGGCCTGGCGGACAGTGCCGATGCCTGGCTGGGGTCGCATGGCGATCGCGCTCGCGCGCTCGCGATCATGAAGGACCCGTACACCGGCCCGGCGGGAACGGCGGCCGTGGTGCTCGTGCTGCTCATCAAGTTCGCCGCGCTGTCGGCGTTGCTCTGGGAGTCCGCATGGGAGGCGCTCGTCGTCGCGCCGCTGCTCGGACGCGCCGCGCTGGTGGCGCTGTTGCTGACGATGCCGTATGTGCGTCCGGATGGCATCGGCGCCGAACACGCAGCACACTTGCCACGCATTTCCGCCGCAGGCGTACTCGTCGCCACCGGCGTTGCCGTTGTTGCCTGGCTGGAGTGGGACGGGTTGTGGCTGCTCGCCGCCGCCGCGGTGGCGGTCTACGGCCTGCGTTACCTGATGCTTCGCCGTCTTGGCGGCACGACTGGTGATACGCTCGGCGCGAGCTGCGAGATCGTCGAGGCGACGGTGCTGGTTACGCTCGCGTTGTTGTGGATTGCGCCGGCCTGATCCCAAGCGCGCGTTCCAGCGCGGCGAGATCCAGGTGGTCCTCGATGGCATCCGCGAGCCGCTCGATGTTCGTCTCGCGGAGGACGCGGTAGTCGAGCGTTTGCGGGTTTTTCAGTCCCGCCCAGGCAAGCAGGGCGGTGCAGGCAGCGGGCGATTCGAAGAGACCATGCAGATACGTACCGAGAACCTGACCATCGCCGGAAATGGCGCCATCGTCGCGATCCGCCAGTCTTGCAGCGGGGTGCGCCAGCGCCGCACCCCGGCTGATGCCAATATGGATTTCGTAGCCTTCGACCGGTGCGTCCCCGAACGCGAGCCGGCCTTGCACGCGATGCAGTTGTTTCTCCCGCTCCAGCGTCGTTTCCATGTCGAGCAAGCCCAATCCCGTGCTCGATCCCGGTTCGCCTTCGAAGCCGTTCGGGTCGTGCACCGCGTGCCCGAGCATCTGGAAGCCGCCGCACAGCCCGATGAGCTTGCCGCCGTAGCGCAGGTGGCGTGCGATGGCCTGTTCCCAGCCGTGTTCCCGCAGCCAGGCGAGGTCGGCGCGCGTGTTCTTGCTGCCGGGAAGAATAATAAGGTCGGCGCCGGGAATGGCCTCGTTCGGGCCGACGAAACGCAGCTCGACCTGCGGGTGCAGCCGCAGCGGATCGAAGTCGGTGTGGTTACTGATGCGCGGCAGCACCGGAACGATAACGCGCAGGCGCGGGCCGCTCGTGCTCGGAGCGGCGGCTTGCGTCAGGGCATCCTCGGCTTCGAGATGCAACCCGTGCAAATAGGGCAGCACCCCCACGACCTTTTTGCCGGTCTCGCGTTCGAGCCAGTCGAGACCGGACTGGAGCAAGCCGAGATCGCCGCGGAAGCGATTGATGACCAGCGCCTCGACACGTGCGCGCTCGGACGGCGCCAGCAGCGCAAGCGTGCCGTGCAGGTGCGCGAACACACCGCCGCGGTCAATGTCGGCCACGAGCCACACCGGGCAGTCCACCGCCTCGGCGAAGCCCATGTTGGCGATGTCGTTGTCGCGCAGGTTGATCTCGGCCGGCGAGCCCGCGCCTTCGACGATGATCGCGTCGTAGTTTGCGGCCAGCCGCGCGTACGATTCCATCACCGCGCGCCGGGCGACAGTTTTGTAATCATGGTAGGCGCGTGCATCAAGGCTTGCCGCAACCTTGCCCTGGATGATGACCTGCGCGGCGGTGTCGCTCGAAGGTTTCAGCAGCACCGGATTCATGTCCGAGTGCGGTTCCAGCCCGCAGGCCTGCGCCTGCACCGCCTGGGCGCGGCCGATCTCGCCGCCGTCCACGGTCACGGCGCTGTTGAGCGCCATGTTCTGCGGTTTGAACGGTGCCACCTTGAGGCCGCGGCGCTTGAGCACGCGGCACAGCCCGGCCACGAGCGTGCTCTTGCCGGCATCCGAGGTCGTGCCCTGGATCATGAGGGTGTAGGCGCGCATGCGTGCAGTATCGCACAGGAGTGGTGCCGGGAGGGGCGGGTTCCGATGGACTTGGCGTATCTAGCCGGAGCCGAAGCATGTCGCTCATGCTGACCGCCGCAGCGGGTCTCGCCGCCGTGTTGCTCGACCGGCTGCTCGGCGAGCCGCGCCGGTTTCATCCGCTTGTCGGTTTCGGGCGACTGGTCGAAGCGATGGAGCGAACCGCCTACGGTCCTCCCGACGCATCCACCGTTTCGCGCCGCTTGCGCGGCGCCCTGGCCGTATTTTTTATCATCGCGCCGCTTGTGGCCTTGGTTGTGCTGGTGCCGGCAGGTGCGGTTGGATTTATCGTAGATGTTCTCGTGCTTTATTTCGCGCTCGGCCTGCGCAGCTTGCACGATCATGCCCGACCCGTCGCCGATGCATTGCGTGCGGGCAACGAAGCCGACGCGCGCGAGCGCGTCAGTCTCATGGTTAGTCGCGACTCAGCGGCGCTGGACATCACTCGTGCGGCGACCGAGTCGGTTCTGGAAAACGGCAACGACGGCGTCTTCGGCGCGTTGTTCTGGTTCGCGGTCGCCGGCGCGCCCGGCGCGTTGCTCTATCGGCTGGCCAACACGCTCGACGCCATGTGGGGCTATCGCAACGAACGCTATCTTCATTTCGGCTGGGCGGCGGCGCGTCTCGACGATGTGCTCAATTACCTCCCCGCGCGTCTGACCGCGCTCACGTACGCCATCCTCGGCCGCACGCGCAGTGCGCTCGTCTGCTGGCGCAGCCAGGCGCCGAGTTGGGACAGTCCCAACGCCGGGCCGGTCATGGCCGCCGGCGCTGGCGCGCTCGGGGTGGTGATCGGCGGGCCCGCGCGCTACGCCGGTGAATGGCACGAGCGCCCGGTACTGGGTGCGGGTCCGGCGCCGACCTTGGACGATATCGAGCGAGCCCTGCGCCTGGTGCGTCACGGAGTCTGGTTGTGGCTCGGGGCGTTGTTCGTTATCGGGGTGTTGCATGCTTGAGCACGGCGGAAAACTTCGCGCCGCGGCGCGCAAATACGGCATCCCCGAGCACGAGTGGCTCGACCTTTCGACTGGCATTAATCCGGAAGGCTATCCAGTACCGGCGCTGTCGTCCGAGGCATGGCGGCGTCTGCCAGACGGCGACGATACGTTGCGCATCGCCGCGGCGCGGTATTACGGAAGCGAATCGTTGCTGCCAGTCGCCGGTTCGCAGGCTGCGATCCAAGCTCTTCCGCGCTTGCGGACGACGTCGCGCGTGGGTGTGTTGAGCCCGACCTATGGCGAGCACGCGCATGCCTGGCGGCGTGCCGGTCACACCGTCCGCGAGTTGGGTGCAGAGGCGATCGAAGAATCACTCGATGCGCTCGACGTCGTTGTGCTCGCCAATCCGAACAACCCCACCGGTCTGCGCCTTGACCGCGAAACACTACTCGGCTGGCGCGCGCACCTCGTTGCGCGCGGCGGCTGGCTGGTGGTGGACGAGGCGTTCATGGATGCGGCGCCTGAAGAAAGCCTGGTGGTACAGTCCTCCGAGCCGGGGCTCATCGTACTGCGCTCGCTTGGGAAGTTTTTCGGGCTCGCTGGCGCGCGCGTCGGGTTCGTATTCGCCGATCCTGATTTGTTACACGCGCTCGAAGAGGAGCTCGGGCCCTGGACGGTGACCGGGCCGGCGCAGGCGATTGCCGCAAAGGCGCTTTCCGACGATGCGTGGCAGGAAGCATCCCGCGTACGACTTGCCATCGCCAGCGCACGTCTCCAGCGCCTACTCACCGAGCACAGACTTGCTCCTTCAGGTGGAACAGCGCTGTTTCAATGGATACGCACGTCGCAGGCGGCTATTTTGCATGAACAGCTTGCGCGCCGCGGCATTCTGGCGCGCCTGTTTGCCAGCCCGGCGAGCCTGCGCTTCGGATTGCCGGGTAATGAGCTGCAGTGGCAGCGTTTCACACAGGCACTACAGGAGATCGGCGCACATGTCGCAATGGAAACGCCTTAGTTTCGTTCTGATCGCGCTGCTTACGGCGCCGGCGTTCGCTGCGGTACGCGTTACCGACGATCTCGGCCAGACCGTCGTTCTGGCGCAGCCGGCGCGGCGCATCGTGAGTCTGGCACCGCATGTCACGGAAACGCTGTTCATGGCCGGTGCCGGAAGCCACCTTGTCGGTGCCGTGAGCTACAGCGACTATCCCGAGGCAGCAATGAATATTCCGCGCGTCGGCGGCTATCACAACCTCGATCTTGAACGCATCGCGGCGCTCAAGCCCGATCTCATCATCGCCTGGGCGGGTGGAAATCCGTTGCAGCAGGTGGAGCACCTGCGTACGTTGGGCCTGACTGTCTACGTCGCCGATCCGCGGCGGCTTGAAGATATTGCTTCCAGCATCGAGCGTTTCGGCGACCTCTCCGGGACAGGCAAAGTGTCGGCGCGTGCCGCCGCGTCATTTCGCGCGCGTCTCACCGGTCTCAAGCAGCGTTACGCGCATCGCCGACCAGTCAATATTTTCTATCAGATATGGCACGAGCCATTGATGACCGTGAACGGCGAGCATCTCATCAGCCGCGCGATCGAATTGTGCGGCGGGCGCAATGTCTTCGCCGGTCTCTCGCTGCTGACGCCCAAGATCGATATCGAGGCGGTGCTCGCAGCCGATCCGGAGGTGATCGCGGCGAGCGGGATGGACGCCGCACGTCCGCAGTGGCTGGATGACTGGCGCCGCTGGCCGCAGTTGCGCGCGGTGCGGCGGGAACAGTTGGTTTTCATCCACCCCGACCTGATCCAGCGCGCCAGCCCGCGCGTGCTCGACGGCGCCGAGCAGCTTTGCCGGGCGCTCGATCGTGCGCGCGCGGGCGGCGGCTAGGTATCGTCGGCGAACAGCGTAGAAGCGGCGTTGTTCCAGCGGTTCTCGAACACGAGTCCGCCGAGCGCCTGGCGACTCGCCCAACGCTCCTGTTCGAGCATCGGACGCGGATAGAAAGCCTCCACCTGGCCGAGACACAGGATGGCCACCGGCTTGCTGCCCGCGGGCATGACGAGCAGGCGCGCAAGCGCCTCGGGATCGAACAGCGATACCCAGCCGAGGCCCAGGCCTTCGGCGCGCGCCGCGAGCCACAGGTTCTGGATGGCGCAGGCCGCCGAGGCCAAGTCCATCTCCGGCAGGGTGCGACGGCCGAACACATGGCGCTCACGTCCGTCCATGAGCGCGACCACGAGCAGCTCGCCGCACTCGCGTATGCCCTCGACCTTGAGCCGCAGGAATTCGGCTTCACGTTCGCCCAACGCCCGGGCCGTGCGCTGGCGTTCGTCCTCGACAAGCGCCTGGATCGCCGCGCGCAAGCCCGTGTCCGTGACGCGCACGAAACGCCACGGCTGCATGAAGCCCACGCTCGGCGCGAGATGCGCCGCGTCGAGCAGGCGCATGAGCGTTTCCGGTGCGATCGGTCCGGGTCGAAAGTGGCGCATGTCGCGCCGTTCGCGGATGGCGCGGTAGACCGCGGCGATTTCGCTGTCGCTGAAGCGGTGGGGAGTATCGCCGGCGCTCATCGGCCGAAACGGGTGACGAGCGTGTCCAGGCCTGTAAGCAGCACCGGTGCGGGATGCAGGAACTGCTCGCCGTCGAGCGCGACGATGCGCACGCCGGTGCGCGGCAGGATCGCGGCGCATTGGTCCGAGTACTTGCGTTCGAAGACGAAGACAAACTCTGGCCGGAGTTTGCCGATCAGGTCGTCGAGCGCGGCGACCGGGTTTTCCACGCGCAGGTGCCGCAGCCGCGGATGGGTCTCGACCACCGTGAAGCCGGCCTCGGTAAAGAGGTCGTACAGCCAGGTATCGGGGCCGAAGGTGTAGGGCGCGCCGCTGCAGGCCGACAGCAGCAGGACCCGCCGGCCGTTTCCATGCACCGCCTTTGCTTTTTCGCGCCACGCCGATGCGAATGTACGGGCTCGCGCCTCGGCCTCCGGTTGTCTGGAAGCTTTGGCGATCGTGCGCAGGTTGTCCTCGACCTGGCGCATGCTCCGGAAGCCATCCAGGCGCACCGCCCTCGCACCCTTTGGTGCCGCAGCCTGCCAGGCCTCGGCGTCGATCCAGTTGGCGGTGAGCATCAGGTCGGGTTTGAGTACGGCAATCGCGTCCTTGTCGGGATCGAGGATCCCGCCGGTACGCGGCCGGTCGAGCGTGTCGTAGCGGCTGACGCCGACGATGCAGTCCTTGAGGCCCAACCAGTCGAGCGTGTGCGTGATATAGGGCGACTGACTGACGATGCGCGGACACGCCGCCTCGGCGGCCGGCGCCAGCAACCACAGCAAAACGAGTGTGAGTGCGTGGCGCGTCACAAAAGGTCTATTTGTCCTTCTGCGTTTTGCCCGGCTGCCAAAGCACGTCGGAAACGCCCGCGTATTTGTTCAGCACGCGCGCCATGACGAACAGCAGGTCGGACAGGCGGTTGATGTATTTGACCGACGTCTGCGGCACCTCTTCCGTGCGGGTGAGTGTGACGATGCGCCGCTCGGCGCGCCGGCACACAGTGCGCGCCACGTGCGCCAGCGCCGCCGCGCGACTGCCGCCGGGAAGAATGAATTCCTTGAGGTAGGGCAGGTCGGCGTTGAGCGCATCCAGCAGGTTTTCGAGGCGCGTGATGTTTTCTTCCGCGAGCGTTTGGCGGCCGGGGATGCACAGCTCGCCGCCGAGGTCGAAGAGATCATGCTGAATGTCGGTGAGGGCGTGGCGCAGGTTCTCGGGCAGCGTCTCGGCGAGCAACACGCCAATGACGCTGTTGAGTTCATCCACCGTGCCGAATGCCTCGACGCGCGCGTCGTCTTTCGATACGCGCTTGCCGCCGCCGAGGCCGGTTGTGCCCTTGTCGCCGGTGCGCGTGTAAATCTTGGAGAGGCGATGGCCCATGCGCGTGCTCCTTATTTTTCTTCGAGCCGGTAAACGACCGGCAGATGCATTTCGAGGTCGCGCCCGCGCAGCCAGGTGACGGCCTCGGGAATGCGTTCGACCTTGCGCAGCGAGTCTACCGCCGAGCGGTCGAGCACGGCAAAGCCGGAGCTGCGCGCCACGCGGATGGTATCCAGCCGGCCGCTCGCCTGCACGATGACATCGAGCAGCACGTCGCCCTCCCAGCCGCGCAAGCGCGCGAGCCACGGATAATCGAAATGCCGCGCGAGGTCGAGGCGCAGGCGTGACTGGATGCGCGCGCGGATTTCATCCGCGTCGCCCGTCTCGCTGGCGCCGGCAGCCGGTGTGGCGCGCGCTGCTTCGCGCTCGCCGCCAGCCGGTGCCGTGACGGGCGTGGGCGAGGCGGTCGCGTGCGCGAGTTCGATGCGCTCCGCTTGTCGCTGTGGTGCGCGATCTGTGTGCGCAGACGACGTGGGTTCGCGTTCGCCATCGAGGCGGATGGACAGGGCGACGCGCGGCTCGGCGCCGAATTGCACCGACGTTGCCCAGGCCGCGAGCAGTAGCCCGTGCACGGCAGCCGAGCCGAGCACGAAGGCACGCAGGTTGGGGTGTCGGTGGCCGAGACGCATGTCCGTTCCCGCTAGTTCGTCCGGTAGCCGAGCGAAAAGAATAACGTCCGTCCCGGCGATTTGTAGGTGCGGGCTGTTTCGTAGTCCTTGTCGAAGGCATTGTCCAAGTTGGCGCGAAATACCCATTGTTTCGACATGTCGTATTGTGCGCGCAAGCTGAGCAGACCGTAACCGCCGACGCGATTAACGTTGTTGACGTCGTCGTAACGGTGTCCCTGTACCAGCAGACTGCCGCCAACGCGCCATTTGCCATAGGGGTGATCCGCGTCGAACTTCAGGGAGCGCTTGGCTCTGCGCGTAAGAAGCTTATCGCGCCCGGTATCCCGCGGGTCCAGGAGCGTAAGGCTGGTGCGCGTATTCCAGCCCGCGAGCGCCATGGAGGCCTCTGCTTCCAGGCCCTTGATCAGCGCCGTATCCACATTTTGGGCTACAAAGTCGCTGCCGATCTGCACCGTCGCGATCAGGTTCTCCACCCTGGTTTGGAATGCGCGCACATCCCAACTGCCCCAGGCCTGTTTGCCGCGCAACCCTGCTTCGTAGCTTCTTGATTTTTCCGGCTTGAGGTCGGAGCTGCCGTAGTTCGGATAGTAGAGTTGGTTGAAGGTCGGCGCCTTGAAAGCTGTGCCGTAAGACAGCCGCCCCCGCAATGCCGGGGACAAAGCATGGCCCCAGGCCAGATTGCCGGTATTGTGTACGCCGAACTGTTCATTATCGTCCCGGCGCAGGGAGACAAGCACATCATGGCTCCCGAATCTTCCCTGGTGCTGGGCAAACGTCCCTTTGTTGTTGCGCTCGTTCACCGCATAGGGTTGCGTGCTGCCGATGCGGTCATCCTGATAGTCGAGCCCCAACGTGAGCAGTTGATCCGTGCCTGTCGTGACGTCGTTTTGCCACGATACAAGGTTGCGTAATGTATTGAAGGTGTCCCCGCGCGCGCCATTCTTGAAGCCATCAGTGTAATCCCTGCTGCTGCCGGCCTGCAGTTTCACGCCCCAAATGTTGGTTGGCGAGAAACTTAGTTTTACGCCGGTAGCGTCCTGGATAAAGGCGGTCTGGTTCGGATTCCCGTCGAATTCGGTGAGGCCTTGGGCATACAGCGCGTGCGCCTCGATTTCGGCACCCTGGGCAAAGCGGTGTGTCACGCGCGCCGCCAGCGATTCGTTACGGTAACCGTCACGATCGCCCTCGTTGCCGGAGGACGATGTTCTGGAGTCGATTCCATCCGTGCTGGTATGTCCGGCCGACAGGCTATAGCGCGTGCCGCCTTCGGCGCCCGAGACACCGGCGGAGAGATTGCGGGTACCGTACGTTCCGAACCCGGCGCCGGCATTGCCCTGAAATTTATCGGTTGGTTGGCGTGTAAATATCTGCACCACGCCGCCAAGGGCGTCTGCGCCATAGAGACTGGAACGCGGGCCGCGCACGACCTCGATACGCTCGATCTGTTCGACCGGCAGGTATTGCCAGGAGGCGATGCCGTTGGTCGCGGAGTTGATTTTAACGCCATCGATCAGCACCAACGTGTGGTCGGAATTGGTGCCGCGCAGATACAGGCTCGTGGTCTTGCCGTAGCCGCCATTGACGGCGGCATCCAGACCGGTCTCCCCGGTGAGCAACTCAGCTACACTTTTTGCCTGTGTGCGCTCGATATCCTCGCGCGTGATGACGGTAACCGACGCGAGCGTTTCGTCCGCCGTGCGTGCGGTGCGCGTGGCGGTGACAACGATGGGTTCCTGTACGACGGTTTGGGCCGGGACAAGAGTGGGAAACAGCAACGCCGCCATAGTGACGGGCGGAACAGACAAACGCTTCATTCATTTTCTCCGCATGCTGCGCGCACCCGCGCAGGGGTAAGTTGCGGCACGGCGGAGGAAGGAAGGGCGGAGGATACAACAACCGCCTGGGCCGCCCTCCGCAGCACCATCTGGTAGCTTCAGGCCGGTCTCCGGGCTCGCGAGCGGGACATCGTCCCCGGCGGATCGCCTTCCCGCGCATGACATCTGCGCAGTGGCGTGTCGATCCGCCTTGACTCGCTTACCGTTGCGGGGGCAGCGCCGGCATTGCCCATGAGGGCGCACCGGCTTCCCGTTTCATTCCGCGGGCGGGCGCCCGCGGAAAACCTGAAGCGATGAGCTATTCAGCTCGCGCGCGATACTAGGCGTGCGCGCCGGCACTGTCAACGAAAAGCGAAAATGTTCGATGCGTGAAAGGAAATTTGGAACGCAGAATAAAAAAGGCCGACCCCGAAGGGTCGGCCTTTCGGTACAACAGTTGCGACCGGTTTACTTCTTTTCCGGAGCAGCCGGGGCCGGAGCCGCGGGCGCAGCCGGGGCCGCCGCGTCAGCCTTCGGGGCTTCCGCCGCCGGAGCAGCAGCAGGCTTGGGAGCTTCTTTCTTCTGGCAGGCGGCGACGGCCGTCAGCGCCAGCAGGGCCGCAAACAGAACAGAGTACTTTTTCATGGAATCGGTTTCCTTATTGCTTGGAGTTGGTATACCAGGTTGTCGGTCGGCGGTTATTTCAAGGTGAATTTACCAGCCGGACGCATATTCTTCGTAAAATCGCGAAATGTTCCATCGCTGTTATTGCATATAAGGATTCAAAATTTCGATTGATACAATTCGGCTGCCGGCAGCATCAGGCAGGCAGGTAGCACGGCCGTTCGCCATCCCGTACTTCGCGCAACCGGCAGCGGTATAGCTGTTCCAGGCGCTCGCGTGTGACGACGTCGGCCATCGGCCCCTGCAGCGTCGTGCCGTCGCTGAAGAGCAGGATGGCATGCGTGCCGAAACGCAGGGCGAGATTTATGTCGTGCAGCACCATGACATTGAGATGACCTGGTTCACGCGCCCGCGCCGTAAGCAACGCGAGCACGTCCACCTGATGTTGCAGGTCGAGATGGTTGGTGGGTTCGTCGAGCAGGCAAAGGGGCGCATCCTGCACCAGCAGCGCAGCGATCTCCGCGCGCCGCCGCTCGCCGCCCGAGAGGGTTGGCAGCAGCCGCGATTCGAAACCGGCAAGATCCATCGTCGCCAGCGTTTTTTCGGCAAGTGCACGTCCAGCCTCGTCTTCCCATTGCCAGCGTCCAAGATGCGGGTGGCGTCCGGTAAGCGCCATCTCGAGCACTGTTGCGGGTAACGAGGATTCGTAATCCTGCAGCAACACGCCGAGGCGCCGCGCCCGGGCGCGATGGGAATAGGCGCGCAGCGGTTGTTCGTCGAGCAGCACCTGACCGCTGTCCGGTGCGCGCAGGCCGGCGAGCGTGTGCAGCAGCGTGGTCTTGCCGCTGCCGTTGGCGCCGAGAATGACCCAATTCTCGCCGGCGCCAAGGCGAGCGCTGAGACCATCGCAAAGGCGGCGGCCGGCAACAGCGAGTGTGAGGTCGCGCAACTCGAGCATGTCAGCGATGCGCACGCGCAAGCAGATAAAGGAACACCGGCACGCCGAGTAGCGCCGTGAGCACGCCCACCGGCAATTGCAGCGGCGCGACTGCGCTGCGTGCGAGTGTGTCGGCCACGGTCAGAAAACCGCCGCCGAGCAACACGCTTTGGGGCAGCAGAAAACGGTGATCGGTGCCGGACACCAGCCGCAGCAAATGCGGCACGACAAGCCCGACGAAGCCGATGGAACCGCCGAGCGTCACCGCCGTGGCCGTGAGCAGCGAGGCGAGGAAATAGACCGCAAGGCGCAACCGCACCGGATTCTCGCCGAGCGTCGCCGCTACCATCTCGCCGCGCGCGAGCAGGTTGAGCGGGCGCGCGAGCGCCATGGCCAGCGCCAACCCCGCCGCCAGCACGAACAGGCCGAGCCCCGGGGTGCGGCTGTAGCCGAGATCGCCGAGCAGCCAGAACACCATGCCGGCGAGCGGCGCCTGTGGCGCGAGCGCGAGCAACAGGCTCACGAGCGCGCCGAAGCCGGCGGCGAGTACGACGCCCGTGAGCAACAATCGGCTTGAGGTCCAGGCGCCGCCGGCACGGCTCAAGCCGAAGACCAGGAACATGGCCGCGAGCGCGCCAACGAAGGCGCCGGTATTGACCCACAGTCCACCGAGCCCGAGCAGCAGTGCGCCGAGCGCCGCGACCGCGGCGCCGCCGGAAATACCGAGCACGTAGGGGTCGGCGAGCGGGTTGCGCAACAGCACCTGCAACAGCGCCCCGGCGAGCGCGAGCATGCCGCCGACGGCGAAGGCCGCGAGCGCGCGCGGCAGGCGCAGATCGAGAATCGCGGTCGTGGTCGTATCTGCGGCGCTGCCGTGAAGTGCACCCCAGAGCATTGACCAGTCGGTGGCGACGCTGCCGTAACGCAATGCCAGCAATACGCTCACGGGGGCGAACACCACCAACGACAGGGTGAGCGCCAGGCGTCGGTTCATGTTCAGTCGAGCTGCAGGATGCGCCAGCCGCGGCGCTGCGCCTCGGCGCGCAACTGCGCGTCCGGATTCACCGCGACCGGATGGTCCACGAGATTCAGCAGCGGCA
Source organism: Gammaproteobacteria bacterium (assembly GCA_004298065.1). Classification (GTDB taxonomy): domain Bacteria; phylum Pseudomonadota; class Gammaproteobacteria; order Acidiferrobacterales; family Sulfurifustaceae; genus SCRL01. The sequence continues at coordinate 2,455 of SCRL01000044.1, read as the reverse complement.
AGTCGTTGTGCGAGTCGCTATAAAACCAGCTGTCGGCCAGCGTCTCGTCGTTCGCCGCGAGCCAGGTCTCGAGGCGCGTCACCTTGCCATCGCGGTAGGAGGGAACGCCCGCCACCCGGCCGGTATAGCGGCCATCGCGTTCTTCCGGTTCGGTGGCGATGAGATGGGGTATGCCGAATTCGGCCGCGATCGGCGCGGTCACGAAGCGGTTGGTGGCGGTGACGATGAGGAGCGTGTGCTCGCGCGCGCGATGGCTCTCGACCAGCGCGCGCGCCGCCGGCGTGATCATCGGACGCACGCGCGCGTCCATGAATTCGCGGTGCCAGGCATCGAGCGTGGCGCGGTCGTGGCGCGCGAGCGGCTTGAGCGAAAATGCCAGGAATTCGTGGATGTCGAGCGTGCCGGCGACATACTGGGCGTAGTACCGGTCGTTCGCGGTGCGATAGGTATCGCCATCCACGACGTCCTTGCTCACCAGGAATTCACCCCAGGCGTGATCGGAATCGCCGCGCAGCAGCGTGTTGTCGAGGTCGAAGATGGCAAGCGTCATGGAAACCGGAGTGTAAAGCGGTCGCGGTCAGTTTTCACCGCGCCGGAGGTCCCAGAGGCGCACGCTGCCGTCGTCCGCGGTCGTGGCGAGCCAGCGGCCGTTGCGCGACAGGCTGATGTTCTCGCCGCACAGCTCGTGCTTCTGGAAGCGTTTGCGCGTCTCGCCGGTCTCGGGGTCGAGGAACAACACCGCGCTGTCCAGCTGGCGGCTGATGCTCGCGAGCGTACGGCCGTCGGCGGAGAGGTCTAGCGCGGCGATGATGCCTTTGTGGTCCGTCGGCAGCACTTGCAGCGTGCTGGCTGCGAGATTCCAGCGAAACAGCTTGAACCAGCCGCCGCCGAGCAGGTGGCGTCCGTCGGGCGTGAACACGAGATCGCGCGCGGCGGTCGGCGGTTCCGGCAACACGCGCGGCGTTTCGGCAACTGTTCCCGACGTTGCTCTACCTCCTCCATCCCTGGAGTCGTCTTGCCCGCGCCAGACGCGCACCTGCCGGTCGGCGCCGCTCGAGGCGAACGTGCCGGTGGCAGCATGAATGGCGACGGCGCGCACGTAACGGCGATGCAGTGCCCACTCGGCGACGGGTGCCAGATCGGGCAGGCGCCACTGGCGCACGTGGCCGTCCTCGTGGCCAGTCAGGATCACGCCGCGGGTTTCGTGCACGGTCATGGCAGTGATGGGCGAGGGCGTGCGCAGCTCGTGCTCGAGCGTGCCGTCGCGGCGCCAGAGCGCGAGATGGCCATCATAACCGGCCGAGAGCAGCAGGCGGTCGCGTTGCAGGAACGCGAGACCGTAGACCGAGTTGCCGTGCGCCAGCCAGGCCCTGACGCGCGCGCCGTCCGGCAACCGCCACAGGCGGATGGCACCGTCGGACCCGCCGGAGGCGAGCACATCGGCGGCATCGGCGAACGCCAGCACATGCCCCTGGCTGTGATGCGCGTCTTCCACGATCACGTTCGGGGCGATGCCGGGCGCGGTCGCGCACCCGGCAAGCGCGAGCAGCAACCCTGCCGCGATCAGACGCAATAAATATCTTGCGTTGCCGAGCATCGTGCTTCGTTCTTAAAATAGAGAAAGGCTGAACATAATATAGGGATACGGCCGCTAGCGCGGCCGGGCAATCATGATAGACGAACGCGGTTACAGACCCAATGTTGGCATCGTTCTGTGCAATGAACGTGGCCAGGTATTCTGGGCCCGGCGTTGCGGGCGCGACGGCTGGCAATTTCCCCAGGGCGGCATTCGCGCGCACGAGACACCGGAGCAGGCCATGTTCCGCGAGCTGCAGGAAGAGGTCGGGCTCGAACCGCACCTGGTCGAAATACTCGGGCGCACGAGCGACTGGTTGTGCTACGACATCCCTGGCGAGTACCTGCGGCGCAGTGGTCCGTTCCGTGGCCAGAAGCAGGTCTGGTTCCTGCTGCGGCTGCTCGGGCGCGACGACGACGTGCGCCTCGACGCGAGCCACAAACCCGAGTTCGACGACTGGCGCTGGATCGACTACTGGAGCGCAATCGAGCACATCATCGACTTCAAGCGCGACGTCTACCAGCGCGCCCTGACCGAGCTCGAACCGCTGCTATCCTCGCGTAAAACGCGCTAACGCGCCTTGTGCCACAGTATCTTTGGGGTCATGGCTGGAATAAACAGCCCCATGATCCACGTCAATTTGCAGCAGTCGATGCATTGTTTAAGATACGCCGCCACGATTCCCCAGATACCGTCAGGAGACCGTTTGTGACCAACCGCAGAACCTTCCTCAAAGGCACCCTCGGCGCCACCGCCTTAGGGCTCGCCGCCTCGGCGGGGCTCTTGAAGCCGACCCAGGTGCTCGCGGCCGAATGGCCCAAGAACGCCTTTGAGGCGAAATCCATCAACGACGCCCTGAGCGGCCTCTTTGGCAGCTCG